>NZ_JBIRGM010000020.1:0-74538 GCF_044328025.1 Streptomyces sp. NPDC018000
GGCACCCCCGCTACGACGTCGGCAAAACCGCCAAACGCACCGAGACCCTCAAGGCCATCGGCAGACCTGGATGATCGTGGTAGATAAAAAACAAGGTTAGCGAGGCGAGGGCGGGGACTCCAGGTCTTCGAGCTCGATCCCGGGGGCCGACAGGACCACGTCGCCGGCGATGTGAATGGTGTGCTGCTCGCCGGTGTCCAGGGCGCTGACCTGGTATTCGTCCACCGTCAGAGGGCCGTTGTCAGTGGCGTGCGCTTCACTGTTCACCAGGGTCCAGGACTGGTCGACAGTGCGGGGGGCGAGGACCGGGTCGGTGAAAGCGACCAGACGGACGCGGGTCGCGGAGGAATCGGGGGTGAGGCGCAGCAGGCGTGAGGTCGCAACGAGGAATGCGGGGGATGTGCCGGTGAAGGCGTGGGCGCGCACATTGCCTTCGGTGGCACGAGTACCGGTCGGGCCGGCACGGACCCAGGTGACGCCTTCGAGGGCGGCGCCGCGGACCTGCCAGCTCGCGGCGTGGAGTTCGAGGCGGATAGGGCGGCCCAGTTCGTCGAGGGTGAGGTCGACGGAGCCGAGGTGGTCGCCGGAAGGGGCGATGGTCTGGGAGACGTAGCGCCAGCCGGAGGGACCGGGGGCGCACTGGAAGTGTTCTTCGCCGAGGAGGGTGTGATCGTGAAGATCATGGAGCGAATATCGGCCGCGGGGCATGGGGTCCTTCGAGGTTTCCTCGGACTGAGCGGGTGCGGTACGAGCGCAGGCCCCCGACACGGGGGTGCGGGGGCCTGCGCTCGTAGCTGCTGCTGAGGCTTTTCCGCCTGTCAGCGGCCGGTCGTCACCGACCGGTGACGTACGCGGTCGGTGACGGGCGGGATCAGTAGCGGTAGTGGTCGGGCTTGTACGGGCCTTCGACCTCGACACCGATGTACGCGGCCTGCTCGGGGCGGAGCGTCGTCAGCTTCACGCCGAGCGCGTCGAGGTGGAGACGGGCGACCTTCTCGTCCAGGTGCTTGGGCAGCACGTAGACATCGGTCGGGTACTCCTCGGGCTTGGTGAACAGCTCGATCTGGGCCAGGGTCTGGTCCGCGAACGAGTTGGACATCACGAACGAGGGGTGGCCGGTGGCGTTGCCCAGGTTCAGCAGGCGGCCCTCGGACAGCACGATGAGGACCTTCCCGTCGGGGAACGTCCAGGTGTGGACCTGCGGCTTGACCTCGTCCTTGACGATGCCGTCGATCTGCGCCAGACCGGCCATGTCGATCTCGTTGTCGAAGTGGCCGATGTTCCCGACGATGGCCTGGTGCTTCATCTTGGCCATGTCGGCGGCCATGATGATGTCCTTGTTGCCCGTCGTGGTGACGAAGATGTCGGCCTGGTCGACGACGTCGTCGAGCGTGGCGACCTGGTAGCCGTCCATCGCCGCCTGCAGCGCGCAGATCGGGTCGATCTCGGTGATGATCACGCGGGCGCCCTGGCCGCGCAGGGACTCCGCGCAGCCCTTGCCGACATCGCCGTAGCCGCAGACAACCGCGGTCTTGCCGCCGATCAGGACGTCGGTGGCGCGGTTGATGCCGTCGATCAGGGAGTGGCGGCAGCCGTACTTGTTGTCGAACTTGGACTTGGTGACGGCGTCGTTGACGTTGATCGCCGGGAAGAGGAGGGTGCCGTCACGGTGCATCTCGTACAGCCGGTGCACACCGGTCGTGGTCTCTTCGGTGACACCGCGGATCTCGGACGCCAGCTGGGTCCACTTCTGCGGGGACTCGCCGAGGGTGCGGTTCAGCAGGGTGAGGATGTGGCCATACTCCTCGCTGTCCGCGGTCGACGGGTCCGGGGCCGCGCCGGCCTTCTCGAACTCGACGCCCTTGTGGACGAGGAGGGTGGCGTCACCACCGTCGTCGAGGATCATGTTCGGGCCGCCGGTGGGGGTGTCCGGCCAGGTCAGGGCCTGCTCCGTGCACCACCAGTACTCTTCGAGCGTCTCGCCCTTCCAGGCGAAGACCGGGACGCCGGCGGGGGCGTCCGGGGTGCCGTTCGGGCCGACGGCGATGGCCGCGGCGGCATGGTCCTGGGTGGAGAAGATGTTGCAGGAGGCCCAGCGGACCTGGGCGCCGAGGGCGACCAGGGTCTCGATCAGCACGGCTGTCTGCACGGTCATGTGCAGCGAGCCGGTGATGCGGGCGCCGGCCAGCGGCTGCGCGGCGGCGTACTCCTTGCGGATCGACATCAGGCCGGGCATCTCGTGCTCGGCGAGGGTGATCTCCTTGCGGCCGAACGCCGCGAGGGAGAGGTCGGCGACCTTGAAGTCCTGTCGATTGGCGATTGTCGTCATAACGGGCTGCTCCTCGTAATGGGTGTCGAGGTGGGCACGGCTGGCTCTGCGGCGGCGGACACACGAATGCCCGGGTGCTCGCGGCGCAGTCCGTCGGAGGCCCTCTCTCCCTCGGCCGGTCCGTACATACGGACCGATCGACCGCCATCAGCAGCGACGTCTGACACTGCCGTCGAATCTACACCGATCGGCCCAGTCGCTCCCAGCCCGCCCAGGACGGGAAGTGGCTGGGAAGGCTTACCGGGAGCAGGCGGGAGGGCTTGTCAGAGGCGGTTGGGAGCGGTTGGGAGGTGTAAGCGGGTGGGTCAGTGGCCGGAATCCGTCGAGGTGTCCGGGGTTCCGTCGGAGGCCGTGGGGGGAGCGTTGCCGGGGGCTCCGCCTGGGGTCTTGGCAGGGTCGGCGCCGGCTGCGGCGGCGGCCTCGCTGTAGATGTCCGGTTCCAGATAGATGACCCGGGCGATCGGGACGGCTGCGCGAATGCGGGTCTCGGCGGCGTCGATGGCGTTGGCCACCTCGGTGGCCGTGTTGTCGTGCTGCACCGCGATCTTGGCGGCGACCAGCAGCTCTTCCGGGCCGAGGTGGAGCGTACGCATGTGGATGAGGGCGGTGACCGTGTCGCCGTCGACGACCGCGGACTTGATCTTCTCGACCTGGTCGGTGCCGGCGGCCTCGCCGAGCAGCAGGGACTTCGTCTCGGCGGCGAGGACGATCGCGATGACGATCAGCAGGACACCGATGCAGAGGGTGCCGATTCCGTCCCAGACACCGTTGCCGGTCCCGACAGCGAGGCCGACACCTGCGAGGGCGAGGACCAAGCCGATCAGTGCGCCGAAGTCCTCCATGAGGACGACGGGGAGTTCGGGGGCCTTCGCGCGGCGGATGAACTCCTTCCAGGAGAGCGATCCGCGGGCCTCGTTGGACTCCTTGATGGCCGTACGGAAGGAGAAGCCCTCGGCGATGATCGCGAAGACCAGCACGCCGACCGGCCAGTACCAGGCCTCGATCTCGTGCGGGTGCTTGATCTTCTCGTAGCCCTCGTACACCGCGAACATGCCACCGATCGAGAACAGCACGATGGAGACGAGGAAGGCGTAGATGTAGCGCTCGCGGCCGTAGCCGAAGGGGTGCTGGGGGGTGGCCTCGCGCTGGGCCTTCTTGCCGCCGAGCAGCAGCAGGCCCTGGTTGCCCGAGTCGGCGAGCGAGTGGACGCTCTCCGCCAGCATCGACGACGAGCCACTGAACAGGAACGCCACGAATTTGGCCACTGCGATCGCTAGGTTGGCGCCGAGTGCCGCCACGATCGCCTTGGTTCCGCCTGACGCACTCATGGGTGCCTGTGTCCCTTCTTCGGTGCTGCGGCCCTGGCGCCGCGGTACGGCCGGACATTGTTGCAGCCGCTGGTGCGGACGGTACTTCAGGCCACCACTGTGGCGCGGAACAGAGTTCCCGTACCGGACACCTCGACCTTCTCGCCGGAGGGGACGAAGACCGAGGCCCCGGGTGTGAGACCGAGCGTGCCGGCCTTCGGGGCGCCCGCGGTGCAGAGCAGGATCTGCGGGGTGTTCCGGGTCAGGTCGACGACGTCGGCGCCGGGCGACAGATCGAAGCGCGAGAGCCGGAATTCCTCCACAGGCGTCTCGTACAGCTCCTCACCGGACGGGGACGCCTCGGGACGCAGGACGCCGGGATCGGTCGCCTCGAAGCGGACGATGCGCAGGAGTTCGGCTACGTCGATGTGTTTGGGTGTGAGTCCGCAGCGCAGCACATTGTCCGAGTTGGCCATGATCTCGACGCCGAGCCCGTCGAGATAGGCGTGCGGAACACCCGCACCGAGAAACAGGGCTTCGCCGGGCTGGAGTTCTACATAGTTCAGCAGCATCGCCGCGATGACACCGGGGTCGCCGGGGAAGTGGTGGGCGATCCGGGCATACGGGGCGTGGGCGCCGCCGAGGCGCTCGGCGGCGGCCGCCGCCTGGTTCACCGTTTCGGCCATCTCCGCCGGGTCGGCGCTGAGGATCGCGGTGAGGACCTCGCGCAGGGCTGCCTCTTCGGGGTGGGCGCCGAGGAGGTCGACGTACGGCTTGAGGGAGTCGACGCCGAGTGCTGCCAACGCCTCGGCCGCCTCGGTGGGCCTGCGGAAGCCGCACAGGCCGGCGAAGGGGGTGAGTGCGCAGATCAGCTCGGGCTTGTGGTTGGCGTCCTTGTACGTGCGGTGGGGTGCATCGATCGGGACGGACCGGCGTTCCTCGTCCTCGTAACCCTGCTTGGCCTGTGCGAGGTCGGGGTGGACCTGGAGGGAGAGCGGGGCGCCCGCGGCGAGCAGTTTGAGGAGGAAGGGCAGGCGGGGGCCGAACTTTTCGAGGGTGGGACGCCCCAGTTCGCGCTCGGGGTCGGCGGCGATGACGTCGGTGAGGGGCCGCTCGGCGCCGGCCTCTTGGGTGCTGGCCGTACGGGTGAGGCGGGAGGGGGCTCCGGGGTGGGCGCCCATCCACATCTCGGCCTGGGGTTCGCCGGTGGGGGCGACGCCGAGCAGCTCGGGAATGGCAGTGGTGGAGCCCCAGGCGTAAGGGCGCACGGTGTTGGACAGCCGGTCCATGAGTTCGTCCTTGTGAGGTGCGTGGATCGGGGGTGTGGTGGTGGGGGCGTTGGCTCGGGCGGTCAGGCGCGGGCTGCCGACGCGAGTGCCAGGTAGACGGCGGCGAAGTCGGTGACCGCGAGGAGTTCGGCGAGTGCTTCGAGCTCGGTGCCCTCGTCCGGTTCGAGTTCGCTGATCGCCGTGTCGTGGCCGAGGGCCAGTTCGCGGGCGGCGGGTCCGGCGCTCAGCCCGCCGGCGGGACGGTCGCGGAGCAGTACGACGCGGGCGCGCAGGGGCTCCGGCTCGTCGACCCGGTCGCGGAAGAAGTCGTCGGGGTCGGCCCCGGCCGCGAATGCGCCCGCCAGCAGTGCACCGTGAGCGGGGAGCGCCTCGGGAAGCTCGGCGGCGAGGGCCGGGCGGCCGGACAGCTCGGCCAGGACGGCGGCGAATCTGCGGCCGACCGGGCCCGCGGCGTCGCCCTCGGTCCAGATGAGGGGCAGGCTGTCGGTGAGTTCGGCAGCGAGGGTCTTGGCCGGGTTGCTGTACGTGGCGATGGCCGGACCGCAGCGTTCCGCGGTGCGGTCGAGGCGGTCGGCGACACCCTGCAGCGCCTCGGCGGGGGCGGTGACCAGGCCGACCCGGTCGAGCAGCGCGAGCAGCGGGGTGAACAGGGCCCAGAGAGTGCCGGGGCCGGCGGCCGACGTCTCGGCGTCGTACTCGCCGTGCGGGGCCGCGGCCATCGGCACGACGAGTCCGTGCGCACCATGGATGGCCTCGCGCAGTGGTGACTGGCGGGGGGCGACGGCGACGACGCTGCAGCCGCGACGGTACGCCTGTTCGGCGAGGAGGGAGAGGCCCGGCTCGGAACCGTCGGCCGTGACGATGAGCAGCAGGTCCACGGAGCCGGCCCAGCCGGGCAGCGTCCAGCGCATCGCGCCCGCGGCGGGGGCGACTCCGGTGGGGTGGATGCGGGTGACAGGCGCAAAGGCGCCTGCCAGAGCGGTGATCAGGTCGGCGACGCCGGACGCGGCGGTGCCGGAGCCCGCGACGAGTACGGCGCGGGGGCGGCCTTCCGGGTTCAGTGCGGCGATCCCGGCCTCCGCCGCGTGCCGGGCGGCGGTACGAACCCGGGCCCCGGCCTCGGCGGCACCGCGGAGCAGGCCGCGGCGGTCTGCTCGGGCCAGGGCTTCCGGGGCGTCGAGCAGCGACTCGTCGAGCATGGGGACGGTCCTCCGATCACGTGCTGATCACCGTGCGGGGTGCGGCCACGGATGCCCCTACGCGGGGCGGCGGGCCTCGTCGACGAGGAGGACAGGGATACCGTCCCGTACCGGGTAGGCCAGGCCGCAATCCGTGCCGGTGCAGACCAGCTCGGGGCTGTCGGCCGCCGACCGGTCGTCGAGCGGAGAGTGGCAGGCCGGGCAGGCGAGGATCTCCAGAAGGCCGGCTTCGAGCGGCATGGGTGAGTCCCTTCAAGCATTCGAACGAGCGGTTCGGGTTCGCGCGGATCGGGCGACGTCAGCCTACCGCCGGGGTGCGGGGGGCGCGGCCCGGGCCGGGGTGGGTGGGGTGACGGTGGGCGCCTGCAGCGGGCCTGTTCCGCTGCCCGCCCCTTCCCGGGACCGGGGCTCTGCCCCGAGCCCCGGTCCTCGAACGCCCGACGGACCGGAGGTGCCGGGCGGGCTGACCTGGCCCGGCCTCCCGGACCGGCCCTACAAGGCCCGTGACCGGAGACTCGCCCTACGAGGCCGGTGACCGGACCAGTGCCAGTACCTCGTCGCGTACCGCCGTCATCGTCTGCTCGTCGCGGGCCTCGACGTTCAGGCGCAGCAGGGGTTCCGTATTGGAGGCTCGGAGGTTGAACCACCAGTCCGGTCCCGTGACCGTCAGACCGTCCAGGTCGTCGGTAGTCACGCCGTCGCGGGGTGCGAAGGATTCACGTACCGCTGCCGTGCGGCCGGACTGGTCGGCGACGGTGGAGTTGATCTCGCCGGATCCGGTGTAGCGGTCGTACTGGGCGACCAGTTCCGACAGGGTGCCCGGCTGGCCCCCCAGAGCGGCCAGGACGTGGAGCGCGGCGAGCATGCCCGTATCGGCGTTCCAGAAATCGCGGAAGTAGTAGTGCGCGGAGTGCTCGCCACCGAAGATCGCGCCGTGCTCGGCCATCTCCGCCTTGATGAAGGAGTGGCCGACGCGGGTACGGACCGGGGTGCCGCCGTTTTCGCGGACGACCTCGGGGACCGAGAGGGACGTGATCAGGTTGTGGATGATGGTGCCGTTACCGCCGTTGCGAGCGAGTTCTCTGGCCGCGACCAGGGCGGTGATCGCGGACGGGGAGACGCCCGCGCCGCGCTCGTCGACGACGAAGCAGCGGTCGGCATCGCCGTCGAAGGCGAGGCCCAGGTCGGCGCCCTCGGCCACGACGCGGGCCTGGAGATCGACGAGGTTCTTCGGGTCGAGGGGGTTTGCCTCGTGGTTGGGGAACGTGCCGTCGAGTTCGAAGTACATCGGTACGAGGTCGACGGGAAGCTCCGCGAAGACGGTGGGGACGGTGTGGCCGCCCATGCCGTTGCCCGCGTCGACGACGACCTTCAGCGGGCGGATCGATGCGAGGTCGACCAGGGACAGCAGGTGCGCGGCGTAGTCGGGGAGCGTCTCGCGCCCGGTGACGGTGCCGGGGGTGGCGGCCGATTGCGGTGTGCCGGTCTCGGACCACTTCTCGACCAGGGCGCGGATCTCGGAGAGCCCGGTGTCCTGGCCCACGGGTGCGGCGCCCGCCCGGCAGAGCTTGATGCCGTTGTACTGCGCCGGGTTGTGCGAGGCGGTGAACATCGCGCCGGGGAGGCCGAGGCTGCCGGAGGCGAAGTACAGCTGGTCGGTCGAGCAGAGGCCGATCAGTGTGACGTCCGCGCCGCGCGCCGCAGCGCCGCGTGCGAAGGCCCCCGAGAGGCCGGGCGACGAGGGCCTCATGTCGTGGCCGATCACGATCGCGTCCGCGCCCGTCACCTCGACGAACGCTGCCCCGAACTGCTCGGCCAGCGTTTCGTCCCACTGGTCGGGCACCACTCCGCGCACGTCGTACGCCTTGACGATCTGCGACAGATCAGCAGCCACGGGCCGGTCCTCCTGAGATCTCTACGGACCGCCCAAACTACCCGGCGGCCGCTCGGGCGGACCGTGGGGCCTTGCGGCTGCGCAGCGGTGCGGTTGCCAGGCTGCGCGTACGGTGACCAGGGCGGCCGGTTGCCGCTTTGTCCTCGATGTCGGGCTGGGTTGGGTGCCGTAACGTCCGGAACAGTTGTGTCCACGACACGTTTTGATCGCTGATCCGTACGCGAAGACTTGAACGGGACATCACGAGTGGGGCGCACCGAGCGGCACGCCGCACTCAGGAGTCCGGTGAGCGCAGCACCCGCAGATGACCGCGGCGCGCGACCTCCATCGGGTCCGCGGTCTGCGGGCCCCTGCTGTCGGCTCCACGGTCGTGCGGCCGCGCCGCTTCCCGTACGGCATTGGCAAGCGCTTCGAGGTCGTCGCCACTGGGGCGCGTGGGAGCGGAGGGGTCGGAGAGCCTGACGACCTCCCAGCCGCGCGGTGCGGTCAGCCGCTCGCCGTGCTCGGCACAGAGGTCGTAGCAGTGGGGCTCGGCGTAGGTGGCGAGCGGGCCGAGGACCGCAGTCGAGTCGGCATAGACGTACGTCAGTGTCGCGACGGCAGGGCGGCCGCACGCGGTGCGCGAACAGCGACGTACAAGGCTCACGATATTGGACGGTACCGCACTCTTGAGCGGGCTGCGACGACTCTCCCTCAGGTCACTCCACCGTGTCGCCCTGTGGACTTCGACGGAACCGCCTTCCGGACAGTCCTTCTGACCTGCGGAGGAACCCACGGAGGAACCCGGAAGCGCAGTTCGTACCGGCAACGATTCCGGTCCCGACCTGGCACAAAAGCTGTCATTCAGCAGGAGATCAATGGTCAGGAGCCGGGCCTGAACGGGCTCCTGTTCGGCCGGATTGTTCCGGATTGGACATGTCGACGCCCTGTCAGGGACCAGCGATCCGCCTGCCCCGCGGAGAGTTACCCTGCGTCGGTGATGGACAGTCCCGTACCTCCCCACTCATCCGAGCCGCACCCACGCCGTCGTGACCGCCACGGCCGCGGCATGCGGGGGCCCGTCGCCCCGCCGCAGGTGCCGCTCTCGGCCAGCAGGGCGGAGAACTTCCGTGATCTCGTGCAGGACTCGGTGGAACGGCTGGAGCGGCGCTGGCCGCAGCTGGCCGATGTCGACTTCATGGTGCTCGATGTGCCGGGGACTCAGGAGGAGACCGTACCGCTGGGGCGTGCGGTCTCCGCGGAGAAGAACCGGCCCGCGCAGATCGTCATCTACCGGCGGCCTGTCGAGATCCGCACCAAGAACCGCGACGAGCGCGCCCTGCTGGTGCACGAGGTCGTGGTGGAGCAGGTCGCGGACCTGCTCGGTCTTTCGCCGGAGTCGGTCGATCCACGGTACGGGCAGGAGTAGGAGCGGCGGTACGAGCAGGCCCGGCACCCGGCCCCGCCCGTACCGCCGGCCCGCTCACTCGAACAGGAGCGACAGGTCCTGCTCGGCCGCGGGCACCTCGACCGTTCCGCCGTCGTCCGGCAGCGTCTGCACGGTGAACATCTGGATGCCGTCCTGCGGCAGGGCCAGCGTGCGTGCGGCGTGGACCGGGCCGCCCGACTCCGTCTCCACCGTCAGCGCGTAGCTGCCCTTGAGCCCGGACGGTACGGGCGGGGTGACCGCGAGCGTCGTACCGCCCTTGACCGTGTACGTCTTGACGGTCTGTTCGCCGCCCTCGCTGCCCGCGGAGGCGGCGACCTTCACGGTGGCGGTGGCGCCCGGCGCGGCGAGCGAGAGGGTCGAGCCCTTGGCCCGGTTGTCGGCCGCGGTCGCCTGTGCGCCCACCGGGCCGGTCGCCGGGATGTAGGCGACCTCCTGCCCGTCGCCCTCGCCGCGGACCACGCGCAGCGCGGCCACCACCGGGGTGTCCTTTCCGCTCCGGGCCGGGGTGAGCAGCAGGGAGCCGGCTTCGCCCTTGGTGATGTCCTTCAGGTCGACGCCCGCGGTCATCCCCGACTTGACGTGGAGCTCCTCGTTTCCGACCGGGGAGATCGCGCCGGTCTTCCCGAGCAGTTTCACGCTCAGGTCGGCGTCGTCGTCGCCGGCTGCGAAGGCCACCAGTCGGACCGAGGTGGCGTCCGCCGGGATGCCGGGGAGCACCAGGGTGCCCGTCGGGTCGGCCGAGGCTGCCAGCCAGTCGCTGCCGGTCTCTTCGTCCGCGGCCCTGACCGCCGCGCCGACGCGTCCGGTTCGGGTGCTGACGTGGACGGTCACGTCCTCGGCCACCTCGCTGGTCAGCGTGGAGAGCAGGACCGGGACGCTGGACCGGGCGGGCACCGTGATGCCCTCGCCCACATCGGACTTGAGGGTGCCGTCCGGTCCGTACAGCTCGATGTCGGCGACGGCGGCGGTGTCGTCCGGGTTGGTGAGGTGGACGTAGTCCTCACGGGACTTCGCGGTGCTGGCGGCCGGGAACCAGAAGTCCGTGTCGGGTCCGGTGCAGCTGACGCCCAGCAGGCCGCGGGCGCCGCCCGCCTCGACCGTGGTGGTCTGCTGGGTGGTCCAGCCGGGTGCCAGGCGGCCGGTGGCAGTGCCGACCAGCGCGGGTGCGTCGGCGCCGGACGCATCGGCGGTGGCCGGTTTGCCGGGCTCCTCGAGGGAGACGACCGGCTTTCCGGAATCCGCCTTCGCCTTGTCTTCCTTGCCCTTCTTGCCGCTGTTCCCGTCGTCGGCCGCCATGGACGCGGACTGCTTCAGTTCGGCCGTACCGGCCTCACCGCCGCCGCCCGCCGGGGTGAAGGACGTGTACGTCGTCTCCGCGAGATCCGAGAGACCGGGCGCCGGGCAGAGCAGGCTGGACCGTTCCACCGGCAGCCGGGTGGCGGTCTTCGCCTCCGTCGTGCCCCCGTCGCCGGGCGCGGTGACCGCGGCGAATCCGGTGACGGCGGCAAGGGCGACGGTGCCCGCGATGAGGGACAGGCTGGTGGACTTCACTCGGACTCGCCTCGCGATGTGTTACCGGTCGGCCACGGGTTCTGGCCCGGGGCGGGGTTCTCGTCGGGGTTCTGCAGGCCGTACTGGCCGTGCTGACCGACCTGTTGGCCGTAGTTGCCTTGCGGATCGTACGCAGCCTGCGGATCGTACTGGGGGTTCTGCGGGGCGTACTGGGCCTGCGGGTCGTACTGCTGTTGCTGCTGCGCGTAGCCGTACGGGTCGTAGGCGTTCTGCTGGTACGGGTCGGCGGTCGCCCGGTGCTCCTGCTGCGTGCCGTACTGGCCGTCCTGGTACTGCTCGCCCTGGTACTGCTCTCCCTGGTACTGCTGGTAGCCGGCGCCCTGATATTGCTGCGCGTCCCATTCGCCGTACTGCTGCTGCGGCACCGCCGCGTACGGACCGCTGTCGGCCTGCGGGACGAACACGTCCTGGTCGTCGGTCTGCTGCGGATGCGGTTCGGCCGTCTGCTGTGCGGGGACGTACTCGCCTGCCGCCTCCTCGGCGCTTCTGCCCCCGGCCGGCTCCGACTCGGCCTCCGCTTCCGTCTGGGCGGCCGCGCGCAGCCTGCGTGCGCGGCGTCCCTCGCCGGCGACCGGCTCCGCGGGGACCGTCGTGGCGTCCTCGGGCAGGTCGTCGTCGATCTCCCGGCGGCGGCCGGGCAGGGCGAGGACCACCAGGACCACGGCCAGCGCGGCCTGGGCCCAGATCCAGGCGGTGTGGGTGAGCGGGGTGTTGTACGTGAGGTCCAGAGTGCCGCCCTCGGCGGGGAGCTCGAAGCCCTGGGCCCATCCGTCGACGGTCTTCGGGGTCAGCGGGCGCCCGTTGAGCGTGGCCTCCCAGCCGGGGTCGGCGGCGTCGGCGATCCGCAGCACCCGGCCGGAGCCGCCTGCCGGGATCTTTGTGTGCGCCTCGACGGGGAGCGAGCCCACGGGCACCGGCTCGTCGTCGGTGCCGGACGGCATGATCATGACGCGGGCGACCTGCTGGTCGACCCGCCACAGCGCACTGCCGTCCAGCTGGCTCAGCCGGCTGAGGCCAGGGGTCGCGTCGAGGACCCGGCTCATCTCCTTCGGAGCGCCGTCCCGTACGAGTACGTAACGAATCGCGAATTCGCTGAGCTGGCTGCCCTGGTCGGCGCCGGAGCCCGCGACCAGATTGGCGACGACCTTGTCGAGGTGGCTGTTGCTGCCGCCCGCCTCGGTCAGTTCGGCATCACCGAGCCGCGCGCCGGAGCCGCGGACCAGGGTGTACGAGACGGTGTCGGGGGACGTGCCGCCCAGAACCAGGGTGCGCGGCTGGTCGCTCGTGGTGCTCTCCTCCGCGACGAACGCGGGCACCTGCACCGGGTCGCGGCGCTCCAGCGGGCCCGCGGCGCCGCCGATCATCCAGCCCGCGGCGGCCAGCACCGGGGCGAGGCCCGCGGCGAGGGCGATCAGTGCGGCGACGGGCTGGCGCCAGCCGAAGCTGAGCTCGGCGACGCGTAGCCGGGCGCCGTCCGCGCCGACCAGCGCGGCGACGATCAGCGCGATGCCGTAGACGAGGGTGGCGGGACCCGCCCAGCCCGAGCCGTTGGCGAGAGCGGCGAAGACCAGTGCCACGAGAGCGACCACCCACGCGGTGCGTACCGCGAACTGCCGCTCCCCGCGCAGCAGCGCCGCCAGCGCGGCGAACACGATGCCGAGCAGCAGCACACCACCCGCGGCCTTCGGGCCTCCGGGGCTGATGCCGAGCAGGTCGAGTGCGGAGGCCGTGCCCGTACCGGTCTCCATGCCCGCCTCCTTCAGGAAGCCGGACGGGCTGGTGAGGAGCGAGAGGGACCAGGGCGCAAGAACCAGCAGCGGTGTGCCGATCGCGGCGAGGAAGCGGAGCCCGTACGCGGCGATGTCGTCGCGGCGCAGTACGAGCACACCGATGCCGAGGACCACGGCGAGCGGCCAGACGATAGGCGTGAAGGCCATCGCGCAGGTGAGGAGCAGGGTGTACGCCCAGGTGGCGCGCCAGCTGCCGCGGGCGTCGCCGACGGCACGCATGCCGTGCGCGGAGACGGCGGCGCGGGCGATCAGCGGGAGCAGGACGGCCAGTACGGCGGTGCCGATGCGGCCGGTCGCCAGTGCGCCGGTCGTGGCGGGCAGGAAGGCGTATGCGACGCTCGCCCAGGCCCGCAGCAGCCTCGATTCGAGCAATGGCCGGGAGACGAAGTACGCGGTGAGTCCGGCGAGCGGGACCGAGCAGACCAGCAGCAGTGTGACCGCGAAGCCGGTCGAGCCGAGAAACAGCGCGGACAGGGCCGAGATGACGGCGAGGTAGGGCGGTGCGGTCTGCGTGCCGCCGGTACCGACCGCGTGCCAGCCGTCCGCGTACCTGCCCCACAGGTCGGAGACGTCGGCGGGCACGGGCAGCAGCGCGCCGCCCGCGAGTGCACCGCCGCCGAGCAGGCCGCGGCAGGCGACGAGCGAGACGAGGAGCAGGACGGCGAAGAGCACCGGGCCCGGCTTGCGTCCGATCCGCTTCAGCCGCGCGAACTGCTCGATCTCCAGGAAGTCGGCTTCGTCGCCGCCGGGACCGGACTCCACGGCGCCGTGCCGGGAGCCGGCCGAGTCGGCGTCCGAATCGCTGCCGAAGTTTCCGGCGATCTGCTCGGCGGTGGCACGGATGGTGGCGCCGGGCGGCGGGAAGAGGCCGCGCAGTTCGGCCTGGTCGACGGCGCCCTTGCCGCGGCTGCGCCGGGCCGCGAGGATCTGTCCCGGGCGCAGCAGGGCGCCGAAGAGCCCGGCAACCTCGTCGAGGGCCCGGCCGGGCACCTTGCCGACGAGATAGGCGAGGGTACGCAGCAGGGTGCCGACGACGAGCCGGAGCATCACCCAGGGCAGGGCCTTGGCGCGTGCGTTGGCCAGCATCGTGTAGACGGCGCCGGCCTTGTCGACACGGTGCGGGGAGGCGACCGAGCGGCCGGCGCAGTCGATGGGGCGGCGCTCTCGGGCGGATGCCTCGGCGTGCCTGATGACGGCATCGGGGGCGACGAGCACCCGGTGTCCGGCGGTGTGCGCGCGCCAGCACAGGTCCACGTCGTCACGCATCAGCGGGAGCCTGCGGTCGAACCCGCCGAGCTCCTCCCAGATGTCACGGCGGATCAGCATGCCCGCGGTGGAGACGGAGAGCACGGTACGGACCTGGTCGTGCTGGCCCTGGTCCTGTTCGCGCCGGTCGAGTCCGGTCCAGCGGCGACCGCTGTTGGCGATGGAGACGCCGACTTCGAGCAACTGCTTGCGGTCGTACCAGCCGCGGAGCTTGGGGCCGACGATCGCGGCGTGCGGGTCGGTGTCGACAACGCGCAGCATCGCGGCAAGTGCGTCGGGCTCGGGCGCGCAGTCGTCGTGGAGCAGCCAGAGCCACTGCACCGGTTCGCCGTGCGGCAGTTCGGGCAGGTCGTACGCGTCGTCGCGCCAGCTCCTGCTGACGGGGTCCCAGCCGTCGGGGCGCTTCAGGTACGGCAGGTCCTCGGGGGTGAGGACGCCGGCCGTGCGGGTCGCCTCGTCGACGGCGGTGCCGAAGCTCGTACGGCGCGCGAGATGCAGGACGCGTTCGGCGCCGAGCGCCTCGGTGACCAGCTGCGCGGAGTCGTCGGCGCTGCCGGTGTCGGCGGCGACGATGTTCTGTACGGGGCGTTCCTGCCCGAGCAGTCCGGCGAGCGCGTCGGGCAGCCAGCGTGCGCCGTCGTGGGAGACAAGCACGGCGGTGACGACATGCCGGGGGAACTCTGGGGCGGCGGCAGCCGCGTACGGCGCCGTCGATTGGCTGTGCACGGACATCGAGGTACGGGCCCTCCGGCCGGGTCCGGGGGATGTCCCCCGGGGGCTGCATCGGTGTACACGCGCGCTCCGTCGGGGCGTTGGCGCGTCTCGGACGGGGCCCCACACTAACGGTACGGATCACCACGGTGCCGCCGAGCGGTTGGACGAGGGTGGTGACGGGACGGTGGTGGAGCAGCGGCGGGCGCGGCGATGGCCCGTCGCCTGCGCGGGCAGGCGGCGGGCCATGGTCGGTCGCGGTTCGGTGCGCGGCGTTCTGTTGTTCCGGTGGTCCGCGGTCAGACGGCGGCCTTCTTCAGACGGCGTCGTTCACGTTCCGAAAGACCGCCCCAGATTCCGAACCGTTCGTCATTGGCAAGCGCGTACTCAAGGCATTCGGACCGGACTTCACAGGCGAGACAGACCTTCTTGGCCTCGCGGGTGGATCCGCCCTTCTCGGGGAAGAAGGACTCGGGATCGGTCTGGGCGCACAGCGCGCGCTCCTGCCAGCCGAGTTCCTCGTCCGCGTCCTCGACCAGCAGTTGCTGGAACAGCTCGGTCATGTGCGCCCCTCGTCTGTCTCTTGCGTCCCCGTGATGCAGCCGTTACTGATTGCGGCGAACGACACGAGTGAAATTACAAGTGTGTAGCTCCAGGCCAGTCAAGCGAAGATCTGCTATTGACCCCGGTATTCACTCTGCGGAACCAAGGGTATGCGGAAAGTGTGCAAATCGCCAAAAACCTGACATATGCCATCGGCCCCACCGCACCCCCTCTCTCACTGGGTGAGACGACCGGGGACCACCTTCATGTTTCGATTCGATCACCGAAGCGATCAAGATCACAGCGGAGTCACGGGGCCCCAACGGCGTTTGCGGACGCGGTTGATGCGCCACATCTCCACCATGCCGACTGCGCAAACCTCCCCCCGCCCCCAGTAACCGGATGAGGTGAAACATTACCCCCAAATCGGGCATTGAGTTGACAGCGGCAGATCGACCCGGTCTCCTTGACCGCATGCCAGCGACCGCAGCGATGTACGCCACCCACGTCCGTGGGTTCCGCACCGCTGCCCAGGCCCGCTGTTGCTGTTCCAGCTGTCACAGCTGTTGATGCCGTAAGGCACCGGCTCTGATCCAGCTCCTCTTTGCAGAGCTTCTCGCAGAACGCCTCCGTAGAGCTTCCTCTCCGCGACTCTCCGGTCTCCGAGACACCCCGCACTTGCACCCCCATGCCGAGGAACCCCCGTTTCCATGAACAGCGACAGCGACCTTCAGATCGCCGGCGACATCCTTGAGGTCCAGCACCTCCTCCAGCCGGCCCGCAAGCATCCCTCCACCGTGGCCGAGTTCGCCGGACTCGCCCGCAGCATCGGCGCCGACCGCACGCAGTGGGCGCCGCTCGTCCGGTACGACGCCACCACCCGCTGGTACCACCGGCTGCGCACCGTTCCCCGAGCTCTCGGCTCCTCTCGAGCAGGCGGGACCCCATTCGGTTACGAGGTCTGGCTGCTCAGCTGGGTACCCGGCCAGGGCAGCGGGCGCCACGACCACGGCCCGTCCTCCGGCGTACTGACCGTCCTGGACGGCCGGTTGACCGAGCGCACCGAGAGCGGGACACGGGTGCTGGACTCCGGCGCGCAGCGCGTCTTCGCGCCCGGCTATGTACACGAAGTGGTCAATGACTCCCTCGAACCGGCCGTCAGTCTGCACATCTACTACCCGGGTCTGACCGAGATGCCGATGCACCTGGCACAATGCGCCCCGGCAGCCTTGGATGCCGCACCCGCCTGACAGCCCACCCGTCACCCGCCACCACCCCAACAAGGACCAGGCTTCGCCTGACAGCCCACCCGTCGCCCACCACCGCCCCGGCAAGGACCAGGCTTCGCCTGACAGACTGTCTGCATGCGCATTGTGGTTCTGGCCGGCGGTATCGGTGGTGCTCGTTTTCTGCGTGGCCTCAAGCAGGCCACGCCCGACGCGGACATCACGGTGATCGGCAACACCGGTGACGACATCCATCTGTTCGGGCTGAAGGTCTGCCCCGACCTCGACACCGTGATGTACACCCTCGGCGGTGGCATCAACGAGGAGCAGGGCTGGGGGCGTACGGACGAAAGCTTCCAGGTCAAGGAGGAACTCGCGGCGTACGGCGTGGGGCCCGAATGGTTCGGGCTCGGCGACCGCGACTTCGCGACGCACATCGTCCGTACGCAGATGCTGGGCGCGGGCTATCCGCTGAGCGCCGTCACCGAGGCACTCTGTGCGCGCTGGCAGCCGGGCGTCCGGCTGCTGCCGATGTCCGACGACCGGGTCGAGACGCATGTCGCGGTCGACATGGACGGCGAGCGCAGGGCGATCCACTTCCAGGAGTACTGGGTCAAGCTGCGCGCCTCGGTCGACGCGCAGGCGGTCGTGCCGGTCGGCGCCGAGCAGGCCAAGCCCGCGCCGGGCGTGCTGGAGGCCATCGCCGAGGCGGATGTCATCCTCTTCCCGCCGTCCAACCCCGTCGTGTCGGTGGGGACGATCCTTGCCGTGCCCGGGATCCGGGAGGCGATCGCCGAAGCCGGGGTGCCGGTCGTCGGCCTCTCCCCCATCGTCGGGGACGCGCCCGTGCGCGGCATGGCGGACAAGGTGCTCGCCGCTGTGGGCGTCGAGTCGACGGCTTCGGCCGTGGCCGCGCACTACGGTTCCGGGCTGCTCGACGGATGGCTCGTCGACACGGTGGACGCCGGGGCGGTCGAGGAGGTGGAGGCCGCGGGCATCCGCTGCCGTTCCGTGCCGCTGATGATGACCGATGCCGAGGCGACGGCGGAGATGGCCCGGCAGGCGTTGATGCTGGCCGAGGAGGTACGGGCGTGAGCGCCGAGTCCTCCGGTTCTTCCCCGGCGCCGTCCTACCGCGTCTGGGCGCTGCCCGGGATGCCCGAGGTGCAGGCCGGGGACGACCTGGCGAAGCTGATCGCCGCCACCGAGCCGGGGCTGGTCGACGGCGACGTCCTGCTGGTCACCTCGAAGATCGTCTCCAAGGCGGAGGGCCGGATCGTCGAGGCCACCGACCGGGAGGCGGCGATCGACGCCGAGACGGTACGGGTGGTGGCGAGGCGGGGCACGCTGCGGATCGTCGAGAACCGGCAGGGTCTCGTCATGGCGGCGGCCGGGGTCGACGCCTCGAACACCCCCGCCGGAACAGTGCTGTTGCTGCCCGAGGATCCGGACGCTTCGGCACGCACCATCCGGGACGGCCTGCGGGACACCCTCGGCGTCGAGGTCGGAGTCGTCGTCACGGACACCTTCGGGCGCCCGTGGCGCAGCGGGCTGACCGATGTCGCGATCGGGGCAGCCGGGGTCCTGGTGCTGGACGATCTGCGCGGCGGTACGGATGCGTACGGCAATCCGCTGAGCGCGACCGTGGTCGCCACCGCCGATGAGCTGGCCTCGGCCGGTGATCTGGTCAAGGGCAAGGCTTCGGGGCTGCCGGTCGCAGTGGTGCGGGGGCTCGGCCATGTCGTGGACCCGACGGATTCCGCGGGCGGCGCCCGGGCGTTGGTGCGGGTCGCGGACGACGACATGTTCCGGCTCGGTACGTCGGAGGCGGTACGGGCAGCGGTGACCCTGCGGCGTACGGTGCGCGAGTTCACCGACGATCCGGTGGACCCGGGGGCGGTGCGGCGGGCCGTGGCCGCGGCGGTGACGGCGCCGGCGCCGCATCACACGACGCCGTGGCGGTTCGTCCTGCTGGAGTCCGAGGAGTCGCGGACCCGGCTGCTCGACGCGATGCGGGACGCCTGGATCGCGGATCTGCGCCAGGACGGCCGGAGCGAGGAGTCGATCGCGAAGCGGGTGCGACGGGGCGATGTGCTGCGCCGGGCGCCGTATCTGGTGGTGCCGTGCCTGGTGATGGACGGCTCCCACACGTACGGGGACGAGCGGCGGGACACCGCGGAGCGCGAGATGTTCGTGGTCGCCGCGGGTGCGGGTATCCAGAACTTCCTGGTGGCGCTGGCGGGCGAGCGGCTCGGCTCGGCGTGGGTGTCGTCGACGATGTTCTGCCGCGATGTGGTGCGTGAGGTGCTGGAGCTGCCGGGGTCGTGGGATCCGTTGGGAGCGGTCGCGGTGGGGCGGGCGGCGGTTGCTCCTGCGGCACGGGTGGGGCGGAGTGCGGAGGGGTTTGTCACGGTGCGGTGAGGTGGGGGGTGGGTGTCTCTCTCCCGTCACAGGCGGGCGATGTCGCCTCTCGTCATGCGAGGAGCCCTGCGGGGTGGGATGTGGCCCGACAGGAGGATGAGGCGGGTGGCCCGGTGGCGCTGGCCCTCGTAGGGGCTGAGGAGGGCCAGCATTTCCTCGTCGTCGGCGTTTCTGTTGCCTGCCAGGGCGTGGCCGACGATGCCGGGGAGGTGGAGATCGCCGACCGTGACCGCGTCCGCCGCGCCGTTCGACCGCTGGAGGGTCTCGGCCGAGGTCCAGGGACCGATGCCGGGGATCAGTTCCAGGCGGGCCATGGCCTGCGGGAGCTCCATGGCGGCCGCTTCCTCCAGGCGGCGGGCCACGCGTACCGCGCGCAGGATCGTGGCCGAGCGTTTGGCGTCGACGCCTGCGCGGTGCCATTCCCAGGAGGGGATCAGGGACCAGGTGCGGGCGTCCGGCATGACGTGCAGGCCGAGGGCGGTGAACGCGGCGTGGTCCGTGGGGCCGGGCGCCGGGCTGCCGTGCTTGCGGACCAGGTAGCGCCAGGCGCGGTAGGCCTCGTCCGTAGTGACCTTCTGTTCGAGGACCGACGGGATCAGGGACTCCATGACCAGGCCGGTGCGCAGCAGGCGCAGGCCGGGACGGCTGTGCCGGGTCAGGGCGAGCAGCCGGTGGCGCGGGCGGAAGGCCTCCGGGTCGTCCGTCGCGCCGAGCAGCGTCGGGAGCTGGTCCAGCAGCCAGGGTGCGCCAGGTCCCCAGGCCGCCGCCTCGATCCGGCCGTCCCGGGCCGTGACGCGGAGGGTTCCGGCGCCTGCGGGCGTACGGACGGCCCGCCAGACAGCGCCGTCCCGGGTCATCCGGAAGGTGGGGTCGGCGGGGCCGCGGCGCAGCGGGCCGAGGACCAGGCGCAGGTCGAGCGGGCCGGGCGGAGTCCAGTCGCGGCTCAGCGCCTCCGTCGCCGGAGCCGCCACCTGGTGGGGGACGGCCGCGCGAGGGGCACTGCGGGGTGCGAATCGTCCTGCCACGGTGAGGTCCTCGGTCGTCGGGGGTGCCCTGTCGAGAGTAAGACCGACCGGCGAATGGCGAGTGCCCGGCTATTCGTCGGACGAGAAGCGCACCGCGGCGTCCGGCAGGACCGCCCCGCACCAGACGCGGATGCCGTCGCGCAGTTCGTTGTCGGCGCCGACCCGGGCCCCGTCCCCGATGACCGCGCCGCTCAGCACCGTACGGCTGCCGATCCTGGCGCCGGCTCCGACCAGCGAGTCCGTGATCACGGCTCCCGGTTCGACGACCGCGCCGGCCAGTACCGCGGAGCCGTCGATCCGGGCTCCTCGGCCGATCGAAGCGCCCTCGCCGATGACCGTACCGCCGCCGAGTTCGGCGTCGGCGGCGACGGAGGCCGTCGGCAGGACGAGTCGGTCGCCGCACCGGCCCGGGACGGCAGGGGAGGGTGCGAGGCCCAGGACCAGGTCGGCGGAACCGCGTACGAAGGCCTGCGGGGTGCCGAGGTCCAGCCAGTACGTGGAGTCGACCATGCCCTGGAGATGTGCGCCGGAGGCGAGCAGTCCGGGGAAGGTCTCTCGCTCGACGGAAACAGGGTGACCGGCCGGGATAGTGTCGATGACCGACCTGCGGAAGATGTACGCCCCCGCGTTGATCTGGTCGGTGACGATCTCCTCGGGCGTCTCGGGCTTCTCCAGGAACGCGGTGACCCTGCCGCTGCCGTCCGTCGGTACGAGGCCGAAGGGGCGCGGGTCCTCGACCCGGGTGAGGTGGAGGGAGACATCCGCTCCGGATGCGGTGTGCGAGGCGACCAGTTCCCGGATGTCGAGGCCGGTGAGGATGTCGCCGTTGAAGATGAGCACCGGTTCGTCGGGGCCCGCGGTGAGCCGCGACGCGACGTTGCGTATCGCTCCGCCGGTGCCGAGCGGTTCGCGTTCGGTGACGTACTCGATGTGGAGACCGAGCGATGAACCGTCCCCGAAGTACGGTTCGAAGACCTCCGCCAGATAAGAAGTCGCGAGCACGATGTGCTCGACCCCGGCGGCCCGGGCACGCGCCAGCTGGTGCGTGAGAAACGGGACGCCTGCTGCCGGAACCATGGGCTTGGGAGTGTGCACCGTGAGCGGGCGCAGCCTGGTTCCCCTGCCGCCGACCAGGAGGATCGCTTCTCTTGCCTCTGTCACAGCGCTGACTCTGCTTCCTGGTGGGGCCTGGCCTGGTTTCGGCTGGACAGTTTATGCAGATCGGTCCGGCCCGTCCCCGGTCAGCAGCCCACAACGGTCTGCGGCCGCCTTCGCGGCGTTCTGTTCAGCGGCGCCGCCTTTGCAGTGTTCTGTTCAGCGGCCCTGCAGTTGGGCGGAGCTGGTCCGTCTGCCGAACCGGTGTACCCCGCTCCCGGCGCCTCCGCCCGGCCCGGCACCCCCGCGTACCCTTGCGCGGATGAACGCCACCGACCGCACCCCCGCCGACCTGCTGCGTTCCGCGCTCGCCGCGGATCCGGCCCGCCCCTTGGTCACCTTCTACGACGACGCCACCGGAGAACGCGTCGAACTGTCGGTGGCCACCTTCGCCAATTGGGTGGCCAAGACCGCCAACCTCCTGCAAGGCGACCTTGCCGCGGAACCGGGCGACCGGCTCGCCCTTCTGCTGCCCGCGCACTGGCAGTCCGCGGTCTGGCTGCTCGCGTGTTCCTCGGTCGGTGTGATCGCCGAAGTGCAGGGCGACCCGGCCGGCGCCGACCTCGTCGTCAGCGGCCCGGACACGTTGGAGGCCGCGCGCGCCTGCCGCGGCGAGCGGGTCGCCCTGGCGCTGCGCCCGCTGGGCGGCAGGTTCCCGCAGGCACCCGAGGGTTTCGCCGACTACGCGGTCGAGGTACCGGGCCAGGGCGACCGGTTCGCCCCGTTCGCACCCGTGGACCCGGACGCTCCCGCGCTGGCGGTGGGCGGTGCCGAGCTGACGGCGGCGCAACTGGTGGCGCGGGCCCGCGAGGATGCGGCCGGCCTCGGCCTGACCGCCGGGTCGCGGCTGCTGACGGGACGTACGTACAACACCTGGGAAGGCCTGAGTGCGGGGCTGTTCGCGCCGCTGGCCGCCGGGGGGTCCGTGGTCCTGTGCCGGCATCTGGGGCAGCTGGGCGAGGACGGTCTGACGAAGCGCGTCGAGAGTGAACGCATCACCAACACCGCGGCATGACAAGCACCCTGAGGACCACTCATCCGGCCCATACCGGGTCGAGTCCTCAGGGCTGCGCGTCAACTCCGGTACATGATCGGCGGTACAGACCACATGGGACACAACCAAGCGTGAGGTTCAGCCGTCTACTCCTGCGACCGGCGGCCCAGCGCGCCGCCGAACGTGAAGGATGGACGCAGACGTGAACAAAAGCGTCGGCCCACCGGGCGACTCCGACGACTCGGCTGCGGGCAAGGGCACGTCGCAGACCGGGTACGGCTCCGGCGCCGCCCCGGAGCCCCTCGCCGGACACCGGCACCACTGGCTGCGCTGGACCGCGCTCGGCGTCTCGTTCGTCATCCTGGCCTCCGCGGGCGCCGGCTGGTGGCTGTACAAAAAGCTCGACGGAAACATCAGGACCGACACCTCGGCGGCCGCCGAACTGAAGACGTACGAGCGGGAGCGGCCCGCCTCCGTGGTGCACGACGCGGAGAACATTCTGCTCATCGGCACCGACAGCCGGGCCGGTGACAACCGCAAGTACGGTCGTGACGACGGCGGCAGCCAGCGTTCGGACACCACGATCCTGCTGCACCTCGCCGCGGACCGGAAGAGCGTCACAGCGATGTCCCTGCCGCGCGATCTGATGGTAGAGATCCCGGTCTGCCACAAAGCGGACGGTACGGCCACGAAAAAGCAATTCGCCCAGTTCAACTGGGCCTTCGAGTTCGGCGGCACCGCCTGCACGATCCGTACGGTCGAGAAGCTGGCCGACATCCGGATCGACCACCAGATGGTCGTCGACTTCCACGGCTTCAAGGACATGGTCGATGCCGTGGGCGGCGTCGAGGTCTGCCTCAAGAAGCCGGTGGACGACCCCGACGCCCACCTCAAGCTCCCCGCCGGACGCCAGAAACTCGACGGCGAACAGGCCCTGGGGTACGTACGGGCCCGCAAGTCCATCGGCAACGGCAGCGACACCGAACGCATGGACCGCCAGCAACAGTTCCTGGGCGCGCTGGTGAACAAGGTGCAGAGCAACGGCGTACTGCTCAATCCGACCCGTCTCTACCCGGTACTGGACGCCGCCACCAAGTCGCTGACCACGGATCCGGGGCTGGACAGCCTCAAGGACCTGTACGACCTGGTGCGCGGCCTGCGCGACGTACCGACCGACAAGGTGCAGTTCCTGACCGTGCCCCGGCAGCCGTATGCCGCCGACCCGAACCGGGACGAACTCGTCCAGCCTGATGCGAAACGGCTTTTCAAGCGGCTGCGCGAGGACACTCCGGTTGCTGTGGTCCCGGAGGACCAACTCAAGGGTGACGACGGGAAGAACAACGGGAAAAACAATGCCGCGGCCGATACACCGGACGCTGCGGGCCCGAGTCCCACACCGACCTATTCGGGCAACAACGCGGCGGCCGACCTGTGCAAGCAGTAAAGCAATTCCCAAGCAGAGGCCGGTGATCGGCGTGTAATGAGCAGAATGACCAGTTGTAAGGACCGTGGAATTTGTCACGCTCGTCGCTCGATACCGAACCGGGCCGATATTGTGACGCGATCCGGTGCTACCGGCCGCCAGGCCGCGCATTCCCGGAGCGAAAGATCGAGCGCCTGATCGGGGGAGGCGCCTCGCGTGGCACCGACGGAGGACCCAAACAACCGTGGATGCGCAAAGTCGTGGGCGGGCAGATGGAATCGACCCTGCGGACCAGTGGGTTCTCAACCCGCACACCGGTGATTACGAATTGCGACTGAACCAATCCGGAGGGGATTCGACCGGCGCTTCCCAGGCGTCCGGTCCGCGTATACCCAATCGCAGAGAACCGGTCCGCGGCGGTGGCGGCGAGCGCGGAGATACGGCTCGTAACGACAGTGGCGAGCGCGGAGATACGGCTCGTGACAGCAGCGGCGAGCGCCGGGGTCCGGACCCTGACGGGCACGAGTCCGCCCCGCGCCGCGAGGTTATGGGACAGCGCAGCCGCCGTTCGGCCAATGCCCCCCGCAAACAGGAGGGTTCCGGCCACGGCGAGGCATCGGGCCGCCGCAGCCGCAAGGCCCCCAAGGCGCCCAAGGCGCGCCGCAAGAAGGCGCTGCTGTGGACGGGCGGCACGATGGCCTTCGTGCTCGTCGGCCTGTCAGTGGGCGGGTACGCGCTGTACCAGCGCTTCAACGGCAACCTGAACACCGTCGACATCGGCGACGCCGGCAACAAGAACGTCGCCGACGCCGACTCCCCGATCGACATATTGATCATCGGTACCGACAAGCGCACCGGTAAGGGCAACGAGGGTTACGGCGACAAGAACAGCGAGGGCCACGCCGACACCACCATCCTCTTCCACGTCTCCAAGGACCGCACCAACGCGACGGCGCTCAGCATCCCCCGCGACATGATCACCGACATCCCGGACTGCACCGCCAAGCAGCCGGACGGCTCGGAGAAGGTCATTCCGGGGACGCAGGGTGTCCGCTTCAACACCAGCCTCGGCCAGGGCGGCCGCAACCCGGGCTGCACCATGCGTACGGTCGAGGAGATCACCGGCATCAAGCCAGACCACTTCATGATGGTCGACTTCAACGCGGTGAAGGAGTTGTCCACCGCGGTCGGCGGCGTCAAGGTCTGTCTGGCCAAGCCGGTCAAGGACCCGGACTCGCATCTGGACCTGTCGGAGGGCGAGCACCGGATCCAGGGCGAGGACGCTTTGGCGTTCGTACGGACCCGGCACAGCTTCGGCAACGAGAGCGACCTGGACCGGATCAAGGTCCAGCAGCAGTTCATGGCCTCGATGCTCCGGGAGATGCAGTCGAACGACACCCTGACCAGCCCGACCAAGCTGTACGACCTGGCGGACGCGGCGACCAAGGCGCTCACCGTGGACTCCGGCATCGGCTCGGTGACGAAACTGACCTCGCTGGCCCAGGAACTCAGCACGGTGGACACCAAGAACATCACCTTCGTGACGGCGCCGGTCATGGACAACCCCGCCGAGCTGGTCAAGGCCACCGTCGTACTGGACAAGGCCAAGGCCGACCCGCTGTTCGCCATGATGCGCGAGGACGTCTCCCTGACCGAGGTGGAGGCGCAGAAGAAGGCCAAGAAGAGCAAGCAGGACGCGCTCCTCAAGGGCCCCAAGGCCGCCGCGGCCGACGTACGGGTCGATGTGTACAACGGCGGAAAGATCCCAGGCGCCGCGCAGACGACCGTCACCTGGCTGCAGAACAACCAGGGCGTGCTCAAGTCCACGAACAAGGCCAACGCCCCGGCGAAGATCGAAAAGACGACGCTGGAGTACGCGCCGAACCAAGCGGACCAGGCCCGTGCGCTGGCCGCCATGATGGGCCTGCCCAGCTCGGCCATGAAGAAGGGCACCACGGACGCCGAAGGGCTCCAGGCGATGGTGCTGACCCTGGGCAACGACTTCAAGGGCGCGGGCATACCCATCGCGGCACCGAAAAAGGTACCGAAAGACGTTCCGTTGGCAAACGCCGACAAGCCAGAGTGCGCCAAGTGACACCGGGTCACCGCGCCAAACCACGAGTCTTAGCAGCAGGGGGTCCGGTGGGACGTAGCAGTACGCGCGGAGAGGGGACGCGACCACGCGTCCGGCACGCCGGTCAACTCGGCCGGGACAACGGGCCCCACGAGGACGCGCCGGAGAAGGGCCCGGACTCCGGCGCCGGCGCGGCAAACGGCGGCCACCACCGGGGTGGGCCGAAGCGGCACGGCAAGAAGGGCAAGCGCCGGGTCCTGCGCTGGGGCGCCTCGGTTCTCGCGCTGTTGATACTCGGCGGCGCCGGCGCCGGATACCTCTACTACGAGCACCTCAACAGCAACCTCAAGAAGGCCGACCTGACGCTCGGCGACAAGAAGATGGCCGACCACAAGGCCAATGCCGCCGGTCAGACCCCGCTGAACATCCTGCTCATAGGCTCGGACGCGCGGGACTCCAAGAAGAACCAGAAGCTCGGCGGGGCCAAGAACACCTTCGGGGCGCCCCCGCTGGCCGATGTGCAGATGCTGCTTCATCTCTCCGCCGACCGCAGCAACATGTCGGTGATCAGCATGCCGCGCGACACGCTGCTGAAGATCCCGAAGTGCACCAACCCGGAGACGGGGCGCGTCTACCCCGCGACCACGGGCCTGGAGATGACCAACCAGACGCTCGAACGCGGCGGTCCCGGATGCTCCGTGGCCACCTGGTACGAGCTTACCGGCATCACCATCGACCACTTCATGATGATCGACTTCGCCGGTGTGGTCTCGATGGCCGACGCGATCGGCGGCGTCCCGGTCTGTGTCAAGGGCAACGTCTACTCCCACACGAGTGCCGGCAAGGGCTCCGGGCTGAAGCTGGAGAAGGGCACCACGAAGATCAAGGGCGAGCAGGCCCTCCAGTGGCTGCGGACCCGCTACGGCTTCGAGGACGGCACCGACCTCGGCCGCACCCACGCCCAGCACATGTACATGAACTCGATGGTCCGTGAGCTGCGCAAGGGCACCAAGCTCACCGACCCGGGCAAGCTGACGAGCCTTGCCGAGGCGGCGATCGACGCGCTGACGGTCGACAAGGGGATCGACACGGTCAAGAAGCTGTACGACCTCGCGGATGAGCTCAAGAAGGCGCCCACCAACCGCATCACCATGACGACGATGCCGAACGTCTACGGGACGGGCGTGAACCGCGAACGGGTCCTCCCGAAGCCCGGCGAGGCCGATCAGCTGTTCCAGATGGTCCGCGACGACATCCCGCTGGACGGAAAGGCGTCCAAGCACAAGGCCCCGGCCGCCAAGAAGCCCACGACGCCCCTCGCCGAGATCCCGGTGAGCGTCCGCAACGGAACCCGGACCGAAACCGAGTACCCGGCCAAGGGCCGCGCCTCGGCGGTCAAGGAACTGCTGGCCGGGAAGGGCTTCACGCAGGCCACGGTCGATGCGCAGAACACCGACGCGACACCGCGGACCGGGGTGCTCTTCCCCAGCGTGGACATGGAGGGCAATGCCCAGGCCGTCGCCAAGGCGCTCGGCATCCCGCTCTCGGCGGTGAAGAAGTCGACCGCCGTCTCCGGCATCACCCTGACCGTGGGAGCCGACTGGCGCGAGAACGGGGACTACGTCGCGCCCGCCAAGAAGGAGAAGGCCCCGGAGAGCGCCCGCGCCCTGAACGGCGGCGACGAAAAGGCCTGCATGGACATTCAGCCGGGCTTCGGCTGGTAGCTCCGGACCGGTCACAACGTACTGTGGGGGCCTTCCGGCACATCGGAAGGCCCCCACACCGCGTCGGCAGCTACACCGTGACGGCCGGGCGCCGGCTGGCGATGACCTTCTTCGCCAGCGAGCGCGGGCTGGTCAGGAAGCCGTATCCCCACGACATGTGCATGGTCGCGAGGGCCACCGGGATCTGTGCCCGCGCCTTCAGCGACAGGCCCTTGCCCGCCGGAACGGACCCGGCGACGATCGCCGCGACGTACCCGGCGGGGACGACGAACGCCCACGGGGTGACGACCGCACCGACCACGATGCCCGCCGCGATCGCACAGACGGCGGTGGGCGGCGCCAGGTAGCGCAGATTGATCGAGCCGGAGTGGTAGCGGGCGACGACGTGCCGCCAGCGGCCGTAGTCCTTGTACTGCTTGGCGAGCGCCTTGATGGAGGGCCGCGGCCGGTACTGCACCTTCAGCTCGGGCGAGAACCAGATCAGACCGCCCGCCTCGCGGATGCGGAAGTTCAGTTCCCAGTCCTGGGCGCGGATGAACTCCACGTTGTAGCCGTCCGCCTTCTCCAGGGCCTCACGGCGGAACACACCGAGATATACGGTCTCGGCCGGGCCCGCCTGGCCGCCGGTGTGGAAGGCCGCGTTGCCGACACCGATCTTCGACGTCATGGCCGCGGCCACGGCGTCCTCCCAGGCGTTCTCACCCTCGGCGTGCATGATGCCGCCGACGTTCTGCGCACCCGTCTCCTCCAGGAGGCGGACGGCCGTCGCGATGTAGTTCGGCGAGAGCATGCCGTGACCGTCGACCCGCACGACCACGGGGTGGCGGGAGGCCTTGATCGCGGCGTTGAGGGCGGCGGGGGTGCGGCCGGTCGGGTTCGGAACGGTGTGGACCCGGGGGTCCTCGCGTACCAGCTCCGCGGCGATCTCGTCCGTACGGTCCGTGGAGGGGCCCAGCGCGATCACCACCTCCATCTCTCCCGCGTACTCCTGCTCCAGGATGTGCCGGACGGAGTTCCTGAGATGGCGTTCCTCATTGAGCACCGGCATGATCACGGAGACGGCGGGGTGCTGCGCGGCAGACATGGTGGTCCTCGGGTGGTCCTCGGGGGCGCCGGGGGTTCGCACCCCACCAGGCGGCGTTATTCGGCCGCCACGTTACCGCGAATGGGGGACACCGGCGCGCGCCACCGGGCTGCTTCGCGGACCGCAGATCATATGGGCCTACTGTGCGAACGGTCGCCCTTGCACCGCGGAGGTTCCCCCCGTGCCCACACCGCACCCCTCCCCCGTTTCGTCGCACTCCCGCCCGGCTCCGCCGCAGCGCAGGTCCAGAAAGCAGGACGAACGGCCGCGCTGGGGCATGCGCGTGGTGACCGGCATTTCCGTGCTGGTGCTCGGGGCCGGCGGCATCGGCCATGCGGTGGTGACCAGCCTGGAGACCGGGATCGACCGGATCGACCCGTTCAAGGACATGAAGAACCGGCCCCGGGCGGGCTACGGCACGAATCTCCTGCTCGTGGGCACCGACGGCCGCGACAGGATCACCCAGGAGGAGAAGCAGAAGTACCGGCTGGGCGGTGCGCCCTGCAACTGCACCGACGCGGTCATGCTGGTGCATCTGTCCGCGGACAAGGAGCGCGCGAGCATCGTCTCGCTGCCGCGGGACAGCTACGCCGAGATCCCCGAGCACAAGGACCGGACGACCGGCCGGATGCGCGCCGCCCACCCGGTGAAGCTGAACGCCGCCTACGCCGAGGGCGGGCCCGGCCTGACCGTGCGTACCGTCGAGCACATGACGGGCGTCAAGATCGACCACTACCTGGAGGTCGACTTCACCAGCTTCATGAAGACGGTGGACACCCTGGGCGGGGTGCAGATCTGCACGACCCGGCCGTTGAAGGACGCGTACACCGGTCTCGATCTCCCTGCGGGCACCCATGATCTGGACGGCGGGCAGGCGCTTCAGTACGTGCGCTCCCGGCATATCGACGGGGCCTCCGACCTGGGCCGGATGCAGCGTCAGCAGAAGTTCCTCGCCTCGCTGATCAAGCAGGCGGCCCACAGCGGTGTGCTGATGAACCCGGTGAAGTTCCGGGACGTCGCCTCGGCGATGCTGGGCTCGGTCCGGGCCGACAAGGGGTTCGGTACGGAGCAGATGCTGGAGCTCGGCCAGGCGATGCGCGGCTTCTCCCCCGCCTCGTCCGAGTTCGCCTCCGTGCCGATGGGGAATGTCGCCTACCCGGTCAAGGGCATCGGCTCCACGGTCAAGTGGGACGAGCGGAAGTCGAAAAAGCTCTTCCAGGCGCTGCGCGACGACCGGCCGCTCACCCCGGTGCGCCCCGAGCAGGTGAAGGCCGTGAAGGTCGGTGTCGCCCCGCAGCAGATCCGGGTCCAGGTCTACAACGGGACCTCGAAGGACGGACTCGGCAAGACGGTCGACGACGCACTGCGCGCCACCGGTTTCAACACCACACGGGCCCCGCAGAACGGGGAGCCGCAGGGTCTCAAGCACACCCTGATCGCCTACGACCCGCGCTGGGACCTTTCCGCGAAGTCCCTGGCCGTGGCAGTGCCCGGGGCCGAGCTGCGGGCGGTGCGGGGGCAGGGCCCCACGATGAAGGTGACGGCGGGCGCGGACTTCGAGAAGGTGCAACGGGTGCGGGCCGAGGAGACGAACCGGGGCGAATTCGGCGCGGTCACGGGCGACCAGGTGGCCTGCCCGTGACCGCGGGTACGCCGGGGTTCAGACCGACCGGCAAATGGGGGGTGGGAGAAGGAGCGGGGCTGGGTGCGTGCAGCTGCAAGGCGAAGGATTGAGACATGGCGGAGCCATGGTGATTGACGACAACGCGGCAGATGCGCGTGCCCAGCCCCGCGACGCCGCCCCCCATTTGCCGGTCGGTCTTAGTCCTCGATGCCGTCCGCCACGCGCTTCTCGCGCAGTTCCTTGATCGCGCGGCGCCGGGCGAGGCGATGGGTGCGCCGGATCTGCGCCTCCTGGTAGCGCCGCTTGTCGCGTTCGGTCTCCGGGATCACCTGCGGTACGGGGCGCGGCTTGCCGTCCGCGTCGACCGCGGCGAACACCAGATACGCGCTGCCGACTTGCTGGGCGGGGGTGGATTCGTTCCACCGCTCGGCCATGACCCGGACGCCGACCTCCATCGAGGAGCGGCCCGTCCAGTTCACCTGGGCGCGGACGTGAACAAGGTCACCCACGCGGACCGGCTCCAGGAAGACCATTTCGTCCATCGAGGCCGTCACCGCGGGTCCGCCGGAGTGCCGGCCGGCCACGGCACCGGCCGCGTCGTCCACCAGTTTCATGATCACACCACCGTGCACCGTACCCAGCAGATTGGTGTCGCTGCCGGTCATGATGTGGCTGAGGGTGGTCCGGGAAGCGGCGGTCGGCTTGCCCGGAATGTCGCCCTCCGGGCGTGGGGCCTGATCTGTCATACCGTCCACCTTATGCGCGGGCTTCCGCTCGGCGGCAATGCATCAGCTTCGCAACAGCCCCGATGCGATTTCCCGTACCCCCTGTAATAGCGGGGCGCCCGGCCTGCACACTGGTCCGCATGAACGATTGGCCCGAGGGCTGGACCGACGACAACCGCAGCGGCCACCGCTACGGACAGGGCAGCGACAGCGACCGGCCCGAGAGCGCCCGTGTGATGCGGCACGTCCAGCGGCGTCCGGCACCGCCGCAGCAGCGCCCCGCACCGCCCGGGCCCCGGCAGCCGCCCCAGTACTCCGGCGGCTACGACAACAGCGCAGGGTACGACAGCGGTTACAACACGGGCCAGGTCTACGGCGGCGGTGGCAACGGTGGCGGCCGGGGCAACGGCTATGGCGGTGGCGGCCGGAGCGACGGCGGTTACGTCCAGTCGCGTCCGGCGCCCGACTGGCGCCGCCGAATAAAGGTAGGCGCGCTGTCCCTGGCCGTCGTGGTGCTCGCGGTCTCCATCGGCACGTACTTCTGGGCCGACTCCAAGCTCAAGCGCGAGGTGGACCTCTCCAAGGTCATCGAGCGGCCGGAGAGCGGCGACGGCACCAACTACCTGATCGTCGGTTCCGACAGCCGCGCAGGCATGACCGCCGAGGACAAGAAGAAGCTCCACACGGGCTCCGCCGAGGGCAAGCGGACCGACTCGATGATGATCCTGCACGACGGATCGAACGGCCCGACGCTGATCTCCCTGCCGCGTGACTCGAACGTCGAGATCCCCTCGTACAAGGGATCCGACTCCGGCAAGGTCTACCCGGCCCGTGGCCGCTTCACCAAGCTGAACGCCGCGTACGCCGAGGACGGACCCGAACTCCTCGTCCGGACCGTCGAGTTCAACACCGGTCTGCACATCGACCACTACGTCGAGATCGGCTTCGGCGGCTTCGCCAAGATCGTGGACGCGATCGGCGGGGTGGAGATGGACATCCCCAAGGCGTTCAAGGACAAAAAGTCCGGCGCCGACTTCAAGGCGGGCAAGCAGACGCTGAACGGCGAGCAGTCGCTGGCCTTCGTGCGGACCCGGTACGCCTTCGCGGGCAGCGACCTGGACCGTACGAAGAACCAGCAGAAGTTCCTCGCAGCGCTGGCGAGTCAGACGGCGACGCCGTCCACGATCCTCAACCCGTTCAAGCTGTACCCGACGATGAGCGCCGGCCTGGACACCCTGATCGTGGACAAGGACATGTCGATCTGGTCTCTGGGGCAGATGTTCTTCGCCATGAAGGGCGTCACGGGCGGTGACGGCACATCGATGAACATGCCCATCTCGGGCTCCACCGGCGGCAATCTGGTCTGGGACAAGGCCAAGGTCAAGCAGCTGGTGGAACAGCTCAACAACGACGAGAAGGTCACCGTCTCCGACGACTGACGACGCCTGGCAACAGGGCCCGGACGGTTCGCCGTCCGGGCCCTGTTGCCAGGCCCGCGCCGGGTTCCGGCCCCACCGCTATTCGCTGTAGTCGATGTTGCCCCATTCATCCATCGTGGGATGGATCTGCGTGGGTTCCTGGACGTCGATGTCAGAGCGCCGTGGACCTTCCGGACCGGCGGGACCGACGCGCATCATCCGTTCGATCCGAGCGATCTCGAAGCAACGCCCCCTTACGTTCAGCTCGTTGGGCCGCAGTCGCCGTGTGAACGCCTCCGCCGCCCGCGCGTACACGGCGGCCTCCTGCTCGTCGGCCTCCCCGGTCAGCGGCAGGACCGTCTTCAGATAGTGGGCCAGTGAGCGCCGCGCGTCCTGCGGGGTGGGGTGCTGACTCGACGCCATCGACCAGGACTTCTCCTTGCGCTCCATCACCCGGAAGACGACCGGCAGCAGCACCAGGCCCGGATGGGTCCTCAACGCCCGTTGTGAATCCGCCAGTACATCGGGCGGGAAGCGCTCCGAAGTGTACGAGAGCGGCACCAGGCCCATCCGGTCCAGGCCCTCCGTCAGCCCTACCGCCGCCGCGTGGTCGATGACGAAGCCCTTGGTGGTCGAGGGCGTGCGCGGCTGGGTCTCCCAGCCCTCCGAGTCGACGTCCGTGGGCCTGGGCGGCTCCAGGCGCCCCTCGCCGGTCCGGGCGAACTCGTCGGCGCGCACGACGCGGTAGCGCGTATCACCGACGGTCAGTTCATTCAGCGGCTCGGTCTCCAGCCGGGCCACCGCGTCCAGCAGGATGCGCCGCTCGCGGGGGTCGTCCGTTTCGTCCTTGGCCTTGAACCAGAGATGGGAGTTCAACTCGTCGCGGGCATCCTGCGGAAAGCCGGTGCCCATGTCGGTCAGCAGCCGCCATCGCGGCCGCTCGCCGCGGCGCTGCTCGGCGATACCGAAGAGCGGCCCCCGGACCACGATCTTCCCGTACGTCCGGGACGCGGCGAACGCGTCCGCCTCGGTGACCAGGGACACCGGGTCGTCCCGACGCTGCACATTGATGACGAGGTGATCCGGCGGTGCCTGATAGTGATCGTTCATGCACCCAGTGTGCCGATGACGTGGGTGGAAGGTACGGGGAATACGGGAACGCGTTTCCCTGGTACGCGCACCGAGGCGGCCCTTGACCGCCTCGGTGCGGGGAGGACGGCGAGGACGACGAGGGCTGACGGAAGTCGTCGTGCACGGGCTGCCGGCCGAGCGGGATCAGCGCTCGGCAGCGTAGGAGACGAAGCCCGCCCAGGCGTCGGGCCCGAAGGCGAGGCGAGGGCCTTGAGCGTTCTTGGAGTCACGAACGTGGGCCGCACCGGGTACGCACGCGACCTCGACGCAGTCGTTACCGTCGCCACTGCTGCTGTAACTGCTCTTGAACCACTCCAGCTCCGAGTCGTCCCCGGCAGAGGGCTTGTGGATCATGTCTCTCCCAGAACTTGCTCGATAAAGGCCAGCGACTCACGCGGCGTAAGAGCCTGGGCCCGGATCATCCCATAGCGCAACCCAAGGATTCTGAGCTGCTTCGGGTCAGAGACCGGACGGCCGCTGAACGCACCCTCGGAACGCCCCACCGCACTACCGTCGGGGAACTTCAGCACCTCGATCAGCCCACCCGTCCCAGGATGTTCCTCGCGATGGGTCGGCATCACCTGGATCGCCACATTCCGCAACTGCCCTACTTCCAAGAGGCGTTCGAGTTGTCGGCGCAGCACCATTGTGCCTCCGACCGGGCGGCGAAGCGTCACCTCTTCCTGGACAAAGCTCAGCGACGGAAGGGGATCCCGGTCGAAGATGGATCGTCGGGCCATGCGAGCGGCCACCACCCGGTCCATCTCATCCAGCGTGTAGGCCGGCAGCCACGACGCGAACAGGGCCCGCATATGCTCCTCGGTCTGCAACAGGCCGTTGATGTTGTGGTGGTGGTACGCCTCCAACTCAACGGCCTTGGCCTCCAGCTTCGCCAGATCCCGAACCTTCTTCGGGTACCGGACCTCCGCCACATCCCGCTTCATCGCAGCGAGCTTCCCACCCGCACCCAGCACCTCGTCCGCCCTGTCCAGAAACTCCGGACGAGGGATGCGCCGCCCGCCCTCCACCTTGTAGATCAGGTCTTCCCCGTACCCGATCGCGGTCCCGAACTCGCCGGCCCGCAGCCCCGCCGCCTCCCGCCACGCCTTGATTTGGCGGCCCACCGCTGCGACCACGGCCACCCCCGGCTCGTCATCGGGAACGCACGCCCGGCCACGCTGAGTGCCGTGACCCAAGAAATCCCCCGAACCGAACATTCCGTTCCCACCCGGCAGTTCACCGTGACCGCTCCACCAGGTCGCGGAGGCCCACGACTCGGTGAGCCACGTCGCCGCGCCCCACGACGCATAAAGCTTTGAAGAACCTGGGAAATCACCCTCCCCACCCAAACCCGACCCCACCCCGGCCGCGTCACTCGCGCGGGTGACATAGGGCAACTGGGCTGGATTTCACACGGGTTGGCAGGCATATGCTCGCCGCGCCAGTTGCAGACATGCGACGGCCCCCGGCGAGACACCACTCTCGACCGAGGGCCTGACCACCAAGGAAGTAAAGGGCTTCCCGATGGATACCCAGCAGATTACCGCGCCCCCGTGCGCCCCGCCCCCCACTCCCGGGGGCGCCACACCGTCATCCGGTGTCATCCACATCAACTTCCGGCACACCGCAGGCTTCACCGTCATCGGCAACCACCTCGCCCAGCACCGCGGACTCTCCCTCACCGCGATCGGGCTCGCCGCCCACATCCAGTCGCTCCCCGCCGGAGCCAGGATCGGCATCAAACACCTCGCCGAACGCTTCCCCGAGAGCGAGACCCGCATCGCCGCCGCCCTGCGCGAACTCGAAGCCACCGGCTACCTGCACCGCAGCCGCGTACGCCTCCCCGACGGCCGCATCGTTACGCGCACGGTCTCGTACAACCAGCCAGGCGCCACCGCGTCCACCGCGTCCGCCACCCCAGTACCCGAGCCGCGGACCAGGCGCAGCAAACCGGCAGCCCCGCGGCCTGCACCGCCGCCACTACCAAGCGAGCCCGCGCCCGAACCGGCACCCGCTCCAGCCCCGATTCCCCTACTCGTGCCGAACCCCGCCCAGGCACCACAAACCCCCGTACCGCAATCAGCGCCCGCATCACCCCCGGCGCCCGCACCGCAGCCGCACCCCGCCCCCGTCCTCGTACCGGCCCCCACCGCACGCACGACACCGCCTCCGCCACTCCCCCAGCCGCAGGCGCTGAACCCTGAGCTTCAGCGCACGGCCTCCGTGCTCCTCGCCGACCTGCGCCGCCACGCACCTCAACTCGTCCTCTCCGAGAACGACATCCGCGCCCTCACCCCAGGCGTCGCCACCTGGCTTGAACGCGACGCCCACCCCGACACCATCCGCCACGCCCTCATCACCGACCTCCCGCGCCCCCTGAAGCACCCGGCCATGCTCCTGCGCCACCGGATCACGACCCTCCTGCCACCGCCGCTTCCGGGAGCCCAGGACCCAACACTCGCGCACCCCGGCGTCATCGTCATCCCGCTCCAGAACTGCGACGGCTGCGACCGCGCCTTCCGCTCCCGCCACCCCGGCCGGTGCCGAGACTGCCGCGCCGAACCGCACACAGCCGCCTGACCGAAACATCACCAACAACCCGAACGGACCCGCATGGTCAGCTCGCGCCACGAGGCAATGCACCGCATCTTCCAGGACTACCCGGGCCTCTTCTCCGGCGTCTCCGAAGTGCTCGGAGTCGCCATCCCACCACCCACCTCAGTCACCCTTATGCCCACCGACCTCACCGAGGCCCGACCGGTCGAACGTCGCGTAGACACCCTGCTGCGGATCGAAACCGAGGACCAGGGCCCCTTCCTCCTCGCCATCGAGGCCCAGGGCAAGAAGGACCCCGACAAGACCGTCAGCTGGCCCTACTACGTCACCTACCTCAACAACAAATACCGGCTGCCATCCCTGCTACTGGTCGTCTGCCAGGACCACGCCACCGCCGAATGGGCCGCACGCCCGATCTCCATCGGCCTCCGCCAATGGCAGACACTCGCCCTGTACCCCCTCGTCGCCGGCCCGCACAACATGCCCGTCATCACCGAAGTGGCCGAAGCCCGCAAAGACCTCGCACTCGCCTCCCTGGCCGCCATCACACACGCTGACAATCCGGACGTCGGTGCCATACTGAAAACCCTGTCCGCCACACTGCGGGACGTGCCGGAAACCATCGCCGATCCCATCGTCGAACTCATCGCACAGGGCCTGGGCAACCGCCCGGCCGCACAACAGTGGAGGAACCTGGTGGCCGTGGACCTTTCTTTCTACAAGTCAGCCCTATCCGAAGAAATCCGGGACGAAGGCCGGGACGAAGGCCGAGCCGAGGGCCGAGCCGAAGGACTCCTGCTCATCCTCGACGTACGCGGAATCGCGGTCACCGACGAGACCCGCCAGAAAATCACCAGCTGCGACGACCCCCAACTCCTGCACCAGTGGCTCAACCGCGCCGCCACCGCCACCACCGCCGAGGAAATCTTCGCCGAGGAGTAGCCCCCGCCCCGACGGCTGCGCCCTCCCATGTGCAGGCCCGCCTCCCGTTCACGACTTCCCACCCGGCCTGCCTCGGCCGGGCGGTGCGAATGGCGGCCCGGCCGGTCGCAGCGGAGGGCGGCTGGGAGGGCCTTCCGACTGCGGCCGAACTCCCCTGGTCAGTGCGCCTGCGGAAACGGTCGCCCGCTTGCCTCGTCCCCTCCCGGCCTGCTCCCCCGGGCCAGCAACGCCACATGCGGCAGCGCCAACCGGCCGTCTTCCGCCATGAATTCGGTGCACAGCGCGTCGTACTCCCGCTTGGCCGCTGCCACCCCCGCCGGCCCCCGACTGTTGACCAGCTGCCCGATCGCGGCCACGCCGGCGGCCGGCCCGGCCCACCAGTCCTCCGCCCCGACGCGGTGGTCCCAGGCCAGCGCCTCACTCCGTACGCCGTCGAGGCCGGCCGCCTCCAGCAGCGCGCCCAGCCCTTCCAGGGTGCGCGGAAAGTTGTGCTCGGGGTCGACGCTGGCCAGCCACTGCGGCCGGGTCAGCCCTGCCGCCTCGGCAGCCCGCCCGATCAGCGCCTGACCTGGGCCGCCCGGCGCCTGCCAGATGGTGACGGCGACGCGGCCGCCGGGACGGGTGATCCGGCACAGCTCGGCCAGGGAGTCCAGTGGACGGCCGACATGATTGAGCACGAAGTTCGCCACGACGGCATCGAACTCGCCTTTTTCGTAAGAAAGTTGTGGAAGCGACCCGCACCGGACATCGACCCCGGGTGCGGCACGCCGGGTCATCTCCACCATTCCGGGTTCGGCGTCCACGGCTCGTACGACCGCACCGCGCCCGACGGCCGCCACCGTCACGCTGCCGCTGCCGCACCCCACATCGAGCACCCGCGTTCCGGGCCCGACCCCGGCAGCATCCAGCAGCGCGGGCACCGCATGGGCGCACAGCCGCGCGAAGGTCCGGGCGTAGCTCTCGGCCCGCCCGTCCCAGATCCGCCGCTCGCTCACGTCGAACGCGGTCATCGCACGCCTCCCGCGGGCCCCTGCGGCTCGACCTCGTCCAGGTCCTCGTACAGCGCGTCCAGAATCCGTCCCGTGGGCTCGCCCTGCGGTGTCAGCTCGGCCAGGCACCAGCCGGGCAGCTTCTGTTCGACCTCGGGCGGAAGGTCGCCGTCGGCCGGGTCGGCCAGTCCATGGAGAAGGCCGAACGCGGTCTCCTTCGCCACCTCGCGGGCTATCTCCCCCAGGTCGTCGGGGGTCAGACCGAGGGCCAACGCCCGCTCGACGGCGCCGCCGGCGAGCCCGTCCTTCCGGTAGGCCTCGACCCAGTCGGGGGCCGCCGTACTCCACCCGTCGATGTCCTGCCAGACCATGCGCAGGAACCGGTAGCGGGCGAGCTGCGGAATGTTCTCCTCGGCCTCGGAGTCGGCCCAGCCCTCGGCGTCGTCGGCGCCGAGGGCGGTGAACAGGCCGGTGAGTGCGGCGATGTCGGTCATGGAGGGAAAGGTACGCGGTGGCGCCGCATCACAGTGGCGCGCGTCCGAGTGGGCGACGCGGAATCCGGACGTACTTCATGCAGCATGGGATCTGGGACGACTGGTGGCAACGGTGCCGCCTGCCTCATGGAAGCGAGTGCCCCCACCGAGGCAAGTACGGCTACGCGGCGAGCGGGCACGGCGTCTTGAAACAGCGCCGCCTGGTCTACGTTGTGTCCGGCGGATCATGTGACAGCAACGCGCGCTCGCGTCGCTGATTCCGGTCTTGCACGAAACGGAGAAGTTCTGCGTGTTTGTGGTGAGGACGTCCGGCCGAAGCGCGGCAGTCGACGACGACCGCCGTGAGTTCAGCCTTCTGGGCAAGCGCCAGCTCAGCGGGCTGGCCCTCGCACGCCCGGTCACCACGGGCGTCCGGTCCCGCGCGGTCCTGGAACTGCAGCAGAACCAGGGCCGTGCGCGGTTCAGGGCTCTGGTGGGTGGCGAGTTCGTGCCGGGAGAAGGGGACCGGCTGTCCTGGCGGGTCAGGCACTGGGAGACGGTCCGGCCTACGCCACAGCAGGGGCTGCTGCGCGGTGCGCTGCTGCCGGGACTGCCCGAAGGGCTGGATCATGCTGCGGAGGCCGGCCTGCATGCGGACCTCAGCAGTGGGGCGCTGCCGGCCGGACGGCTGGTGATCGACCGAGCGGGCTACGACCAGGAGTCCTCCCCGGTGCTGTTCGCGACGGCCGCCGAGCTCCTGCTGCACATCCTGCTGGCGGGCGCCTTCGGATCGCCCGCGGAGCCGGTCATCAGGTCCTGGGTGGCCGCCGGCCGAATTCCGGTGGCGCTGACCAGAGTTGATATCGAGGCGTAGGCATGGTCCATCCAGTGCCGCAGATCCCGGTTCAGAGCCCAGTGTCAGCCCAGGACTTCCCCAGCATGAAGCCCGTGATCAATCCGAAGCGAACCCGAAGCGATCACGGTCCGCGAGCCATGAAACATGCCCGCTGCCCTGCGAAACCCTGCTACGGCAGGTTCCGCGCCATCACGATCCGCTAGACCTGATTCGTGCCCTCGTAAATCTGCGTGCTTTACAGCATGTATCGCTCTGACCTGCACGGAAACCCCCTTCACGGGGTGCCTCCCCAGCATTTCCCCATGATCAGCCGTACGCGAGGTGTCGCCGTCGCTGGTCAGCTCAGGGATGCCACCGCGTCCGCGATGAGGGAGCGGGCCGCTGCTCCCCGTGCAGTCTGCTGCGAGAGGCGTTCAAAGGCCCGGGTGTACAGCTCAACCTGGCTGGGCTGTGTGAGCGTGGAGGCGGCATCAAGGGTGTCGGCGTGAACCCTCTTGTCGTCGAAAATCGTGAAGGTCGGCATGGGCCACACAGCCCGTTGCCCGGAGAACGGGACGATGCCCACGGCGACGTTCTGAAGGTCCATGACCCCGAGCAGGTGACCAAGCTGCGCCGCCATGGTTTCAGCGCTGCACAGCCGGTATCGCAACACCGACTCCTCCAGCACGAAGGAGAACCGGCGCCCACCCTTGCTCAGCACCTCGTTACGCCGTATCCGGGCTGCAACGGCCTCGCTCACGTCGTCCGGTGTCCCTCGGAAATCCGCGATGGAGGACAGCAGCGCGGACGCGTACCCCGGGGTCTGAAGGAAGCCAGGGATCACGTCGGATACGTAGACGCGGAAGGTCTTAGTTTGTTGGTACAGGTCGCCGGTGCTCTCTTGCAGGCGCCGAAGGCCGGTCCGCTGAAGCCGCTTCCACTCCACATGCGCTTCAGTGGACTGCCTGTTGGCCGCGATCAGATCGGGGGCCTGGTCCTCAGCGGCGCAGGCCCTGCACCACGCTCGAATATCGGCATCGGAGGGAGGCGTCTTGGCATTCTCGATCCGGGACGACTTCGACTCGGACCAACCGCACCTGACGGCCAGCTCCCGCCCGCTGATCCCTGCGTCTCTCCGTGTCTCGCGCAGACGGCTGGCCAGGACTTCGCGGGCCTTCTGAACGCGTGAAGAGGGGTGCGGGGGCATGGAGCTGGCTTTCGTCAGATCTTGTACTGGTGGTGCGGGATCGCTCGCTCCCAGACCGCTTCAAACGCAGCGGAGCACAGCTTCACTGCCTCCGGATCGGCCGTGATCTCGTCTTCCACCACCGCGCCTTCGCCGGAGAAGTGATGCACCCGGAGTAGTACGTCATCGAACAGCCAGAAGTCGTTTCCCGGCAGGGGGATGGTCGTGGCTCGTCGCCGGGGCAGCCAGCGGACTCGCTCCCCTGCCGCGACGTTGGCATGAGTGACGTAGTGCTCCCAGCGGATGTAATCCGAGACCGGCTCAGAGACTACCCGTGCCCTTCGGATCGCCACGCCCCTGGCCACGGTGTCCGCGATCAACTGGTCATAGGGATGCCACCAGGACTCACGGTCCTCCCAACTGATCCGCTCCCCACGCTTCCACGCCTCGAACCGATCCGTGGAGGCGTATGAGTCGCGCAACTCCAGATGCAGGGCGGATCGCTTGCACTGGCCAAGCAGCTCAGCGAAGCTGGGCACGCTCGACGGCATCACACGCCTCCCTGATCATCGGAATCATCCGGGCCGGAATCCTGACGATGGCTTCGCTGTCGGGTACCGAGCCGTTCGCGGGGCTGCTCGCCTCGCACTCCACCTGAGTCTCGGGGCTCGGCTTCCACCCCTGCAACAAGACCTCCTGAGCTTCTGCGTCCGCCCACACGGCGGGGCAGTGATCCCGGTCCGTTTTTGGGTCGATTCCAATGAACTCTACGGCCATGGCTGGCTCCCTGGTCCAGGCGCTTGCTCGGGCTTGCATCAGCTTCGTTGAACTGCGGAGACAACGTCAATAGCACTACTGGCCAACCCAATTGCTGTGCAAGCTCATGCAAGTTTGTGGAGCCCGGCACTCGTCCCTTCCTACCGTCGGCACATCGACGCGGAACCGATCGAGAGGGTGCGGCGTGATGGGCGAGGGCAGGGCGCAGGAAACCGGATCGACTGATCGTCTGGGCAGCAGTGAGACCCGATGGTTCCTCTCCCGCCTCTCCGGAGCAATCAGCGCAGACGGAGTGCTCATGGTGCAGAAGAGCAATCCTGGCCCCGAAGGGGCGGACCTGGCCCCCGGTTCGGCGTTGCGCTGGCCCCGGTGCGAGTGCGGAAGCCCGAAGTGCCCGGACTACCAAGCCCGCACACAAGCAGCGCGAGAGGAACTGAGCGCCAGGGTCGCCGAAGCCAACGAGCGGAGCCGCAGGGGCGGACTGTGAGCGTCCAGGCAGCAACGCGTCCGCCCCAGAAGCGTGAACGCAAGGCTCCACCGAGTCCCACGGTCGAGGCCCCGACGCCCCCTCAGACCTACTGCGGAGTCTGCATCGGTCACCGCTCGATCTGGTGCCCTGACTGCTGCGGGTTCGCTGGCTGCCTCACCTGCCATCACACGTTCAAGGTCCCTTGCCCGGCTTGCGCCGGCGGGGAGCTGGAGCCGATCAGGTGGTGACCTGACCCCCATTCTCCGTCCCTGCCGGATGTAGCCGAACTGGGCTCCCCCGTACCCAATCGGAATCCCGGCAGGGGCGGCGTAAGCCCCGCCCCGGTGGTAAAAACCCTGGACAGGTCGAGCGACCGGGGCGGGTCGCAAGTGCAGTGCATTACTCCCAGAGAGAGGTACCGCGCATGACCGCAGTCCCCGAGTTCGAGTTCCGCACGTCCAGTGCGTGCCAGTACAACAACAACGACCCTCGCTGTGTCGAGGTTGCCACCAACGTCCCCGGCAAGGTGGCGATCCGTAGCACCGTGTCCGGCCAGACGGTCGAGTTCACAGCCGTGGAATGGACCGACTTCCTGAACGGTGCGAAGCTGGGTGAGTTCGACGTAGCCGCATAGGGGAGCCACCATGCAGCAGTGTCCACAGTGCGGCGGTAGTGCGGAGTCTGACCCGGAGCACTCCGGGGTGATGCGCTGTTTGGCCTGCTGGGGAGTGTGGATGCTGCCAACGGAGCGGCACTGTCCCGGTTTCCGGCCGAAGTTCATGTCTGCACTGCGCGTGCTGGACTCATACCGGGAACTGCGACGCTGACCAACAAACGAACGCCCCTGCCGTTCTTGGCAGGGGCGTTCTTTGTTTTGTTCGAGCGATTCAGAGCAATGCGACAGCTTCTGACCTGCAAAAACCCTGCTAGGGAAGGTTCCTGGCCATCACGATCCGCTGGACCTGATTCGTGCCCTCGTAGATCTGCGTGATCTTCGCGTCGCGCATCATCCGCTCCACCGGGTAGTCCCGCGTGTAGCCGTAGCCGCCGAGCAGCTGGACCGCGTCCGTGGTGATCTCCATCGCGACGTCGGAGGCGAAGCACTTGGCCGCGGCGCCGAAGAAGGTGAGGTCGCCGTCGAGGCGCTCGGACTTGGCGGCGGCCGAGTAGGTGAGCTGGCGGGCCGCCTCCAGCTTCATGGCCATGTCGGCGAGCATGAACTGGACGCCCTGGAAGTCGCCGATCGGCTTGCCGAACTGCTTGCGCTCCTGGACGTAGCCCTTGGCGTAGTCGAGGGCGCCCTGCGCGATGCCGAGGGCCTGGGCCGCGATCGTGATACGGGTGTGGTCCAGGGTCTTCATCGCGGTGGCAAAGCCGGTGCCCTCCTCGCCGATGATGCGGTCGGCGGGGATACGGACGTTGTCGAAGTAGACCTCGCGGGTCGGGGAGCCCTTGATGCCGAGCTTCTTCTCCGGGGCGCCGAAGGAGACACCCTCGTCCGACTTCTCGACGACGAAGGCGGAGATGCCCTTGGAGCGCTTGGTCGGGTCGGTGACGGCCATGACCGTGTAGTACTCGGAGACGCCCGCGTTGGTGATCCAGCGCTTCACGCCGTTGAGCACCCAGAAGTCGCCGTCGCGCACGGCCCTGGTCTTCATGCCGGCCGCGTCGGAACCCGCGTCGGGCTCGGAGAGGCAGTACGAGAACATGCCGTCGCCCTTGGCGAGCGGGCCCAGGTACTTCTTCTTCAGGTCCTCGGAACCGGAGAGGACCACGGGGAGCGAGCCGAGCTTGTTCACGGCCGGGATGAGGGAGGAGGAGGCGCAGACACGGGCCACCTCCTCGATCACGATGACCGTGGCGAGGGCGTCTGCGCCGGCGCCGCCGTACTCCTCGGGTACGTGCACCGCGTGCAGGTCCGCGGCGGTCAGGGCGTCCAGCGCCTCCTGCGGGAAGCGCGCCTCCTCGTCGACGGCCGCCGCGTGCGGGGCGATCTTCGCCTCGGCGAGCGCACGCACCGTCTCGCGGAGCATCTCGTGCTCCTCGGCCGGACGGTACAGGTCGAAATCGGTCGAACCCGCCAAGACGCTCACTCCCCAAAGAAGCTAACTACCGTTAAGTAACCCAATTTTAGGGCGCACCTCCCGCCGCGGCCTATGCGAAGCGTGCGTGAGCTTCGCGACAGGGGTGGTAGAAGCTGCGCAGGCGGTCGGAAACCGGGCCTTCGGGGGCACGACTATGCTCGTTCACCGCACGTCTGTCCGCATCTTCCAGGAGCACTGCATGGCCCTCAGGATCACTGTGATCGGCACCGGCTACCTCGGCGCCACCCACGCCGCGGCCATGGCGGAACTGGGCTTCGAAGTGCTCGGCCTCGATGTCGTGCCCGAGAAGATCGAGATGCTGAGCACCGGCAAGGTCCCGATGTACGAGCCGGGCCTGGAGGAACTGCTCCGCAAGCATGTGGAGGGCATCGAGGGAGCCACCGGGCGGCTGCGGTTCACCACTTCATGGGAAGAGGTGGCGGCCTTCGGCGATGTGCACTTCGTCTGCGTGAACACTCCGCAGAAGCACGGCGAGTACGCCTGCGACATGAGCTTCGTCGACAGCGCCTTCGAGTCGCTGGCACCGCATCTGACCCGGCCCGCCCTGGTCGTCGGGAAGTCGACCGTGCCGGTGGGTTCGGCGGCCCGGCTCGCGGCGCGGCTGGCGGAGCTGGCGCCGGTGGGTGCGGAAGCGGAGCTGGCCTGGAACCCGGAGTTCCTGCGCGAGGGCTTCGCCGTGAAGGACACCCTGCACCCGGACCGGATCGTCGTCGGCGTGGCGAGCGAGCGGGCCGAGAAGCTGCTGCGCGAGGTGTACGCGGTGCCGGTCGCCGAGGGTTCGCCGTTCGTGGTGACGGACTTCCCGACCGCCGAGCTGGTGAAGACCGCGGCCAACTCCTTCCTGGCCACGAAGATCTCGTTCATCAACGCCATGGCGGAGGTCTGCGAGGCCGCCGACGGCGATGTGAAGAAGCTGGCCGAGGCGATCGGGTACGACGAGCGGATCGGGTCCAAGTTCCTGCGGGCCGGGATCGGTTTCGGTGGCGGCTGCCTGCCCAAGGACATCCGGGCCTTCATGGCGCGCGCCGGTGAGCTGGGCGCGGACCAGGCGCTGACCTTCCTCCGCGAGGTCGACTCCGTCAATATGCGGCGCCGCGGTCACATGGTGGAGCTGGCCCGGGAGGCCGTGGGCGGCGATTCGTTCCTCGGCAAGCGGGTCGCGGTGCTGGGCGCGACGTTCAAGCCGGACTCGGACGACGTACGGGACTCACCGGCACTCAACGTGGCCGGGCAGATCCATCTGCAGGGCGGTCAGGTCACGGTCTTCGACCCCAAGGGCATGGACAACGCCCGGCGGCTCTTCCCGACCCTCGGTTACGCGGACTCGGCGCTGGAGGCGGTGCGCGGCGCGGATGTGGTGCTGCATCTGACGGAGTGGCGCGAGTTCCGCGAGCTGGACCCGGCGGCGCTCGGCGAGGTCGCGTCCTGCCGGATAATCCTGGACGGCCGCAACGCGCTCGACAGCGAGCTGTGGCGCGAGGCCGGCTGGACGTACCGGGCGATGGGGCGCCCGAAGGCCTGACGCATCCGGTCTCCGGACCGGTCTCAGCCGCGCTTCGCGCGGTGGGTGTGCGTCTTGGCGCGGGCAGAAACGCGGGCAGAAGAACGTGCGGGGCGCCCTGGGGCGCCCCGCACTCAGGGACTCCGGCTCAGCCTGCCGGGGTGTCCAGCTGCTCGATCGTGGCGTGGGACGGGGCCCGGCGCGTGCTCAGCTCGCGTGCGACGTCCTCGGCGTCGCGCAGCACCCGTACCGCGTTCTGCCAGGTGAGCTTGGCAAGATCGGCGGTGGACCAGCCCCGGCCGAGCAGCTCCGCGATCAGATTCGGGTAGCCCGCGACGTCCTGTAGGCCCTCCGGGAGGAAGGCGGTGCCGTCGTAGTCGCCGCCGATGCCGATGTGGTCGATCCCTGCGACCTCGCGCATGTGGTCGAGGTGGTCGGCGATCGTCGCCACGGTGGCCATCGGGCGCGGGTTGGCCGCTTCGAAGGCGGCGTGGATCTTCATGGCCTGCGCGGTGGTGTCGAGGTGGTGCAGGCCGTGAGCGCGCATGTTCTCGTCCGCGGCATGGGTCCAGGCGACGGCCGCCGGGAGGACGAACTTCGGTACGAAGGTCGCCATGGCGATGCCGCCGTTGGCCGGGAGCCGGCCGAGGACGTCGTCGGGGATGTTGCGCGGGTGGTCGCAGATCGCGCGCGACGAGGAGTGCGAGAAGATCACCGGCGCGGTGGAGGTGTCGAGCGCGTCGCGCATCGTGGTGGCCGCCACATGGGAGAGGTCGACCAGCATGCCGGTGCGGTTCATCTCCCGTACGACCTCGTGGCCGAAGGGCGAGAGACCGCCGACGCCCGGCTCGTCGGTCGCCGAGTCCGCCCACGCGATGTTGTCGTTGTGGGTGAGCGTCATGTAGCGGACGCCCAGGGTGTGCAGGGCGCGCAGGGTGCCCAGCGAGTTGTTGATGGAGTGGCCGCCCTCGGCGCCCATCAGGGAGGCGATACGGCCCTCGGCGCGGGCCGCCTCCATGTCGTCGGCGGTCAGGGCGCGCCGCAGGTCGGCGGGGTGGCGCCCGATCAGCTCGGCGACCACGTCGATCTGTTCGAGGGTGGCGCTGACGGCCTCGTCGCCCGCCATGTCGGACCGCACGTAGACGGACCAGAACTGGGCGCCGACGCCGCCCGCGCGCAGCCGTGGGATGTCGGTGTGCAGATGGGCGGACTGGTCGGTGGCGATGTCACGGGCGTCCAGGTCGTAGCCGACCTGTTCGCGCAGCGCCCACGGCAGATCGTTGTGGCCGTCGACGACGGGGTATTCGACGAGGAACTCCGTGGCCCGCTTCAGCTGGTCCATCGGGGGCCTACTTCCCGAAGCCGAAGGAGTCGGCGCCCGTGACCTTGCTGCGCAGCCGCTTGCCCTTCTCCGTCGCCTGGTCGTTCAGCTCCTGCTGGAACTCGGCCATGCGGGCCCGCAGCTCGCTGTCGTGGGCGGCGAGGATGCGTGCGGCGAGCAGGCCCGCGTTGCGTGCGCCGCCGACCGAGACGGTCGCGACGGGGACACCGGCGGGCATCTGCACGATGGAGAGCAGGCTGTCCATACCGTCCAGGTACTTCAGCGGGACCGGGACGCCGATGACGGGCAGCGGGGTGACGGAGGCGAGCATGCCGGGCAGGTGGGCGGCGCCGCCCGCGCCCGCGATGATCGCCTTGAGGCCGCGGTCCGCCGCGTGCTCGCCGTACGCGATCATTTCGCGCGGCATGCGGTGGGCGGAGACGACGTCGACCTCGTAGGGGATCTCGAACTCGTCGAGGGCCTTGGCCGCTGCTTCCATGACGGGCCAGTCGGAGTCCGAGCCCATGACGATGCCGACGACCGGCGCGGCGGTGGCGGGGGAAGTCATTCGGTGATCGTTCCTCGCAGGTAGTCGGCCGCGTGCCGGGCGCGCTCGCGCACGTCCGCCAGGTCGTCGCCGTAGGTGTTGACGTGTCCGACCTTGCGCCCGGGCTTCACGTCCTTGCCGTACATGTGGATCTTGAGCTGTGGGTCGCGGGCCATGCAGTGCAGATACGCCTGGTACATGTCCGGGTAGTCGCCGCCGAGCACATTGGACATGACCGTCCAGGGGGCGCGCGGGCGCGGGTCGCCGAGCGGCAGGTCGAGGACGGCCCGGACGTGGTTGGCGAACTGCGAGGTGACCGCGCCGTCCTGGGTCCAGTGCCCGGAGTTGTGCGGGCGCATCGCGAGCTCATTGACCAGGATGCCGGGCTCCCCGTCGGGTCCACGGGTCTCGAAGAGTTCGACGGCGAGGTGGCCGACGACGCCGAGCTCGGAGGCGATACGGAGAGCGAGCTGCTGGGCCTCGCCCGCGAGCCGCTCGTCCAGCTCCGGGGCCGGGGCGATGACCGTGTCGCAGACCCCGTCGACCTGGATCGACTCGACGACCGGGTACGCGACGGCCTGGCCGTGCGGCGAGCGGACGATATTGGCCGCCAGCTCCCGTACGAAGTCGACCTTCTCCTCGGCGAGGACCGCGACACCGGCACGGAAGGGGTCGGCCGCGTCCGCCTCGGAGCGGACCACCCAGACGCCCTTGCCGTCGTAGCCGCCGCGGACCGTCTTGAGGACGACGGGGAAGCCCCCGACCTCTTCCGCGAAGGCCGCGACATCGGCCGGGTCCTTCACGATGCGGTGGCGGGGGCAGGGCGCGCCGACCTCGGCGAGTTTCGCGCGCATCACCCCCTTGTCCTGGGCGTGCACCAGCGCATCGGGTCCCGGGCGTACGGGAATGCCGTCCGCCTCCAGGGCCCGCATGTGCTCGGTCGGTACGTGCTCGTGATCGAAGGTGATCACGTCACAGCCGCGCGCGAAGGCACGCAGCGTGTCCAGGTCGCGATAGTCGCCGACGACGACTTCGTTCACCACCTGGGCCGCCGAGTCCTGGGGGGTGTCACTGAGGAGCTTGAACTTGATGCCGAGGGGGATGCCCGCCTCGTGGGTCATACGGGCGAGCTGACCGCCGCCGACCATGCCGACTACCGGGAACGTCACTCATCCAGGGTATCTGCCGCCCCGGGGGTCGCCCGACGATGCCCTCCGCCTGCCCCGGCGGGCGGGCACGTCACAGCATCGCCACACCTGACTGGTCATCCACAGGAAACCGACGGGCGAGGTCGTTAGCATGACTGGATTGACGTAACCGACGGACGGGCTGAGCGATCACCATGAGCGAACGGGGCGCACTGCGGGCCCGGCTGGATCTGCTGGCCCGGGAAGTCGCCAAGTTCGGCGCGGTCGGCGGACTCGGCCTGGTGGTCAATATGACCGTGTCCAACCTGCTCTGGCGCACCACGGACATCCCGGTGGTGCGAGCAGGTCTGCTGGCGACGGTCGTCGCCATCCTCTTCAATTACGTCGGCTTCCGATACTGGACGTACCGGGACCGCGACAAGAGCGGGCGGACCCGGGAGCTGACGCTGTTCCTGCTGTTCAGCGGGGTGGGGGCGGTCATCGAGACCGGTGTGCTGTACACGGCGACGTACGGGTTCGGGTGGGACAGCCCGGCCCAGAGCAATGTCTTCAAGATCCTCGGGATCGGCATCGCGACACTGTTCCGCTTCTGGTCCTACCGGACCTGGGTGTTCAGGGCGCTGCCCGCGAAGGAGGCCGTGCTGAGCGCGGAGGGGTTCCTGAAGCAGGGGCGTGCGGAGCAGGCGTCGGGGGTCGCGTCGCGCCCGGTGCGTCGCTGACGACCTGGGGGCCGTAACGACCTGGGGGCCGTCCCGTAATCCCTCACCGCACAGGGCGTTCCGGTTCCTTTCTCTTCAGGGCCACCCGGCTGAGGAACAGGGCGAAGACCGCCGGCTGCTGCTGGAGCAGTTCGAGGCGGCCGCCGTCCGCCTCCGCGAGGTCCCTGGCCACCGCGAGGCCGATACCGGTGGAGTTGCGGCCGCTGATCGTCCGCTCGAAGATCCTGGCGCCGAGCTCCGAAGGCACGCCCGGGCCCTCGTCCGTGACCTCGATCACTGCCTGGTTGCCGGTGACCCGGGTGCGCAGCGCGACCGTACCGCGGCCGTGCATCAGTGAGTTCTCGATCAGTGCGGCCAGCACCTGAGCGACCGCGCCCGGCGTGCCGACGGCCCGCAGCCCCTGCTTACCGGAGCGGACGATGGCGCGGCCCTCGCCCCGGTAGGCCGGGCGCCACTCCTCGATCTGCTGCTTGACGACCTCGTCGAGGTCGAAGACGACGGCGGAGCCGGTACGCGGATCGCGGGCGTTGGTCAGCAGCCGCTCCACCACATCGGTGAGCCGCTCGACCTGGGTGAGGGCGATGTTCGCCTCCTCCTTCACCGTCTCCGGGTCGTCGGTGGCCGAGATCTCCTCGATCCGCATGGAGAGCGCGGTCAGCGGCGTACGGAGCTGGTGCGAGGCGTCGGCGGCCAGCCGGCGTTCCGCGGTCAGCATCCGGGCGATCCGTTCGGCGGAGGCGTCCAGGACGTCGGCGACCCGGTCCAGCTCCGGTACTCCGTACCGCTTGTGGCGCGGGCGCGGATCACCGGAGCCCAGGCGTTCGGCGGTCTCGGCGAGGTCCGTCAGCGGCGAGGCCAGTCTGTTGGCCTGGCGTACGGCGAGAAGCACGGCCGAGATGATGGCCAGCAGCGCCACCGCGCCAATGATCACCAGGGTCCGGCCGATCTCACGGGTGACGGCGGATCTGGACTCCTCGACGGTGACGCGCTCGCCCTGCTCCCCCTCGGCCGTGCTGCTGATCACCTGGCCGGTGGGACGCGTACCGACTTCGAGGGGGGCACGTCCGGGGATCTCGACCAGTGCGTAGCGCTTGCCGGAGAGCTGCTGGGCCAGCAGTGCGGGGTTGATTCGCTCCGCAGCCAGGAGCCGGCTCTCGACGACGTTGATCAGCCGCAGCGCCTCGGAGTCGACGCTCTCCTGGGCGCTGTTGCTGATGGTGCGGCTCTCGACGATGACGAGGGAGACGCCGAAGACGGCGATCACCACGAGCACCACGGCGAGCGTGGAGTTGATCAGTCGGCGGCGCATGAGTGCTTCCGTACGTCAGCTCTTCTCGAAGCGGAAGCCGACGCCCCGTACGGTCGCGATGTAGCGGGGGTTGGCCGCGTCGTCGCCGAGCTTCTTGCGAAGCCAGGAGATGTGCATGTCGAGGGTCTTGGTCGACGACCACCAGGTGGTGTCCCAGACCTCGCGCATCAGCTGGTCACGGGTGACGACCCGGCCGGCGTCCCGGACCAGGACCCGCAGCAGGTCGAACTCCTTGGCGGTGAGCTGAAGTTCCTCCTCGCCCATCCAGGCCCGGTGCGACTCGACATCGATCCTGACACCGTGGGTGGCGGGCTGCGGAGCGGGCTCGGTGGCGCCGCGGCGCAGCAGCGCCCGGACGCGGGCGAGCAGTTCGGCCAGACGGAAGGGCTTGGTGACGTAGTCGTCGGCGCCCGCGTCCAGGCCGACGACGGTGTCCACCTCGTCGGCGCGGGCGGTCAGCACCAGGATCGGCGTGGTGTGACCTTCGGCACGGAGCCTGCGGGCAACTTCGAGGCCGTCCACCCCGGGCAGGCCCAGGTCGAGTACGACCAGGTCGATTCCGCCCTGGAGGCCGGCGTCGAGAGCGGTCGGACCGTCTTCGCGGACCTCGACCTCGTAACCCTCCCGACGCAGGGCGCGGGCCAGTGGCTCCGAGATGGATGCGTCGTCCTCGGCGAGCAGTACACGGGTCATGGAGTGATGGTAGTCCGCGCAGGGCGGGTGCCGTGAGGCAATCGAAAGGGCCTGCGGATCCGCAAGGAAAGGAGAGAAGGACCTTCGAATATGGGAGTGCGGTTTCACCATGACCTGTGATCCATCTCTCAACTCCTTTCATATCGGGCGCTGTCGTGTCGTATGGTTGCTCGACGCCTGTTGCACCACTCAAGGACCCTTGGGCAGCTTTTAGCGCCAAGGGTTCTTTTTGTTCTGTCGGCTGGTACCCGCCAGTCGTGAATCAAGTGAATGACCTGTGGCCGGGCCCGGAGCGTGAGGATGCGCACCGGGCGTGGATCCCGATGCAGTCGGCCCCCGTCTCCTTCAGTCGGCTCCTCGGCGAGTCCGGCAGTCGGGACGAATCCCCTGTCAGGCGTGGGGATGGGGTGCGGCTGTGCCGGTGCCGGCCTCCCCCCACCGGGCGCGTAACGCTCAAGGCGTCGCGTCCCGAGCGAGCAAGGATCGACCATGGCGTCCAGCCTGACGAAGGACTCGGCCAGTACTTCTGGATCCGAGAAGTCCTTCTTCGGCCACCCCCGCGGCCTGGCCACTCTCTTCATGACGGAGATGTGGGAGCGTTTCAGCTATTACGGCATGAGGGCCCTGCTCCCCCTCTACTTGATCGCCCCCGACGGGCTTCACATGAACCCGGCCACGGCCACGGCGATCTACTCGGTCTACGTATCGCTGGTCTACCTGCTCGCCATGCCCGGCGGCTGGTTCGGCGACCGTGTCTGGGGTCCCCGCAAGACCGTCGCCGTCGCCGGTACCGTCGTCGTGATCGGCCACCTGACGCTGGCGCTGCCCTCGCAGGGCACCTTCTTCGCCGGTCTCGGACTGGTCGCCATCGGCTCCGGTCTGCTGAAGTCCAATATCTCGACGATGGTCGGCCACCTCTACGACGGCCCGGACGACCCGCGCCGTGACGGTGGCTTCACGATCTTCTACATGGGCATCAACGTGGGTGCCTTCGCGGCGCCGCTGATCATCGGCACTGTCGGGGAGAGCGTCGGCTGGCACCTGGGCTTCGCGCTCGCCGCGCTCGGCATGGGGCTGGGCGTCGTCCAGTTCCTGATGGGCACCCGCCATCTGAACGAGCGCAGCCTCGTCGTCCCGAAGCCGCTGTCCGCCGCCGAGCGGGCGAGCACGCTGCGCAAGAGCATGATCTGGCTGGCCGTCGCGGCCGTCTTCTACATCGTCACGGTCGTCACCGGCGTCTACACGCTCAACTGGCTCCTGGTCCCCATCACCATCGCGGGCCTGGTCATTCCGATCGTCGTCCTGGTGCGCATCAAGCGCGACAAGGAACTCAGCGCCGCCGAGCAGTCGAAGATGTCCGGCTACCTCTGGTTCTTCGCCGCCGCCGCCGTCTTCTGGATGATCTTCGACCAGGGCGGTTCGACGGTCGCGATCTTCGCCAAGTCCTCGGCCGACAACAGCATCCTCGGCTGGGAATTCCCGGTCTCCTGGTACCAGTCGGTCAACCCGGTCCTGATCATGGCGCTGGCCCCGGTCTTCGCCGCCTTCTGGCTGTCGCTGAACCGCCGCGGCAAGGAGCCCAGCACCATCGTGAAGTTCAGCTCCGGCCTGGTGCTGGCCGGTGCGTCGTTCTTCCTCTTCCTGATGCCGCTGACGATCGCGAGCGACGGCCACAAGGCCGCCGCGATGTGGCTGGTCGCGATCTACTTCGTCCAGACGGTCGCCGAGCTGACGCTGTCCCCGGTGGGTCTCTCCGTCACCACGAAGATGGCTCCGGCCAAGTACGCCAGCCAGATGATGGGTGTCTGGTTCCTGGCCGTCACTGCCGGTGACTGCACCACGGGTCTGCTCTCCCTCGCGGGTGTGGAACTCAACGGCACCGGCGTGGTCGCGCTGGAGGCCTTCCTCGCCGTTGCCGCGGGTGTCGCGGTCTTCATGTACCGCGGCAGGGTCAAGCAGCTCATGGGCGACGTGCGCTGACGCGCCGCACCCGGCTGTACGAGGGGCCGCCGCACCGACGCTTCGGTGCGGCGGCCCCTCGCGTGTGTCCGCAGGGAGCTCAGCTCACCGGGTGCCGCGCAGCCTGCGCCACGGGGTGAAGGCGAACACGGCGCCGCCCAGCAGGATCACCGTCCCCGCGACCAGGCCGAGTGCGCGCAGGGTGCCGTTGTCCTCGGCCCCGGTGGCGGCCAGTCCGCCGCCGGAGTCCGTGCCGCCTGCCGTGGAGCCGGTGGAGCCGGTGGAGCCGGTGGAGCCGGTGGAGCCGGTGGAGCCGGTGGAGCCGGTGGAGCCGGTGGAGCCGGTGGTGGTGCCGCCGGAGGCTCCGCCCGGCTGGGCCGCGGTGTCGAGTTCCAGCGACGGGGTCACCGAGCCCTTGACCTTGCAGGGGATGCTGATCTTCGAGGAGCCGAGGGTGACATCGATCGTCAGGGCGCCGGGGCTGAGCGTGGACTTCCCGGAGGCGCCCGGCTTGTAGGTGCCGGTCATGTCGGACAGATCGACCGGCTTGCCCTGCTCCAGCGGCTCGGCGTTGGCGGGTCCGGTGACCTTCACCGAGCCCTTGTCGGCGCCGCCGATGACGATGTCCATCGACGGCTTGAGCGCACCGGCGGGCAGTGCGGCCGGGCTGTCCATCACGCCCTTGGCCGTCTTGACCGTGAGCGCGTAGCTTCCTCCGCTCTTCTTGGCGTTGATCGTCACCTTGGAGGCGATGCCGGCCGGTCCCGGGGACGTACAGGCGAAGTTGACCGGGACCTCCTTGCCGGGGAAGTCGGTCTGGCCGGTGCCGCCGCCGGAGCCCGAGGTGGTACCGCCCGCAGTGGTGCCGCCGGCGGACGTGCCCGCAGTGGTGCCGCCGGCGGACGTGCCCGCGGTGGTGCCGCCCGCGGCCGTCGTACCGCCCGCGGTGGTGGAGCCGGTGGTGGAGCCGGTCGTGGAGCCGGTGGTGGAGCCGGCGGTCGTACCGCCCGCCGTCGTGGCTCCGCCGCCGTCCGTGACCTTGATGGTCGCGCCCGGCTGCACCGTCTCCTTCGGGCTGCACTTGGTGTCCGTGGAGATCGGCTTGGAGACGTTGATGCTGTACGCGTCCGGTGTCAGCGTGATCTCACCGGCCTTCTCCAGCTTCAGCGTGCCCTTCATCTCGGCCAGCACCATGGCGCCCTTCTTGGGGATCGGCGGGTTCTGCCGCGGCCCTTCCATCTGCAGGGTGCCCGTGGCCGCGCCGCCCACCTTGATGGTGCCGGTCGGTTTGACCGTGTCCTTGTCCAGGTCGAGGATGTCGGGGTTGTTGGAAGCGGCCTGGACCGTCTTCCACACCACCTCGACGGTGTCCCCGGCCTTTGCCTCGGCCGGCGCGGTCAGCTGCACCTTGGTGGTGCCCTGCACGGGCGGCAGTCCGGAGATGGACGGGGGAATGCACTCCGTCTTGTACGAGATGTCGGCGGCCTGGGCCGGGCTCGCGGCCAGCAGCATGCCCGCGCCGCCGAGCATCATCGCGACTCCCGCCGCGACCGTCCTGCGTTGCGTACTCACGAATGTCCCTTCGTCGTCGGTCTGTTCTCTGACGGTGCGGAATCCGGTGTGAACCACGGCAGCGCGGCCGTGGTGGTGGGCGCGGCCGCGGGACTCTCAGTGGGCCCCGGTGCGCGGCGCAGCTTCGGGAGCCTGGCGGTCGTATCGGCCAGTTGCGGGTGGCGGCGGCGCCCGGCGCGGACCGGGGTGCGTGAGGTGCGGGGACGTACCTTGTCGACGACCGCCATGCCGATCCGGAACACGGCGGCCGGTACGACGACGCACAGCAGGATCCAGAAGAGGGTGACACCCCAGGGCCGGCCGACCCCCCACGGCTGCTCGGCCAGCACCTTGCCGCCGTACTTCAGCGAGACCTGGTAGTCGCCGTGGGCGCCCGCCGCCAGTTCGACCGGCAGCTTGATCTGCGCCTTGCGGCCGGACTCGATGGTGCCGCGCCACTGCCGCTCCTCCCACTGCGGGGCGAGGACGCCGTGCGCGGTGCCGATCAGGAAGACCGGGTCCTTGACGGGAGCGGAGCCGAGGTTGCCCACGGTGAAGACGAGCTGCCGGGAGGGCGGGGCGCCGAACCAGGTGAGGATCCCGCTGTCGCCCTCCAGCCGGGTGGTGGCCAGCACCGCGAGTCTGCCGCCCTCGCTCTCCTTCGGCAGCGCGGCGACCGGGTGGCCGGCGACGACGAACACGGCGTCGGCGGCGGCCTGTTCCCCGGTGACGGTGGCGACATGCACCACGCAGGGGCAGGGTACGGGCGGCTCGGCGACCGGCATTTTCTTGCGGAAATCGCCCTCGGTGCCGGTGGTGACGGCACGGCCCTCGGCGTTGGCACAGGAGTTGGTGCCGCCGATCACGCCGCGGTCCGACGTGGACTGTCCGCAGATCAGCATCATCAGCAGCGTGTTCGGCCGCCAGCCGCTGCCCTTGACGGTGATGTCACCGCCCTTGCCCGCCTGTTGTTTGGAGAGGGTGACCACGGGCTTCGCGTCCGCGGCCCTCGTACCCGCCGCGTCGGCGCCGGTCGCGAAGAGCAGCAGCAGGGTGGGCAGCAGCGCGCCGAGAAGCGCGGCCGCCCACCGGTGGCTCCCGCTCCAGAGAGATGCCGGTCCGGCCTGTCCAGTCACGATTCCGCTCCCGCCTTCACCACGTGTCTTCTCTCAAGGTGCCGTTGATCCCCCGAGGCCTGTCCGGGCCCGTCATCCTCCGGCGGCCGTCCGCTCGAGCGCCGGAGCCGGTACGCGTACGCGCCCGCGGCGACGGCGGCCAGGAGCAGCAGCGCGCCCCCGGCCACCGGCACCCACGGGACGAAGACCGCACGGGCCGTCGCCTCGCTGTGCGCGCCGCCCGCCGCCGTGACGCGCAGCCGTACGGTCACCGAGTCGAGGGCCGGGGCGCCCGGCCACGCTTCGCCGAGCCTGACGCGCTGTCCGGGCAGCAGTTCCACCGGCAGCGTGCGCGCCTCGCGCCGCAGCAGCGTCCCGAACACTCCGTCGGCGTCGGCGGCGATCCGCGGGGCCAGCGCCGTGTTGCCGCGGTTGACCAGCGTGTAGTGGATGGTCCGCCCGGACACGGTGACGTCCTCGACGGTGAGTGCCGCCAGCGCCGGCCCGCCGACCCGCAGTTGGACCCGTACGCCCACCGAGCGGCCCCCGCTCTCCACGACGATCGCCCCGGGGTGGTCGCCGGGCGTCGCGCCAGCCGGCACCGTGACGGAGAACGGCACATCGGCGCGGGTGCGGGCCGGCACGGTCACCTTGGTGGCGGCGGTCCGCAGCCAGGCGCCGGTCCCGGTGGAGCCCACGGTGCCGCGTGCCGTGAAGCCGCCGTCCGCGGCGTTGTGCGCGTCGGCGCCGCGCAGCCGCACGGTGACCGGGGACGTACCGGAGTTGGTGACGGAGAGCCGGTCCTGGAGAACGGTGCCGGGCGGGCCCTCCAGGTAGAAGTACGGTCTGCCGCCGTGCGTGCCGATACCGCCCACCGCGGGCCGCACCGTCCACGACGCGGGGCTCGCGGGCGTCGGCGTCCGGGCCGCGGCCCCGCCCACCGGGGTCATGGCGAGGGTGAACAGCAGTACGGCTAGGGCATGTTTCGAAAGCAGCGTCGTCCGCCCCCGGCCAGACGGGACTTTCGAAACACGCCCCAGGGCGGGACGACCGGTCGGCGACGGCATGGGCGGCTCCCTGGTGCGTGACGGCGGCGGCAGGATCGGGGGCCGGGGCCTTTCTTCCGGATCGGGCCCGGCCCGGAGGAAACGCCCTATCGGCCCACGGCCCGCTGCCCGCGCCTGGTGAGCCAGAGCGCTCCGGCCGCACCGGTCAGCAGCACCGTGCCACCGAGCGTGCCGAGCGCCACGGCCGAGTCGAGCGGACCGGTCTTCGGCAGCTGCCCGCCGTTGTCCGGGGTGTTCTGCGTGTTGTCCGGGGTGTTCTTGTCCGGGGTGTTCTGCGCGTTGCCCGCGGCCGTCACATCGAGCTGGAGCGACGGGCCCGGGTTGTTGGAGGGGGTGCAGGTCGTGGTCGTGCCGAGCGCCTTGATGGTCAGCACACCGGCGGTGAAGTCGACCTTGCCGCTCTTCTTCGGGGTGTACGTACCCGACAACTCATTGATTTTGATAGGGGTGTTGGCGGGAATGGCCGCGGAGTTCGGCGCGCCGGAGACCTGCACCTGGCCCGAGTCCGCGCCCCCCACCTTGATGACCGCGCTGGGGTTCATCGCACCCTTGCCCAGTTCGACGGGGCTGGACGAGACGCCCTTCTGGAAGGACATCGTGAGCTTGTAACCGCCGCCGCTCTTGACGCTCTTGATGTCGATGGGAGACACGGCACTCTTCTCCCCGATCGGGGTCTTGCACTTGTAGTCGACGTCCACGACCGTGGCGTGGGCGGCGGGCGCGGCCATCAGCACCACCGTGCCCGCCAGCGCGGACGCCAGCGCGAGAGCTGTTCGCTTCTGGTAGGACACCTTGAGTTCCCCTCATGCCGGAAGTCGCCGCGCGCCGTCTCTCACCGACGCACGTTACTGACGACGTATCAGATCGGGCGCTCAAGGTACGCCTGGGGCCTTGTGGAGGGAAGACAAAGAGCGCGCCGATCCGGCGCGCTCCTCAAAGGTGCACATACGGGGTCATGCGCCCCCCCATGTCGCGGCATCAGTCGCGGCACCGGCGACTACGCGGGGGCGGCAAGCTCCGCCCAGACGGTTTTGCCCGCTCGGCCCGCCACCCGCAGCACGCCCCAGTCCAGGCAGAGCCGCTGCACGATGAACATGCCGTGCCCGCCGGGCCGGCCGGCCCGGTGCGGGTTGCGCGGCGCCGGCAGTCCCACACCGCCGTCGACCACCTCCACCCGCAGCACCTTCGCCGTGCACGCGATACGCAGTTCCTCGGGGCCTTCCGCGTGCAGACAGGCGTTGGTGACCAGTTCGGAGACGACCAGCAGGACATCCTCGGCAGCGGCCCGCCCGTCGGCGCTCGTCGCGGGGAGCCAGCCCCAGTCGTGAAGCGCCTGGCGGGCGAAGTCACGGGCCGTCGGCACGATGCCGCCGACTCCCCGCAGCGACAACGTGCGCCACTGCCGCTCGGCCGGCTCGGGGGAGGCCGCGTCGGCGCCCGCGTCCGCGCCGGCGTCCGCCGGCTCGCGGCCGAGGTCGCCCGGCGGATGCTGCCGGGTGGTGCTCATCAGCGCTTCACCTCACCGATTCACCATGTCGCCATCGAACAGTTACAAGTACAGATACAGAGCGCGCGGGCCGCCCACGACTCCGCCGGGTCTCTCCTGCCCGGCTGAATCGTGACAACACCCGCTTCATCTACGCAGATTGCGTGACACGGGTAACACATGAGGCACCGGGGGGCGCGAAACGCGCCGCGATCACGTGCCCAGGGCCGCTTCGAGGGAGTCGTGGACGGTGAAGACGGCCTCGGCCCCGGTGATCTCGAAGACCCGCGCCACCACCGGCAGCATTCCGGCCAAATGGACCCCTCCCCCGGCCGCCTCCGCCTTGAGGCGGGCACCGAGCAGCACATTGAGCCCGGTGGAATCACAGAATTCGAGTCGCGAACAGTCGACCACCAGGCGTACTCGCCCGTGCTCGACCGCGCTCTCCAGGGGTTCCCGCAGCAGATCCGCCGTGTGGTGATCCAGCTCACCCGCCGGTGTCACGACCTCGCTGCGCCCCTCGGTGCGGGCCTCGACCTGAAGCCGACCCCGATGCGCACTGCCGACCGTCCCGCGGTCCATGCCCGTCCCTCTTCGCCGTCGTCACTGCCTGCGTCACTGCCCGTATCCCAAGCGTGCGCAGATTCGATGTAGCCGTCGCTGACGTTCTTGGAACAGTACGCGTTCCGTGGGCTACGCGACACTCGAAGACCTCAATAAACCGGACATATAGCCACAATTAGAGCTTGTAACTGCCCATCCAAAGCGGGTAAGGGTAATGGGGCACCCAAAACACGGTCGGCCTTGGAGGCGCCGCTTCACCGCAGGAAACACGTATGGGCATCGGCAGCCATATGCCGAGAACGATGGAGGCGATCATGTCACCCCGGCTCGACGGACCGCGTATGCACGACGCGACGTCAGCATGTCCTCAGGGACTGACACAGTCAGACTCCCCTGCCGCGATCTCCGGAGACGGCACGCACAACCGCAGCACCGCCGTGGAGAGCGTCGGCAACCACGGCATCACCGAGGGTCTCCAGGGACTTCCCGAGATCCCGCCCTACGACGAAGTGGGGCCGCTCGACGCCAGAGCCCTTTCGAAGACGCTCTTCGCTCGGCTCGAATCCCTCGAAGAGGGCACCCACGAGTACGCGTACGTCCGCAATACGCTCGTCGAACTGAACCTGGCCCTGGTCAGGTTCGCCGCCTCCCGCTTCCGCTCCCGCAGCGAACCGATGGAGGACATCATCCAGGTCGGCACCATCGGCCTGATCAAGGCGATCGACCGCTTCGAGCTCAGCCGTGGCGTGGAGTTCCCGACGTTCGCGATGCCGACCATCGTCGGCGAGATCAAGCGCTTCTTCCGCGACACCAGTTGGTCCGTGCGCGTACCGCGCCGGCTGCAGGAGCTGCGGCTCGACCTGGCCAGGGCGGGCGACGAGCTGGCCCAGAAGCTGGATCGTTCACCCACCGTGGGCGAGCTCGCCGACCGCCTCGGCATCACCAACGACGAGGTCGTCGAGGGCATGGCCGCGAGCAACGCGTACACCGCGAGCTCGCTGGACGCCAAGCCCGAGGAGGACGAGCACGAGAGCGCGCTGGTGGACCGTATCGGCTACGAGGACCACGGACTCGAAGGCATCGAGTACGTCGAGTCCCTGAAGCCGCTGATCGCCTCGCTGCCGGGCCGCGACCGCACCATCCTCTCGCTCCGGTTCGTCGCCAATATGACGCAGTCGGAGATCGGTGAGGAGCTGGGCATCTCCCAGATGCATGTGTCGCGGCTGCTCTCCCGCACGCTGGTCAAGCTCCGGAAGGGCCTGACGCTGGAGGAGTGAACGGGCGTATCGCGTGCCCGCGGTAACGACCGCATGGCACACCGTGAGCCCCCTTGCGGAAGGACTCGCCCGGCAAACGGCGGGTCCTTCCGCATGTCTGACGACACGTCATGGGTGCCTTGTCACAGGCGCCGGGCCGTGTCGGCCGGTGCTCGGACGACGTGCTCGCCGCGCTGCCAGACCGCGTGGACCAGCGGGACGCCCGGCCGGTAGGCGAGGTGAACATGGCTGGGTGCGTCGAGGAGGACCAGGTCGGCGCGGGCGCCGGGGGCGATGCGGCCGATGTCCGTACGGCGCAGGGCCGCCGCGCCGCCCGCGGTGGCGGACCAGAGGGCCTCGTCCGGGGTCATGCCCATGTCGCGTACGGCGAGGGCGATGCAGAAGGGCATGGAGGACGTGAACGACGAGCCCGGGTTGCAGTCGGTGGAGAGCGCGACGGTGGCGCCCGCGTCGAGGATGCGGCGGGCGTCGGGCCAGGTGGCGCGGGTGGAGAACTCGGCACCGGGGAGCAGGGTGGCGACGGTGTTGCCCTGGGCCAGGGCGTCGACGTCCGCGTCGGTGAGGTGGGTGCAGTGGTCGGCGGACGCGGCGTCGAGTTCGACGGCGAGCTGGACGCCGGGGCCGTGGCTGAGCTGGTTGGCATGGACGCGGGGGTGCAGGCCCTTGGCCCGTCCGGCGGTGAGGATGGCGCGGGCCTGGTCGCCGTCGAAGGCGCCCTTCTCGCAGAAGACGTCGACCCACCGGGCATACGGGGCACAGGCGTCGAGCATCGCTCCGGTGACCAGGTCGACGTAGCCGGCCGGGTCGTCGGCGTAGTCCGGGGAGACGATGTGGGCGCCGAGGTAGGTGACCTCATCGGTGTGCTGAGCAGCGATGCGCAGGGCGCGGGCCTCGTCCTCGACGGTGAGGCCGTAGCCGGACTTGGTCTCGAATGTGGTGGTGCCCTGGCGCAGCGCCTCGCCGAGATAGCGGACGACGTTGGCGGAGAGTTCGTCGTCGGTGGCGGCCCGGGTGGCGGCGACCGTGGTCCTGATGCCGCCCGCGCTGTAGGGGCGGCCGGACATCCGGGCGTTGAACTCCTCGGTGCGGTCGCCCGCGAACAGGAGGTGGGAGTGGGAGTCGACGAAGCCGGGAATCGCCGCCCGGCCGCCCGCGTCGACGGCGTTGTCAGTGGCGGGTGCTTTGCTTGACTCACCGGTCCAGACGACCCGGTCGCCCTCGATGACGACGGCCGCGTCATGGATCAGACCCAGGGGGGAATCCAGGCAGAGGGAGGGGTCGTTGGTGACCAGACTGGCGATGTTGGTGATGGCGGTCGTCGTCATCGGGAGACTGCTCTCCTTGTGTATCGGCTTGCGGGGCGGCCTGTCGGTGGCCGTGCGGGGCGCCGGTCAATGCGCCCCGCACGGCGGTCTCAGGACCGGCGGTCTCAGGGTCGGCGCGCTCAGTGGTGCAGTGCGCCGATGGCCGAGGCGAGCGCTGCGGGGACGTCCTCGACCAGCATGTGCTGCCCGTCGCGGACGATGTGCCGGCCTGCCACGACCGTGTGCCGCACATCAGCTGCGGAGGCGGCGAATACGGCGGCTTCGGCAGCAAGCCGGGTCACCGGCCCCGCTGTTCTGACGGAGTCCAGGGCAACGGTCGCCAGATCGGCGGGTGCACCGGGTTCGATGGTGCCCGCCCGGGGCCGGCCGAGCGCGGCATGTCCGTCGACGGTCGCGGCGCGCAGCAGGGCGGCCGCCGTCCAGTGACCGCGTGCCCGGGTGCGCAGGCGTTCGTTGAGCTCCATCGCCCGGGCCTCTTCGAAGAGGTCGATCACGGCATGGCTGTCGCTGCCGAGGGAGAGCGGCGAGCCGGCGCGCTGGAGGGCGACGGCGGGACCGATTCCGTCGGCGAGGTCGCGTTCCGTGGTGGGGCACATGCAGGTGCCGGTCGCCGAGGAGCCGAGGAGCGCGATGTCCTCGCCGGTGAGATGGGTGTTGTGGATGCCGGTGGTGCGCGGGCCGAGGATCCCGTGGTCGGCGAGGAGCCGGGTGGGCGTGCAGCCGTGGGCGGCGAGGCAGGCTTCGTTCTCCGCGGTCTGTTCGGAGAGGTGGACATGGAGCGGCGCCCGCCGCTCCTCGGCCCAGGCGGCCACGGTGGCGAGCTGCGCGGCGGGGACGGCGCGCACGGAGTGGACGGCCGCACCGATCAGCGCGTGGTCACTGCCCTTGAGGAGGGAGGCGCGTTCGGCCCAGGCGTCCGCGGTGGTGTCGCAGAAGCGCAGCTGATGCTGGTCGGGCTCCTGGTACTGGGTGGGGCGCCGGCCGAATCCGGCGGAGAGATAGGCGGTGTCCAGCAGCGTGATCCGGATACCGGCCTCGCCCGCCGCCGCGATCAGCGCCTCGCCCATCGCGTTCGGGTTGCTGTACGGGGTGCCGCCCGGCGCGTGGTGCAGATAGTGGAATTCTCCGACCGCGGTGATACCGGCCAGGGCCATTTCGGCATACACGGCACGGGCGAGGTCGTAATACGAATCGGGAGTGAGCCGGGAGGCGATCTGGTACATGGTCTCGCGCCACGTCCAGAAGGTGCCGGAGCCGACCTGGACGGTGGAGCGCAGGGCGCGGTGGAAGGCGTGCGAGTGGGTGTTGGCGAGCCCGGGAAGGGTGAGCCCGCGCAGCACGGTGGCGCCCGGCGGCGGGGTGGCGACGCCGGTGCGGACGCCCGCGACGATCCCGCCGGACACGTCCAGGGCGACGCCCGGCTCGACATGGGTGCCGAGCCAGGCGTGGGACAACCAGTACGTCACGGTGACGGGCCTGCCCGTCGGCTCCGTTGTCAGCTGCACGCGAGACCTTCCAGTACATCGGCGAGAGCGATCACCCCGGCCACGCAGTCGTCCTCGGCGGCGTGCTCGGCCGGCGAGTGCGAGATCCCGGTGGGGTTCCGTACGAACAGCATGGCGGCAGGGACCGAAGCGGACAAAATACCCGCGTCGTGTCCGGCGCCGGTGCCGAGGACGGGTACGGCGCGAGCGGCGTCGCCCCGGCCGGTCAGGATCTTGCCGAGCTCGTCGCGCAGGGCGTGCTCGAACTCCACTACGGGCGTGAAGGACTCCCGTACGACATCGAGGTCGATCCCGGCCCGCTCGGCGTATTCCCGGGCGGCCCGCTCGATGCCGCCGACCACGGCGTCGAGGCGGTCCTGGTCGGCGGCGCGGGAGTCGAGCCAGCCGCGGACGAGGGAGGGGATGGCGTTCACTCCGTTCGGCTCGACGCTGATCTTGCCGAAGGTGGCGACGGCTCCGGCGAGCTCCGCCTCGCGCCGGGCGGCCAGCACGGTCTCGGCGTACGTGAGCATCGGGTCGCGCCGGTCGGCCAGCCGGGTGGTGCCCGCATGGTTGGCCTCGCCGCGGAAGTCGAACCTCCAGCGCCCGTGCGGCCAGATCGCGGAGGCGATGCCGACCGGGTCGCCGGTGAGGTCGAGTGCGCGCCCCTGCTCGACATGGAGCTCGACGAACGCACCGATACGGGCGAGCCGTTCGGGGTCGGGGCCGATGGCGTCCGGGTCGTATCCGGCCGCCTCCATGGCCTGCGGCAGGGTGATGCCGTCACCGTCGCGGAGCCGGTGTGCCGCCTCGACGGTCAGCTGTCCGGCGGCGAGCCGGGAGCCCACACAGGCGAGCCCGAAACGGGCCCCCTCCTCGTCGCCGAAGTTGCAGATGGCCAGCGGCCGGGTGAACTCCGCTCCCCTGCGGATCAGTTCGTCGAGCGCGGCGAAGGAGGAGATCACACCGAGCGGCCCGTCGAAGGCGCCGCCGTCCGGTACGGAGTCGAGATGCGATCCGGTGACTACGGCATTCCCCGCGAGGGGGTCGCCGAGCCAGGCCCACTGATTGCCGTTCCGGTCGACCTCGTAGGTGAGCCCGCGCGCCTCGGCCTGCGCCCGGAACCAGGCTCGGCAGTCGGCATCGGCCCCGGTCCAGGCGTAGCGGCGGTAGCCCCCACTGTCCTGATGCCGGCCGACCGGCAGGAGCTCCCGCCACATGGCCTGGAACGACGGTGCGCCGTCCCGGCCCGCACCCCTTTCCCGGGTCACGGTCCCTCCGTCATCGGTACGCGCACGCCCTTGTCCGCGGCAACGGACTCCGCGATGTCGTACCCGGCGTCGACGTGCCGGATGACTCCCATGCCCGGGTCGTTGGTGAGCACCCGGCGGATCTTCTCGCCCGCGAGCTTCGTACCGTCGGCGACGGTCACCTGCCCGGCATGGATCGAGCGCCCCATGCCGACGCCGCCGCCGTGGTGGATGGAGACCCAGGAGGCCCCCGACGCCACATTGACCATGGCGTTCAGCAGCGGCCAGTCCGCGATCGCGTCGGACCCGTCGAGCATGGCCTCGGTCTCCCGGTACGGGGAGGCCACGGAGCCGCAGTCCAGGTGGTCGCGCCCGATCGCCAGCGGAGCGGCCAGTTCACCGCTCGCCACCATGTCGTTGAACCGCTCGCCGGCGCGGTCCCGCTCGCCGTAGCCGAGCCAGCAGATCCGGGCGGGCAGCCCCTGGAAGTGGACGCGCTCACCGGCCATCCTGATCCAGCGGTGCAGGGACTCGTTCTCCGGGAAGAGTTCGAGCATCGCCTTGTCGGTCTTGTGGATGTCGGACGCCTCACCGGACAGCGCCGCCCAGCGGAACGGGCCCTTGCCTTCGCAGAAGAGCGGCCGGATGTAGGCGGGAACGAAGCCCGGGAAGTCGAAGGCCCGTGCATACCCGGCGAGTTGGGCCTCGCCGCGGATCGAGTTGCCGTAGTCGAAGACCTCTGCCCCGGCGTCCATGAAGCCGACCATCGCCTCGACGTGCTTGGCCATCGACTCCCGTGCGCGCTGGGTGAAGTCGGCGGGCTTCTCGGCGGCGTACGAGGCCATGTCGTCGAAGTCGACGCCGAGCGGGAGGTACGAAAGCGGGTCGTGCGCACTGGTCTGGTCGGTGACGATGTCGATCGGGGCCCCCTCGGCAAGCATCCGCGGCAGCAGCTGTGCCGCGTTGCCCAGCAGACCGATGGAGAGCGGCTTGCGGGCGTCCCGGGCCTCGGTGGCCAGCTGGAGCGCGTGCTCCAGGGAGTCGGCGCGCACATCCAGGTAGCGGTGCTCGATCCGGCGCTCGATGGCGCGCGGGTCGCAGTCGATACAGATCGCGACGCCGTCGTTCATGGTCACGGCGAGCGGCTGGGCGCCGCCCATGCCGCCGAGCCCGGCGGTCAGCGTGATCGTGCCGGCCAGCGTCCCGTTGAACTTCTTGGCCGCGACGGCGGCGAACGTCTCGTACGTGCCCTGCAGGATGCCCTGCGTACCGATGTAGATCCACGATCCGGCGGTCATCTGGCCGTACATGGTGAGCCCGAGCGCCTCCAGGCGGCGGAACTCCTCCCAGTTCGCCCAGTCACCCACCAGGTTGGAGTTGGCGATCAGGACCCGCGGCGCCCACTCGTGCGTCTGCATCACGCCGACCGGGCGCCCGGACTGGACGAGCATCGTCTCGTCCTGCTTGAGCGTCCGCAGCGTGCGCACCATCGCGTCGAACGAGCGCCAGTCGCGGGCCGCCTTGCCCGTGCCGCCGTAGACGACGAGCTTGTCGGGGTGCTCGGCGACCTCGGGGTCGAGGTTGTTCTGCAGCATGCGCAGGGCGGCCTCCTGCTGCCATCCCAGGGCGCTCAGTTCGGTACCGCGCGGTGCCCGTACGGGGCGGGGTCCTGACATGGCGATGCCTCCTCACGAATGTACATCTTCTATTCACATCTTGATGGCCTGAATACTCGTAGTCAACAGCCCCGTGCCGATGCCGGGACGCCCCGTGAAGATCCCTTACGCATACACCTGTGGAAAATGCCAGAACCCGCATGCGGGGCGAGCACGTTGCGTAGCCTCGGGGTTACAGCCGTACGCCACGTCGGGAGGGGAGTGCGCATGCCCGGAATCGACGAGTGCCTGCTCGAAGTCATGAGGCTGCCCGGCGCCCGCGGCGCCGCGGTGGTCGACTGGACGAGCGGCCTCGCCCTTGGCGCCATCGGCGAGTCGCCCAACGGCGACCACGAGGCCACCGCCGCGGAGACGGCCGAGGTCGCGAGGATGGCGGCCGAACAGCCGGTCTTCGCGCTGGAGCTCACCGGACCGTCAACCGCCTTATCGGACAAGGCCGTTACGGGTGCACCACTCCCGGTGGAGGACGTCATCGTCACCACCCGCTCCGGGTACCACATCATCCGTTTCGTCGAGACGGCCTTCGACAGCAGCGTCTTCGTCCATCTGTGGCTCGACCGCGCGGAGGGCAATCTGGCCCTCGCCCGGATACGGCTGGGCGAGACCGCCGAGCGGCTGGTCCTGGCATGAGAACCGCCCCGGCCCCGGTCATGGCCCCCTCCCCCATGCTGCAGCGCCTCGCCGCCGAGCGCGCCACCGGCGCCCTGATACGCGACCGCGGCACCCTCTATCTCACCGAGGGGCAGGTGGTGCACGCCGAGAGCCCGGCGACGCCCGGCATAGATGTCCTGCTCACCACGGGCGGCGCCCTGCAGCGCGACGGCTGGTGGGAGGCGGTCGCCAGGGCGGGCGCCGGGCAGCGGGTCGGCCGCTATCTGGTGGACAGCGGGCGGGTACCGGGCGGGGCGCTGGAACTGTGCCACCTGGGCGCGCTGTACGACGCGGCGTTCTTCGCGCTGGCCCCCACCCGGACCCCGGCCCGCTTCCGCTACGGGGTCTCTCATTGGATCGGCCCGGTCCGCCCCGTCCCCGTCGATGCCGTGCAGCGCGAGACGCTCCGGCGACGGGAGCTGCTGGAGCGGATCTGGCCCGACGCGGTGACCGACAGCGCACCGCTCCTGCGGACGCACCGCCCCTTCGACCCACCCGTTCCGCCGGGCCGGCGCCGCGTGCTCGATCTCGTGGACGGGGCGCGCACCGCATCGGACATCGCCCAGGAGCTGGGCAGGCCGGCGTTCCACGTCCTGGTCGACCTGCGCCGCCTCGCCGCAGCCGGACTGGTCGAAGCGGTACGGGAGTTACCGGCCGCGACCGCCCCCGGCCGGATCGCCCTCCCCGAGGTCCTGACCGACCCCGACGTCGCGCTGCTGCGCCGGCTCCGAGACGCATTGGAGGCCTTGTGATACGCCCGCTCAGACAGCGTGCCGGGAGGAGACAGCCGATGGTGCCCGAGGCCGAAGTGCAGGATGTCCTGGCCGAGCTCCAGCGGTTACGGGCCCGGGTCCCGCTCCTCTCCGGTGCCCTGGCGGCCAGCACCGACGGTCTCGTCCTGGCCCATGACACCCCGGGCGTGGAGGCGGAGGGCGTCGCCGCGCTGACCGCGGCCGCGCTCGGCGTCGCGATCCGGATGGCGCAGGCGACCGGCCGGGGCGGCTTCCGTGAACTTCTCGTACGGGGCGAGACCGGCTACATCGCGACGTACGCCGCAGGCTCCTCGGCCGTCCTCACGCTGCTGACCGAGGACCGGATCAACGTCGGCAGGCTCCATCTGGAGGGGCGCCGGGCAGGCGCCCGTATCGGCGAACTGGTCGACACCGCGCTGGAACGCGCCGCACAGCCGGCGCCCCCGGCCCGCACCCCCGAACAGCGCCCCGCACAGCCCGGCCCGCTGCCGCACCGCACGTAACGGCCTCGCCCTCGATCGGCAGCGGCCAACGCATGCCCCGGAAACAACCCACGGATCCGGTCGTCCGGCCGGCCAGGAAAGGAAACGAGCACTCATGACGAACACCGAAGCGTCACTGAAGGAAGCGATGACGTCCATCGAGGGCACCCTCGGTGCCGCCCTCGTCGACTACACCAGCGGAATGGCGCTGGGCACCCTCGGCGGCGGCAAGGACTTCAATCTGGAGGTCGCGGCCGCGGGCAACACCGATGTCGTGCGCGCCAAGCTCCGCACCATGGAGCACCTCGGCCTCCAGGACGAGATCGAGGACATCCTGATCACGCTCGGCACCCAGTACCACCTGATCCGGCTGCTCAGGACCCGCGGCGGCAACGGCCTGTTCCTGTACCTGGTGCTGGACTCGGGCCGCTCCAACCTGGCGATGGCCCGCCACCAGCTGAAGCGGATCGAGGCCGAGCTGGAGGTCTGACCCGGCGGCCTCAGCGGTGACGCCGCGCCCCGCCGGGTGCGGCGTCACCCGCCATCGGCCCGGTCGTCCGATACCCCTTCACCCGCTTGCCCGTGGGCCGTCCGCGCCCCACCCAGTCGGTCCGCACCCAGTACAGGGCGTCGTCCCGGCGCTCGCGCTGCCCGATCCTGACAGCCTTGATCCAGAGCCCGGCCCCCGCGCCCGCGAGCACCATCCCACCGGTCGCGGGCAGCAGGAACGCGCTCGCCACCGCTACGAGGAACGCCCCGAGCAGCCACCACCGGTTCCGGCGTCGCCAGTTGCGTACGGTCACGGCCCGGTCCTGGAGAAAGTCGGACCGCCCGGCGCGGGTGGCGCCCCTGGCCAGTTCCGCGTACCGCCGGCCGCGTACGACCGCGACCAAGGCGGCGACGATCAGGAACAGCGCCGCCCCGGCCAGCAGCCCGATCCGGAGTCCGGTGAGCCCCGGCACAAATGCGCCGAGCGCCGCGGCGAGCAGCCCCAACCACCACAGCGGTGCGGCTCCGGCCCGTACGACCACGGCCACCCTCGCCAACGACTGCGCTCCGCGCCCCACGCCCGTACCTTTCTCCGCAGCTCTTTCCGATCCTTATGGGACCGGAGGTTAATAGCCGCAAATGAGCGATGTCTGAGAATCGTCGAGGCCGGTGCGTCAGCCCTCAGTCCGTGCTCCCCACCAGGCCTTCGCCGCCACCCGTCACTCGACGAACAGCCCCCGCGCCACCGCTCGCGCGTCGAACTCCTCCAACCGCGCCTGCGCATCGGGCAGATCGTCACACATCGCCTCCAGCAGCACCCGGCCCAGCAGCATGGGCGCACAGGCCGTGTCGAAGGCGAGCCCGGTGCCGACGGCGGCCGGGATCAGCAGATCGCTGTATTTGGCGACGGGCGCGAAAGCTGAGTCCGCGACCGCCACCACGGTCAGCCCCTGCTCCTGCGCATACGCGAGGGCGTCCACGACCTCCTTCGGATGCCGGGGCAGCGCAAAGCAGATCAGCGCTGTGGCGCCCGCCCGCCGCGCGGCGTGGATCCGGTCGTGCAGGATGCTGCCGCCCTCGTCGAGCACCCGGACATCGGGATGGACCTTGGCCGCGAAGTACCCGAACCCGCGCGCCTGCGAGGAGGCGGCCCGCAGCCCGAGCACCGGCAGCGGCCGCGAGGCCGCCAGCAGCTTGCCCGCCCGCTCGACGGGTCCGGGGTCGGCGAGCAGCTCGGCCAGATGCCGCAGATTCTCGATCTCACCCAGGACGGCCTGCTGGTACTCGTTGTACGCATCGTCCCCGCACCCCGGCACGGGCTCGGCGGGGGCGACCTCCCGCAGGTGTTTGCGGAGCGCCGGATAGCCGTCGAACCCGAGCGCCACGGCGAACCGGGTGACGGACGGCTGGCTGACCCCGGCGAGCTCGGCCAGCTCCACACTCGACAGAAACGGCACGTCCCCGGCCCTGCGCACCATCGAATGCGCGATGCGCCGCTGAGTGGGTGTGAGCCGACGCCCCTCGAAGAGCTGCTGCAACCGCGCGGCCGGGCTGCTCCCGCTCATGCTGTCCCCTCGGTAGATCCGTCGCGCCACGGTCCGGCGCCGACAAATCCATTCAGCCAGCAAGGCGCCTGCATGTCCATATGCAGCCGTGGCGCCGGCCCGGGCGCCCGCCGCAGCCCATGGGGAACTTCGGCGAGCGCTACGGCTTCGGGATCATCTCGCTGATCATGGCCATCCCGCTGTCGGCGATCGGCGCCGCGGCCGCCGATACCAAGGGCCTGATCGTCGCCTGGCTCGGGATCGTCGCCGTCAACGCCGTGCACACCGCCCGCGACCGGCCCTGGTTCCGGCACCGTTCCGGGCACACGGGGTCCGGCTGGGAGGGCTGAGGGCCGCGGGCCGGTCCCGGTAACACCGGGGTGCTACGCCTGAGGGGTGGGCGGCACGATCAGCCGGTGCCCCGCACATGGATATATCGCGGAGACCGCCGCGCCCCCGGTTTCCCAGGAGGCGGGACGGCGGCGGTCCCCGCGAGGGACACGGTCCGGGTCAGGGCCGTTCACCGCGTCCGGGCGACGGTGGAGGTCCGGGAGCCGCTCCGTAGTCCGTGTCGCCGTATCGGGTGTCAGCGGGTTTCCCCGCCGACACCCATCAATGTGCCGCACTCGTGTTAAGCCGGTGCTGCGCGTATGTGTCGCGCTCGTACCGCTTTCGCCAAGACCGACCGCGCGACCGCTGCACCTCGCCGGCCACCACGGCTTCCCGGCCGCTACGGCTTGCCGGCCCCCGCGTCCTTGGCGAGGAACGCCAGCAGGTCCTGCCTGCTGACCACGCCCTTCGGCCTGCCCTCCACCAGCACGATCGCCGCGTCCGCCGCGTTCGTGCCGCCGAGCACCGCCATCAGGTCCTCGACCGGTTCGCCGGAGCCGACCTGCGGCAGCGGCGGCGACATGTGCTTCTCCAGCGGGTCGCTGAGCGAGGCGCGCTGAGCGAACAGTGCGTTCAGCAGCTCCCGCTCCACTACCGAACCGATGACCTCGGCGGCCATCACGTCCGGGTGGCCCGCGCCCGGCTTCACGATCGGCATCTGCGAGACGCCGTACTCACGCAGGACCTCGATCGCCTCGCCGACGGTCTCCTCGGGGTGCATGTGGACGAGCGTCGGGATCGGGCCGTCCTTGTGGTCGAGTACGTCCCCGACGCGTGCGGACGGACCGGTGTCCTCCAGGAAGCCGTAGTCGGCCATCCACTCGTCGTTGAAGATCTTGCTCAGGTAGCCGCGGCCGCTGTCGGGCAGCAGGACGACGACCACGTCGTCCGGGCCCAGTCGCTTCGCGACCTCCAGGGCGGCGACGACCGCCATGCCGCAGGAGCCGCCGACCAGCAGCCCCTCCTCCTTGGCCAGACGACGGGTCATCTGGAAGGAGTCCTTGTCGGACACGGCGACGATCTCATCCGTGACCGTGCGGTCGTACGCGCTCGGCCAGAAGTCCTCGCCGACGCCCTCGACGAGGTACGGGCGCCCGGAGCCGCCGGAGTAGACCGAGCCCTCCGGGTCCGCGCCGACAACCTTGACCGAGCCGCCGCTGACCTCCTTCAGATAGCGGCCGGTGCCGCTGATCGTGCCGCCCGTGCCGACGCCCGCGACGAAGTGGGTGATCTTCCCCTCCGTCTGCTCCCACAGCTCCGGACCGGTGGTCTCGTAGTGCGAGCGCGGGTTGTTCGGGTTGGAGTACTGGTCGGGCTTCCAGGCTCCCGGTGTCTCGCGGACCAGCCGGTCGGAGACGTTGTAGTACGAGTCGGGGTGCTCGGGGTCAACGGCCGTCGGGCAGACGACGACCTCGGCACCGTAGGCGCGCAGCACATTGATCTTGTCCGTGGAAACCTTGTCCGGGCAGACGAAGATGCACTTGTATCCCTTCTGCTGGGCGACGATCGCCAGGCCGACGCCCGTGTTGCCGCTGGTCGGCTCGACGATCGTGCCGCCGGGCTGCAGCTCGCCGCTCTGTTCGGCGGCCTCGATCATGCGCAGGGCGATGCGGTCCTTGACCGAACCGCCGGGATTGAAGTACTCGACCTTGGCCAGGACCGTCGCCTGGATGCCGGCCGTCACACTGTGCAGCCTCACCAGTGGGGTATTGCCTACGAGACTGATCATCGAATCGTGGAATTGCACCGTGTACTCCGGGGTCTCCGAGATGGTGCGGCAAGCGTATGCGCACGGGCACGGGATTGGGCAAAGCGATTGAGCGGCGGTCACTGCGGGGCAGTTAGCTGTATGTACGGCAGTACGGCAACGAGGAGGTGGACCGGACTGTGTCAAGGGCAAGGGTGGCACGGCGGATCGCAGCGGGCGCGGCCTACGGCGGCGGCAGCATCGGGCTGCTCGGCGCGGCGGCGGTAGGCGTACTGCTGGCGGAGGTCCAGCTGGCGAAGCGGCAGGTGGGCGGCGGTATCGCACCGGTTCCGCCGAGCGCGGACGGGCGGTACGGGGTGGCGTTCGCCGGCCCCGCGGACCCGTTGCGGCTGGGGTTGCTGGGTGATTCGACGGCGGCCGGGCAGGGGGTGCGCCGGGCCGGGCAGACACCGGGGGCGCTGCTCGCATCGGGGCTCGCGGCGGTGTCGGAGAGGCCGGTGGATCTGCGCAATGTGGCGCAGCCGGGCGCCCGGTCCGACGACCTGGAGCGGCAGGTCTCGCTACTGCTCGCCGACACGTCCTGTACGCCGGACGTCTGCGTGATCATGATCGGGGCGAACGATGTGACGCACCGGATTCCCGCCACTCGGTCGGTGCGCTGTCTGACCACCGCCGTGCGCAGGCTGCGTACAGCGGGTGCGGAGGTGGTGGTCGGCACGTGCCCGGATCTCGGCACCATCGAGCCGGTGTACCAGCCGTTGCGCTGGCTGGCCCGGCGGGTGAGCCGGCAGCTGGCTGCGGCCCAGACGATCGGTTCGGTGGAGCAGGGCGGGCGCACGGTGTCGCTGGGCGACCTGCTGGGGCCGGAGTTCGAGGCGAATCCGCGGGAGCTTTTCGGTCCGGACAACTACCACCCGTCGGCGGAGGGATACGCCACGGCGGCGATGGCGGTCCTGCCCACACTCTGTGCGGTGCTGGGGCTGTGGCCGGAGTCCGACCGTCTGGACGGGGCCCGGCGCGAGGACATGCTGCCGGTGGCAGAGGCGGCCTCCCAGGCGGCCATGGAGGCCGGCACGGAGGTCACTGCGGCGCGGGCGCCCTGGGCGCTCCTCAAGCACCGCAGGCGGCGGCGTCTGCCCGCGGCCACGGAGCCCGATCCGCACCCGACGACTCATGGGGAGGCACCCCCGGAGGCACCCCCGGAGGCGCTCGGGGAGCCGCAGGGGGACTCGCACGAGGTGGCACACCACGAGGAAGCGCCCAAGGAGCAGTATGGAGAGTCGCACGGGGAGTCGCACAACCTGCCCGCCAATTGATTGACTGAGCGGTCGCTTAGAAAAGAGGTCGGCGTCACATGTGCTGCCCGGTGACCCAGCATCTACGTACAGGTAACTTCCAAGTCAGCACCTGCCAGAACCCGCCTTCCTGCCCTCATGGAGCCGTGTGATGCCCGAAGCCGTGATCGTTTCTGCTGCCCGTTCCCCCATCGGCCGGGCCTTCAAGGGTTCGCTGAAGGATCTGCGCGCGGACGACCTGACCGCCACGATCATCCAGACCGCGCTGGCCAAGGTGCCCGAGCTGGACCCGAAGGACATCGATGACCTGATGCTCGGCTGCGGCCTCCCCGGCGGCGAGCAGGGCAACAACCTGGGCCGCATCATCGCCGTACAGATGGGGATGGACCACCTTCCCGGCTGTACGATCACCCGCTACTGCTCGTCCTCCCTCCAGACCAGCCGGATGGCGCTGCACGCCATCAAGGCCGGCGAGGGCGATGTCTTCATCTCGGCCGGTGTCGAGATGGTGTCCCGCTTCGTGAAGGGCAACTCCGACAGCCTGCCGGACACGCACAACCCGCTGTTCGCCGACGCCGAGGCCCGTACCGCCGCCCGCGCCGAGCAGGGCGGCGAGGGCTGGCACGACCCGCGCGAGGACGGCCTTGTGCCGGACGCGTACATCGCGATGGGGCAGACCGCGGAGAACCTGGCCCGGCTCAAGGGCGTCACCCGTCAGGACATGGACGAGTTCGGCGTCCGCTCGCAGAACCTCGCCGAGGAAGCCATCAAGAAGGGTTTCTGGGAGCGCGAGATCACCCCGGTCACCACCCCGGACGGCACGGTCGTCTCGAAGGACGACGGCCCACGCGCGGGCGTCACCATGGAGGGCGTGCAGGGCCTGAAGCCGGTGTTCCGCCCCGACGGGCTGGTCACGGCGGGAAACTGCTGCCCGCTCAACGACGGCGCCGCCGCGCTCGTGATCATGTCCGACACCAAGGCGCGCGAGCTGGGCCTGACCCCGCTGGCCCGGATCGTCTCGACCGGCGTCTCCGGCCTCTCCCCCGAGATCATGGGTTACGGACCGGTGGAGGCCAGCAAGCAGGCGCTGAAGCGTGCCGGGCTGACCATCGACGACATCGACCTGGCCGAGATCAACGAGGCGTTCGCCGCCCAGGTGATCCCCTCCTACCGCGACCTCGGCCTGCCGCTGGAGAAGGTCAACGTCAACGGTGGCGCCATCGCCGTCGGCCACCCCTTCGGCATGACCGGCGCCCGGATCACCGGCACGCTGATCAACAGCCTGCAGTTCCACGACAAGCAGTTCGGCCTGGAGACCATGTGCGTGGGCGGCGGCCAGGGCATGGCGATGGTGATCGAGCGGCTGAGCTGAGCTGCAGCGGAGGGTAGGGGTCGCCTGAGGTACGAAGGCGGCACCTGCCCGCAGCGGAAGCGAAGCGAACGCGACCACAAAATCGAGCGGCTGAGCTGAGCTGCAGCGGAGGGTAGGGGTCGCCTGAGGTACGAAGGCGGCACCTGCCCGCAGCGGAAGCGAAGCGAACGCGACCACAC
>NZ_JBIRGM010000020.1:74633-89500 GCF_044328025.1 Streptomyces sp. NPDC018000
CACAAAATCGAGCGGCTGAGCTGAGCTGCAGCGGAGGGTAGGGGTCGCCATCGCCATAGCCGTCAGCCGATTCCCGGCCAAGGAAGCGGCCGCCTCCGAGCCCCAACCGTGACCGAATCTCCCCCAGGATGTGACCTATCTCCTGGGGGAGAGTCATTCCCGCAGGTCACACCCTTAACGGGGTTAAACCTCAGGCCCAAAGGCCTGTCCAATTCGTGACGTAATGCACTGACACCGCGCGCAGGTAGAGGAGAAGCTGAGGTAGGAAGTCGGTGGATCGATTGAAACCGGGAGTACGTCAGTGAGCGCCATGTCTCTTGCCCTGTTGCTGACCACCGCCGCTGCGACGGCCGTCGGCGCCGCTGCTCTGTACGCTGCTCACGGGCTGCGCAAGCAGATCACCGCCCTTCGTACGGAGCTGGCCGCGGCCCACTCCCACGGGACCGCTGTGCCCTCGCAGAGCCGCAACGACGTGACTTCGGCCGCCGAGATACGCGCTGCAGTAGCCGAAGCGCTCGCCGAGGAGCGGGAGCGCGAGCTCGCCGAGGCCCGCGCCTTCTGGGCCACCCAGGAAGCGCGCGATGCCGCCGACGCCCCGTCCCTGCTGAGCGGCCTGACCGGGATCGGTGAGGACGCGCCGTTCTTCATGCCGCGCCAGGCCGACTTCGTGGGCCTTGAGCCGATGGACCCCGACGCCAACGAGGCGCTCGAAGAGCTGACGGAGCTGACCGAGGTGACGGAGCTGACCGAGACGGCGGAGTTCGCCGAGGACTCCCCCGAGCTGGCCGCGGCCCGTCGCCGTCACCCCTCGCACCCCGACTTCGTTCCGGTGCAGACCCCGGTCGTCACCGACCACGAGCGCACCGTGAACCGTCTCGAAGAGCTCGCCGAGAGCCGTACGGAACTCGCCGATGTGCGCCCCGGCCCACTCGGCACCCTTGACGTCTATGTCTTCGCCGACGGCACCACGCTCTGCATGACCCCCGGCCACCGCGAGACGGCCGAGCGCCTCGCCGAGTCGCTGCTCGCAGGTGAGCACCCGGTACTGCTGGGCGGCTCCGGCGTCTCCGGCGCATACACCCTGACCTTCTCCTGCGGCGAGGAAAACGTCTACATCCTCGCCGACCGCGTCATCGCCTCGCTCTAGCCCCCCCCGAGGCATCGGGGCAGCGCGGCTCTCGCCGGCCACCGTCCTCGGGCACCGCCCGCCGCTACGCGAACGCCCGCGCAGCGGCCTCCGCCACGAATTGCACGGCTTCGTCCAGCTCAGCCGACGGGGCCGTTTCCAGTGCCACCGCCAAGTCACGCCCCGCTACGGCAAGTTGGTCGCCGACCGCGAAGATCCCGGCGTCCGGCATGATCCGCGGCTCCCGGTCCGGCGCCTCGATGCGCTGGGCCCGCAGAGCCAATTCCCTGGCCGTGGCCAACCCCTCGGCAGCCGCGCCGCGCTGCAGACGGCTCTGCGGGGCGGCGCGCAGCCGGTCGGCGAATCGGTCCACGGCGGTGATCAGCGGGGTCGTATCGAGCACTCCGCGACCCTACGCGCCCTCCCGGGACGGTTGCCAACGGGCCGGTGCTCGGGCCCGGTGCCGGGTGGCTGCGGAGCGAACACGACCTCGCCCGCGGACACGCCGAGGCGCTCGTCCACGCACGGGAACGGCCCGCAGGCAGCGCCTGCGGGCCGTTCCGTTCCCGTTGCGGGGTGTGCGTCAGTCGTCGCCGCTGAGGATGGAGAACAGGCGCAGCATCTCCAGGTAGATCCACACCAGGGTCATGGTGAGGCCGAAGGCCGCCAGCCAGGATTCCTCGCGCGGGGCGCCGAACGCGATGCCGTCCTCGACCTGCTTGAAGTCCAGGGCCAGGAAGCACGCACCGAGGATGACCCCGATGACGCCGAAGAGGATGCCGAGGCCGCCGCTGCGGAAGCCCAGGCCGTCGCCACCGCCGAAGACGGCGAACAGCAGGTTGACCAGCATCAGGAGCATGAAGCCCACGGAGGCGGCAATCACGAAGCCGTAGAAGCGGCGGGTGACGCGGATCCAGCGCATCTTGTACGCGAGAAGCACCCCGGCGAAGACACACATGGTGCCCATCACCGCCTGCATCACGACGCCCGGCGCGATGTACGTGCTGACTGCGCTGGAGATCACTCCGAGGAAGACACCCTCGAAGGCCGCGTAAGCGACGATCAGCGCCGGGACCGGCTTGCGCTTGAAGGACTGGACGAGCGACAGGACGAACGCCACCAGGGCGGCGCCGATCGCGATTCCGTAGGACTTGCCGAGGTTTGCCTCGTCGACCGGCAGCAGAGCCCAGGCGAGCACTGCGCCGAGCACGACTGTGCCGAGCGTGATCGCCGAGCGCGTGACGACATCGTCGATCGTCATCGCACCGGAACGCGCCGGTGCCTGCGGGACGCCGTACTGGGTGTCCTGCTGGGCGTAGGGGTTGGTGGCGTACGGGTTGGCGGCGGTGCCCTGCGCGTACGGGTTGGCGCCCGCAACCGGGGCCCCGGCCTGCGGCGCCGCGTTGAAGCCCGCATATCCGTTGTCGCGGCTGAAGCCCCGTCGCGAGAAGACCGGGTTGCTGCTCCTCATCTCACTCCTCCATGGCCACCCTGCGTGGCCTTCCCACAAGAGTAATGGGTAGGCAAAAGGGTCAGACTAGTGCTTGGGGAGGATCTTTATGGAAGTGCGGCCGAAACGCCGCCCGACCGACCGGCACGCCCTGACCCGGTGGATACGCCTGAGGCCTGTCCGGGGCGTCGACGCACAGGCCCGCCGGGCGTTCGGTCCGGCCGGCGAGGACCCCGGAGAGGACCCCGGACAGGATGATCCGGGCGCCCCGCAGGAGTTCCGCCACCCGGGTGCTGACCAGGGAGCAAAGCCCGAGTGCCGCGACCGGTGCGCGACGACGGGATCGGCCCGCCGCGACACGGCCGGCTACCGCGAGCAGTGGGGCGGGCGCGTGAACGATCACGGACATCGGGCCGTCTCGCCCGTTCAGCCGCACGCGCGAAGTGGTGCCCGGAACCGGACTCGAACCGGCACGCCCCCGAGGGGCAGCGAGGTTTAAGCTCGCCGTGTCTGCATTCCACCATCCGGGCCTTGCGCGCGGCTCCGCGTTAGCACATGACCCTATCCGGGGGCTTCCTCCGATCAGCGGGCCAGTGGCGCGATGTTGTCTTATTTTATTGACCGTTTGAGGGTTCGTCAGCACTCGTGAGAGGGCATCGTCACATGCCTGAGCGGGCTGGCGGGTACGGCGACGGGTAATCCGAATTGACGTAAAGTCGCCGCACCCGGACGGCGCATTCGCCGGGCTCGCGCCAGTGATCGCCGTGGGCGCGCCACCCCCTGCCGGCCAACGGGCCGTGACGATGTCTCAGGGTCGGTGTCATACCGGAGGAGGACACAGGGGCCCCTCAGTGCGACTCAAGACGGCCCCTGGAACGGTCACGGGGGCTGATGATCTGCGGCGATACGGCGGTGACGATGGAGGGGTTCCAAAGGCAACCGATCGCAACCCCGGACGAAGCCCTCGGCCGGAGCTTGAACCAGGAGAATCCCGTGACCACCACTTCCACCGCACACCGCGTCACCACGGTGGCTGCCCGCGCCACGGATCTGTCGAAGGTCTACGGAGAGGGTGAAACCATGGTGACGGCCCTGGACCGGGTCTCCGTGGACTTCCCGCGGGGCGAGTTCACCGCCATCATGGGTCCGTCCGGCTCCGGCAAGTCCACGCTGATGCACTGCGTGGCCGGCCTCGACAGCTTCAGCAGCGGTTCGGTACGGATCGGTGAGACAGAGCTGGGCTCCCTCAAGGACAAGCAGCTCACCCAGCTCCGCCGGGACAAGATCGGCTTCATCTTCCAGGCGTTCAACCTGCTGCCCACGCTGACGGCGCAGGAGAACATCACGCTCCCCATGGACATCGCGGGCCGCAAGCCCGACGCCGAGTGGATGCGGAAGGTCATCGACATGGTGGGCCTCTCCGACCGGCTGAACCACCGGCCGACCGAACTCTCCGGCGGCCAGCAGCAGCGCGTCGCCGTGGCCCGTGCCCTGGCCTCGCAGCCGGAGATCATCTTCGGTGACGAGCCGACCGGAAACCTGGACTCCCGCTCCGGCGCCGAGGTCCTCGGATTCCTGCGCAACTCGGTGCGCGAGCTCGGGCAGACAGTGGTGATGGTGACCCACGACCCGGCGGCCGCCTCCTACGCAGACCGTGTGATCTTCCTCGCGGACGGCCGGATCGTCGACGAGATGATGCACCCCACCGCGGACGGGGTCCTCGACCGGATGAAGGAGTTCGACGCCAAGGGCCGCACCAGCTGAGCCCGCCCGGCCACCCCAGATCCCGCTTCCGGAACCCATCCCAGGACTGAAAGACATGTTCCGTACCGCCCTGCGCAATGTGCTCGCGCACAAGGCCAGACTTCTGATGACCGTGCTCGCCGTCGTACTCGGCGTGGCGTTCGTCTCAGGCACCCTGGTCTTCACCGACACCCTCGGCAACGCCTTCCGCAACCAGTCGGCGAAGAGTTACGACAACGTTGCCGTCGCCGTCACCACCCCGGCCGACCAGCGTGACCCGAAGGCCCCCCACGGCGTCAGCACCGCCGCCCTGGCGAAGATCCAGGGCCTGGACGGCGTCGACACCGCCACCGGCCGCGTCAACGGATTCGCCGGCGTCGCCGACCCCGACGGCAAGCTGATCGGCAACGGCTGGTCGAACACCGGCGCGAACTTCTTCCCCGACAAGAACGGCAAGGACGCCGCGTACACCTTCGTCGACGGCAAGGGCCCGGACGCGGCCGACCGCATCGCGCTCGACAAGGAAACCGCGGAGAAGGGCAAGTACCACGTCGGTGACCAGGTCCGGGTCGCCACGAACGGGCCGGTGAAGGAGTACACCCTCTCCGGCGTCTTCACCACCGAGGACGGCGCGGTCAACGCGGGCGGCAGCCTGGTCCTCTTCGAGACCCCGGTCGCCCAGAAGCTCTACCTGCGGCCCGGCGAGTTCATGAACGTCGACATCTCCGCCGCGTCCGGCACCTCCGCCGACAAGCTGCTGGCCGAGGTGAAGCCGCTGCTGCCGAAGGGCGCCGACGCCCGGACCGGCCAGGACCTCGCCGATGAGCAGGCCAGAGGCATCGAGGACAGCATGAGCAGCCTCAACCAGATGCTGCTCGCCTTCGCCGCGATCGCGCTCTTCGTCGGGATCTTCCTGATCGCCAACACCTTCACCATGCTGGTCGCCCAGCGCACCAAGGAACTGGCCCTGATGCGCGCCGTCGGCGCGTCCCGTCGCCAGGTCAAGCGCTCCGTGCTGCTGGAGGCGGCCGTGGTCGGCGTGCTCGCGTCGGTCATCGGCTTCGCGCTCGGCCTCGGACTCGCCGTCGGCCTGCGCTCCGCGATGAGCCTGATCGGCGGGAAGATCCCGGCCGGTCCGCTGATCATCTCGCCCACCGCGGTCGCTGCCGCGTTCGGCGTCGGCGTCCTGATCACCGTGCTCGCCGCCTGGCTGCCCGCCCGCCGGGCAGCCAAGATCCCGCCGGTCGCCGCAATGAGCAGCGTGCACGCGACCGCCACCGTCAAGTCCCTGGTGCTGCGCAACTCGATCGGCGGCGTACTCACCGCGCTCGGTTGCGCGGTCATCGCGGCGGGCGCGAGCATGGGCTCGGACGGCCGGACGGTCATCGCGGCCGGCGCGTTCTTCGCGCTGATCGGTGTCATCGTGCTGATCCCGCTGCTGTCGCGGCCGGTCATCGCGCTGGTCCGTCCGCTGCTCAAGCGGCTGTTCGGGGTCTCCGGCAAGCTGGCCGCGCAGAACGCGGTCCGTAACCCGCGTCGTACCGGCGCCACCGCCTCCGCCCTGGCGATCGGGCTCACCCTGGTCACCGGCATCTCGGTCCTCGGCGTCACCGTCGGCGATGCGGTCGACCGGATGACGACGGACAACCTCAAGGCCGACTACATGGTGTCGATGGCGAACGGGGACTCGCTCGACCCGTCGGCGCTCAGCGCTCTGGAGAAGGCCGACGGGGTCGAGGCCGTCTCGCCCCACCAGTACGCCTTCCCGGAGGTCGGCGGCGAACCCCTCATGACCTCCGGGGTCGCCCCCGGCGACGTGTCGAAGCTCTTCGCCATCAAGACGGTCTCCGGCTCGGTCGACTCCCTCGGCGACAACGAGTTCGCCGTCGACCGGAAGACCGCCAAGTCGAACGGCTGGAAGACCGGGGACACCCTCGCGGTCGAGTACGAGGACGGCAAGAAGGAGAAGCTGAAGGTCGGGGCGGTCTACGAGGACAACGAGTTCCTCTCCTCCGCCCTGATGTCCAAGGACCTCCTGAACCAGCACACCGACCACCCGTACATCCGCGAGATCTGGCTGAAGATGGACGGCGGCGAGACCGCCGCCAACGAGAAGGCCGTGGTCAAGGCGCTCGGTGACAACCCTGCGATGAGCATCATCGACCGCCAGGGCATCCGGGACATGGCCGGCGGCGCCATCAACACCGCCCTGAACATCATGTACGGCCTGCTGGCGATGGCCCTGATCATCGCGGTGCTCGGCGTCGTCAACACGCTGGCCATGTCGGTCTTCGAACGCCAGCAGGAGATCGGCATGCTGCGCGCGATCGGCCTCGACCGGCGCCGGGTGAAGCGCATGATCCGGCTGGAGGCCGTGGTCATCTCGCTCTTCGGCGCGGTGATCGGTGTCGTGCTCGGCACGTTCCTCGGCTGGGCGATCGGGCAGACCCTGAAGTCCTCGATCCCGGACTACACCCTGATCATCCCGTGGGACCGGATCGGTATCTTCCTGCTGCTCGCCGCACTGGTGGGTGTGCTGGCCTCGCTCTGGCCGGCACGCAGCGCCGCGAAGCTGAACATGCTGACGGCGATCAAGACCGAATAACGGCCTCACCCGCGATTGGCAGTGGGAGAAGGAGCGGTGTCTGGGGCCTTCGAATCCAAGGCGGAGGAGGGAATCGACGCGGAGCGTCGGCGACTGACGACAACGCGGGAGTCGGAGGCCCCAGGCGCTGCGACGCCGCTGCCAATCGTGGGTCAGGCCGTAACAGCCGGCGGGACCGGGACAGGACGGCCGAGGGCCGGTACGCGCAGCGCGGAGCTGCGGGTACCGGCCCTCGGTGCGTCCGTCCCGGTGTCAGCCGGTCGCCGACGCCGTCCAGTCGCGGGCCCGCAGCGGCATGCGGGCGGCCCCGCCCTCTGCCGGGCGCAGCACGAGGATCTGATTGACGCCGATCTTGTTGTGCTCGAAGGAGAGGGCGGAGGCGGCCATGTAGAGGCGCCAGACCCTGGCCCGTCCCGGCGAGGTCATCCGGACCGCGCGGTCCCAGTGCTTCTCCAGGTTGGCGACCCAGCTGCGCAGGGTCAGTGCGTAGTGTTCGCGGATCGACTCGACGTCACGGACCTCGAAGCCGGCTTCTTCGAGGGTGGTCGCGGTCCGTCCCACCGGGGCCAGTTCGCCGTCCGGGAAGACGTAGGCGTCGATGAACTCGTCCACGTGGTAGGCGGACTCGTCCTTCTCGGGGCGGCGGGCGATCTGGTGGTTGAGCAGCCGGCCGCCGGGCTTGAGGAGTGCGTAGAGGTCGTCGGCGTATTCGCGGAAGCGGGCCGAGCCGACGTGTTCCGCCATGCCGATGGACGAGATGGCGTCATACGGACCGTCCCTGACGTCCCGGTAGTCCTGGACCCGGATCTCGATCCGGTCGGTCAGGCCCTCTTGCGCGATGCGCTTCCTGGCGTAGGCGGCCTGCTCGACGGAGAGGGTCACTCCGGTGACCCTGGCGCCGTACTCGCGGGCCGCGTGGATGGCCATGGAGCCCCAGCCGCAGCCGACGTCGAGGAGGCGGTCGCCTTCCTTCAGCGCGAGCTTGCGGCAGACCAGGTCGAGCTTGTCGCGCTGGGCGTCCTCAAGAGTCCCGTCGTCCTGCCAGTAGGCGCAGGAGTAGACCATGGACGGGCCGATGACCAGTTCGTAGAAGTCATTGCCCACGTCGTAGTGGTGACTGATGGCCTCCTTGTCGCGGCGCTTGGTGTGGAGGGCGCCGGTGCGGCGGCGTACCTCCTCGGGCGGCGGGGGCGGCGGGAGCCAGGGGCCTGCGAGCTGCAACAGCCCTTTGGCGAAGGCCCGCACCTTCGGGTCGCGGACCGGGGGGACGCTGTCCTTGGCCTCCACGCCGCGGTCCCAGATCAGCGAGGCCATCAGGTCCAGGGCCTCGTACAGATCACCTTCGATGTCGAGCTCGCCCGCCACCCAGGCGCGGGCCAGGCCCAGTTCACCCGGCTTCCAGAGGAGCCGGCGCAGCGCGCGGCGGTTCCTGATGACCAGGACGGGGGCACCGGGCGGTCCGGATTCGCTGCCGTCCCAGGCCCGGATACGGACCGGCAGCTCTTCTCCCAGTAACTCCTCGGCGAGAGCGATCAGCCGCAATGCGGCGTCTGTCATGGCGCACACCTCCGTGATGGTGTTCCCAATGTGCCCAAACATGCCCGAACAAGCCTGCAACCACGCCGCCACCGCGGCGCCACGACGGGTTGCACCTCCGTCAACAGTCCGCGGAGCACGCACCATTCCGCTGTGGCGCAACGGAACGGCAAAATACTTGCATGGCACATATATTCACTGGGGCGCCACCCACGGACCCCGCATGCCGGCCGGATACGCCGAAGGGGCCGCCCGCACCACGGATGGCGGACGGCCCCTTCGGGCGTTCTGTATGTACTGCGCGGGCGGGCTGGGCCCTAGGAGGCCTTGGCCTTCTCGCCGTCGGCCTTGACCGCGGCCGGAGCCGGGGCCGGCTTGGCGGCCTCGTAGAACTCCTCGCGCGGCGTCTCCATGGCGCCGAGCGAGACGACCTCGCGCTTGAGGAACATCGCAAGGGTCCAGTCGGCGAAGATCCGGATCTTGCGGTTCCAGGTCGGCATCGCCATGCCGTGGTAGCCACGGTGCATGTACCAGGCGAGACGTCCCTTGAGCTTGATCTTCATCTTGCCCATGACGATCATCGCGACGCCCTTGTGCAGGCCGAGACCGGCGACCGCACCCTTGTTGGCGTGGCTGTATTCCTTCTGCGGGAAGCCGCGCATCCCGGAGATGACGTTGTCGCCGAGGACCTTGGCCTGACGCAGCGCGTGCTGGGCGTTCGGCGGGCACCAGGCGTTCGGGTTGCCGGCCTTGCGGCCGACCATGTCCGGAACCTGGGCGTTGTCGCCCGCGGCCCAGATGTAGTCGGTGCCCTGCACCTGGAGCTTCTCGGAGGTGTCCACGTGACCGCGCGGGCCGAGCGGCAGACCGAAGCGGGCCAGCGCCGGGTTCGGCTTCACGCCGGCCGTCCACACGATCGTGTTGGACTCGACCTCGAGGCCGTTCTTCAGCACGACATGACCGTCGACGCAGGAGTCCATGGAGGTCGAGAGGAAGACCTCGACGCCACGGGACTCCAGGTGCTCCCGGCCCCAGGTGCCCAGCTTCGGGCCGACCTCGGGAAGGATCTTGTCGGCGGCGTCGACGAGGATGAAGCGCATGTCCTCGCGCTTCACGTTCGTGTAGTACTTCGCCGCGTCACGGGCCATGTCCTCGACCTCGCCGATGGTCTCCGCACCGGCGAAGCCGCCGCCCACGAAGACGAACGTCAACGCCTTGCGGCGGACGTCCTCATCGGTCGTCGAGTCGGCCTTGTCCAGCTGCTCGAGGACGTGGTTGCGCAGGCCGATGGCCTCCTCGATGCCCTTCATACCGATGCCCTGCTCGGCGAGGCCGGGGATCGGGAAGGTACGGGACACCGCGCCCATCGCGATGACCAGGTAGTCGAAGGGCAGCTCGTAGGCCTCGCCGACGAGCGGCGCGACCGTGGCGACCTTGCGGTCCTGATCGATGGTCGTGACACGGCCGGTGAGAACCTCGGCCTTCGGCAGTACGCGTCGCAGCGGGACGACGACATGCCGAGGCGAGATGCTGCCTGCGGCGGCTTCGGGGAGGAAAGGCTGGTAGGTCATGTACGACCGGGGGTCGACGACCGTGACGGTCGCCTCGCCGTAGCGCATCTTCTTCAGAATGCGCCGAGCTGCGTACAGGCCTACGTACCCACCGCCTACTACGAGGATCCTGGGACGCTCCGTGGTGCTCATGCCATCGAGTATCCACCCCCCTCGGAGGGCAGGCTCGTGAGCCCCTTCACAAGGAACGACTCACCCTCTGCTACACTTCGCCGCCCCCGTGACCGAGGTCATGGCGCCGGAGGGGAACCACGGCGTGATGGCGAACGTTGCGTACCGCCTGTGAGCTGGCTCTTGAGCCTCCGGACCGGGCGCACCACCGTTTCGATTCACGCGTCGGCACCGCCTCCGGAACGGTCCGGCATCGAGACGGAACGACCCCGTGAGCGGCCCTGGATGCCCCTACGGACCAGAACTGCCCTCCACGGGGCCGAATTCCTTGTGAAGAAGTTCACGAACTTTCTTATGATCTTTCTCGCGAGGCACCCCTCAGCGGCTCGCGAACGCTCAAAAGCGCAGGCCGGCGTGCGCCTGAACGCCGTTCTCGCACCCGCGGAACGGGACAGCCCTGACGACCTGGGGGCCGTTAGGCGATCGACCAGCCGATTCCGTCGAGGATGTCGTGCTCGCTCACGACGATCTCCTGGGCCCCTGCCCGCTTCATCACGGCGAGCAGGATCAGCGCCCCCGAGGTGATCACATCGACCCGTCCCGGATGCATCGCACCGATCGCCGCACGCTCGGCGTGGGTGGAGGTGAGGAGCCGTCCGGTGATCTCCTGGACCTGGTCGAGGGAGATCCGGGAGTGGTGGATCGCCTCGGAGTCGTACGCGTCGAGCCCCAGGGCGATCGCGGCGACCGTGGTGACCGTCCCGGCGAGGCCGACGAGGGTGGCGGCCCCGGTGAGCGGGACGCTCTCCTCGGCGAGATCGAGGGCGGCGTCGATGTCGGCGCGGATCGCGGCGATCTGACCGGGGGTCGGCGGATCGCTCACGACACCGTCGTGCACGAGGTGCCGCTCGGTCATCCGTACGCAGCCGATGTCCACGGAGCGCGCGGCGCGCACATGGTCGTCGCCGACGACGAACTCGGTGGAGCCGCCGCCGATGTCCACGACGAGATAGGGCTTCGCGAGGTGGTCGCGGCCCGCGAGCTCCTTGGTGGCGCCGGTGAAGGAGAACTCCGCCTCCTGGCCGCCGCTGATCACCTCGGGCTCGACGCCCAGGATGTCCAGCACACCGCGGACGAACTCGTCCCGGTTCTCCGCATCGCGGGAGGCGGAAGTGGCGACGAAGCGGATCCTCTGCGCCCCGTGCTCCTTGATCACCTCCGCGTACTGACGGCAGGCGGCGAACGTCCGCTCCAGTGCCTCGGGCGCGAGCCGGCCGGTGCGGTCGACGCCCTGACCGAGGCGGACGATCTCCATCCGGCGGTCGAGCTCGACGAGTTCACCGGTGGACGGGTCCGCGTCGGCGACGAGCAGACGAATGGAGTTCGTACCGCAGTCGATGGCGGCCACGCGGGTCATGAATGCTCCTGTTGAATCAAGCCCCTCCGGCGATCGAGGGGCAGAGGTCCGGGGGCGGAGCCCCCGGGAACGGTCAGGCCTCGTCGCCCGGGCCCGCGTCCGCGGACTGGCAGGGCGTCACACACGGCCCCTTGCGCCACCACTCCGGCAGCATCGCGATCGCCTCGTCGCCGAGCGGGTTCACCCCGGGCCCCGCGGCCAGCGAGTGCCCGACCAGCACGTGCAGGCACTTCACCCGGTCCGGCATCCCCCCCGCGCTCGGGAAGCCCTCAAGGACCTCGATGGCATCGCGCCGGGCGATGTAGTCCTCGTGAGCGGCCCGGTAGGCGGCGGCCAGCTCGGGGTCCGTACCGAGACGCTCGGTCATCTCCTTCATGACACCGTTCGCCTCCAGCGTGCCGATCGCGGACGCGGCACGCGGGCACGTCAGGTAGTACGTCGTCGGGAACGGCGTACCGTCCTCCAGCCGGGGCTGCGTCTCGACCACGTCCGGGTTGCCGCACGGGCAGCGGTGCGCGATCGCGCGCAGCCCGCGCGGCGGGCGGCCCAGCTGCTGCTGGAACGCGGCGATGTCCGCCTCGGTGGGCGCGGTGGACTCGGTCTGCGGAGGGGGGGTTTCCATGCCTGCCTAGGTTCTGATCGGGCTGCTCGAACTGCGGTTCTGCAGATGGCTGAAGAGAGTCAGTCGCGGTCGGCGCTGTCGACGCCGTCCCAGAGGTTGGAGTGCCACGGCCGGCCGGACTCGTCCGTCTCACCGTTGCGCTCCTTGACCGCGTCGGGGTCGATCACCGTGTAACCGGTCTCCCCGGGGAGAAGGTAGTGCAGATGCTTGCGGGCAAGCTGCCTGATATACGCATCGTCCTGGAGGCGCGCCTTCTCGTCACGCAGCTCCTCGGTGCGGGCCCGGGCCTCCTCCGCCATACGCTCCTGGTCGGCGATCTCGTCCCGCTGCGACATGTACTGCCGCATCGGGTACGCGAGCGCGACCACCAGGGAGCAGACGACGAGGGCGAGGAAGGCCGCCCGGCCGGTGAGCCGGGAGCGGCGGGCCTGCCGGCGGTTCTGCGACCGGTAGACGCGGGCAGCGGTCTGCTCGCCGAGCAGCCGCAGCCGGGTCGCGGTGGAGAACCGGTCCCGGTCCTTCGCGGCCATGTCTCCGCCTCCCCATTACGCGCGTCCGTCCCCGCACACGGTACGGGACCGAGTGCGGGGACGGACGGAGGCCCGGGCCTTCGGCCCTCGAAGGGCCGCTCAGCCCTTGGAGGGCCGCTCAGCCCTTGCCGGGCTGATCAGTTCGCGGAGCGCTGTGCCGATCAGTTCGCAGAGCGAAACCGCGGGAACGCCGAGCGGCCCGCGTACACCGCGGCGTCGTCGAGGATCTCCTCGATGCGCAGCAGCTGGTTGTACTTGGCGACGCGGTCCGAGCGGGCCGGGGCGCCGGTCTTGATCTGGCCGCAGTTCACCGCGACGGCGAGGTCGGCGATGGTGACGTCCTCGGTCTCGCCGGAGCGGTGGGACATCATGCACTTGAAGCCGTTGCGCTGGGCCAGCTCGACGGCGTCCAGGGTCTCGGTCAGCGAACCGATCTGGTTGACCTTGACGAGCAGGGCGTTGGCGGAGCCCTCCTCGATGCCGCGGGCCAGGCGCTCCGGGTTGGTGACGAACAGGTCGTCGCCGACGATCTGCACCTTGGCGCCGAGCTTCTGGGTGATGACGTTCCAGCCGGCCCAGTCGTCCTCGTACAGCGGGTCCTCGATGGAGACCAGCGGGTACGCGGAGACGAGCTCCTCGTAGTACTCGGTCATCTCGGCGGCCGAGCGGGACTTGCCCTCGAACTCGTACTTGCCGTCCTTGTAGAACTCGGACGCGGCGACGTCGAGCGCGAGCGCGATGTCCTTGCCCGGGGCGTAACCGGCTTCCTTGATGGCCTCGATGATGAGGTCGAGGGCGGCGCGGTTCGACTCCAGGTTCGGCGCGAAGCCGCCCTCGTCGCCGAGACCGGTCGAAAGGCCCTTGGCCTTCAGGACCTTCTTCAGCGTGTGGTAGACCTCGGCGCCCCAGCGCAGGGCCTCGGAGAAGGACTCCGCACCGATCGGGGCGATCATGAACTCCTGGATGTCCACGTTGGAGTCGGCGTGCGACCCACCGTTGAGGATGTTCATCATCGGGACGGGCAGCAGGTGCGCGTTCGGGCCACCGAGGTAGCGGAACAGCGGCAGATCCGAGGCCTCGGAGGCGGCGTGGGCGACGGCCAGCGAGACACCGAGGATGGCATTGGCGCCGAGCGAACCCTTGTTCTCGGTGGCGTCCAGGTCGAACATGGCCTGGTCGATCAGCCGCTGCTCGGTCGCGTCATAGCCGACGAGCTCCGGGCCGATCTGCTCGATCACGGCGAGGACGGCCTTCTCCACGCCCTTGCCCTGGTAACGGTTGGGGTCACCGTCGCGAAGCTCAATGGCCTCGAACGCACCGGTGGAGGCGCCGGACGGCACGGCAGCACGACCCGTGCTGCCGTCGTCGAGGCCAACCTCGACCTCGACCGTGGGGTTCCCCCGGGAGTCGAGGATTTCCCGGGCTACGACGACGTCGATGGACGGCACGAGGCATCTCCTTCTGGGATATGACACTGGTTGTGCAGGGTCACTTTGGCCTTGCGACAAGAGCCTAACCGGCCCGGCCTGCTCAGTCGGACTACCGCCCGCCCCCTGGGACGAAAAAGGACCCAAGAACGCCCGTTGCCGGGCAAAAGGTCATAATTTTACTCGTCAGTAAGTACAACAGTTGAACGATCACCCATAGTCGGCACCCCCGTGCGACAGCCGGTGCTCCCTGTGCGACAGCCGGCGCTCCTTATATACCGGCGCTGCACCGGATATACCGGCGCTGCACCGGGGTGACACACCGCACGGAGGTGGCGCGCGGTACAGAGCGGCGCGCGGGTGACGCGTCGCGCAGAAACCGTTCCTATCCAGTGCGCAGGAGTGAGTCTTGGACCCACTGCTGCGTTCTGGGCGCATCCCGAACGGTGTTGGGTGCGCTGGGTTCCCGCTTTCGCTTCCCGTTCGGTGACGGCCCTCCGGGGAGCCGGTCCGTTGCGGGTGGGCGGGTTCCCTCACGTCCTCGGTTGCCTGGCCTGGCCTGGGCGGTCCGATGCCCCGCACGATCACTCCGGTCGTGTGGGGGCGGTGCCGTCCGACGCCGGACCGGGTGTCTGAGGGCGCGGCGTCCGATCGCGATGCCCGCGGCATCGTGACGGGACATGGTGCGGTGCGGGGTGGCCAGCGGTTTCTGCCAATGCTGGGCACCCC
>NZ_JBIRGM010000021.1:0-84664 GCF_044328025.1 Streptomyces sp. NPDC018000
TCAGACTCTTTCGTGTCCGATTCCCGGTCGAAGCGGGGCCGCTTTCCAGTTCTTCGCTTTCGCGTTTCCCTTTCCGGCGAGTCCGACTCTATCAGGCCTTTTCTTTTTCCCTGACCAGCCTCCTGCAGGCATGCAGGTGCCGATCCGAGTTAAAGCCAGGGCTTAAAAGTCGCAGCCGACCCTCGACTCAAAGTCGCGCTGGGGTCAGGCAGGAGTACGACAGTACAGGCCTCCGGGAGTCGAGGCAAATCGTTTCCGGTGCCCTCCTAAGGCCGCGAATCGTCAAGGCTCGGGCGGAACCGGAACTTTCTATGACTTACCCTGCTGAACAGTACGTCCCCGCCCACAAGCTATGACGGCGCCGTTCAAGCTCCATCCCTGGGAGGTTCCCTGTGACCACTGTGACGTCCCCTCTTGCCGGACATGCCATCGGGCTCGCTGCGGTACCGGACCCCGTCTTCTCCGGCGCAATGGTGGGTCCTGGAACCGCCATTGATCCGGTACGCGAGCCGTCCGAGGCTGTATCGCCGGTGGACGGCATCGTGGTCTCCCTGCACCCGCACGCGTTCGTCGTCGTGGACGAGCACGGGCGCGGCGTTCTCGTGCACCTCGGTATCGACACCGTCCAGCTCAATGGTGAAGGCTTCGAACTGCTCGTGAACAAGGGGGACACAGTCACGCGCGGTCAGGGCATCGTGCGTTGGGATCCTGCGGACGTCGAGGCATCCGGCAAGTCCCCTGTGTGCCCGATCGTCGCGCTGGAGGCCACCGCTGATTCCCTCTCCGGCGTCCGCGAGGACGGGGACGTGAAGATCGGCGACACGTTGTTCGGTTGGAAGTGACGGACTCGGCGCAGTGACAGCCGACTGGATATCCACTGCGGAGGCACGGACCGCCGCATAACCGGGGACGGGTGAAATGGAGACAACGCTGCGAGGCGTCGGCGTGAGCCACGGAGTGGCGATCGGCGAGGTGCGTCATATGGGTACGGCGGTACTCGAACCGCCGGCCAAGCAGATCCCGGCCGAGGAGGCGGAGCGCGAACAGGGGCGTGCTCGCCAGGCAGTGGAGGCCGTGGCGGCCGACCTGATTGCGCGCGGCAATCTGGCCGGTGGCGAGGCTCAGCATGTGCTCGAGGCTCAGGCCATGATGGCGCAGGACCCCGAGCTGATGGCTGATGTGGACCGTCGCATTGCCGTCGGCAGCACCGCCGAGCGCGCTGTCTACGACGCGTTCGCCGCCTACCGGGCCCTGCTCACCAACGCCGGGGAATACCTGGCGGGTCGGGTTGCCGACCTCGACGACGTGCGCAACCGGATCGTGGCGCGCCTGCTCGGTGTGCCGATGCCCGGTGTGCCGGACAGCGACGAGCCCTTTGTGCTGATCGCACGGGACCTCGCGCCTGCCGACACCGCGCTGCTCGACCCGGCTCTGGTGCTCGGCTTTGTGACCGAGGAGGGCGGGCCGACCAGCCACAGCGCGATTCTGGCGCGGGCGCTCGGTGTGCCTGCCGTAGTGGCGCTCCCCGGTGCCGGTGAGCTGGCCGAAGGCACCGTCGTCGCGGTGGACGGCAGCACCGGTGAGATCTTCGTCGAGCCCAGCGCCGAGAAGCGTGCCGAGATGGAGAGCACCGCTGCAGCGCGCAAGGCCGCACTGTCCGCTTCGACCGGTCCCGGTGCGACCTCCGACGGCCACAACGTCCCGCTGCTCGCCAATGTCGGTGGGCCGGACGATGTGCAGGCGGCCGTCGATGCCGGCGCCGAGGGCGTGGGTCTGTTCCGTACCGAGTTCCTGTTCCTGGACGACAGCAGGCAGGCGCCGTCCGAGGAGAAGCAGGTTGCGGCGTACCGGGCAGTGCTCGAGGCGTTCCCCGAGGGACGTGTCGTGGTGCGGGTGCTGGACGCCGGTGCCGACAAGCCGCTGGACTTCCTGGCGCCGGCGGACGAGCCGAACCCGGCACTGGGTGTGCGCGGGCTGCGGAGCCTGCTGGACCACCCCGAGGTACTGCGGAGCCAGCTGACCGCACTGGCGAAGGCGGCCGAGGGTCTGCCCGTCTACCTTGAGGTCATGGCTCCGATGGTGGCGGACCGCAAGGATGCGAAGGCCTTTGCCGACGCCTGCCGTGAGGCAGGGCTGCGAGCGAAGTTCGGCGCGATGGTGGAGATTCCGTCCGCCGCACTGCGGGCGCGCTCGATCCTGCAGGAGGTGGAGTTCCTCTCGCTGGGCACCAATGACCTCGCGCAGTACACCTTTGCCGCCGACCGTCAGGTGGGTGCGGTGTCCCGGCTGCAGGATCCGTGGCAGCCCGCGCTGCTCGACCTGGTGGCGCTGTCGGCAGAGGCCGCCATGGCCGAGGGCAAGAGCTGTGGTGTCTGTGGTGAAGCCGCCTCCGATCCGCTGCTCGCCTGTGTCCTGACGGGGCTGGGCGTGACGTCGTTGTCGATGGGGGTCGCGTCCATTCCCTATGTCCGTGCCACGCTGGCGAAGTACACGCTTGCGCAGTGCGAGCGTGCCGCTTCCGCCGCGCGTGCGGCGGACTCCGCCGAAGAGGCGCGGGTGGCGGCTCAGGCGGTGCTGTCGGGCGAGTAGCGAAGCGGCGTCCGTGGTGAAGGGGCTCCCTGTCGATGGTGGCGGGGAGCCCCTTCGGCTGTCAGTGGTGTGATTCCGGTGCGTCGGCGCCGAGGTCGAAGCCCGCGCAGTACTCCACGTGTGATTCCGGGGCCACCGGTTCGCCGGTGTCGGCGTCGGTGCAATAGGCGCTGAAGACCTCACCGGCAGTGAGGGGGACCAGGTTGCCGCGGGCCAGCCGCCAGCCGTGGACCCGGTCCTGGGTGCCGGGGTTGCTCGTGCGGAGTACCACTCCGCCGGGCCTTTCGAGGACGATGCCGACGGCGAGCACCGTGACGAACTCGGCTCCTTCCGCTGTTTCGAGACGGGCGGGTCCCGTGGTGTCGCGCTCGGTGTGCAGGACGGCGAGCAGGCGCTCGTTCTCGGTGGGGGTGCTGCAGACGAGGTGGTGGGTGCCCGGGCCTGCCGCCTCCAGCATGCGCAGCAGCAAGTGGGAGGCCCGGTCGAAGGCGGCGTGGCCGATGTCCTGGCCGCAGTCCGCGCAGTCTCCGAGGCCGGCCAGGGTCATCGTGGCGTACTCCCAGGTGGCCCGGCGGACGGCTCGGCTGACCAGGAGCGGGATCAGCGTGTCGATGGGCTGCCCGGTGTACGCGACGGTGGCACCGGCCGAGGCGATCTCGGCGGTGAAGCGGCTGCGGCTGGCGGGAGCGTCGGGAACGACTCCTGTCTCGGTGCAGAACTCCGCGTACTCCTCCGGGTCGAAGAGAGCGACCGTGGCGTACCTACCCTGTGCGGCGAGGGCTTTGAGCAGGCCCTCGACCTGCTGCAGATAGACGGTGTAGTCGTCGAAGGTGAAGGTGCGGTAGCGCTGCATCGCCGCGAAGTCCTGCTCGTCGGCCAGGAGGCCGATGGTGCTGGGTGCTTCGCGGCGCAGCGTACGTCGCATGGAAGTGCCGAACCGGCTGTACCCGGCGGTCGCGCTGTGCTTGGCGTGCTTGGTGTTCCTGATGTGCGCCATGACTCCCCCAGTGCGCTGTCGATCATTGCTCACTCAGAGTAATCAGGGGTACTGACAATGCGGTCGGTCAGGCACGCTTGCGAGCAAGGTCCTCGTAGAAGTGGAGGAGTTCAAGGTTGTCGATCGAGCCGGGATTGACCGCTTTGGCCAGGGCTGTGCCTTGCAGGAGGCGTTTGACCGGAACCTCTATGCGCTTTCCTGTGAGGGTGTGCGGGATGCCGGGGACCTCGATGACCTCGTCCGGGACATGACGGGGGGAGAGGTTCTCGCGGATGGTCTGCTTGATGCTGTTGCGCAGGTCGTCGTCGAGCGAGGCTCCGTCGGAGAGGTGGACGAAGAGCGGCATCCAGTACCCGCCGTCGGGCTCCTCGATGCCGATGACGAGGGATTCGCGGATCTCGGGGAGCCGCTCGACGGCTTCGTAGATGTCGGCGGAGCCCATCCGTACACCCTGGCGGTTGAGGGTGGAGTCGGAGCGGCCGTGGATGACGACCGAGCCGTGCTCGGTGATCGTGATCCAGTCGCCGTGGCGCCACACGCCGGGGTACATGTCGAAGTAGCTGTCGTTGTAGCGGCTGCCGTCGGGGTCGTTCCAGAAGTGGATCGGCATGGAGGGCAGCGGCGCGGTGACAACGAGTTCGCCGACCTCGCCGATGAGCGGCTTGCCCGCGGGGTCCCAGGACTGGAGGTCCGTGCCGAGGCACGGGGCCTGGAGTTCGCCGATGTGCACGGGGAGGGTGGGGACTGCGCCGGCGAAGCAGCTGCAGACGTCCGTACCGCCACTGACGGAGGCGATCCAGAGATTGTCGGCGACTTCGTCGTGGAGCCAGCGGAAACCATCGGGCGGGAGCGGGGAACCGGTGGTGGCGACGCACTGGATGCGGGAGAGGTCGAAGTCGCGGCCGGGGTGGATACCGGCCTTGCGGCAGGCCATGACATAGGCGGCGGAGGTGCCGAAAAGGGTCGCTCCGGTCTGTTCGGCGACGCGCCACTGGGCGCTGATGTCGGGATAGCCCGGGCTTCCGTCGTACAGCACGAGCGTGGTCCCGGTGAGGAGGCCGGAGACGAGGAAGTTCCACATCATCCAGCCGGTGGAGGTGTACCAGAAGAACCGGTCGTCGGGGCCGAGGTCGCAGTGCAGGCCGAGCTGCTTGAAGTGTTCCAGCAGAATGCCGCCCTGGGACTGGACGATCGCCTTGGGGAGTCCGGTGGTGCCGGAGGAGTAGAGCACCCACAGCGGATGATCGAAGGGGACCTGTTCGAAGACGGGCTCGGTGTCCGCGGAGGTGAGGGCGGACCACTCGAGGGCGCCTTCCGGGGCCTCGGTGCCCAGCAGCGGGATGTGGACGACGGCACGCAGGGTGGGAAGTTCGCGGCGCAGCTCGGCCACCGTTTCGGCGCGGTCGTGTTCCTTACCGCCGTAGCGGTAGCCGTCGACGGCGAAGAGGACGACGGGTTCGACCTGCTGGAAGCGGTCGAGGACGCTGCGGGCGCCGAAGTCGGGGGCGCAGGAGGTCCAGACGCCGCCGACGGCCGCGGTGGCGAGGAAGGCGACAACGGCTTGGGGAATGTTGGGGAGGTAGGCGCTGACACGGTCGCCCGGTGTGACGCCGAGGGCACGGAGCTCGGCGGCGAGCGATCCGACCCGGCGGCGGAGTTCGGACCACGAAATGGGGAACTGGGTGTGGCTCTCGTCGACGTGGAGCAGAGCGGGGGCGTCCGCGCGCAGGGGGTCCTGCGCGGTGCGCAATGCGTGTTCGGCGTAGTTGAGGGTGGAGCCGGGGAACCACTGGGCGCCGGGCATGGTGCGGTCGCCGATGACGGACTCGTACGGGGTGGAGAACCGTACGTCGAACCAGTCGGCGACGGCCTGCCAGAACGTGTCGAGCTCATCGACCGACCAGCGGTGCAGTGCCGGGTAGCCGCCATCGGCCGGTGCTCCGTACCTCTCGGCCGCCCAGTTCTGGAAGCGGGTGACGGCCGCGGCCGCAATGCGGTCGGGGCCGGGCTGCCAGAGGGGGGCTTCGTTGGCTGCTGCGGTCATGGGGCGGCTCCCTGGCTGTACGGGTACGCGGGATGGGCGTGAGCCGCGCGCACCCTGGGGTGTGCGCACGAGGCGGCTTTTACGGACGATGCCATGTGATCGTCTTTCGCACCAGGGTTCACCCCCCATGGTCGCGCGTCCGGATATGTGGTCGGGCCACGGGTGAACGGAAGTTGAACGGAGCCCGCGCCCGCCCTGTCGGATGGCAGGGTGAGCTGTATGAACGGTCGTGACCTGGTGCGCTCGGTGAAAATGGTCGGTTCGGTGCAGGTGCTGCGCTCGGTGCGCTCCTCCTTGCGGCGTCGGAATGCGGATGCGCGGGCGCTGCCGCGGCGCGGTGCGGAGCGGGCGAGAGTGCCGGGACTCGTGGTGGGGGCGGAGCCGGGGCCGGGCGGGGGTGTGGTGCGCTTCACACGCTCGGAGTTGCGGATCCGGGTCGCGGTGGGCGGTTCGGTGTTCTGGGGCTGGGACGGGGCGGAGCCGTTGCCGTCGTACGCACTGGCCGGTGCGGTGCCCGAGGCGGATCCTCGGGCGCAGCTGGAACCGGACAAGGACGGCGGCTGGCAGGTGGTCTCGGAGCGGCTGACCGTTGCGGTGTCGCGGCACGGGGCCCTGGAACTGCGTACTCCTGGCGGAGTGGTGCTCCGGCGCGAGTTGCCGCCGCGCTGGTGGGAGCCGGTGGCGGGTGGTGCCGCTCGGTGGGTGCAGCGTTCCGAGGTGCCGGCGGACGCCCGGTTCTTCGGGCTCGGCGGACGGGCGTCGGGGCCGCGGCTGCGGGACGGTGCTTACGCGCTGTGGAACACCGATCCGGGCGGGCGCTTCGGGCCGGATGACGATCCTCTGTATCTGACGATGCCGGTGCAGCTGGTGGTCTCCGATGCGGGGACACATCTGATGTTCCACGACAACACCTGGTCGGGGAAGGTGACGCTGCGCGAGGGCGAGGAGGGTGCGGGGTCCGGCCATGACCGTCTGGGAATGTGTGAGGTGCGGATGGACGGGGGGCCGCTGCGCTGCTGGGTGATGGCCGGTACCCCGGCCCGGGTGCTGCAGGGCTGGACGGCGCTCACCGGTGCGCCTGCGCTGCCACCGTCGTGGGCGCTGGGTCCGCAGCATGCCCGTTGGGGGTTCGGGAGCGAGCGGGAGGTGCGGCGGATCGTTGCCGGGTACCGGGAGCGAGGGTTGCCCTTGTCGGTACTGCATCTGGACATCGACCACCACGACGCGCGTCGGGTGTTCACCGTCGACCGCGGGCGCTTTCCCGATCTGCCGGGGCTGGCTGAGGAGCTGCGGGAGGACGGGGTGCGGCTGGTGTCGATCGTCGATCCCGCGGTGAAGGCGGAGCCGGGGAACGCGGTGTTCGACTCGGGTACGGCGGTCGGGAGCAGCGGGGCGTTCGTCCGGGATGCGCGGGGGCGGGCGGTGCGCGGGGAGGTGTGGCCGGGTGAGTGCGTGTATCCGGACTTCACCGATCCGCAGGTGCGGGAGTGGTGGGGCGGTCTGTACGAGGAGCGGCTTGCGCAGGGGTTCTCCGGTGTGTGGCACGACATGAACGAGCCGGTGTCGTTCGCTGCGTTCGGGGATTCGACGCTGCCGAGGTCGGCGCGGCACTCTCTGGAGGGCCGCGGTGGTGATCACCGCGAGGCCCACAATGTGTACGGGCTGGCGATGGCGCGTGCCGGGTACGAAGGGCTTCGTCGGCTGCGGCCGGAGACACGTCCCTTTCTGTTCTCGCGTTCCGGCTGGGCGGGGATGCAGCGTTACGGGGGGACCTGGTCCGGTGATGTGGAGACCGGCTGGCCCGGGCTGCGGGCCTCGCTGGCGCTGGTGCTGGGACTGGGGCTGTGCGGGGTGCCGTATTCGGGTCCGGATGTGGGCGGGTTCGACGGGTCGCCGTCGCCGGAGTTGTATCTGCGGTGGTTCCAGCTGGGTGCGTATATGCCGTTGTTCCGTACCCATGCGGCGATCGACGCGGGGCGTCGGGAGCCGTGGGAGTTCGGCCCATACGTGCTGGAGCATGCGCGGGCCGCACTGGAGGAGCGGGAGCGGCTTCGCCCGTACTTCGTGACGCTGGCGCAGCTGGCCCGGCTGACCGGCGCGCCGTATGTGCGGCCGCTCTGGTGGGGCGCGCCCGGGGAGCGGGCGTTGCGGGAGTGCGAGGACGCGTTCTTGCTGGGTGACGCGTTGCTGGTGGCGCCGGTGCTGGAGGGCGGTGCGGATCGCCGGGCGGTGCGGTTGCCGCGGGGGCGTTGGTACGACACGGCGACGGGTGAGGTGTACGAGGGGCCGGGGCAGGTGTTGCTCGATGCTCCGTTGTCGCGGGTGCCGGTGTTGGCGCGGGCGGGTTCGGTTCTGCCGGTGCAGGGTGCGGACGGGGGTGTGGAGCTGGAGGTGTGGGCTCCGGCCGCAGGGCGCACTGGGGGCGGCCTGGTGGTCCGGGATGTGGGTGACGGCTGGGAGCGGGCAGAGGTCGAGCGGTATACGTCGCGGCTGGTGGACGGGAGGGTTCTGGTGGAGCGGGAGGGCGAGCAGGGACTGGTGAACTACCCGGTGCGCGTACGGGGGTTGTAGCTCGGGTCGCAGGAGGTTTCGGGCCGGTCAGTGGTAGCCGCCTTCGAACCACGTGCGGGCGGCCCGGGTGTGCAGGGGGAAGGCGAGCTCGGTGGGTGTGCGGAGCAACTGGAAGCCGGAGGTCTCCTGCGTCGGCACGGAGGGTGGGAGGCAGGCCGCGGAGCGTTCCGGGAGCAGACCGAAGAGGAGCAGATGGCCGTCCGGGTCGCTGAGGGCGTCGGCGAGGCGGACGTCCTGTTCGTCTGCCTCGATGCCGGTCTCCTCTCGGAGTTCACGTACGACCGCGTGTTTCCAGTCCTCGTCGTGGTCGATGAAGCCGCCGGGGAGGGCGAGACCGCCGCGCTGGGGCGGGATGGTGCGGGTGATGACGACGAGCCCGGGGCCGTCCCGGTGGGTGACGGGGAGCAGGGCAACGGCGACCGGCAGCGGGTTGCGGTAGGCGGTGTCGCCGCAGACGGTGCAGGTGCGGGGCCATGCCGTGCGGGACGCCGAGGCGGGGTACAGCTCTCCGCAGCTGCCGCAGTGGGAGTCCTTGACCGGCTTCTCGGGGTTGCTCGTGGGCGCAGACACTCGCGGACTGTATCCGATCTCCTGCCAGGCTGCCCCGCACTGGTGAATTATGTGCTCATGACAGGTCTTCTTTCAGCTCTCCGTTTCCTGCCGGCCGCTGCCGCCACCCTGCTCGCCGTCACTGCCGCAGCCCCCGTGGCGCAGGCGAGGCCCGAGCCGAAGGCCCCCGAGGAGTTCGTCGCGCTGCGTTCGGTGGATCCGACGATCATCCAGGAGATGCGTTACCCCACCGCACACAACTTCATGGGTGTGCCGGTGGACGGCTACCGTCAGCCGGTCTGCATCCTGACCCGGCCGGCGGCCCGTGCCCTGCACCGCGCGCAGACCCGACTGCTGAAGCAGGGCTATTCGCTGAAGGTGTACGACTGCTACCGGCCGCAGCGGGGAGTCGACCACTTCGTACGGTGGGCGAAGGATCTCGACGACGAGACCATGAAGGGCGAGTTCTACCCCCGGGTCGACAAGAAGCGGCTGTTCGAGGACGGTTACATCGCGGAGAAATCCGGGCACAGCCGCGGCAGCACCGTGGACCTGACGCTGGTGAAACTGCCCGTCGCGCCGGCCGGGCCGTATCTGCCGGGCCAGAAGCCGGTGCCCTGTTATGCCCCTGAGGCCAACCGCTTCCCGGACAATTCCGTGGACATGGGCACGGGATACGACTGCTTCGACACGCTCTCGCACACCGACGACCCACGCATCCAGGGGGCTCAGCGCACCAATCGGCAGTTCCTGAAGAAGACGCTCACCGACGCCGGCTTTGTGAATCTCGCCGAGGAGTGGTGGCACTACACCTTCAAGCCCGAGCTGTTCCCGGACACTTACTTCGATTTCCCGGTGGCCAGGAGGTCCGTCGCGGGACACTGACGCCCGCGCTGAGAACGGGCGGCCGGGCCCACCTCCGTGAATTCCGGCAGCCCATTCTTCCTCGCGGAGGCGGATCGGCCGTTCCCGGCCGCCGCTCAAGCCATTACGGTGCCTGCATGCCACAACAGACGTTCAATTCATATGAAGAGTTCTGGCCGTACTACGTCGCCATGCACTCGCGGGCCGCGACTCGCTGGGTCCATCTGACGGGCACCCTCACCGGGCTCGCGGTCACCGCATACGGCCTGGCACGGGGGCGCAAGAGGTACGCGGCCGCGCTGCCCCTGATCGGGTACGGGACTGCCTGGCCCGCACACTTCCTGATCGAGAAGAACAATCCGGCCACCTTCGGGCATCCTGCCTGGTCGCTGCGCGGCGACATACAGATGATCCGGATGATGCTGGCGGGCCGCGACCGGGAGCTGGCGGAGACCGCCGCCAAGTGGCTCGCCGACAACCGCTGAGCATGGCAAGGTCTTGACGTGCCGTCAGAGTAACTGCGCTTCCGGTGCTCGGCGCGACGAACCGACAACGCGCGGCCCGTACCCCGGTCGGCGGGGGTGCGGGCCGCGTTCCTTGCGCTGAGTCCGCCGGATGGGTCCCTACGTCGTTGCGGGCTCGCGGGAGCGCTCCTCGCGGGCCACCGCGTGCTCGACGACCGCCACCAGTACGTCCCGGGCGGAGGAGCGGTCGCGTGCGTCGCACATGAGTACCGGTACCTCGGGGTCGAGGTCCAGCGCCGCCTGCACCGTCTCGGTGGGGAACTTGTCTGCCCCTTCGAAGCAGTTGACGGCGACGATGAACGGAATCGCGCGGCGCTCGAAGTAGTCGACCGCCGCGAAGCAGTCCTCCAGCCGCCGGGTGTCGGCGAGTACGACCGCTCCCAGCGCGCCCTGGGCCAGCTCGTCCCACAGGAACCAGAAACGGTCCTGCCCCGGCGTACCGAAGAGATACAGCACCAGGTTCTCGCGGAGTGTGATCCGGCCGAAGTCCATGGCCACGGTGGTGGTGGTCTTCGCCTCCACGCCCGCAAGGTCGTCCACCGGGCGGCCCGCCTCGCTGAGGCTTTCCTCCGTACGCAGCGGTCTGATCTCGCTGACCGCGCCCACCAGAGTCGTCTTGCCCACTCCGAAGCCACCCGCCACCAGGACTTTCAGGGTAACGGGCTCAACGGGCCGCCTGTTGCGGCTAGAGCGCCCGAAGACCATTGATCACCTCGCGAAGAATGCTCACGTCCGGCAGCTCGGCCGGCGGAACGGGACGGGTTACGTGCACCAGCTCGTCCTCGACGAGATCACCGACCAGCACCCGGACCACCCCGACGGGGAGGTCCAGGCCGGCCGCGAGCTCGGCGATCGACTGGGGCATGTCACTGCAGAGTTCGACGATCTCCACATGTTCCGGGGAGAGCGTCTGGTCCCGGGCGGGATCGTCGGCCACGGGTTCCGGCACGACGACCGCGATCAGGTCGAGCCGATGACGGGAGGCGCTGCTGGTACGGCCCCGGGTCATCGCGTACGGACGGACCACGGGACCGGCATCGGCGTCGTACCAGCGCGATGCCTGCCGGTGCGTGGGCGTTGCCGGAGATCTGGAAGAGTCAGCGCTCATGCCGTCCACTCACCCCCCGGTGGACGGACCGGTCGTCCGGGGGGCGTTGGCCAGGTGAGCGCCGACGCGTTTGACCATCAACGTCATCTCGTACGCCACCTGGCCGACGTCGGAGTCGGAGTCGGCCAGAACGGCGAGACAGCTGCCGTCACCGGCCGCCGTGACGAAGAGGAACGCCTCGTCGAGTTCGACGACGGTCTGGCGGACCCGGCCCGCGTCGAAGTGGCGTCCCACGCCCTTGGCGAGGCTGTGGAATCCGGAGGCGACGGCCGCCAGATGTTCGCTGTCCTCGCGGGTCAGGTCCTTGGACGTGCCGGTGGCGAGGCCGTCGCTGGAGAGCACCAGCGCCTTGTGGATGCTGGCGACCCGGTCGACGAGTTCGTCGAGCAGCCAGTTGAGCCGGCCTGAGCCCTGGCGTACGGCGTCAGGTGCTGCGGCATTCGGTGCGGTCATCGACCGTCCCCTCCCGGAGTGGTTCCTTGTGCTGTTTCACCGGGACCGGTCACGTCCTCGGCGTTCTGCCGACGGCCGCGCTGCCAGCCGCGTTGGAGCGAAGCCATGCGGCTGCGTACCTCGTCCGCATCGCGCTCGAAGTCCTGAGCCGGTTCCGTCACCTCCGACTCCGCATCACGGCCGCCGGAGACTTCGCGAAGCTGCGGGGCGAGGCTGGCCTGCCGGATGCGCCGGGGCAGACCACCCACCGTCTCCCGGGCCGTGCTCGGCGCTGCCGAAGGCGCGGGCCGGGGAGGTCTGGCGGGCTCGGCGGACGTGGGGTGGGCGCGGCCCGCCTCGTCGACCCGGCGTCCGTTGTCGGCGACCAGGATCGGCGGTTTGCGGCGGGGCAGCGGTGCCGGGCCGCCGGGGCGCATCGCCCGTACGCCGGCCGGGGACCCCCCCGTCCGGTCGGACGCCTGCTGGTGCTGTTCGCGGTCACCGTCGCGCCGGAGGTCGCGGGAGCGGAAGATGCCGTCGCGTTCGCTCTCGGTGTCGTCGATGTCGCAAGCTCCGCCCAGCAGGGGGTCCAGCAGCGGATCGAGTACGGGGTCGCTCTCCAGGCCCAACGCCCCCACGGGCCCTTCGAGCTCGACGGGCCCGTCCAGGAGGGCCGGGTCCACGAGGCTGGTGGGGACCGGGGCGAGGCCGGAGGGCCTGCCGGTGGCGCGGCGGTCCGGCACGCCGTCCCTGCGGTCCTTGTCGCTGCCCGGTCCTCGGCCCGCTGTCCTTCCGCCACTGCCGACCGCCTTCTCCGACCGTCGGTCGAGGCGGAAGCCGGTGCCGTGCGTCTCCGGGGCGTCGGTGAGCAGCGTCCCCGGGATGAAGACGACGGCGGTCGTGCCACCGTAAGGAGATGTCTGCAGCGAGACGCGGACGTTCTGTCGCCGAGCGAGACGGCTGACCACGAAGAGACCGAGCCGGTCGGTGTCGGAGAGTTCGAACTCGGGGGTCTCGGCGAGTCTCAGGTTGGCGTCGAGGAGGGCATCGGGAGCCATACCGAGGCCACGGTCGTGGATTTCGAGCGTGAATCCGTTGGAGACGCGTTCGCCGTGCACCTGGACCGCGGTGTGCGGCGGCGAGAACACGGTGGCGTTCTCCAGGAGTTCGGCGATCAGATGGGTGAGGTCGGCGACGGCGGGGCCGCCCACACCTATGCGCGGCAGCCGGCGGACCTCGATCCGTTCGTAGTCCTCGACCTCGGCGACCGCTGCCCGGACGACGTCCATCAACTGGATCGGCTTGCGCCACTGACGGGACGGTGCGGCACCGGAGAGGATCACCAGGCCTTCGGCATGGCGCCGCATGCGGGTGGTCAGGTGGTCGAGGCGGAAGAGGTCCGCGAGTTCATCGGTGTTGTCGGTGCGGCGCTCCATGGTGTCAAGGAGTGTCAACTGCCGGTGCAGCAGCACCTGGTTGCGGCGGGCGAGATTGACGAAGACCTCGGACACCCCGCGGCGCATGTCCGCCTGCTTGACCGCGGCTTCGACAGCGGCCCGTTGCAGGGTGTTGAGGGCCTGGCCGACCTGGCCGATCTCGTCCCGTTCGTACTGGAGGTGCGGTGCCTCGGTCTCGACATCGATCTGTTCACCCGCGGCGAGGCGGCGCATCACGCTCGGCAGCCGTACGCCGGAGACCTCATGGGCGTCCTTGCGGAGCCGGGAGAGGTCACGGATGAGCTCACGGCCGATGCGTACGGAGACGAACACCGAGGCGAGCAGGGCGAGGAATCCGAGGACGCCTGCGATCCCGGCCTTGATCAGGACGCTGTAGCCGGCGGGCTTGCCGCGGTCCTGGAAACGGTTGTTCATCTCGGTGGAGTCGTTGGCCAGCCGGTCCAGGACCGGTGGGGCCGCCTCCTGCCAGCGCTCGGCGTCGACCGCTCGCGGGTCCTGGGTGGGACCGCCGCTGATGAGGGTGTTCTCCGCGGTCCTCAGCGATTCGCTGTCCGGGCTCGCCCAGTACTGCCTCACACGTTGGTGCTCCGACGAGGGAAGCATTTCGCCATTGATCTCGTAGAGCAGCTTGCGATTGGCGACGAGGTCGGAGATCCGGCGCAGTTCGGATGCGGTGAGCCGTCCGGCGATGAGTGACGAGGCGACCAGAGCGTCTTCGCGGGAGAGCATTTCACGGGCTTGTGAGATGCCGACGAGCGCGCGGAACTGCTTGTCCATCGACACGTTCTCCATCGTGCGCAGACCGGTCAGAAAGCGGTAGCAGGGGTCGATGAGGTGGTCGTAGAACTCCATCGCCTTGAGGCGGTCGATGGTGCGTTTCTCGACCGAATCGCGGAGTGCGCCAAGGCCCTCGACCCTGCCGAGGACCGAGTTCAGCTGCGTTTCGTCCTCGGGCCGCAGTGCGTCGCGAATGTCCTTCTGCCGTGCGCTGTCCTGGACGTCCGCCACGACACGGTCGGTGGCCGCCCGTTGGCGCTGCAGAAGAGGGAGGGCGTTGGAAGCCCGGGGGTCGGCGAGGAAGACAAGGGTCTGACGACGCTCGTCCTGAATGGCACGGACGGTGTCTTCCAGAGGATGGCCGACCTTCTCGACGACTGTGCTCGCGCTCATCAGGTGGCCGGCCTCGCGCCCCGTCAGGAAGGTGGCGAAACCCCAGAGTCCGGTGAGGGAGACGAGCGGAACCAGCAGCAACGCCACGATCTTCCTGCGGATGGACTTCCCGCGAAAGCGCATGGCCTCCTCCAGCCCGGCCCCGCAGGGCGGTGGTCGTGTTCCGTCAACAAACGGCGCGAGCCTACTACCGGGAGAGAGACAACTCGAAGGGTTGTCCGGACGATTTTCAGCCGCGCTCCCCAGCGCTGATCAGGAGTTGTCCCGGTATTCCGGGCAATGAAATTCGCGAAAGTGGCAGAAGAGGCCTGTCAGAGCATCATACTGTTCGGTAGGGCAGTTGGCTGGAATTCTTCGTTCAGTGACGGATCCAGGGAATCTTCACAGCTGATCAGTCGTCTCTACTGTACGAAGCAGAGGGAACACGGGGTGCGCTCAGGGCAGGACGGTCCGGTCCACCCGCGCAGAAACGGCACATGCCGGGCAGCAACCCTGAAGTCGGACAGTGCTGGGGAGTTGAGAGTCGTTGGATACGGTAGAGCGTCGGATTCCGGTGTCGTCGGCACCGGCTGCGACGGTGGCCTCGGCGGCGACCGGCGGGGCGAAGATCTCGCGCCAGCAGCACCGGCAGCTCTGGGTGGAAGAGCCTGCGAAACGGCGACGGATGCCGGACCCGGTCCGTGAGGCGGCCGTGCGTGCCGTGCTCATCATGTCGCTGACGATCATCCAGGCCATGGTGGCGTTCCTGTGCACGCTGACGGGGTCCTGGCTTGCCTTTCCGATGGTGCTGAGCGGTGTGGGCAGCACGGTGGCCGCGACCTGGTCGGTGCTGGACGTCTGGGTCACCCGGCAGGTCTGGAATCAGCGCAACGGCGTGGTGTCCGCGCCGAGCAGTTCGGCGCGGCAGTTGCGCCGTGAGCGGCGCAGAGCCCGGCGGGCGGAGCGGACCGCGCAGGGCGAGGATGCGCGGATACGCCGTCGTGAAGCGGGCAGCCTGTCGCGGGCCTGAGAGCCGCGCAACCTGTGCTGTGGATCGGGCCGGGCTCGCGCGACTCTCGGCCGCTCCGTCTCCCTACTCGTCGGACGTGCCCTGAGCGGGAACCTGGGCTGTGCCGGGCGGTGTCGTGGCGCGCTTGAACATGCGGGTGGCGGTGATCTCGCCGTGCACCGTCTCACCGTTCGGGTCCTGTTGCGGCAGCCCGGGACGAAGGTGCTCCTCCACACTGATGTACTTCAGCCCGGCCCGCAGGTCCGCGTCATTGCGCAACCGGATGACCAGCGGGAATTCGGCAAGCGCCGTGGTGTCGAAGAGTCCGGTCGTGTAGAGCAGCTGCACACCGAGGGCGTCCGACACCGCGCGCTGGAGCTCCAGCAGATAGGTGGCGTTGGCGCGGCCGATGGGGTTGTCCAGGAAGAGTGTGCCCGCATGCCGGTGCTGGTGCCGGTCGCGGCCCCGGTCGTTGCTGCGCAGTGCGGCCATCGTGCAGTACAGGGCGATGGCGGCGGTGAGCAGCTGGCCGCCGGAGAAGACGTCGCCCATCTGTCCGACCGGGACGCGTTCGGCACGCAGCACCGCGTCCGGCTTGAGGATCTCCACGGCGATGCCCTTGGGTTCCAGCGCTGCCTGCACACCGCGCAGCAGGAGGGACATGCCGTCCCTGCGCAGATCGGAGTTCTTCTTCAGGGCGGCGCGGGTTGCCTCGTCGATGACCTCACCGAGTCGCTCGGTGAGCGTCGCCTGATCGGGTTCCTCGAAGCGGATCCGGAGGAACTCCTGGCCTGACCACTCCCCCAGTCCTTCGGGAAGCCGGGAGAGCCGCTGGGCGGAGCGGAGGGTGGTGAGCGCGGACTCCACGAGGCCACGGAGCCTGTCGACGATGGAATCGCGGTTGCGCTCCAACTGGGCCAGCTCGTCGGTGAGGACACGGAGCCGGGGTGCGAAGGCGGCGGCCCACTTCTCGGCGTGCTCGGGCAGTGCCGCGGCCGGCAGCTCGCGGATCTGCTGGCGGGCGGGGGTGCGGACCTGTTCGTAGCGGGTGGAGTTGGCATGCCGTACGAGGACGTCGCTCGCTTCCCGAACGGCGCTCTCGGCGGCGGACAGGTCGGCGGCGCATCCTCGCAGTGAACGGCGGGCCTCTGCGGCGGACTGCCGGGCCTCGTCGAGGCTGCCCGAGTACGGCTCGGGGGCCTCGGTGTCGTCATCCGCGCCGTTGTCCCTGAGGAGGTCGCGCAGGAGTGCGGCGGTCTCGTCGAAGCCGCCTGCCGAGTCCTCGGCCGTGCGATGGGCGTGCAGCAGCTCGGCGTGGGCGGCGCGGGCGGTGTCCAGAGTTGCGGTGGCGGAGGCCAGTTCGGCCATGGCGGTACGCAGGAGGGCCTGGGCCTGCTCGGCGTCTGCGGGAACCAGCTCGTCGGGGAGTTCGGTGTGGTGGGTCTCGCCGTCGACCGGGGCCAGGCGCTCGGCCTCACCCCGCAGCCGGCCCAGCTGCTCGCTCGCGGTGGAGGCCCTGGTTTCCAGGAGCTGAACCAGGGACTCGGCGCGGGCGGCGGCCGCCTGCCTGGAGGGGCCGTCGGCGCCGTCGGTGCCTTCGAGGAGCTGGGCGGCCCGGGTGCGGACCTTGTTGGTGAGCCGGTCCAGCTCGGCGAGGGCGGCGCTCTCGTCGCTCTCCGCACGGGCCTGTTCGGCGCGCAGGTCGGCGCCGACGCCTACCTTCTCGTACAGCTGGGATGCGGCCCGGTAGGCCTCCCGCAGCGTGGGAAGCGCGGTGCGCGGGGTGTCGCCGTCCTCGGGTTCCGGGAGGTGTTCGGGGGCGCCTGCGATCTCGGCTCGCTCGACGCGCAGGGCGCGGGCGGTGCGGCGGGCGTCGTCGGCGGCGCGCTGAGCAGCCCTGCGGTCCTCGTCGGCGGCGCGTGCCCGCTCGAGGAAGACAGTGGTGCGGGCCTCGGACTCGGCTGCCTCGTCGACCAGTTCGCGCAGCTTCGCCTGCCAGCGAGCGCGTTCGCGGAGCCGGTGGGCGAGGCCGGCGAGGGCGTCAGCGGCACGGCGGGCACGCTGGGCGGCCTCCTGGCGTTCGTCGCGGACGCGGCCGGTGTCCGCAGCCGCCTCGTCGGCCTCGGCGCGCACGGTACGGGCTTCGGCAAGTGCGGCTTCTGCCGCCTCGGCGGCCGAACTGGCAGTGCGGGCTGCTTCGGCGAGCTCGGCGAGCATGCCGGGCGGGCAGTCCGCGCGCCAGGAGCCGATGCGGGCGGCGAGGGAGCGGTCGGCGGCAAGGCGGGCCGCGAGGGCACGGATGTCCTCGTCGCGGGCGGCGGCCCTGCTCCTGAGGGCCTGCCGCTCCTCGTCGGCGGCGTGTTCGTCGTGCATCGCCGGGTTCGGCGGAACGAGGAACACCCCTTCCGTACTCGCAGCCGAGCCCGTGCCGGTGGCCGGGACGGGGGCGAGCAGCGCGGCGGCGGTGCCGACGGCGACGGCGGAGCGCGGCAGCAGGGCGGCGCCGCTCAGGACGTCGCGGGCGCGGGCGTGCGAGTCGGGGTCGGTGATGACCACGCCGTCGACGAGTTCGGGACGCGCGGCGAGTACGGCCGCGTGGTCGGCGGGGTCGACGGCCTGGGCAAGGTATCGCCAGCCGGGCAGGGCGGGGATGCCGTGCTCGCCGAGGTATTCGACGGTGGCGAGGACATCGGGGCCGGGCGGCAGCAGTCCGCCGTCGCCGAGTGCGCCGAGGATGCGGGAGTCATCGGCGGCCGCGGTGCGCAGTTCGAAGAGGCGGCGCTCGGCGGAGGCGATGCCCTGGTCGAGCAGTTCCCGCAGTTCGTCGGCGCTGCGGTCCAGCTCCTGGGCGGTGAGCGGCTGTTCGTGGGCGGTGGGCTGTCCGGTGGTGACGGTATGCGCGCCGGTGGCGGTCTGGTCCGGTCGGCCTGTCGCGCCTCCCTGACTCGCCTGACCTGCCTGGTCCTGGTGCCGATCCGGGTGGTCCGCGCCGTGTGCTGCGTCCGGGTCCGTCTCCGTTGCCGCCGCTCCGCGACGGGGCCCGGGCACGCCTGTGCCGTGCGTGGCCGGCAGGCCCAGCAGGTCGGCCAGGCGGTGGTCGGCGGCGATCGACTCGGCGGCCCTGAGCTCGGCCTCGTACGCCTGTTCCGCGGCCTGTGCGGCATCGGCGGCGCGCGCCGCGGCGAGTTCGGCGCGGCTCTCGGCGGCTGCGGCTTCCCTGGCCAGGTCGGCCGCCGAGCGGGCGGCCTCCCTGGCGGTGTCCCACTCGGAGACGGCGGACTGCTCGGCATCGCTCGCGGCGAGGGCGGCGCGCGCCGGGTCGGCGTCCGGCGCGGTGTTGTCGAGCCAGCCGGCCCGTACCGCCTCTGCTGTCTCCTGTTCGACCTCGGCGAGGCGCTGGCGCAGATGTCCGGCCTCGCTGCGGGCGCGCTGGGCCTCGGTGGCTGCGGTGGTGGCGTCGCGGTGGGCGGTCTCGCCCGCCGTCTGCAGGGTGTCGGAGCGCTCCTCCTCCTCGTTGGCCAGGGTCTCGCCGGCCTCCGCCGCGGTGTGCAGGGCCCGTACGAGATCGGCGGCGGCCTTGGCGCGGGCGGCGAGCGCAGGCGCGGCGTCGCGCTCGGCCTCGCGGATGGCGACGGCTACACGGGCGGAGCGGTCGGCGGCGGCGCGGTGCCGGAGCACGGCCTCGGCGGCCTGCCAGGCGGAGTGCAGGGTGCGGGCGTCGACCAGTTCGCGGCGCTGGGCGGCCGCGCCCTTCTCAGCCGCGGTCAGGGCCAGAGAGGCATGCCGGTAGGCCAGTTCGGCCGCGATCAGGGCGCTGCGGCTGCGGGCCTGCTCGGCCGTGGTGACGGTGTGGGCGGCGCCCGTCACCTGCTGGGCGAGTTCGGCGGTCCGGCCGCGCTCCTGGCCGGCGCGGGCGGAGAGCCTGCGGGCGAGCGTACGGGTGCGGCGCTCGGCGCCCGCGTGGATGTCCCGTGCGCGGGACCGGGCGCCGGCGGCCTCGACGATCCGGCCGAGCAGATCGACCGAGCCCGCGGTGAAGTCCCGCTCCGCGGTCAGCTCGGCTCGGCGGCCCAGCTTGTTGCCGAAGCCGCTCACCAGGTCGGCGAGTCCGTCCGTGTCACGGGTGTCCGTGACGGCGCGGAGGAGGAGGTCGGTGAAGTCGGAGTCCTTCTTGACCGCGAAGAGCCCGGCCGCCTCGCCCTCGTCCGCGTTCATCTCGCGCTGGTAGCGGAAGAGTTCGGGGTCGAGACCGAGGTCTCCGAGGTGCTCGTTCCAGCGGTCGTGGATCTCTTCCCAGTGCACATCGAGGTGCTGGTAGAACTTGCCCGCCTCGGTCAGAGCGTCACGGAAACCCTTCATGGTGCGCCGTCGGCCCTGTGCACCGGAGACGCCTTCGACGGGCCGGTGCACCGAGGTGGCCTCGGCGACCGGCAGGGAGTCCAGGCTGAGACCGGGCCCGGGGCGGAAGGAGTACCAGGCCTCGGCGAACTTCCGCGGGTCGTTGGAGACCTGCCGTCCACGCCACTCGCTGACCTTGCCGACGACCACGCACTCGCCGGTGAGGGTGTGCTGCCACTCCAGGGCGACATGCCCGCAGTCGTCGGCGAGCAGGAACTTGCGCAGTACGCCGGAGCTGGCGCCGCCGAGGGTGTTGCGGTGGCCGGGCAGCATCACCGAGAAGATCAGCTTCAGCAGCACCGACTTGCCGCCGCCGTTCTCCAGGAAGAGCACACCGGCGGGGGCGGGGCGGCGCGGCGGGCCGACCGGCTCGTCCTCGAAGAACTCCGCCTGTGCCGGGGCGGGGTTGGGCACGGGCTCACCCACTCCGCGCAGGTCAAGCACGGTGTCGGCATAGCGCGCACCGGCAGGCCCGATGGAGTAGAGGCGGACCCGGGACAGCTCGTACATGGCGGCGGACTCTCGTCGTTCTGGCAGCGGGAGGCAGAGGGCGGTGGTGGGACGGGGCCGGTCAGGCGTGGAAGGGCAGACCGGCGTCGGCAGCCAGCTCCAGGTCGTCGGCGTCGGGCGGCGGCAGGAGCGTCGCCGTGCCGTCGGTGACCGGTACGACTCCGAGTTCCAGGAGTTCGGCCATGGCGGCGCTGCCGGCCATGTCGCGGACCTGGAGCTGGTAGCGGGCGGTGGTACGGAAGGCACCTCCGGCGTCGTCCCCGGCGCGCTGGAGGAAGCCGGAGTCGGTCAGGAAGGCGACGGCCTTGCCGACGATGCCGGTGGTGGACCCGGCCAGCCTTCGGGCGTCCTTCGTGGCTCCGGTGGAGCTGCGCCGGGCGTAGATCCGCCAGGCCGCCTCCAGCCCGGGGGCGTCGGTGGCCGGGTCCGTGTTGTCGCCGTGCTCCTCTGCACGCTCCTCCAGGCGCCGGCACGCCTGGCGTACGAACGAGTCGACGCCGTTGACGGTGATCCGGCCGATGTACGCGTCGTCGGCGAGGTCCTCGGGGCGGGGGAAGGCCATCGCGGCGACGGCGAGGTGTGCGAGCCCGTGCAGGAAGCGGTCGGCTGAGTCGGACGAGGCGCGGCGGGCGTAGTCGCCCATGCGGACGGCGAAGACCGAGTCCTCACCGGCGGTCACGGCCATGCCGGCGCGGGTGGACACCTCCAGGACGACCAGGCCGAGTCCGGTCGCCACGGCGTCGGCGAGCCGGGCGAAAGTGGGCTCCTCCCGGTAGCGACGCAGCAGTTCGGCGTATTCGGCGTCGCGTGCGGGCAGCAGTTTGGGCTGCAGTCCAAAGGCGACGAGCCGGGCTGCGTCGGCTGCGTCGGCCGGGGTGACGGCTGCGGTCGCGGCGGGCCCGGCCGGGTCGGCGGGCGCCGTGCTCTCGGTTGCGTACGCGGCGGTCGGCTCGCTCCACGCGTCGGCATGCTGTGCGCGGTGGTCGCTCACGACTGTCGCTCCTTGCTGCGGAAAATCTTCGGTACGGGGTGGACGGCGCCGACTTTCGCGGCATCCGTCCCGGGCTGGGTGGTGCCGGCCGGTCCGCCGGCGTGGCGATGACGCCCATGGCCGACGTGCGGCGGACCGGCCGGCACCTCGTGTGAGGCACACGAGGTGCCGCTCATGACGCCTCCGAGCGGTCCGCGGCCATTCCGGCCGCGTCCAGCAGGGCCGTCCCCACTATCAGGTCCGCACCGCCGAACTCCGGGTCGTCGAGCTGCGTCCCGTCGTCGACGGAGAACAACAGGCGCTGCTCGCCCTGCCGGTAGGCGGTGCCGACCGGTGGGCTCGCGGCGTGCACCGCCAGCAGGGCGACCAGGTAGGGCAGTTCGGGATCGCGGCGCCGGGCCTCCGCGAGGAGTCCGGAGAGCCGGCGCGGGGCGTCGTGCTCCAGATCGAGGAGTTCCATGGCGCTCGCGAGCTGCTCCTCGCTGAATCTGCTGTCGTCCGGGGTGGCGATCAGGTCGGGCTCGGGCATTTCGGCGCCCAGGTGTTCCCGTTCCAGTGGCGGGGTGAGCAGCATGTCGACGAGGTCGCCCACCCGTAGCGAGGTGGGGTTGCGCAGCCCGGTGCCGTGGGCGAAGAACGCGTCCGTGACGCGGATCGCCTCTTCGACGGGGAGCGGCAGCAGCGGGGCGACCAGCTGACCGTACAGATCGAGGCCGGTGCGGGCCGTGGGGGTGGCGAACGCCTGCCGGTCCTGTTCGGCGCGGAAGAGCGGTCCGGCTTCCAGCAGGCGGGACTGCAGCTGGGTGTGGCGGCGGATGCAGTCCTTGACGATGTCGACGAGCTCGGCGGCGCGCCGCTTGTGCTCGGGCTCCTCGGCCTCGTCGCGCGCCTTGCGGATGTTGGTGAGGATCGCGTTCTCGTGGCGGTAGCGGTCGGCGACGTGGTCGAGTGCTTCGGCGATCATGTCCGGCACGGCGTTGAGCCAGTCGACGGCCCGGACGTTGCGCCGGGTGGCCTCCAGCGTCTTGCGGAGGGTCTCCGCGTACTGCACGGTGCGGTAACGAGCCTGTTCGGCAGCGAGCTGGGCGTCCGCGAGGCGGCCTCGGCTGATGAGGACCTCCAGCTTCACCTCGGCCGCGATCTGGGCGCTGGTGACGTCCGTGTCGAGGGCACCGACCAGGACGTTGACCGCTTCGTCGGTGGTCCGGAGGTAGACGGTGCCGCCGTATCCCGGGACCTCTTCGATCAGTTTGAAGTCGTAATCGCGACGGACATATACCCCATCAGGGTCGAAGGTGCCGTATACCGCACGGAATCCGCGGTCGACGCTGCCGACATTGATCAGGTTCTCCAGCACCCAGCGGGCGACCCGCTCGTGCTCGGCGGCCGGGCGGCGCGGGGCCTGGGCGGCGACACGGGGAAGCAGCCTGGTCACTATCTGGTCGTGGTCGGCACCCGTGTCGAAGTCCATGTTGAGGGTGACGAGATCGATCGCGGCGAGTGCGACCTCGGCCATCGCGTAGACGGTGTACTCACCGGCCAGATTCGCCTTGCGCACATCGAGGTCGTGCAGCGGCGCCGTGCAGGCGAGCGCGCGCAGCCGCCGCGAGAGCCCCTCGTCGGCGGCCGGGCCCGGGGCAGGCCGCGGCCCCGCGCTGAGCTGGGGCGCAGCGTTGTCCGTGTAGGCAGGCGAAGTCACGCTGCACAGATTAGGTCCTCACACTGACAGCGGTCGAAACGACGCAGAAGCGACCCCTTGCCCGGCGCCGGCCGGCGCCGGCGTCACAGCCGTTCCCCGGTGGGGTGCTTGCGGTCGTTCCGGCCCGGCTCCGGGGGTCCGTAGCCCCCGCCGCCCGGTGTGCGGAGCACCAGTACGTCCTGCCGCTCCAGGTCGGCCATGTCGCAGCCGCGAAGTGGTGTGACCGTCCGGCCGTCCGAGCGCTCGATGTGCTGCTCGCCCAGCGCGCCGGGTCCACCGCCCGCCATGCCGTACGGACGGACCCGGCGGTGGCCGGCGAGCAGCGCCACGGTCACGGGTTCGAGGAAGCGGATTCGCCGCTCCACGCCGCAGCCGCCGTGCCAACGCCCCGTACCTCCGCTGCCGTCCCGTACCCGAAAGCTCTCCAGCAGCACGGGGTAGCGCCATTCGAGGACTTCGGGGTCAGTGAGGCGGGAGTTGGTCATGTGGGTCTGTACGGCGTCGGCGCCGTCGAAGCCGTCGCCCGCGCCCGAACCGCTCGCCACGGTCTCGTAGTACTGGACCCGTTCGTTGCCGAAGGTGAGGTTGTTCATGGTGCCCGAGCCCTCGGCCTGGATGCCGAGCGCCGCGTAGAGGGCGCCCGTGACGGCCTGGGACGTCTCCACGTTTCCCGCGACGGTGGCCGCCGGATGGACGGGGGCCAGCATGGAGCCCTCCGGAATCCTGACCTCCAGGGGCTTGAGGCAGCCACTGTTGAGCGGGATGTCGTCGGCGACCAGGGTCCGGAAGACATACAGGACAGCGGCCATCACCACGGATTTCGGCGCGTTGAAGTTTCCCGGCTGCTGCGGTGAGGTGCCGGTGAAGTCGACGACTGCGCTGCGGTTGGCCTTGTCCACGGTGAGGGCGACCTCGATGACCGCGCCGTTGTCGGTCTCGTAGCGGTAGGCGCCGTCGTGCAGTTCGGCGATGATCCGGCGGACGGACTCCTCGGCGTTGTCCTGCACGTGCCCCATGTATGCGGCTACGACCTCGGGGCCGAACTGCTCGACCATGCGGCGGAGTTCGGCGATTCCCTTCTCATTGGCGGCGATCTGGGCGCGCAGATCGGCAAGGTTGGTGTCCGGGTCGCGGGAAGGGTACGCGGCGGCGGTGAGCAGCTTGCGCGTCTCGGCCTCGCGAAGTCTGCCGTCCCGCACCAGCAGCCAGTTGTCGAACAGCACTCCTTCCTCATGGATGGTGCGACTGAAGGCGGGCATGGAGCCGGGGGTGATGCCGCCGATCTCGGCGTGGTGTCCGCGTGAGGCCACGAGGAAGCGCAGCTCCGGCCGCCCGCTACCGGTCTCGTCGAACACGGGTGTCACAACGGTGACATCGGGCAGGTGTGTGCCCCCGTGGTACGGATCGTTGATGGCGTACACATCGCCGGGCCGCATCGCTCCGCTGTTGCGCCGCAGTACCTCCTTGATGGACTCCCCCATCGAGCCGAGATGCACGGGAATGTGCGGGGCGTTGGCGATCAGATTGCCGTCCGCGTCGAAAAGGGCGCAGGAGAAGTCGAGCCGCTCCTTGATGTTGACGGAGTGGGCCGTGTTCTCCAGGCGCACGCCCATCTGTTCGGCGATCGACATGAACAGGTTGTTGAAGACCTCCAGCATGACGGGGTCGACCCGAGTGCCGACGGCCGTGCGGTCCGGGCGCGGGCGGACCCTGGTGAGCAGGAGATGGCCGGCGTCGGTGAGAGCGGCCTGCCAGCCCGGGTCGACGACAGTGGTGGCATCCGCCTCGGCGATCACGCCGGGGCCGGTCACGGTGTCCGCAGGGTGCAGTTCCTCGCGCCGGTGGAGCGGGGTGTCCTGCCATCGGCCGCCGGTGAACATCCTTACGGTGTCGTGCGGTTGAGGTTCTGTGCTCCCACGGGGTGCGCGGGCGGCCGGGCGCGGTTCGTGCTGTCCCGCCGTTCCGATCGCCTCGACCGAAACCGCCTCGACGACCAGGGGTTTTTCCATGGTGAACGCGTAGCGTGCGCGGTGCTCTGCGGTGAACGCCTCGGCCATGGCGGGTGCGCTGTCCAGGCCGACGGGCAGGCTCGAGTCCGTACCGGCGTAGCGCAGGAACACCCGGGCGCGCGTGCTGATCGCGTTGTCGGGGATGGCGTCGGCGCGCAGTTCGGCGCGGGTGCGGGCGGCGAGTTCGTCGCAGAGGTCGCCCACCGTGGTCCGGGTCGCCTCGTTCAGTTCCGCCTCGACGGACTGTTCGCGCATCGCGGTGGCGTCAGCGAGACCGATGCCGTACGCGGACAGCACGCCGGCCAGGGGCGGTACGAGGACCGTGTCGATACCGAGGGCGTCGGCGACGGCGCAGACGTGCTGGCCTCCGGCGCCGCCGAAGCCGGTCAGGGCGTAGCGGGTGATGTCGTGTCCGCGCTGCACAGAGATCTTCTTGACCGCGTTCGCCATGTTGAGCACGGCGATCTCCAGGAACCCGGCGGCGACCTCGGCCGCCGTGTGCCGCGTTCCGGTGGCGCGCGTCACGTCCTGCGCGAGCGCGTCGAAACGTTCGCGTACGAGGTCCGCGTCGAGCGGGAGGTCGCCGCCGGGTCCGAAGACGGCCGGGAAGTGCGCGGGCTGGACCCGTCCGAGCATCACATTGGCGTCGGTGACGGTCAGCGGACCGCCGCGGCGGTAGCAGGCCGGGCCGGGGATCGCGCCCGCCGAGTCGGGGCCGACGCGGTAGCGGTGGCCGTCGAAGTGCAGGACGGAGCCGCCGCCGGCGGCGACGGTGTGGATGTTCATCATGGGGGCGCGCATCCGCACACCGGCCACCTGCGTGCCCAGCTCGCGCTCGAACTCGCCCGCGTAGTGCGACACATCGGTGGAGGTGCCGCCCATGTCGAAACCGATGACCCGGTCGAATCCGGCCTGCCCGGACGTACGGGCCATGCCGACCACGCCACCGGCGGGGCCGGAGAGCACCGCGTCCTTGCCCCGGAAGTGCGACGCCTCGCGCAGCCCGCCGTTGGACTGCATGAACATCAGCCGGATTCCGTCGAGTTCGCGAGCGACCTCGTCGACGTACCGGCGCAGGATCGGCGAGAGGTAGGCGTCGACGACGGTGGTGTCGCCGCGCGGTACGAGCTTGATCAGCGGGCTCACCTCGTGCGAACAGCTGACCTGGGTGAAGCCTGCCTCGCGGGCCGCGGCGGCCACGGCGCTCTCGTGTACGGGGTGGCGGTAGCCGTGCATCAGGACGACCGCCGCGCTGCGCAGTCCGTCGGCCCGGGCCGCCTGCAGCCGCTCGGCGACCGCGTCCCGGTCGAGTGGTGTCACGACCCGGCCTCGGGCGTCGATCCGCTCGGGGACCTCGATGACCTGCTCGTACACGGCCTCGGGCAGCAGGATGCGGCGGTCGAAGAGTCTCGGCCGGTTCTGGTACGCGATGCGCAGCGCGTCGCGGAAGCCTTCCGTGATGACCAGGACGGTCGGCTCACCGCGCCGCTCCAGCAGGGCGTTGGTGGCGACCGTCGTGCCGATCTTCACCGTGCCGACCTGGTCGGCCGGGACCGGGTCGGTGGGGCCGAGGCCCAGCAGCTCCCGGATTCCGGCCACGGCGGCGTCGCGGTAGCGGTCCGGGTCGTGGGAGAGCAGCTTGCGGGTGACCAGGTGCCCATCGGGATCCCGGCCCACGACATCGGTGAACGTCCCGCCACGGTCGATCCAGAACTCCCAGCGTCCGGTCACCCCTCCATACTGACGCGCAGCAAGGACAACGGCCCCGACGGTGCGGCCTGCTCCACGGCGGCCGGCGCACCGATCGGCTCCACGGCGGCCGGCGCACCGATCGGCTCCACGGCGGCCGACGCGCTCCGCAGCGCCGCCTCGGCCCGCCGTTCCAGCAGCCCGGTCCGTCCGTGATCGACGAGGTCGAGCGGTCCACCCGCCGCCGGGCGAAGCCGGGAACTCGGGGAAGCGCCGGGCGCCGCGGGCCGGGCGGGGCTTCGCGGACACGGCCCGGCCCGTTCGCGCGGCGCGCCCCCCGACGCGCGCCGCTGTGCGTACTGCGGTCAGACCGCGGGGGTGTCGGGCCCGATCCTGCTGCGTACCGCTGTCTGCACTTCGGCCTCCTCGGCCGGGTCCGCGGCGAGTCGGCGCAGTCGCTCGGCGACTCTGATGTCGCCGGTCTCGGCGTGGAGTGCGGCGACCTCACGGGTGGTCTCCTCGCAGTCCCACAGGCATTCGACGGCGAATCCGGTGGCGAAGGAGGGGTCGGTTGCGGCCAGTGCGCAGGCCGCTCGGCCGCGCAGGTGCGAGGAGGACGTCTCCCGGTAGACATGGCGCAGCACGGGAGCCGCGCAGGCGATGCCCAGCCGGCCCGCGCCGTCGACGAGGGTCCACAGGCGTGGTGCGTCCGGCCCTTCGCCCCGTACGGCCTCGCGGAGTGCGCCGAGGACCAGTGGGGCGTCCTGGGCGCCCCCCCGGCAGGCGAGCACACCGGCCGCGGAGGCGCCGAGGGCGTCGGGCCGCCGGGCCCAGCGCCTGGCGCGCTCCACCGCCGCTTCGCCGCACATCCGCTCGAAGGCGGCGACGCCCGCGTCGGCAACGGTGCGGGAGTCGCTGACCGCGGCGGTCTCGATCAGGTCGAGCACGGCCGGGTCCCTGGCCTCTGCCAGATAGTGCAGAGCGGCGCAGCGTGCGCCCTCGGGGCCGCTGCGGGCGGCCTCGAGGATCGTGGAGCGGTCCTCGGGGCCGGCGACTGCGGTGAGACACCGGGCGGCCGGGACGTGGAGAAGGCTGCCGCGTTCGAGTCCCTGCTGGGCCCAGTCGAGGACGGCCCGGACACTCCAGCCGGGGCGGGGGCCGCCGGGCCGCATCTGCCGCTGCCAGCGGTCGAAGGAGCCCTGTTCCGAGGCGGCCCTGATCCTGGCACCGACGTCCTCGCGCGGGTCGTCCGCCCAGAGCCGCCAGGGGCGGGGTTCGAAGGCGTCCCGTACGGCGGCGGCCAGTTCGGCGGCGCCCTCCTCGGTCGCCGGGAATCGGCTGAGCACGGGTACGGCCAGCGCGCCGAGCCCCGCGTCGTCGTCACGCAGGGCGAGCTCGTCCAGGGCCCAGGCCCAGTTGGCTCCGGTCGCGGCGTACCGCCGCAGCAGGGCCAGGGCGTCGTCCCGTCCGTACGAGGCGAGGTGGCCGAGGACTGCGAGGGCCAGCCCGGTGCGTGAGTCGTCGGTGTCGAGGTGGTCGTCGGGATCGCACAGGTGACGCTCGATCTCTTCGATACCGCCGTCGAGGTCGAGATACAGGCGCGCGTAGTAGAGCGAGCGGTTCTCCACCTGCCAGTCGTGACGCGGATCGCTCAGGACGCAGTGGTTGAGAGCCGCCAAGGCCTCGGGGCGCGGCGCGGCGAGCGCGTGGAGCGTGCCGTCGCCCCGGCCCCTCTGCAGCAGGCCGAGCAGGGTGCCGCTCGGCGCTATGAACGGATCAAACATGGAAAAAGCCTCACATCAAGCTGTCGACGCAACCGGGACTGTGCAGTTCCAAGTGCCGGGTGGGGCACTACGCCGCGCAGCAACATGATCGGCCGACCGCCGTCTTCTGCTTGGTGTAGACCATCTTCCTCTGCCTCTCGTCGGTGGCCCGGACCGGGCCCGCGACGTCATGATGACCCAGTCATTTCGCCACCGCGACCACATTTACGGCGTACCCGGTCAGCGGGAGCCGAAGAGTTCCAGCAGGTCGGCCTTGCCGAACATGCGCGCAGTGTCCAGTGCGGAGGGTGTTCCGGCCGCCGGGTCGGCCCCTGCGGCGAGCAGCGCCTCGATCACCGCATCCTCGCCCTTGAAGACGGCTCCGGCGAGCGGTGTCTGTCCGCGGTCGTTGGCCCGGTCCGGGTCGGCGCCGCGGCCGACGAGGGCGGTGACCGCGGCGGCATGCCCGTGATAAGCGGCGAGCATCAGCAGTGAATCGCCCCGGTCGTTGGTGAGGTTCGCGGGGACCCCCGCGTCTACATAGGCGGCGAGGGTGTCGGTCTCACCGCGGCGGGCCAGGTCGAAGACCTTCGTCGCCAGCTCGACCACCTCGGGATCGGGGGTTTCGCTCATCGGACGGGCCGCCTTCCATTGACCGGTTTCACCACTGTCGACCTGCGGGGTGTACGCCGTGGGGGCCGTACGAGTGAATCGACAGGGTACTGCTCGAACGCGCACATGCCCCTGGCCCACCCACGGCAAAAGATCAGGTCCGGTGACGACGGAACAGCGCGTGACATCGAGTTTCCCGTCCCTCCGGCACTCCCACGTCAGCCAAACAAGTGAAAATACAGACTTTTAACCCAAATGCCGCTTTTATCGTATAGATACTTCCAGTGAACCTGGAAGGACTCATGGTGACTGTCCCCCTATCCAGGAGAACCTCTCATGATCCTGTCCATGTCAGGCGTAGTCATCCTCGGCGTCATCGTCTTCCTGTTCTTCAGGAAGGACGGCCTCAAGGCATCGCACGCCGTCGTCACCGCCATGTTCGGCTTCTATCTGGCAGGCACCGCCATCGCACCGAGCATCACCGCGGGCGGCGCGAGTCTCGCCGGCCTCTTGGGCGGGATCAAGTTCTGACCGTCCGCGACCACTTCCACCCCTTCAGGAGACCGACGTGGCCCGGCGACCACTCCCCCGCATTCTGAGCAGCGGCAGCGCCTCGATCACTCGCAGTCGCGAGTTCGCGCGCACGGCCGCCGACAACGCCACCGACGTCCTCCATCCGTTGATCACGGTCACTCGCGGTCTGCGGTTGCTGGCCGGAGCCGGACGGCAGAAGTGGGCCGCGACGCCCAAGGACAAGCGTGGTCCGACGCTGTTCTCTGTCGCGGCCTGCGTACTCCTGGTCGCGCTCATCCCGTACGGGTCCGTGATCGCCCTGGTCACGGTGATGGGCGCCGCCGCGTGGAAGGGCCGGGACCGGACCCCCGTGAAGACCGGCCCCGACGAGGCGGAGGCCGGGCGGCTGCGGTGCCTGTACGAGGCGCTCGTGCCGTACTTCTCCGTGGCCGACGACCCCAGTGCGCTGTTCGCCCACGGCGGCGACTGGGACAAGGTCTTCAGCGGTTACGAGTTCGACGGCAACGGACGCCTGACACGTCTCCAGGTGACGTACCCCGCTTACTTCACCGACAGCGAGGCCGCCTCCCGCATCCGGATCGAGCGGCTGCTGCATACCAAGTCCGGCCGTGGCCGCGAGTACCACTTCGCCTGGGACGAGGAGGGCAATCAGCTCGTCATGAACGTGCTCGATGCCCTGCCCACCTCGATCGGGGCCCAGCGCTTCGTCACCGCCCCCGGCGAGACCGTGCTGGGTTTCACCGACGGCGAAGCGGTGCAGCGCACCGTCCCCGTGACCGACGGCGACGCGACCCGCGACGCACCTCCGGTCGTCTGGCGGACCGGCGCCCGCTCCACCGAGCCGCATCTGCTGGCCGTCGGACAGCCCGGCAGCGGCACCACCACGCTGATGCGCTCCATCGCCCTGCAGGCGCTCCAGCACGGCGACATCCTGATCATCGAAGGCAGCGGAACCGGCGAGTACGCCTGCCTGACCGGGCGCGACGGCGTCCTGGCCGTGGAGTGCGGCCTGGCCGGCGCGCTGGCGACCCTGGAGTGGGCGTCCCACGAGACGGAGCGACGGCTGATCGCGGCGAACCGGGCCCGGCAGTCCGGCCACCCCGCCCCCGACGACGTCAAGCGCCCGCTCTGGATCCTGCTGGACCGGCCCAGCGTCCTCGGCCATCTGGCGGCCGCCGACGGCAGGACCGACCCCCGGGAACTGCTCCAGGTGCCGCTGCGGCACGGCAGGGCGGCCAATGTCACCGTGGTCATGACCGATCAGTTCGACAGCCTGGACACCCTCGGCGAGACCGTACGGACCCATACCCGGGCCAGGATCGTGCTCGGCGACTTCTCCCGCGAGCAGGTCGAGTCGGTGCTCGGCACGGAGCCGCACACGACGCCGATATTGAACGTCCCTCCCGGCCGGGGGTACGCACGGCTCGGCACCGGCCCCGTGATGCGGCTCCAGGTCCCGGCCACACCCGATCCGTACGACGAGGCGACCAGCGAGGCGCAGCGGCAGGCCGTCCTCGGTCTGCTCCCCCGGCGGCAGGCCCCGGCCGAGGAGACCGCACCGGTCGGGGCGTGCGTCCCGGACCCGGCGATGCCGCGCACCGTGACCGCGGCCGTGGCCGTCGAAGGCATGGCGGTCAGCGACTGAACGGGGCGGCGCGGGGGTGATGCATCGGCTGATCCGTCACCCCCGCGCCGCCCTGCCGATCAGGCGACGAACGTCCGCGGCGCCTCGACCCCCGCGCCCGCCCCCGAACCCACCAGCTGCGCCGCCGCCGCGAGCCGTACCGCCGCCTCGTCCGCGACCGGCCCCGCGACCGTGAACGGCAGCCGTACGTACCCCTCGAAGGCGCCGTCGACGCCGAACCGGGGGCCGGAGGGAACGCGAACACCGACCCTCTCCCCCGCCACCGCGAGCCTGGAGCCGGAGAGGCCGCCGGTACGCACCCAGAGGGTCAGACCACCACGCGGAACCGAGAACTCCCAGTCCGGCAGCTCCCGGCGGACCGCGGCGACGAGCGAGTCCCGGTTCTCCCGCGCCTGTTCGCGCCGGACCCGCACGGCCTGTTCCCAGCCGCCGGTACGCATCAGCCAGTTGAGGGCGAGCTGCTCAAGGACGGGCGTCCCCATGTCGGCGTAGGCGCGGGCGGCCACCAGGCTGCGGATCACGTCCGGGGCGGCGCGCACCCAGCCGATCCGCATGCCGGCCCAGAAGGCCTTGCTCGCCGATCCGACAGTGAGCACGGTGGAGCCCGCCGGATCGAAGGCACAGACCCGGCGCGGCATCTGCACATCGGCGTCGAGATACAGCTCGTTCATGGTCTCGTCGACGACCAGGACCGTGCCGGCGGAGCGGGCGGCGTCCACCAGGTCACGTCGCCGGTCCTCGTCGGCCAGCGCGCCGGTGGGGTTGTGGAAGTCGGCGACGACGTAGGCGAGCCGGGGCGCCGCCTCCCGCAGTACCTGCCGCCACCGGTTCATGTCCCAGCCGCCGAGCCCTTCCTCCATCGCCACCGGCACCAGCCGCACGCCGGCCTCCCGCATCAGTTGCAGGATGTTGGCGTAGCTCGGGGACTCCACCGCGATCCGTTCGCCACGGCCGGCGAAGAGGTGGCAGATCGCGTCGATCGCGCCCATCGCCCCGGTGGTGACCATGATCTGTTCGGGCATGGTCGGGATGCCCCGCCCGGTGTAACGGTCGGCGATCATCTGCCGCAGCACGGGCAGACCGGCCGGGTAGTCGCCATGGGTGTGGGCGTACGGTGCCAGCTCCTCCAGGGCGCCCTGGACCGCCCGGGTCAGCCACGGTTCGGGGGCGGGCAGCGAGGCGCATCCCAGGTCGATCATCGAGCCGAGCGACTCCGGGGGAAGCGGTTCCAGACCGCGTGCGGGCAGCGGATTGCCCGCCGGTACGGCGGTCCAGCTGCCTGCGCCCCGACGGGACTCCAGGAACCCCTCTGCCCGCAGCGCCTCGTACGCGGCGGCGACGGTGGTCCGGCTGACGGACAGGGCGAGCGCGAGTTCACGCTCGGCGGGGAGCCGGGCGGCCACGGGCACCCGGCCTTCGAGGACGAGCAGACGGACCCCGTCGGCCAGTGCGCGATAGGCGGGCGGCCTGCGGGCGCCCGGTCCGGCGGGCCGGGGCTGTTGGGCCTGGAGCTGCCGCGCGAGCTGTGCCGCACCGACTGCCGAAGTCCACTGCGCCATCGAAATCAGTCCACCTTCCCGGGATTGGCCATAGTTGGCGGCCAATCCCCTGCCACAGGGTGACATGCGGCAGTCCACTACCACCACTCCAGGGGGACCTCTTGTCCATCACTCCTGCCCCTCGCGGGGCGCACCTCGTGCGAAGGCTGATTCAGCTGTACGCCGGCCTTGCGCTGTACGGGGCGAGCTCGGCGCTCCTGGTCCGCGCCGGCCTCGGCCTCGAACCCTGGGGCGTGCTGCATCAGGGGCTCGCCGAGCGGACCGGAGTGTCCATCGGGGTCGTCTCGATCATCGTCGGCGCCGCCGTTCTGCTGCTGTGGATACCGATCAGGCAGCGTCCCGGTCTCGGCACCGTCTCCAATGTCTTCGTCATCGGCATCGTCATGGACGGCACGCTGGCGCTCGTGCCCGACGTGCACGCAGTCGCAGCGCAGATCGCCGTGATGGTCGCCGGTGTCGTGGTCAACGGTGTCGCGACGGGGCTGTACATCGCGGCGCGGTTCGGCCCGGGCCCGCGCGACGGGCTCATGACCGGTCTTCATCTGCGTACCGGCCGCTCCATCCGGCTCGTCCGCACACTGATCGAGGTGGCGGTCGTGGTGACCGGCTTCGTGCTCGGCGGCTCGCTCGGCGCGGGCACGGTGTTCTACGCCCTGGCCATCGGCCCGCTCGCCCAGTTCTTCCTGCGCTTCTTCGCGATCGGCGGCAGGCCGGCGGCAGAGGCCGCCGCCGGGCCCGATGAGGAGGCGCCCGTCGCACCCGGGCCGGGCGGCGGCGAGAGCGCCGTCACCGCCCGGACTCCGAAAGCAGGCCATACTGCCGCAGTGACCTCCGAACGCCACCCCTATCTCGATCACCCCTCGACGATCCCCTTCGCCCATCGAGGGGGTACCGCGGACGGGATCGAGAACACCACGGCCGCGTTCCGGCGGGCCGCCGATGCCGGGTACCGCTACTTCGAGACCGATGTGCACACCACGGCGGACGGTCGTCTGGTGGCCTTCCACGACACCACTCTGGACCGGGTGACGGACGCCCGGGGCCGGATAGCCGAGCTGCCGTGGAACGAGGTGCGGCAGGCCAGGGTGGCGGGCCGGGAGCCGCTGCCACTGTTCGAGGAGCTGCTGGAGACGTTCCCCGAAGCCCGTTGGAACGTCGACATCAAGGCCGAGTCCGCCCTGGCCCCGCTGGTCGATCTGATCCGCCGGGCGGATGCCTGGGACCGGGTGTGCGTCGGCTCGTTCTCGGAGGCCCGCGTCGCCAGGGCCCACCGTCTCGCGGGGCCCCGGCTCGCCACCTCCTACGGCGTCCGCGGCGTACTGGGCCTGCGGCTGCGCTCGTACGGCATACCGGCGGCGCTGCGGGCCGGCGCGGTGTGCGCGCAGGTACCGGAGAGCCAGAACGGCGTCCGGGTGGTCGACCGGCGCTTCGTACGCGAGGCGCACGCACGGGGACTCCAGGTGCACGTCTGGACGGTGAACGAACCCGAGCGGATGGCTGCGCTCCTCGATCTCGGTGTGGATGGCATCATGACCGATCACATCGAGACGCTGCGTACGGTGCTGAGCGAGCGGGGGGCCTGGGCCTGACGCCGGTCGTGCGAGGTCTCCACGGGGAGAGACAAGGGGGTGCGGGTTGAGCGCCGAGACCACGGACAGCGCTGGGCCGACTGGACTCACGACGGGTTCCGCCGACGCTGCGAGCCGCAGACGCGAACAACGCGGCTGGTATTTCTACGACTTCGCCTGCTCCGTCTACTCGACGAGCGTCCTGACGGTCTTCCTCGGCCCCTATCTGACGTCGGTCGCCAAGGCGGCCGCCGACACCGACGGTTTCGTGCATCCGCTCGGGATACCGGTGCGCGCCGGGTCGCTGTTCGCCTACGCGGTCTCCGTGTCCGTCGTGGTCGCGGTGATAGTGATGCCGATCGTGGGGGCCGCCGCGGACCGTACGGGGCGGAAGAAGCCGCTGCTGGCGGCCGCGGCCTATGTGGGGGCTGCCGCGACCACCGGCATGTTCTTCCTGGACGGCCAGCGCTATCTGCTGGGCGCGTTCCTGCTGATCGTGGCGAACGCCTCGGTCTCGGTGTCGATGGTGCTCTACAACGCCTATCTGCCGCAGATCGCAGGACCGGACGAGCGGGATGCGGTCTCGTCGCGCGGCTGGGCGTTCGGATACACCTCGGGTGCGTTCGTCCTCATCCTGAATCTGGTGCTGTACACGGGTCACGACTCCTTCGGCCTCTCCGAGTCCGACGCGGTGCGGATCTGTCTCGCATCGGCCGGTGTCTGGTGGGGCGCCTTCACCCTCGTGCCGCTGCGACGGCTGCGCGACCGGCGGGTGACGCCGGATGGCGAGGGTGCGGTCGGCTCGGGATGGCGGCAACTGATGGCCACCCTGCGCGACATGCGCAGCCATCCGCTGACGCTCTCCTTCCTGCTGGCGTACCTCGTCTACAACGACGGCGTACAGACGGTGATCTCCCAGGCCTCGGTGTACGGCTCCGAGGAACTGGGCCTCGACCAGACGACGCTGATCACGGCCGTGCTGCTGGTGCAGGTGCTCGCGGTGGCCGGAGCGCTGGGGATGGGCCGGCTGGCGCGGGTGTACGGCGCGAAGCGCACGATCCTCGGCTCGCTCGTCGTCTGGACGCTGATTCTCGTCGCAGGCTATTTCCTGCCCTCCGAAGCGCCGGTCTTCTTCTATGTGCTGGCCTCGGCGATCGGTCTGGTGCTCGGCGGCAGCCAGGCGCTGTCGCGCTCGCTGTTCTCCCATCTGGTGCCGCACGGCAAGGAGGCCGAGTACTTCTCCGCGTACGAGATGAGCGACCGCGGACTGAGCTGGCTCGGGCCGCTGGTGTTCGGTCTCGCATATCAGCTGACCGGGAGTTATCGGGATGCGATCATCTCGTTGGTGATCTTCTTCGTGGTCGGTTCCGTATTGCTCGCGAGAGTGCCTGTCCGGCAGGCCGTGGCGGCAGCGGGGAATCCCGTTCCGAAACGGATTTAGACGTTGAAGTGAAAGGCCGGTAGTGTACGCGTTTGGCCTGCCCGGAGGACCGTTACTGCGAGCGGAAGAAGCCAAACCGTTGGGTGACAACTTCCGCCAGATGTGACAAACCGGGCATTGGCGGGTACCCCAACCCTGAAGAAGCAGCGGCACGACGGGCGACGCATGACCGGCAACGGGAATCTTTACCGCCGACCGGACGTTGACCGGATGACGACGACAGCGACACCTGTCCTGTGGGCGACAAGCCCGGGAGGCACGATTCATGAGTGAGCGAGCTCTCCGCGGCACGCGACTCGTGGTTACCAGCTACGAGACGGACCGCGGCATCGATCTGGCCCCGCGCCAGGCGGTGGAGTACGCATGCCAGAACGGACATCGATTCGAGATGCCGTTCTCGGTAGAGGCGGAAATTCCGCCGGAGTGGGAGTGCAAGGCGTGCGGCGCCATGGCACTCCTGGTGGACGGGGATGGCCCCGAGGAGAAGAAGGGCAAGCCTGCGCGTACGCACTGGGACATGCTCATGGAGCGGCGCACACGCGAGGAGCTGGAGGAGGTGCTGGCCGAGAGGCTGGCGGTTCTGCGCTCCGGAGCCATGAACATCGCCGTACATCCGCGGGACAGCAGGAAGTCTGCCTGACCGCGTAGCACCGCAATACGACAGAGCCGCGGGGGGGGGGCGGGACGGCGGCGTGGCCAGCCCCCCGCGGGGGGGGGTGGGGGGGCGGGGGGGGAGGCGGGACCCGCGGCGCGGGGCCCTCCCGCCACGCCCCGCCGGGCCCCCGCGGGGGGTGCTCGTTGGCGTGGGCCGGGGCCGCCCGGGGGTTGCGGGGGCGGGTGCCCCGGGCCCGCGGGCGGGCCCCCCCCCCCGCGGCTCTGTCGTGTCGCGGTCCGGCTGTCAAGGAGTCAGCGGCGGCCGGGGCCCCTCGTCGGGCCGGGAGCCCGGCTGTGTGCCGTCCTGGCGGATGACCTCACCCTGCACGATCTTTCCGTCCGGCCGGTGAATGCGGGCCTGCTGGAAGGCGTCGGAGAGGCTGCCGGGGCGGGCTGCACGCATCCGGCGTTCCACCGAGCGCTCCGCGTAGCGTCCCAGCATCGAACGGACCGGCGGCGCGAGCAGCACAAGCCCCGCCACGTCCGAGATGACCCCCGGGATCATCAGCAGCAGCCCGGCCAGCATCAGGAAGCCATTGCCCTTGCTGCCCTCAGGTGCGGCGTGCGGAGCGGCAGCCCCGGGCTGCCCCGGCATCTGCTGGAGCGTCTCGGTGAGATTGCGGAAGGCCCGGCGGCCGGCCAGCTTCATCACCGCCGCGCCGAGCACGATCCCCGCCACCAGGAGCAGCAGCACGGTGAACCCGCCCGCCGTGTCGGCCACGACGGTGAGCAGCCAGATCTCCAGCACCGCCCAGGCGGCAATGGCGAGGGGGACGAAGGTACGGGCGCGTGAGCGCCTCGGGGCGGTCGGGGGCGGTGTGCCGGTCGTCATGCTCCCCAGTGTGCCCGTACGGGCCTCCGATCGGCGTATGGGGGTGATCACGATCGGCGGACCGGCGCCCGCCGCCCTCGATGGCTCAGGTCGCCTTGCGGCCGAGGACCCGGTTCGTACGGGAGGTGACACCCCAGGAGGTGACCCTCCAGAGCGCCTCGACCAGGATGTCGCGGCTCATCTTCGAGTCGCCGATCTCGCGGTCCACGAAGGTGATCGGGACCTCGACGACGTGATATCCGGCGCCGATGGCGCGACGGGCCAGGTCGACCTGGAAGCAGTAGCCCTGTGAGGCGACCCGGTCGAGGCCGATTCCCTCCAGGGTCTCGGCGCGAAAGGCCCGGTAGCCGCCCGTGACGTCCCTGGTCGGCAGCCCGAGAAGGAGCCGGGAGTACGTGCTGCCGCCGCGGGAGATCATTTCCCGGGACTTGGGCCAGTTGACCACCCGCCCGCCCGGCACCCAGCGGGAGCCGAGCACCAGGTCGGCGCCCTTGAGCGCGGTGAGCAGCCGGGGCAGTTCCTCGGGCTGGTGAGAGCCGTCGGCGTCCATCTCCACGAGCACGCCGTAACCGTGCTCGATGCCCCAGTCGAAGCCCGCGAGGTACGCCGCGCCCAGCCCTTCCTTGCTCTTGCGGTGCAGCACCTGGACCTGGTCGTCGGCCGAAGCGAGCTCGTCGGCGACCTTGCCGGTGCCGTCGGGGCTGTTGTCGTCGGCGACCAGGATGTCGGCTTCCGGCACAGCGGCGCGCACCCGGCTCACGATCGGCTTGATGTTCTCGGCCTCGTTGTAGGTCGGAATGATCACCAAGATTCTGCCGAGCGGGCCGTATCGCCTCTGACCGCCGTCGTTCACTTACCGCCCCTTAAGTCCGTACGCAGGTGCACACCATATCCAGCGGGCAGGGGCCCGAACCGACGCGGTCGGACGGGGCGGGGAACCGCCCCGGACAGAAGGAGGGAAGTACGGACAGAACCACGGACGGGAACTACGGATGGGGGCCCAGCGCCCTTCGGGCCGACCTGGAACCCGCTGGCTGCGGGTCGCCCTAGAGCCGTTGTCTACTGAACGTCCGGGCCCCACCCGGGTCGCACCTACCATCCGGCTGAAACCTTCCCTCGCCCCCGAGGCGCGGGCACTGAACCTGGCTGCCAGTGGTGGTGCACCGGTGCGGCACACCACCCCATGACCCAGCGGCGTTCGACGACTGCGTGGAGGTTTAACCGGTCGGATGTCCTGTGGTGGACCCGGCCGAACCTACCGGCCGGTGGGCGCTTTCTGTCAATAGCCGCCTGACCTGCAATGTTTGCGGAACTCGCCTGGTCAGTGGCGAAGATCCGCAGGTCGCGACGGAGCAGGGACGTCTTCGACCGGCGGTACGAAATGTCCGGACGTCACTCGTTCGGCCGTACGTAAACAGTTTGTCCGAAGACCGCGGTGCTCAGGCAGACCGGGAGCTCGGCGCCCGGGGTGAGATCCGGCAGGCCGGGCGTTCCCGACCTCGGGTCGGTCGACCAGCGGGCGACCCGGTCGTCCGGGGCCTGGACCACCAGGTCAGCGGTGCGCCAGATCGCGTAGTCGGCCAAGGCTCCGGGTACCAGGGTCCCCGCGTCGTCGCGGCCGACGGCCCGCCAGCCACCCCTGGTGTGGGCGGTGAAGCCGGCCCGCACGGAGATCCGGTGCTCGGGCGTGCGATGGAAGGCGGCGGCCCGTACGGCCCCCCACGGGTCCAGCGGGGTCACGGGGCTGTCCGAGCCGAAGGCCAGGGGCACACCGGCCCGCAGGAGCGCCGCGTACGGGTTGAGGGCCCTGGCCCGCTCGACGCCGAGCCGCTGCGCGTACATGCCCTCCTCGCCACCCCAGGCCGCGTCGAAGGCAGGCTGCACGGAGGCGGTGAGACCCAGCTCCGCGAAGGCGGCGACGGTCTCGGGGGTGAGCATCTCGGCATGCTCGATACGGTGCCTGGCGGCCCGGATCCGGGCCAGGCCGAGCCTGTCGGAGGCGGCCCGTACGCCCTCCACCACGGCGGAGACCGCTGCGTCGCCGATGGCGTGGAAGCCGGCCTGCAGCCCGGCCTCGGTGCAGGCGGTGACATGGGCGGCGATCTGTGCCGCGTCCAGGTGGGCGGTGCCCGTGTGTCCGGGCGGACCATCGGCGTACGGCTCGTGCAGGCAGGCGGTGTGCGAGCCGAGCGAGCCGTCGACGAAGAGGTCCCCGGCCGCGCCGATCGCACCGAGTTCCCGGATGCGGCGGGCGTCCTTCTCGTCGCCGACCTGCTCGGCCCAGTAGCCGAAGACCCGCGGTCCGCTCTCCGCGGCGGCGAGCTCGAGCAGCGCGACGAAGTCCTCCTCGTCGGAGATGTCGGGGCCGCCGCACTCGTGGACGGTGCCGATGCCGAGCGACGCGGCGTGGCGCAGGGCGGCGCGCCGGGCGTCGGTGCGCTGCTGCGGCGAGACGGCGCCGTGTGCCGCGGAGCGCACCGCGTGGTGGGCGGCGCCGGTCAGCGGGGCGTCGGGGTGGTACCCGGTCAGCCCGGTGACGCCCGGGACCAGGTCGAGCAGGGCGGTGGTGACGACCGCGGAGTGCACATCGATTCGGGGCAGGTAGACCGGCCGTCCACCGGCGGCCGCGTCGAGCTCGGCGCGCGACGGCGGGCGTTGCTCCGGCCAGCGTGTGGCGTCCCAGCCGTGGCCGAGGACGACCCGGTCCGCAGGGTGCTCCGCCACGTACGCGCGCAGCAGTGCGAGTGCCTCGTCGAGGTTCCGGGCGCCGGCCAGGTCGAGGCCGGTGAGGGCCAGGCCGGTCGACGTGGTGTGGACGTGGGCGTCGGTGAACGCGGGGGTGACCAGCGCGCCTTCGAGGTCGATCACTTCGTCGACGCCGCTCGCGAAGGCGTCGGCGGCCCCTTCCGAGCCCACCCAGGCGACATGGCCGCGTTCGACCACCATGGCGGTGGCGAAGGGGTCGGCGGGGCTGTGGACGTCTCCACCGCGCAGCAGCACGGTGCGGTGTTCGCTCTGGGGGGCGGCGCTCTCGGTCATGGGACCAGTCTCGCGCCTGCCCGGACCCGCGCGTTCCGCGCCCCCCTCAGATCCGCGGGGGCCGGGCCTCGTACGGCGTGGAGAGCACGACGGTGGTCCGGGTGGAGACACCGGCCAGCGAACGGATCCGGGTGAGCAGGTGCTCCAGCCCCAGCGGGGTCGCGACACGCACCTTCAGGATGTAGTTCTCGTCACCCGCGACGCTGTGACACGCCTCCAGCTCCGGGACGCCCGCGAGCCGCTCCGCGATGTCGTCCGGCGCGCTCGGGTCGAAAGGTTTCACCGAGATGAACGCGGTGAGCGGCAGGCCGACGGCCTCGGGGTCGACGACCGCGGCATAGCCCCGGATCACCCCGCGCTGCTCCAGCCTGCGGACACGCTGATGAACCGCCGAGGTGGACAGGCCCGTGGCCTTGCCCAGGTCGGTGTAGCTCATCCGCCCGTCCTTGACGAGCAACTCCACGATCTGCCGGTCCAGCTCCTCCATGCGGATCAACCTATTGCCCCGGGCCCCTCCAGGCACAGCTGTGAGGGCTCCGGAAGGGCACCCTCGGCGGACATGTGACGAATGCCACAGGTTTACGGGTGGGTAGCCGACTCTCTCGTGGTTACGGCCGATGGGCGAAGGGAAGTGCTTGCTGTGGTCGAGGCCGTGGCGCCTTGCCGGCCCACCCGAGGGGGGAATTTCCCATGCAGAGCCTGAAGCTCACCGAACGTACCGAACCGGAGCCCGTTGATCCGGTCGAGGACACCGCTCCCGACGCGTACGACATGTTCGAGATGTACCGGGTGATCTGCCCGGACTGCGCGCAGCCGATCGCGCTGCTGGCGGACGAGGACGTACTGCCGGAGCACGCGCTGTGCCCGACTCCGTGGAACCCGTTCGTTCTGACGGTCTGCGCCGGTACCGGCCGCACGGTGTCCCAGGCACGGCCCGCCGACGAGTCGCTCGACCTGCAGGAGCAGGAGACGGCCCTGCTCTTGACGCTCCCTCAGGGGCTCGACTGGAGAACGCAGCCGTTCTCGCACGCCGGCGGCCCCGGCTCGCGCCCGCTGCGGGTGCCGCAGATGCGGCGCGACGCCGCCTGAGGGCCTTTCCCGCACCTGCGCGGGACGGCCCGGACGCGTCCGGGCCCATCCGGCACATCTGCGCTGCACCACGACGGCCCGGCCGCCGTGGTGCCCGGTGTCGAAGAAACCCGCCGCCCGGGGACCCTGCGAACGGGCTCTCGAATCGGCCGGGCAGTGACCCCGGCCCGCCACGCACCGTTGGCCAGGCATGACCCTGCTGCACTCAACGGCCGGTCCCGGTCGACGACTTCTCGCCGTTCCGACCGCCGAAGAATCGGTTCCGCAGCCCGGTTCACAGCCGGTGCCGCAGCCCATGCCTCCCCGGCCCACGCCGCGACCGACGCCGCACTCCACCGATCCGCCCATCTACCGGTCCCTGCTGCGTCATTGGGAGAGCACGGGACAGACCCTGCCGGGCCGCCATGACCAGGAGCGGAACCGGATCATGACAACGCCCGTATGGTCGGAGCGGCCGCTGCGGGTCACCGTGTCTCAGGACCCGCGAGGTGGCGCGCGATGACCATCCGCTGGATCTGATTGGTGCCTTCGACGATCTGCAGCACCTTGGCCTCGCGCATCAGCCGCTCGACGGGGAAGTCGAGGGTATAGCCGTATCCGCCGAGCACCTGGACCGCGTCGGTGGTCACCCGCATGGCCGCGTCCGTACAGAACAGCTTGGCCATGGCCGCCTGGCGCGAGAAGGGCTTGCCCTCGTCGCGCAGTCGTGCCGCCTCCAGGTAGAGCGCCCGGCCCGCCTCGATCTGGGTGGCCATGTCGGCGAGCATGAAGCGCAGGCCCTGGAAGTCCGCGATGGGCCGGCCGAACTGCTGCCGCCCGGTGGCGTAGGCGACGGCCTCGCTCAGGGCGGCCTGGGCGACGCCTATCGCGCAGGCGGCGATGCCCAGACGCCCGGAGTCCAGCGCGGACAGGGCGATCGCGAAGCCCTGCCCCTCCTCACCGATCCGGCGGGCGTCGGCGACCCGTACGCCGTCAAAGTTCAGCTGGGCGGTGGGCGAACCCTTCATGCCCATCTTCTTCTCGGGGGCGGCCGCGTTCAGCCCCTCGGCGTTGCCGGGGACCAGGAAGGCGGTGATACCGCGGGCGCCCTCGGCCCCGGTGCGGGCCAGGACCGTGTAGAAGTCGGCGATGCCGCCGTGGGTGATCCATGCCTTGGTGCCGGTGATGACCCAGTCGTCGCCGTCCCGTACGGCCTTCGTCCGGAGCGAGGCGGCATCGGATCCCGAGGCGGGCTCCGAGAGGCAGTAGGCGCCCAGCAGGCCCCCTCCCAGCATCGCCGGGAGGTGTTCGGCCTGCTGCTCCTCGGTGCCGTACCCGGCGAGCGCGTGGCAGGCGAGGGAGTGGACGCTGACACCGAGACCGACGGTGAGCCGGGCGGCCGCGAGCTCTTCGAGGACCTGGAGGTAGACCTCGTACGGCTGGTCACCACCGCCGTGGGCGGAGTCGTAGGGCAGCCCGAGCAGTCCGGACTCGGAGAGCAGAGTGAAGACTTCGCGCGGGAACCGGCCCGCGTCCTCTTCCTCGGCCGCGCGCGGCGCGATCTCTCGCTGGGCGATGTCGCGGACGAGCGCGACGAGCTCCCTGGACTCCTCGGTGGGCAGACGACGTTCCACCAATTGCAAGGCACGGTCGGTCATGACGGCGCTCTCCTCCCTGTCGGGCGTTGTGGCGGTCGCGCGCTCGGGGTGTGGGCGGCGCCGCCGGGGGCTTCCGGGCACGGCCCGCAGAAGCACTGCTTGCCCAACCGATACCGGACTCCCGGATTACGAGAGTCGCTGGCCAGCGGCTGTAGCGGCTTGAGTATGCCTGATCGGACGATATCCGTCACGGGGTGAGGGAGCGACTCGGCAGCGAGCGCAGCGATCACCGGAGCCGGCCCGAACCATTTGTCCCACTGGTCTAGTCCATCTATGGTTCCGCCGTGACCGGCCCTTCTTGCGTTCATGCCAAGTCCACGAAGGCCGCGTGGCCCGATGTCCACACCGGTCGGCGCCGCACGGCCCGGGAACGGCCCAATGCGGCAGGTCGTGCGGGAGGCGGGCCCACTGGCAACCGGTCCGGCCCTGGCAGAGGATCGCGTTCACGATCTCCCGCATCTCGTAAGCGTCCTGATGGCCGCTCACCGAGCGGTGCCGGTCCTTCCACGCGATGATCACCGAGCTCGATCAACGACCACCGCTCGTCCGGTCAAGTCACTCGGACGCCACAGGACGACGGCGTCACCGATGAGTGGCACGAAGACGGGGACGGCCCATCGCGGCTATCAGGGCGCCAACTCGACCCTGGCGAAGGGGATCCACGGCCTGCGGCCCCACTGCAACATCCGCCACGCCCCCTTTCGCCACGGGCTACTGTCCGGGACAGCCGGGGTCGGCCCAGGGGGCCCGCATGCCTCTGGCACGGGCGGTCTTCAATGCTGCATCGGAGCCGAGAATGTCAAGGAATTCGCAGGCACGACGTGGCTGGTTCGACGAAGCCAGTACGCCTGCGCTGAACGTCGAGTTGATAGCGGCGTTGCCGGGCAGCGGGCCGATGATGACAACGCCTGGCAGGTCCATCAGTTCGCTGTTCTGTTGAAAGGCCAGGTCTGCTTCACCGGATGTGAGCAGGCTGCCGACAGGCACCCCCGGTGGAGCTTGGACAAGCCGGTTTCGGAGCGTGTCGGCGAGATGCAGCCTGGTGATCAGATCGACGAGGGCGGTACCGCTGGGTCCGGTGGAGTAGGCGATCTTCTTCGCCGCCAGTAGAGCGGCTTGCAGGTCGGACTCCGAGCCGAGAGCTGGAACCGGTGATCCTTCCGGCACGGCGGCAACGACTTGGGAGATCCATAGCGGGCGCACCGTGTCCCTGACGAGGTGTCCTTCGCTCTCCAGCTCGGCCAATGCTCCGTCGGCAAGCACGAGCACGTCGGCCTCGGCGCCCTCGCGCACCCGCCGAGCGATCTCGACCCCGCCGGCCGACTCGAAGCGCACCGGAATCCCGTGGGCGAGTCGGATGTGTTCGGAAAGATCGGCCAGAATCAGCCGCGTCGCCATCGAGGACAGCCCACAGATCTGTTGGTCCACGTCGTCTCCTTGTGTCTGGTCGATGGTACGACGAACGTGTCGGCGCGCCTCGGCGAACGGGGGCTGGGAGACTGGCCACATGAGCACAACCGGGAGCACAGCGGCGGGAAAAGTCCTCATGGTCCTCTCGGCATTCGATCGCGAGCACCAGACGCAAACGCTGTCACAGATCGCCCAGCGCACGGGCTTGGCCTTGAGTACCACGCACCGAGTGGTCATGGAACTGGCAGAGCGGGGAGCGCTCGAGCGCGGGGAGGACGGGGCGTGGCATGTCGGGCTGCGGCTGTGGGAAATTGCCTCAGGGTGCCCCCGTACCCAGATTCTGCGCGATGTGGCTCTGCCGTTCATGCAGGACCTCTACGAGGCGACGCACGAGAACATTCAGCTCGCGGTGCGTGAGGGAACCGAGCTTGTCTTCGTCGAACGGATCGCCGGGCACCGCTCGGTGGAGTTGTTGACGATGGTCGGGTCCCGGTTCCCCATGGGCTCGACCGGGATGGGGCGCGTGCTGTTGGCGCATGCACCCCTGGACATTCAAGAGGCGGTTCTCGAATCGCCGCTGCGAGCCTGGACCCCGCACACCGTCACCGACCCGAAGACGTTGCGCGCGCAGTTGGGCCGTATTCGCCGCGAGCAGATCTTCGTCAGTGACCGGCAGCTCTCGGAGAACACGGTCGCGGTGGCCGCGCCTGTGCGGATCGGCGGGACGGGGCCGGTCAGCGCTGCTTTGGGGATCGTCATAGCGGCGCGTACCGCGAGCCGTGCGCGCGGGCTGCGGGAGCCACTCCTGAGAGCTGCTTACGGGATCTCCGACGAGCTGGGCCGCCGTGCCCACACGACGGTCTGAGCAGGCTTCCGCCTGACGGAAACACTACTGACCGGTCGCGGTCCCGGGTGTCAGCGTTCGGGGTGTTCGAGCCGTTCGCAGTTGCTCAGGAGAGGCCATGGCCGATACCGCCATCGACACCGTCACCTCAGTTCCAGTCGCTATCGTCGGGGCCGGTCCGGCCGGCCTGATGCTGGCGCACCTGCTCGGCCGCGCGGGGGTCGAGGCGATCGCGGTCGACACTCGCACCCGGCACGAGATCGAGGCGACGCATCGGGCCGGCATCCTCGAGGCTGACGCGGCCCGGGACCTGATCGAGACCGGCGTCTCCGACCGGATCCTGCGCGAGGGCTACGAGCACGAGGGCGTCGAGCTCCGATTCGGCGGCCGGGCGCACCGCATCCACTTCAAGGAGCTGGTGGGCGAGTCGGTGTGGCTCTACCCGCAGACCGACGTGTTCATCGACCTGGCTGACGCCCGGGACCGCGACGGCGGCACGGTGCACTTCGGCATCAAGGACACCGAGGTCCTCGACATCACGACCGACAGCCCCCGGGTCCGCTACACCGCGCCGGACGGGACGCGCCACGAGATCCGGGCGCGGTACGTGGTCGGTGCGGACGGGTCGCGCAGCATGTGCCGCGACCTGCTGCCCGAGGACCGGCGGGTGCGCTACGGCAAGGAGTATCCCTTCGCGTGGTTCGGCATCATGACCGAGGCGCCGATGAGCGCGCCCGAGCTGATCTACGCCCACTCCGAGCACGGGTTCGCGCTGATCAGCCAGCGCACCGAAACCGTACAGCGGATGTACTTCCAGTGCGCCTCTGACGAGTCCGTCGATGCCTGGCCGGACGACCGCATCTGGCAGACGCTCCAGGCCCGGGTGGCCGGCGGGGACGGCTTCCAGCTCAAGGAGGGGCCGATCTTCGAGAAGACGGTGCTGCGGTTCCGCTCGTTCGTGCAGGAGCCGATGCGCTGGGGCTCGATGGCACTGGCGGGCGACGCCGCGCACACCGTGCCGCCGACCGGCGCCCGCGGGCTCAATCTCGCGCTGCACGACGTCAAGGTGCTTGCCGACGTCCTGCTGCGGGCACTGGGCCGCGAGGGCGAGGCCGCGCTGAACGACTACCAGCCGCGCGCCCTGCGGCGGGTCTGGCGGGCACAGAACTTCTCCCACTGGATGACCCAGCTGCTGCACACCGCGCCGGGCGGCTCGCCGTTCGACCTCCAGCGCCAGCTCGGCGAGCTCGACAACGTCGTGGGCACCCGCGCCGGCCGCAGCTACCTCGCCGAGCAGTACACCGGCTGGCCCACCAGCACCCTGCACTGACAGTCCCCAGACGACCACCAGGAGAGAAAGCATGATCATCGACTGCCACGGTCACTTCACCACGGCGCCGCCGCAGCTGGCGCAGTGGCGGGACCGGCAGGCGGCGGCTGTCGGCCACCCCGGCAACGCGCCCGACCCCGACGACCTGGTCATCACCGACGACGACCTGCGCCGGGCGATCGAGAGCAACCAGCTGCAGCTCATGGACGAGCGCGGCATCGACCTGACGATCTTCTCCCCGCGGGCCAGCTTCATGGCCCACCACATCGGCGACTTCCAGGTCTCCTCGGTCTGGGCGCGGATCTGCAACGACCTGGTCCACCGCGTGAGCACGCTCTACCCGGACCGGTTCGCGATGGGCGCGATGCTGCCGCAGTCGCCGGGCGTCGACCCTGCGACATGCCTCCCAGAGCTGCGCCGTGCGGTCGAGGAGCTCGGTGCGGTGACCATCAACCTCAACCCCGACCCGTCGGGCGGCCGGTGGACCGCTCCGCCGCTGACCGACCGCAGCTGGTACCCGATCTACGAGGCGATGGTCGGTTACGACATCCCCGCCATGATCCACGTCAGTACGTCGTGCAACCCGGCATTCCACACCACCGGCGCCCACTACCTCAACGCCGACACCACGGCGTTCATGCAGCTGATCCAGGGCGACCTGTTCGCCGATTTCCCGACGCTGCGTTTCGTGATCCCGCACGGCGGCGGTGCGGTGCCCTACCACTGGGGCCGGTTCCGCGGCCTGGCGATGGCGCTGGGCAAGCCGGACCCCGAGACGCTGCTGGACAACGTCTTCTTCGACACCTGCGTCTACCACCAGCCCGGCATCGACCTGCTCACCCAGGTGATCCCCAGCCGGTCCGTCCTCTTCGCCAGCGAGATGATCGGCGCGGTCCGCGACATCGACCCGCGCACCGGTCACTACTTCGACGACACGAAGCGGTACGTCGAGGCCACCTCGAACCTCTCCGACGAGGAACGGGCCGCCGTCTGCTCCGGCAACGCCCTCCGCGTCTACCCCCGACTCGCCGCCCGCCTCGCCGCGGCCGGCCACTGATCCCAGGAGAAGAACGCATGGAGCACACCGAGATCGGCGTCGTCCACACGGCGATCACCCGCGCCGATCCCGAGGCTGTCGCCGCACTGTCGGCGTTCGGCGTGGCGACGATCCACGAGGCCATGGGCCGGGTGGGGCTGATGCGCCCCTACATGCGCGGGGTCTACCCGAAGGCCCGCCTGTGCGGCACGGCGGTGACCGTGCTGCTGCAGCCCGGCGACAACTGGATGATGCACGTCGCCGCCGAGCAGATCCGGGAAGGCGACGTCGTGGTCGCGGCCTGCACGACCGAGAGCGAGGACGGCTTCTTCGGCGAACTGCTCGCCACCTCGTTCCGCGCCCGCGGCTGCAAGGGCCTGGTCATCGACGGCGGCGTGCGCGACGTGGCCGACCTGGAGGACATGGACTTCCCGGTCTTCTCGCGGGCGGTCAACGCCAAGGGCACCGTCAAGGCCACGCTCGGCTCGGTCAACGTGCCGGTGGTCTGCGCCAACGCCCTGGTCCGGCCCGGCGACGTCGTCGTGGCGGACATCGACGGTGTCGTCGTGGTGCCGCGCGAGCGGGCCGCCGAGGTCGCCGAGGCGTCGGCCAAGCGCGAGGCCAACGAAGAGGGCAAGCGCGCGCAGTTCCGCGCGGGCGATCTCGGCCTGGACATGTATGGCATGCGCGGCCCGCTGGCCGAGCTCGGCCTGCGCTACGAGGACTGAGGATGACCGAGATCATCGAGAAGACCCCCGGCTGGCTGGACTGGTACGCCGGCCCGACCCGGCCGCGGTTTGTGCTGCCCGAGGGCGCCGTCGACGCGCACTGCCACGTCTTCGGCCCGGGGGCCGAGTTCCCGTTCGCCCCCGAACGCAAGTACACCCCGTGCGACGCGTCCAAGGACCAGCTCTTCGAGTTGCGGGACCACCTGGGCTTCGCCCGCAACGTCGTGGTCCAGGCGACCTGCCACGGCGCCGACAACAGCGCCATGGCCGACGCCCTGCGGGCCTCGGGATGCCTGGCCCGGGGCGTCGCGACGGTGCGGCCGGGGATCTCGGACGCGGAGTTGCGGGAGCTGCACGAGGCCGGCGTCCGCGGCGTGCGGTTCAACTTCGTCAAGCGGCTCGTAGACGCGGCACCGCGGCAGGACCTGTGGGACGTCGTCGAGCGGATCAAGCCGTACGGCTGGCACGTCGTCGTCTACTTCGAGGCGGCCGACCTCGCCGACCTGCGCGACTTCTTCCTCGCGATCCCGGTGCCGCTGGTCATCGACCACATGGGCCGGCCCGATGTCGACAAGGCCCCGGACGGCCCGGAGTTCGAGGCGTTCCTGGACTTCATGCGGGCGAGGCCCGACATCTGGTGCAAGGTGACCTGCCCGGAACGGCTGTCCGTGAGCGGCCCTCCGGCCCTCGTCGGGGAGCGGGAGGCCTACCGCGACGTCGTCCCGTTCGCCCGGCGCGTGGTCGAGGAATTCCCCGACCGGGTGCTGTGGGGCACGGACTGGCCGCACCCGAACCTCACCGACCACATGCCCGACGACGGCCTGCTCGTCGACTTCATCCCGCACATCGCACCGACGCCGGAGCTGCGGCACAAGCTCCTCGTCGACAACCCGATGCGCCTCTACTGGCCGGACACCGACTGACCCGCCATACGATTGGAGGCCCACCATGGCACTGGACAAGAGCTACAAACTGGTCCCGGGGACGACCATCTTCGACGCCGAGCAGTCCGCCAAGGGGTACCACCTCAACCAGTTCTGCATGTCGCTGATGAAGGCGGAGAACCGCGAGCGTTTCCTCGCGGACCAGCGCGCCTACCTGGATGAGTGGCCCCTGCGCGAAGCGCAGAAGCAGGCGCTGCTCGACGGCGACCTCAACGCCGCGATGCGCGAGGGCGGCAACATCTACTTCCTCGCGAAGTGGGGCGCGACGCTGGGGCTGTCGTTCCAGCAGATGGCGGGCTCGATGACCGGCATGTCCGAGCAGGAATACCGGGACATGATGATCGGCGGCGGCCGGTCCGTCGAGGGCAACCGGATCGACCATGCCGTCCTCGACGCGGCGTACGCCGACCCGACGCCGCCGGCCGAGCACGCCGCGATCACCGGCGCGGTCTTCACCTCGCACGTGCCGGCGATCGGCGCGGCGCTGGACCACGGCAAGACCGACGAGCCGTACTGGAAGCCGCTCTTCGAGGGGTACGAGTTCTCCAAGCAGTGGGAGAAGGAGAACATCCCCGACGTGGTGTTCCTGGTCTACAACGACCACGCCACCTCGTTCGACCTGTCGCTGATCCCGACCTTCGTGCTCGGCACCGGCGCGGCCTACCCCACCGCCGACGAGGGCTACGGGCCCCGGCCGGTGCCGGGCATCGAGGGCGACCCCGACCTGGCCGCGCACATCGCGCACTCGCTCATCCAGGACGAATTCGACCTCACCCTCGTCAACGAGATGACCGTCGACCACGGCCTGACCGTCCCCCTGTCGCTGATGTTCGGGGACGTCGAGAAGTGGCCGTGCAAGGTCATCCCGTTCCACGTCAACGTGGTGCAGTACCCGGTGCCCTCGGGCGCCAGGTGCTTCAGGCTCGGCCAGTCGCTGCGCAAGGCGATCGAGTCCTACGACAAGCCGTTGAACGTCCAGGTGTGGGGTACCGGTGGCATGAGCCACCAGTTGCAGGGTCCCCGCGCCGGCCTCATCAACCGCGAGTGGGACAACGCCTTCCTCGACAAGCTGATCGAGGACCCGGCCGGGCTGTCGCAGGTGCCGCACCTGGAGTACGTCGAGGAGGCGGGCTCGGAGGGCATCGAGCTGGTCATGTGGCTGATCGCCCGCGGGGCGATGAGCGACATCGACGGCTCCGGCGAGGTCGAAGTCAAGCACCGCTTCTACCATGTGCCGGCGTCCAACACCGCCGTCGGCCACCTGATCCTCGAGAACCACCCGCGGGCCGAGGCGCCCGCCGCTAAGGAGTGACATGACTGACGAGCAGACCGTCCGGATCGCCCTGGCCGGGGGCGGCGCCTTCGGTGCCAAGCACGCGGCCGCGCTCAAGCGGATCAAGGGCGTCGAGGTGACCGCTGTGGTGAGCAGCACCCTCGAAAGGGCCCAGAGGTTCGCCGAGGAGCAGGGCGTGGGGCGCGGCGTCGCGACCCTCGACGAGGTGCTGGCGATGGACGACGTCGACGCCGTCATCCTCGCCACGCCCACGCACATGCACGCCGCGCAGACGATCGCCTGTCTGGAGGCGGGCAAGCACGTCCAGGTCGAAATCCCGCTGGCCGACTCGCTGGCCGACGCCGAAGCCTGCCTGGAGGCGCAGCAGCGCACCGGACTCGTCGCGATGGTGGGGCACACGCGCCGCTTCAACCCGAGCCACCAGTGGGTGCGGCAGCGGATCGAGGCCGGCGAGTACAACATCCAGCAGATGGATGTGCAGACGTACTTCTTCCGCCGCAAGAACCTCAACGCCCTCGGCCAGCCGCGGTCGTGGACCGACCACCTGCTGTGGCACCACGCCGCGCACACCGTCGACCTGTTCGCCTACCAGACCGGGTCGCCGGTCGTGCAGGCCAACGCGATCCAGGGGCCGATCCACCCCGAACTCGGCATCGCCATGGACATGTCGATTCAGCTGCGCGCGGAGAACGGCGCGATCTGCACGCTGTCGCTGTCGTTCAACAACGACGGGCCGCTCGGCACGTTCTTCCGCTACATCGGCGACACCGGCACCTACCTCGCCCGGTACGACGACCTGGTCACCGGCAAGGACGAGCCGATCGACGTGAGCGGGGTCGACGTGTCCATGGACGGCATCGAGCTCCAGGACCGCGAGTTCGTCGCCGCCATCCGCGAGGGCCGCGAGCCGAACTCCTCCATCGCCGCGGTGATGCCCTGCTACCGGACGCTGGCGGCCCTCGAGGAGCAGCTCGCCGCTGCCTCGAGCGCGTGACCGCGGTGGAAATGGCGAGCCCGGGCCGCGCGCCGCGCCGGATCGGGCCGTTCGAGGTCCCGGCGATCGGGCTGGGCTGCATGAACGTCAGCCACGCCTACGGTGTCCCGCCCACGCGGAAGGCCGCCGAGCATCTGCTGCGCACGGCTGTGGAGGAGGGCGTCACGCTCTTCGACACGGCCGCGCTCTACGGCTTCGGCGCCAACGAGGAGCTGGTCGGCCATGTGCTCGCCGGCCACCGGGACCGGATCGTGCTGGCCAGCAAGTGCGGGATGACCGGCGTCGACGGGCAGCGCGTCATCGACGGCCGCCCCGAGACCATCCGGCGTACCGCCGACGAGGCACTGGCCCGGCTGAAGACCGATGTCATCGACCTCTACTATCTGCACCGCCTCGACCGGAAGGTCCCGGTCGAGGAGAGCGTCGGGGCGATGGCCGAACTCGTCGAGGCCGGGAAGGTACGCACGCTCGGGCTTTCCGAGGTCTCCGCCGAGACGCTGCGCCGGGCGCACGCCGTACATCCCATCGCGGCACTGCAGAACGAGTACAGCCTCTGGTCGCGCAACCCCGAGCAGGGGACGCTCGCTGCGGCGGCCGAGCTCGGCGTGGCGCTGGTGGCTTTCAGCCCGCTGGCCCGCGGCTTCCTCACCACCTTGCCGCCCGACCCCGCGGCACTGGTGGACAAGGACATCCGGCGGAACATGCCCCGCTTCGGCGGGGCGAACTATCCCGCGAACCTGGGTCTGCGAACCCAGCTCGAAGTGATCGCCCGCGACGCCGGCTGCACGCTGACCCAGCTGGCGCTCGCGTGGGTGCTGTCGCGTGGCGAGCACGTCCTGGCCATCCCGGGCACCAGGTCGGTCGAACACCTGCGGGAGAACATGTCCGTCCTCGACCTCGGCATACCCGGCGACGTTCTCGATCGGGCAGGACAGGTGCTGAACGCCGCGACCGTACACGGGGCCCGTTACAACGAGACCACCCTGGCGGAGATCAACACGGAGCGCTGCGGGAGGGCGGGCTGAACTCAACCTTCGATTCGAATGAGTCGCGCGGAGATTCACCGCCCATCGGAGCAACAGGACCGGAGGTGAAGGCGATTTCGCTCGGCTCGCAAACGGAGCGGCGGGCCAGGACCCCTGTGCCCGCTCTCCCCCATCGGAATCGCGGCCCGGCCTGAGCCGTGGATCCGCCTGCGGTGCGCGCCCTGCCCGCAGACGAGCGCTTCCACGCCTGCCGAGCAGCGACGCAACGGGACGTACGGGGCATGGTTCAGCGGCTCCTCGGCGTGCCGGACGTCCCCGGCCCGGACATCCCGGGCTGGACTTCACCCGCATCGCGGGGCTATGGCATCCGCTCCCACCATGTCACCGGTGTCGAGGAGTTGCGTGCCCTGCTCTCTCAGCGCCCGGACCGACGGCTCGGTCGGCCAGGCCGTCGTCGAGGCCCCCGAGACCCAGTGGGTCACGGTCCGCCCGTACATCGCCGACTACCCGTTCCGACCCCGCTCTTCCGCACCCCGACCCTCTATCGCGCACCCACCCCCTGGAGCTGTCGCGCACCCGTCCCCTGGAGGAATCTCACGATGCCACCCGTCACCTCGTCCCACACGCCGACGCAGACCGGCGCCGCCAAACGCGATGCCTGGACGGTGATCCTGTGCTGGATCACGGTCATGCTCGAGGGCTACGACCTCGTGGTTCTCGGCGCCATCATCCCAACCCTGCTCAAGACCCACCACCTCGGTATGACCGCGGGCGACGCGACCACCATCGCCACGCTCTCACTCGTCGGCGTGGCCATCGGCGCGGTCTGCGTCGGCCCGCTGGCCGACCGGCTGGGGCGACGCTATCTGCTCATCGGGTCCGTGTTGCTGTTCTCGCTCTTCACCATCCTGGTGCCACTGGCCGGCTCCGTCGCGATGTTCGCCGTACTCCGCCTCATCGCCGGCGTGGGCCTCGGTGCCTGCATGCCGGTTTCGCTCACGATGATGGCCGAGCACATGCCGACCAAGCAGCGAGCGCGAGCCAGCACGCTGACGATGACGGGCTACCACACCGGTGCCGTGATCACCTCGCTTCTGGCCCTGCAGGTGACCGACAACTGGGAGATTCTCTTCTACATCCTCGGCGCCGCCGGCTTCGTCGTTGCAGCCATCCAGTGGTTCCGCCTGCCGGAGTCGGAGGCCTTCGTCCGCGCCAAGGACGCACACGGGTCCCAGCGCGTTCCGTTCACCGAACTGTTCAAGTCCGCCTACCTCCGCGCGAGCATCGGCATCTGGGTCGCCTCCTTCATGGGGCTGCTGCTGGTCTACGGCCTCAACACCTGGCTGCCCAAGCTCATGAACGACGCCGGCTACCCCGTCTCCACGGCCGTCACCCAGCTCCTCGTACTCAACATCGGCGGCGTCGTCGGCCTGCTCATCGGCGGCTTCGTCGCCGACCGGCGAGGCATCAAAGGCACCACACTGGGCTGGTTCGGGGTCTCGGCGGTCATGCTCACGTGTCTGAGCTTCAAAGTGGAGAGCGACACCCTGCTCAACCTCGTCGTCTTCCTCACCGGCATGTTCGTCTTCTCGGCCCAGGTGCTCGTCTACGCCTACGTGACGAACTTCTACCCGGCCTCCATCCGCGGCACCGCCCTCGGCTCCGCCTCGGGCATAGGCCGGATCGGCTCGATCGTCGGCCCGTCGATCACCGGTGCCCTGGTCACGGCCGGCATTGGCCACCCGTGGGGCTTCTACTTCTTCGCCGTGGTCGCGGTCCTCGGTTTCCTGGCCGTACTCACCCTGCCGCGCCGAGCAGCGAACCCACAGGCGGAGGCCGTCGCGCCCGCCGCCTGACGCACCCCTGACCAGCGCCACCCCCGTGCAGCGGTACGGGCTCCCCTTCGGGGTCCGTACCGCTGCCGTGGTGCGCCCAGCACGGGCGATTGCCTGCGCACGTCGTGGGATCGCGCCATCAGGCGGCTCGGTCCATATGCTCACACCAGGCCCAGCGACCGCAGTGCGCGGTGCTGACTTGGTGCTGACTTGACCGGCCAGAAGATGTAGCAGACACCGCCCGTACCGCTTCTGACCTTGCCGTTTGCGTCGTACCGCTTGGTGCGGAGCCAGATCGTCTCCCACTCGTGGCGCTTGTAGACCCGGCGCACCGCCTCGTTGCTCGGCGAGGCCGGGTCGTTCGCGATCACGTCGCCGTCCGCGGTGAACCCGATCACGGCCATCAGATGGCCGGAGGTCCCGTACCCCGCGCCGGTCAGCTCCTCCTTGCGGAAGGACTGCGAAGTTATGACCGGGATGCCTGCCCGGATCAGCGTCTCCAGGTCCGTCAGCGAGCCGAGCCGTGTCACCACCGCGCTCATGCCGTCGTACGTCGCGGCGTACGCGGCATTGAACGGCCAGTTGCCGCAGCCCTCGTACTGGTAGTCGTACGTGAACCGGGCGGCGTGGCAGACCTGCGGGTCGGCCAGGCCCGGCTCGACCCAGGCGAGTTCCTCGGCGGTGGGCCCGCGCCCCCAGTACTCGATGATCATCTGCGAGGAGGTGGGGCTGCACCAGGCCTCGCCGCCGTTGTCGTACTCCGGGTACTGGCCCACGTGCACATTCTGCGAGTAGCGCGGCACCGGCAGCTCCCGGACGAGACCGGGGGTGCTGGCGGGCACGGTGAAGCGGTCGGGGATGTCGGACGCCATCGCGCCGAGCCGCCGGACCGTGGGCGTGAGGCGGCTGCCCGGGCGGCGGTGGAGGACGAGCCGCAGCCGGTAGGAGACCAGCCGCAGCCCGCTCGCCGCGTCGTCCACCGAGAAGGTGTCGGTCCAGATGGAGCTCTTGCCGTCGGTCTGGTCGTCGACGGACGTCCGGCGGATGTCGCCGTCGCCCGCGGCCCAGCGGCCCATCACGTACCAGGGTGTCGAGGTGGCGTCCGAGTAGCGGCCCTGCAGCTCGATCTGGATCCAGGTGCCCGCCGGGGTGTCGGCGTTCCACGAGGCGATCACCTCGGTCGCCGGGACGGCGGACCGGTGGACCGGCGAGGTCCAGGTCGCGTACTCCCAGTCGGCGGTCCGACCGGTGTGCGGATCGGTGTAGTCGACGAGCCCCACGGCGTGGCCGATCACCAGACCGGGCCGACGCCCCGCGACGGCGCGCGTCCCCGCGCCAGAACCGCTGCGCCAGTCGGTGTACGTGTGCCAGGAATGGTTGTCCACGAGTGAAGCGGTTGCCGAGGGGGCGAGGGGCGGGACGGTGGAGGGAACGGCGGCGGTTGCGGAGCCGGCGGACGAAACCGAGCCGGTGGCCGCTGCCGCGAGCGCGGCGGTCAGCACGGTTCTGCGCGAGGTCGGTCTGTTCATCTGGGCAAAACCCCCGGTCGTAAGCGGAGTGGGGCAGCAGGTGCACGACAGTGGGCCAACTATCGCGGGTCGTAGCCGGATTCGGCCAGCGGTTCGACTTGGGCCAATAAACCAATATTGGTCTGGTCCACTGGCGTGACCTGCGACTCCTCCGGATCGGCTCGTAGGCTGGGGCGCATGAACGACCTCTCGCTCCTCGCCGCGCGACTGCGCACCCTGGCGCCGTCCTGCGGACCGGTGCGGCTGATCGCCGTCGACGGCCATGCGGGATCGGGGAAGAGCACCTTCGCGTCCCGCCTCGCTGCCGCGCTCGACGACGCCCCCGTACTGCATCTGGACGACCTGGCCACCCATGAGTCCTTCTTCACCTGGGTGGACCGGCTGCGGGAGCAGGTGATCGGGCCACTGTCACGTGGTGAGTGCGCGCGCTATGCGCCGTACGACTGGACCGCGCGGACTTTCGCGGCACCGCGCAGCCTGGAGCCCGCACCAGTCGTCCTGATCGAGGGAGTCGGGGCGGGCCGCCGGGCGCTGCGGCCCCATCTGGCGGGGCTGTTGTGGATGGATCTCGCTGCCGCGGAGTCCTGGGAGCGGGGCCGCCGTCGGGACGGGCCGGCCCTTTCGGCCTTCTGGGACGGGTGGACAGCGGCCGAGAGGGAACATTTCTCGGCCGATCCCGCGCGCTCTCACGCGGACGCTCTGGTACGGCAGTTGCCCGTGGGTTACGAGTGGCGGGAGGGGCCTGGTACGGCAGCAAGAGTGAACCACTACATCACGGAACGTGATCGCATTGCGTCGCCGTTCTGAGTAGTGCGAAATCGGCCTGGAAGTACCCCAACTCTGCTTGACCCGAGGGCGGTACAGGTCTTACGTTCTCAATGTGCGGCTTTTCGGAGCCCTCGCAGACACGAAGCCCCCGGTTGTTCCCCCGTGATCGGGGGCTTCGTTCTGCCCTCGCGCCCTTATTCCCATGTCGGTTCGGCAGATTTCGCTCACCCTCGGTCACGATCTTTCTCCCACCCGCCATTTGCCGGTCGGTCTTAGTCGCGCACTCCCTGCGCAGGTACGATGCCTCTCGGTGCGGTCAATTCCCGTCCGTGGCACAGCGATTCAGCGCGCCCCGGGCGGGCAGGTCGTGCGGCGGGACATCCTGGGGGCATGGTTTGTGGGGGACCAGATGGACATCGGCACGCAGGGCGCACAGGCCCCGGCCGACCTCGCCTGGCTGCGCGGCGTGGACGCCTACACCATGGGCGCCTACCCACAGGCCGAAGAGGAGTTCAGGGCTGCGGTACGGATCGATCCCGGCATGGCGGACGGCTGGCTCGGCCTCCATGCGCTGAGGGTCGACACCACGACGGCGCTGCTGCGCATGTACCGCCACCGCGAACGCTTCGGCGAACAACGCACCCGCCATCGGCGCACGCTCAACTCCTGGTACTGGCTTGGCTGGTGGGTGCAACCGGTGCTGGAGAGCCGGCGCGATCTGCTCCTCGCGCACGCCTCGCACTGGCTGGACGGGCGCCATGTCCCCGAGCTGGACCGTGCGCTGGCGGGCCTGCCGCCGGTGGAAGCGGATCCGCAGGTGCGTTTCCTGCACGCATGCCGCTCCTATCTGGTCAAGGACTGGGAGCAGCTGTTACGCAACACCGAGCAGCTGGTCGACGATCCGATGCTCGGTATCGAGGCGGGACTGTTCGGCGGAATGGCGCGGGTGCGGCTGGAGATGTACGGGCAGGCCGAGCCGCTGCTCTCCGCCGCGTTGATGCGCTGCCGCAGCGAACAGCCGCAGCGCAAGGAGCTGCGCTACTGGCTGGCCCGCGCGCACGAGGGCACCGGCCGCAGCGCGGCCGCCCTGCCGCTCTACCGGGCGGTGCACCGGATCGACCCGGCGTTCATGGACACCTCGGCACGGCTCGCCGCGATCGCGGACTACGACGGTCTCGAAGGCGCCGACGAGGCCGCCGGTCTCACCGCCGTGTCATTGACCGGCTCCGGCACGGACGCCGCGGCGGAGACGCAGCCGGAGGCGGATTCGCTGCTCGGCACCGATCTGGTGGACGGCCGGGAGCTGCGGCCGGGCAGCGAGACCCCGGGAATCGTGGGCATCGGGGTGCCGCCACCGTCCGACGGGGCGCGCCGGAAGACCGTGGTGCCCGGCCAGCCGGCAGCCCCCTTCCCGGCCGGGCCCAGCGATCCGGTACTGCTCGCCGAGGCGCTGGCGGAGCTGGAGCGGATGGTCGGCCTGGAGCCCGTCAAACGCCAGGTCAAGGCGTTGTCCGCGCAGCTGAACATGGCACGGCTGCGGGCCGGACAGGGGCTTCCCGTGCAGCCGCCGAAACGCCATTTCGTCTTCTCGGGCCCCTCCGGAACCGGCAAGACCACGGTGGCCCGTATCCTCGGCCGGGTCTTCAACGCTCTCGGCCTGCTCGGCGGTGACCATCTCGTCGAGGCCCAACGGGCGGATCTGGTGGGCGAGTTCCTCGGCCAGACCGCCGTCAAGGCCAATGAGCTGATCGACTCGGCGCTCGGCGGGGTTCTCTTCGTCGACGAGGCGTACAGCCTCTCCAACACCGGCTACAGCAAGGGTGACGCGTACGGCGACGAGGCCCTCCAGGTCCTCCTCAAGCGCGCGGAGGACAACCGGGACCATCTCGTCGTCATCCTCGCGGGCTATCCGGAAGGCATGGACCGGCTGCTGGCCACCAATCCGGGGCTCTCCTCACGCTTCACCACCCGGGTGGACTTCCCGAGCTACCGGCCCCCGGAGCTCACCTCCATCGGTGAGGTGCTGGCCGCGGAGAACGGCGATGCGTGGGACGAGGAGTCCCTGGAGGAGCTGCGCTCCATCAGCGGCCATGTCGTCGACCAGGGCTGGATCGACGAACTGGGCAACGGGCGGTTTCTGCGCACCTTGTACGAGAAGAGCTGTGCCTACCGCGATCTGCGGCTCTCCGGGTGTGCCGCCGTGCCGAGCCGGGACGATCTGGCCACGCTGCGGCTGCCGGATCTGATGCAGGCGTACGGCGAGGTGCTGTCCGGCCGGGGGCCGTTGGGCCGGGGGCCGCAGGAACCGCCGGCGTTGTGAGGGGCGGCCCGATTACGTCGGGGTCACCGGGTCACGCCGGGCGGGCCCAGAATCGGGCCGCCGGTCGGTCTTAATGAATCAACGCGGTGAGTTCGCCGGTGCCGGTCGTCGTGTCCGCCGCCCGGCGCGGCACCGCGACCCGGTGAGCCGGGTCGCGTACCTCACCGACCAGCATCTCCAGGACGTCCTCCATGGCGACCAGACCAAGGACCCGGCCCGATGCGTCGGCGACCTGCGCCAGATGCGTCGCCGCGCGGCGCATCACGGTCAGGGCGTCGTCCAGGGGCAGCTCGGCCCGTACGGTCGCCATCGGGCGCCACACGTGCTGGGGGACGGCCCGCTCGCCGTCCTCCAGGTCCAGGACGTCCTTGACGTGCAGATACCCCATGAACGGGCCTCCGCCTTCCGCACACACGGGAAAGCGCGAGTAGCCCGTCCGTACGGTCAGCTCCTCGATCCGCTGCGGGGTGACGGAGGGGTCGACCGTCACCAGGGAGGCCCGGCTGAGCAGCACATCGGTGACGGGCCTGCTGCCCAGCTCCAGTGCGTCCTCCAGCCGCTCCTGTGCCTCCGGCTCCAGCAGCCCGGCCTGGCCGGAGTCCTCGACGAGCCGGTTGAGCTGCTCGCTGGTGAAGACGGCCTCCACCTCGTCCTTCGGTTCGACACCGAAGATCCGGAGCACCAGCCGGGCGCAGGCACCCAGTGCGGAGGTGACCGGACGGCAGATACGGGCGAAGCCCACGAGGCCGGGGCTGAGCCACAGCGCGGTCTTCTCCGGCGCCGCCATCGCGAGGTTCTTCGGGACCATTTCGCCGATGACGAGATGGAGGAAGACCACGAAGACGAGCGCCAGCACATAGCCGAGCGGATGGATGAGGCCCTCGGGCAGGTGGACCGCCTGGAAGACCGGCTCCAGCAGATGGGCGACGGTCGGTTCGGCGACGGCGCCGAGGGTCAGCGAGCAGACGGTGATGCCGAACTGGGCGGCAGCCATCATCTGCGGCAGGTTCTCCAGGCCGTACAGCACCTGGCGGGCCCGGCCCGAACCGGCGGCCGCGAGGGGTTCGACCTGGCTGCGCCGTACGGAGACGAGGGCGAACTCTGCACCGACGAAGAAGCCGTTCGCCAGCACGAGGAGCGCGGCGAAAAGCAGCTGGACAAAGCTCATCGCACGGCCTCCAGAACACCGTGGCTGACCGATTCCTCGGTGACGGGGCCGGTCACCTCGGCCGTGCGTACGAAGCGGACCTTCTCGGCGCGGTAGCGGCCGACCTGGCGGACGGAGATCCGCCAGCCGGGCAGTTCGGCCCGGTCGCCGGGGGCGGGGATGCGTCCCAGCAGATCGGCGACGAGTCCGGCCACGGTCTCGTACGGTCCGTCGGGTACGTCGAGCCCTATCCGGCGCAGAGTCAGGACCCGGCAGCTGCCTTCCGCGTCCCAGGCCGGGCGGCCGTCCTCGGGAGCAGCGGGGGCAAGCTCGGGCCGGTCGGCGCCTTCGGCGTCGTGCTCGTCCCTGACCTCGCCGACGAGTTCCTCGATGATGTCCTCGAGGGTGACGACTCCGGCGGTGCCACCGTACTCGTCGACCACCACGGCGATCGGCTGCTCGTTGCGCAACCGACGGAGCAGCTGTTCGACGGGCAGGGTCTCCGGCACCAGCAGCGGCGGTACGGCGATGCGGCCCGCCGGAGTGCGCAGCCGGTCCTGGGCGGGCACGGCGAGCGCGTCCTTGAGGTGGATCATGCCGACGACCTCGTCGATGCGCTCCCGGTAGACGGGGAAGCGGGAGAGGCCGGTGGCGCGGGTGAGGTTGAGGACGTCCTCCGCCGTCGCCGAGGACTGCAGGGCGCTGACCTTCACCCGTGGGGTCATGACGTGCTGTGCGGTGAGTCCGGCGAGCGACAGGGTCCGTACGAAGAGATCCGCGGTGTCCTGTTCGAGGGTGCCGGCCTCGGCCGAGTGCCGGGCCAGGGAGACCAGCTCCCCGGGAGTGCGGGCGGAGGCCAGCTCGTCGGTGGGTTCGACACCCAGCAGGCGTACCAGCCGGTTGGCGACGGTGTTCAGCATGCTGATCACCGGCCGGAAGGCGGCGGAGAAACGGTACTGGGGGCCGGCGACGAACCGGGCGACCTGAAGCGGCCGGGAAACCGCCCAGTTCTTGGGCACGAGTTCGCCGATCACCATCTGGACGGCCGAGGCCGCCATCATCCCGATCAACACGCTGATGCCGGGTACGGCGCCGCCGGGCAGACCGGTCGCGGTGAGGGGGCCGTCCAGCAGCTGGGCGAGTGCGGGTTCGGCGAGCATGCCGACGACCAGTGAGGTGATGGTGATGCCGAGCTGGGTGCCGGACAGCTGGAAGGAGAGCTCACGCAGGGCTTCGACGACGGTGCGGGCCCGCCGGTCGCCCTCGGCGGCGGCGCGCTCGGCGTCCTGCCGCTCCACCGTGACGAGCCCGAACTCGGCTGCCACGAAGAATCCGTTGGCGAGGATGAGAAGGAATGCTGCACTCAGAAGCAGCAAGGGAGTGGTCATGCCGCCGCCTCCGGGGAAGGGGCGGCGCAGGTACTACCGGACGGTCCGTCCATTGCTGGAGGGAGTCACTCCTTGGGTCGCAGGAAAGCCCCGCAGGCCTCATGGACCCTCTGGTGCGGGGCGGGGCGCACAGGGGCGCCGCCGTCCTCCAGAGTAATCAAGAAGAGGCCGTACGGGGCGGGGGCTCAGCCGTTGTCCGTGCCGGTGCCGTGGTTCTCGGCGAGGACACGGAGCGCATGGGCGTCGCGGATGGCCTGCTGCTTGCCGATTCCCGGCTGGATGCCGAGGGCGGGCATGCTGGTCCCGTCGCTCAGATCGAGAAAGACCCAGGGGTCGCCGACGCGCAGGTTGACACGGAGAATCTCCGCCCAGGACAGCCGGCGCGTTCGGGTGAGATTGACCACGGTCACCCCGTCCTCGTTCGCGACGATCTTCGGGCGGCTGAGCAGCGCCAGCACACCGAAGAACAGCAGCGCGGTGAAGATGAAGCTGGACCGCTCCCCCGCGCTCAGCTGCTCCAGTGTCAGGGCGACGGCAGTGATGACGACGAACATCACCGCCCCCACGGTCAGCAGGACCACCCGGGTTCGGGTCGGCCGGAATGTGACCGGGAGCGTGGGGAGTTCGGACCGGGACGCGGGGGCGGACATGGTGCTCTTCTGTCTTCCGAGTGGTCGCCCGGCCGTCAGAGACGGCAGGCGTGGATGGCGGTGGTGAGGATGGCGCGGGCGCCGAGGTCGTACAGATCGTCCATGATCCGCTGGGCCTCCCGGGCAGCGACCATGGAACGGACGGCGACCCAGCCCTCGTGGTGCAGCGGGGAGATGGTCGGCGACTCCAGACCCGGGGTGAGGGCGACCGCACGCTCCAGGTGCTCGACGCGGCAGTCGTAGTCCATCATCACGTAGCTGCGGGCGACCAGGACGCCCTGGAGGCGGCGGAGGAACTGCTGCACCTTGGGCTCGTCGTCCGGTGCGCCGGTGCGGCGGACGACGACGGCTTCCGACTTCATGATCGGCTCGCCGATGACTTCGAGTCCGGCGTTGCGCAGGCTGGTGCCGGTCTCCACGACATCGGCGATGACCTGGGCGACACCGAGTTCGATGGCGGTCTCGACCGCGCCGTCGAGGTGGACGACGGAGGCGTTGACGCCGGCGTCGGCGAGGTGCTTGGCAACGATGCCCTCGTAGGAGGTGGCGATCGTCTTGCCGTCGAAGTCCTGCGGGCCCTGGGCCGTGCCGGGCTTGGTGGCGTAGCGGAAAGTGGAGCGGGCGAAGCCGAGCTGGAGGATCTCCTCGCAGTCGGCGCCGGAGTCCAGCAGCAGGTCGCGGCCGGTGATGCCGATGTCGAGACGGCCGGAGCTGACGTAGATCGCGATGTCGCGAGGCCGCAGGTAGAAGAACTCGACCTCGTTCTCGGGGTCGACGAGTACGAGCTCCTTGGACTCCTTGCGCTGCTGGTAGCCGGCCTCATGGAGCATCGCCATCGCAGGCCCGGAGAGTGAACCCTTGTTGGGTACGGCGATGCGCAGCATGAGGTCAGGTTTCCTTTGCGGGGAGAGAGTCTTCTACGGATGTGCGGAGTGCTATGCGGTGCTCAGGTCGTGCTCAGAGGTGGGCGTAGACGTCGTCGAGGGAGATCCCGCGGGCGACCATCATCACCTGGACGTGGTAAAGCAGCTGGGAGATCTCCTCGGCGGCGGCGTCCTTGGTCTCGTGTTCGGCGGCCATCCAGACTTCGGCGGCCTCCTCGACGACCTTCTTGCCGATGGCATGGACACCCTTGTCCAGCAGCTCGGCGGTACGGGAGGTGGAGGGATCGCCGTTGGCGGCCTTGAGCTGCAGCTCGGCGAAGAGCTCTTCGAAGGTTTTGTTCGCCATGATGGTCCCTAGGGTACGGGGTCCGGGCCCCCCGTTCAGCGCCAGGGCTCGCTGACCGTACGCAGCGTGGCGGCGGTGGCAACGGCCGCGGTGACCGCTTCATGCCCCTTGTCCTCGTTGGAGCCTTCCAGCCCGGCCCGGTCGAGGGCCTGCTCCTCGGTGTCGCAGGTGAGTACGCCGAAACCGACCGGGACTCCGGTGTCGACGGCGACCTGGGTCAGGCCGTTGGTGACGCCGTGGGACACGTACTCGAAGTGCGGGGTACCACCGCGGATGATCACGCCGAGGGCGACGATCGCGTCGTAACCGCGACCGGCGAGAACCTTGGCAACCACCGGGAGCTCGAAGCTGCCGGGCACCCGGAGCAGGGTCGGCTCGTCGATGCCCAGCTCGTGCAGGGCGCGCAGCGCGCCGTCGACGAGTCCGCTCATGACCTTCTCGTGCCACTGGGCGGCGACGACCGCCACACGCAGGTCACCGCAGTTGCGTACGGACAGTTCGGGTGCGCCCTTGCCGCTCATGTCTCTCCTACCGCTCGTTTCCGTGATCGTTACTGGTTGCCGCAGGTCGCCGCGGTGGCGGCGTCGAGCCAGGGCAGGTCGTGCCCCATGCGGTCGCGCTTGGTGCGCAGGTAGCGCAGATTGTGTTCGCCGGCCTGGACGGGCATCGGCTCGCGGCCGATGACGGCAAGACCGTGCCGCAGGACCGCGGCCGTCTTGTCGGGGTTGTTGGTCATCAGCCGCAGGCTGTGGACGCCGAGGTCCTTGATGATCTGGGCGCCCGCCGCGTAGTCCCGGGCGTCGGCGGGCAGGCCGAGCTCCAGGTTGGCGTCGAGGGTGTCGATGCCGCGCTCCTGGAGTTCGTAGGCGCGCAGCTTGGACAGCAGGCCGATGCCCCGGCCCTCGTGGCCGCGCAGGTAGATGACGACGCCGCGCCCCTCCTCGGTGATCCGTCGCATGGAGGCGTGCAGCTGGGGCCCGCAGTCGCAGCGCTGCGACTGGAAGATGTCGCCGGTCAGGCACTCGGAGTGGATCCGCACCAGGACGTCGGCGCCGTCCCCGATGTCGCCGTGGACGAGCGCGACATGCTCGACGCCGTCGGTCGTGGAGCGGTAGCCGTACGCGGTGAACGCGCCGAAGCTCGTCGGCAGCCGTACCTCGGCCTCGCGGCGGACGGTCGGCTCCGAGGTGCGGCGGTAGGCGATCAGGTCCTCGATGGAGATGATCGTGAGGCCGTGCTTGCGGGCGAACGGGACCAGCTGGGGCAGCCGCAGCATCACGCCGTCCTCGCCGGCGATCTCGACGATCGCTCCGGCGGGCCGTAGTCCGGCGAGCCGGGCGAGGTCGACGGCGGCCTCCGTGTGGCCGTTGCGGACCAGCACACCGCCAGAGCGGGCGCGGAGCGGGAAGACGTGGCCGGGCCGTACGAAGTCGCCTGGGCCGGCCTCGCCGCCGGCCAGCAGCCGGAGCGTGGTGGCACGGTCGGCGGCGGAGATGCCGGTGGTCACGCCGTGTGCCGCCGATGCGTCGACGGAGACGGTGAACGCCGTCCGCATCGACTCGGTGTTGTGGTCGACCATCTGCGGCAGTTCGAGCCGTTCCAGCTCGTCGTTCTCCATGGGTGCGCAGATCAGACCGCGGCACTCGCTCATCATGAACGCGACGATCTCGGGGGTGGCCTTCTCGGCCGCGATGACGAGGTCGCCCTCGTTCTCCCGGTTCTCGTCGTCGACGACCACGACGGGCCGTCCGGCGGCGATGTCGCGGATCGCCTGCTCGACGGGGTCGAGGGTGAGGTCCTCGACGACGCCTTCGTGTTCCCGGTGCAGCCAGGTGGGCTGGGCAGTCATGCCGTGGCTCCTTCCAGAGCGGGTGTCCGCGAACGCAGCCACCAGTCGCGCATGCCCCACAGGACGAGGGCGCCGTACACGACGTAGATGAAACCGGAGAAGGCGAGACCGCTGTGGAAGTTCAGCGGTACGCCGACCAGGTCGACGAGGAGCCAGGCGAACCAGAACTCGACCATGCCGCGGGCCTGGGCGAACATCGCGACGAGTGTGCCGGCGAAGATGTACGCGTCCGCCCACGGGCTCCAGGAGAGCGAAGGAAACGCGGTGAACAGGCCGCCGACCGCGAGCGTGCCGAGCGCTGCACCGCCCAGCAGGCAGCCGCGCTCGCGCCAGGTCGCGAACCGTACGGCGAGGGAGCCGTCCTGAGCCTGCCGCTTGCCCCTGGTCCACTGCTGCCAGCCCCAGACGGCCACGGCGATGACCACGAACTGCTTGCCGACGCTGCCCGCCTGGTGCACGGAGACATTGGCGGCGACCAGGACGACGCCGGACAGGAGCTGGGCCGGCCAGGTCCAGATCGAGCGGAGCCAGCCCAGGGTCAGCGCGATCAGACCGACCGTGTTGCCGATCATGTCGGACCAGATGATGTGCTGCCCGAAGACAGTGAACGCCTCCGCGTTCAGCCAGTTCAGCCCGGTCACTTCGCCGGCTCCTCGGGTTCCTGCGCTGTGCTGCCGAGCAGCCGCTCGACGTACTTCGCGATGACGTCCACCTCGAGGTTGACCGGGTCGCCGGGCTCCTTGATGCCGAGTGTGGTCAGGGCGAGGGTGGTGGGGATGAGGCTGATGGTGAAGTAGTCGGGTCCGGCGTCCACGACGGTCAGGCTCACGCCGTCGACGGTGATCGACCCCTTCTCCACCACGTAGCGGGTCAGTTCCGCCGGGAGGGAGATCTTCACGATCTCCCAGTTCTCGGAGATCTCGCGCTCGACGATACGGCCTGTGCCGTCGACATGGCCCTGGACGATGTGGCCGCCGAGCCTGCCGCCGACCGCCATGGGGCGCTCCAGGTTGACCCGGGAACCGACCTCCAGGGCGCCGAGGCTGGACCGGTTCAGGGTCTCTGCCATCACATCGGCGGTGAACTCGTGCTCGCCGAAGTCGACGACGGTGAGGCAGACGCCGTTGACGGCGATGGAGTCGCCGTGCTTGGCGCCTTCGGTGACGACGGGACCGCGCAGGCGGAAGCGTGAGGCGTCGCCGAGCTTCTCGACAGCGGTGACTTCGCCCAGTTCTTCGACAATTCCGGTGAACACTCAGTTTCCCTTCCTGGCAGGGCGGGGGACGGCGGTGATGCGCAGATCGGGGCCGATGCGGACGGTCTCGGTCACATCGAGGCGCGACGCATCGGCGATGGTGCGGATTCCGGCGTCGGCGAGGGCCGCGGGGCCGGCGCCGAGGAGCACGGGGGCGAGATAGCCGACGACCTTGTCGACCTTCCCCGCCGCGACGAAGGCCCCGGCCAGGGTCGGGCCGCCTTCGAGGAGTACGGAGCGGATGCCTTGCCCGTACAGGGCGGTGAGCAGGGCGGGGATGTCCAGGCCGGGGCCGGTGGCGGCGCGCGGCAGCCGCAGGACGGCCCCTTCGGGAAGATGGCGGGCGTCGGCGTCGGCTGCGACGGCGATCAGGGTGGGCGCGGTGTCGTCGAGGACGCGGGCGCCGGGGCGTACGGCGGTGGCACCGGTGTCGACGACCACCCGCAGGGGCTGTACGGCGCCTTCGACATCCCGTACACCGAGTTGCGGGTCGTCGGTACGGGCAGTGCCGGAGCCGACCACGACGGCGTCGGCCTCGGCGCGCAGTCGGTGGACGTCGGCCCGGGAATCGGGAGAGGTGATCCAGCGGCTGGTGGCGTCGGCGGCCGCGATCCGGCCGTCGAGAGTCGCCGCGTACTTCCACAGGACGTACGGGCGGCCCAGGCGCACCGAGGTCAGCCAGGCAGCGTTGCCCGCCTCGGCCTCGCCCGCGAGGAGTCCCTGCTCGGCCTTGACCCCTGCCGCGCGCAAAGTGTCCCCACCGCCGGTGGCCTGTGGATCCGGGTCGCCGACGGCGTAGACGACACGGGCGACACCGGCCTCGATGAGCGCCTGGGCGCAGGGGCCGGTGCGGCCGGTGTGGTTACAGGGTTCGAGGGTGACGTAGGCGGTGCCGCCCCGGGCCCTGTCGCCTGCGGCACGCAGGGCGTGGATCTCGGCGTGCGGCCCGCCGGCGCGCTGGTGGAATCCTTCACCGACCGGCAGGCCTGCGGCGTCGAGAATGACGCAGCCGACGACCGGGTTGGGGCTGGTGGAGCCGAGACCGCGCGCTGCGAGCGTGATCGCTCGGCGCATGGCGGTGATGTCGGCTGCGGTGTCCACCGGGTCCTCCTGCCTCTTCGGGCACGGACTCCGGGGCCTGTCGACGACGACAGATGAAGCGGGAACGCAACAGGGGAACGCCGAATGCCGAATACACGGATGGATCGGTTGCCCGAAGACCATCCGCCGACGGCGGCGTACCCGTGAAACGGCCCGCCGCGCACTGCCTCCCATCCGGACTTTAACCGTCGGTCCAGGAATCTCACCTGGTCAACCGGCCGCTGGATGCGGACGGGTCGCGGACTGTAACCGCCGGTTCGGAATTGCACCGACCCCGGAGTGCGCTGCTACTGGTACACGGTCAGTGTGCCACGCTCTGCTCATGAGCCATACGGGTGCGCACTTGTGGAGTGGCTCACAGGGCTCCGAACAGGGGCGCCGAACAGCGGTGCCGACCACCAGTGGCGGGTCATCGGACACTTCACCGACTGGCGGACCGGGAAAGACGGCGGGCCCGCCTTTCTCGCCTCCGGCATCCCTGGGACAAAGTCACCCATTTGCCGGTCGGTCCGAATTACGCGTTCGCCCACGTCCGCGTCGCCCGAGCACCGAACGGGCTGTGGGGAAGGCGGCGTTCGAGGTTTTCCTCGCCGAGCTCACGGCTCGCAGCACGACGACGGGCACCGGGGCTGCCGGTGACCGAGGATTCCCAGGGGAGGGCACGGCGGTATGACGACGGATTCCACGCAGACGGTCTTCGGTATGGAGCAGGTGAGGCGGTCCAGGTTCGCCGTCGCCGCGGTCTTCGCCGTGCACGGCACGGTGACCGGCAGCTTCGCCACCCGGGTGCCCTGGATCCAGGATCATGCAGGAATCAGCGCCGGGCAGCTCGGTCTCGCCCTGGCCTTCCCTGCGATCGGCGCCTCGCTCGCGATGCCGCTGGCTGGTGCGATCAGCCAGCGCTTCGGCGCCAGGACCGCGCTGCGCGGACTGCTCGCCCTGTGGACGCTGGCCCTGATCCTGCCCGCACTGGCACCCGACCTGCTGACGCTGTGCGCCGCGCTCTTCGTGTACGGAGCATCGGCCGGGATGTCGGACGTGGCGATGAACGCCCTCGGTGTCGAGGTGGAGAACCGCCTCGACAAGTCGATCATGTCCGGGCTGCACGGGATGTGGAGCGTGGGCGCCCTGGTCGGTTCGGCGGCGGGCACAGTGGCCGCGCATCTGGGCTCCGATGCCCGGCTGCATCACTCCCTCGCCGCCCTCGTCCTCACCGTGCTCGGCCTGATCGCCTGCCAGGGCGTACTGGATCTGCGCAGCAAGCCGGACGAGGAGCCCCCGCCGCGCTTCACGCTGCCGCCGAAGTCGGCGCTGATCATCGGCGCGGTGGGCTTCTGCGCGGTGTTCGCGGAGGGGGCCTGCCTGGACTGGTCGGCGGTCTATCTCCGGGACATCATGGACACCTCCGCCGGGCTTGCCGCTGCGTCCACTACGGCGTTCGCGCTCACGATGGCGGTCGCCCGGATCGCCGGCGACAAGGTCGTCGACCGCTTCGGGGCGGTCGGGACCGTGCGGGCCGGCGGCGTCCTCGCGACGGTCGGCGGACTGCTCGTGGTCGCGTCACCGAACGCTGTTCTGGCGATGTGCGGCTTCGGGCTCCTCGGCCTCGGTGTCGCCGTGGTCGTCCCCCTCGCCTTCGCGGCGGCCGGACGCAGCGGCCCGAACCCGAGTCAGGCGATCGCGGGCGTCGCCACCATCACGTACACCTCCGGGCTCATCGCCCCGTCCGCGATCGGATCACTGGCCCAGGCGACGTCGCTGGTCGTGTCGTTCGGCCTGGTGACGGTGCTGGCGTTCGGCCTGGTGCTGGGGGCCGGGGTGCTGCGGGCGGGTGACCGCAGGGCCGTGTCTCCCTCGGACGCCACCGCTGCGAGCACGGCAGCGGTCGAGCTGCGCCCCTGAGCTGTCGGCTGCGCGGGGCGTGGCGGAGATGGTCCGTCGGTCGTACGGGCGGACCATTCCCCTGCGGATCCTCTGCGGCTGCGGCTGGCTGGCTTGGCTTCGCTCATATCCCGGATGCATTCAGGTACTCCTCAACGATCGGCGCAAACGCGGAGGCACGAAGTCGGACAGGCTGATCCCGATCCTGACCGCCCCCGGCTTTGCCTCCGACTCCGGCGCCCCGGCCGGCGCCGTCTCCGCGCGCACCGGCTCGGTGCACACCGCCTCTGTTCTCGTCACTTGTGCCCCTTGCTCCACTCATGCCGCAGCAGTCCGTACACCAGCTCGTCGACGCGCCGCCCGTCGCGGTGGATGCTCTCGCGCATCACGCCCTCCCGCACGAAGCCGGCACCTTCGAGCAGGCGCACGGAACGCGGGTTGTCGGCGAAGACCTCCGCGGTGATCCGCTCGAGTCCGAGCACATCGAAGGCGTGGCCGACCGCCCGCACCACCGCCTGGTGTCCGTAGCCGTGCCCCCACAGTTCCCTCTCGCCGATGACGATGCCCAGCCGGCACCGCTGATGCGCCTGCTCGATGAGCGCCAGGTGGAGGAATCCGATGGGCTCCGCGCGGCCGGCGAGGCCGATCGCGAGATGGACGATGTCCTCACTCGGCCGCATCCACCGCTCGATCGTCGCGGCGACCTGTTCGCGGCTGTAGGTGTGTGTCTCGTCGTCGCTCAGCCGCTGGATCTCGAGGTCGTTCTTCCAGCGCAGCAGCGGTTCGAGGCTTGCCGGGGTGTGGGGCCTCAACTCGACGACGTCGTCGCTCACCGGGGACGTCGGGCTGTCGTTCATCGGGTCTTTCGCTCCTTGACGAGTTCATGGGCACAGTGCATCGCGATCTCGGCGGTCGTACGGTGCGCGGGGTCGGGCAGGACTCCGACACATCGGCGCTGACGACGGCGCGTTCCCCTTCTTACGTCGCCGAGTCGTCGTACCTCGTCATGCCCTCGTCCAGCAGCGCTCCTTGCGGCTCGGCCGCTGTTTTGGAGAGCCAACGGAGGGAGTGGTAGCCGGTGAGCACCAGAAGGGTGCCGAGGGCGATGCCGCTGAGCTCGAAGTTGTCGGTGATCTTCAGCGACACGCCGCCGATGCCGACGATGACGCCGGCTGCGGCCGGAATCAGGTTGAGCGGCTGGCTGAAGTCAACCTTGTTGCGGACCCAGATCTGAGCGCCGAGCAGACCGATCATGCCGTAGAGGATGACGGTGATGCCGCCCAGCACGCCGCCCGGGATGGCGGCCACAAACGCCCCGAACTTCGGGCACAGACCGAAGAAGAGCGCGAAGAACGCGGCGCACATGTAGGCGGCGGTCGAGTAGACGCGGGTGGCGGCCATGACGCCGATGTTCTCGGCGTACGTGGTCGTGGCTGGGCCACCGGCAACCGTGGAGAGCATGGTGGCCGCGCCGTCCGCGGCGATGGCAGTGCCGAGCTTGTCGTCGAGGGGATCGCCGGTCATCTCGCCGACCGCCTTGATGTGGCCGGTGTTCTCGGCCACCAGGGCGATCAGGACAGGGAGGGCGACGACGATCGCCGACGCACTGAACGAGGGCGCGTGCATGTCAGGGAAGCCGATCCAGGCGGCGTCCTTGACCGAGCTCAGGTCGAGACGCCAGTGGTCCACGACCTTGCCGGCGGCATCGGCGGAGTGGATCTTGCCCAGGGTGAGGTCAAGGATCCAGGAGAGCGCGTAACCGAAGACCAGCCCCAGGAAAATGGCGATACGTGACCAGAATCCGCGCAGGACGACGAGCGCGAGGCCGGTGAACAGCATTGTGGCGAGCGCCGTCCACTGGTCTTGCGGCCAGTAGGTCCCCGCAGCCACCGGAGCGAGGTTGAAGCCGATCAGCATGACGACGGCGCCCGTCACCACCGGCGGCAACACCGCGTGGACGACCCGCGCGCCCAGGAACTGGACCACGACACCGACTGCGGCCAGGGCGAGGCCCACCACGAACAGCGCGCCGGTGAGTTCCGCCGGCCCACCGCCCTGGCTTCCGATGACCGCGGCGACACCGACGAAGGAGAGCGACGATCCCAGATAGCTCGGGACTCGTCCGCGCGTGATGACCAGGAACAGCAGGGTCGCGACACCCGAGGCCATGAGGCCGAGGCTCGGGTTGAGCCCCATGAGCACCGGGGCGACAAAACAGGCACCGATCATCGAGACGACGTGCTGCGCACCCAACCCGACCGTCCGGGTCCAGGTGAGCCGCTCGTCGGGTTTGACGACCTCGCCTGGTTTCAGATGCCGGCCATCCCCGTGCAGCTTCCACCCGAAACCTGACATTCAGCACTCTCCATTCGTGTACTTGCCGAACGGAAAGTACAAGATCAGCGGTCAATCATTCGCACCACCCCGTGCCGAACCCACCCGGACCGCCATCCGCGTGACCTGTCCCGCTCGTAGAGGACCTACGAGGGGTTGCGCGTCGACAATGGTACGAGGGCCCGTTCGTACACCAGGTTTGAGTGACGCAACCAGGTTGCGACGTTCGTGGCTCCGGTGCTGATGGGCCTGGACCCGAACCTGGCGATCATGATGTCGAGTGTCGCGACGGCCATCTTCCTGCCGGCCACGCGCGGCCAGGTGCCCAGCTGTCTCGGCTGTTCGCTCCCCTTCGTCGGGGTCGCCGCGACGATCCGGGCCGGCAGCGGCAGCAGCGCCGTGGTCACCGGTGCGGTCTTCGCCGTCGGTGTGGTGCTCGCGGTGCGACCGAACGGGTCATGAGTATCAGGACCCTGACGCAGGATCTTGGACGCCTGGGTCATACGCGGGCCCATACCCGACTGAATTCTTTTCTTGAATTTCAGAGCATCTTGAATTTCAGAGCATGATGAGCAGACGCGTCTTCGGCTTGAGCTTCCTGTTCACCGAACGACTCTGCACGTACACCTCCAGCTTGGGATTGTTCCCCGCCTTCACGGAAACGGTGCCCTGGATGCCTGTACCGAACAGAAGGCTGCGCGCCGCGTCGCCCGTATAGGCGCGATCGGTGTCCTTCTCGACCACGATGACTTCCTTGTTCAGCTGAACCTGAGCCCGGGCGCCCAGCTGGTAGTAACACGAACCGCGTTCGTACGTCACGCCCGGATGCGAATCGACGAAGGGCCGAATCTCGATCTCCTTGTCGACCTTCAGGAGTCGATACTTGTCGGCCGGAATCGGTTCGAGGTTCGCCCTCACCTCGTCGACCGATATGTCCTGGCCGACGGCGAACAAGTTCTTCGTGCCGCGCACCCCCTGCTCGCGGCCCCGGAGGAAGCTGGTGGCGGCAGCGCGCACGGTGCCGATCGCCTCCTCGACACCCTCCCGGGAATCCGCATCCCAGATGGCGATGTTTCCGGCCGGGAAACCGTAGTTCTGGGCGGTGCGCTTCGCCAGGGAGTTCGGAACGAGGATCGCGGACGTCCAGTGGCCCGGAAGCCCGCCCATCTTCGCCGCGATCTTGTCGAGCCAGGGACCGAGGATGGCCATGTCGCCGTCGTGCCGCCTGTCGCCGCCGGAGGCGTTCTCCTCGCCGTCCGTCACCACGATCTGGAGGAAACTGTGCTCGCCGTATTCCTCCCAGATATGGCCCAGGTCGTCCAGGGACTTCAGAGAAGCCTCGATGAGGGCCGTGGCGCCATTGTCGACCTTGTACAGACCGCGCATGGACGGCAGATGTTTTACGTCCATGTCCCAGACCAGGTTCTCCACCTTGTGGTCGAAGGAGTAGAGACTGATCCGGGTCTCATGGCCGAGGCTGTCCGACTCGGCTTTCAGACCCGCCACGAACTCGTCCACGACGCGTATGAGCTGACTCTGGTGCGGCCGCATGGAACCCGAACAGTCCACTACCAGCGCGACGTGATTCACCTTGTGCTGGATCTTGTTGGCAGACACGTTTCTACTCCTCCTCCGAGGCTCCCCGAGTGATGATTGAACTCTATGGGGAGGCACTGACAACGGCGTTTGACGCACGATCACCTGCCTGCGCCGGCCGCGCCCCCGACCTCTTAGGGCCATGCACCCAAAGGCCGCGACCGGCACTAGAAACAGTCGCCGTACCAGTGCACCGCGCCCGGCGCCGTGACCGTGGCGCGGACGGATTCCGCGTCGGCGTGCAGCGGGCGGGCCATGCCGACGTGCTCCTCGACCGACCGGGGATCCGAGAGCAGGGCCGGCAGTGACTCCCGGACGCCGGGGCCGTCCGGAATCCGGACCCGGGCCCGGCTCAGCCCCGCGTCCCGGCCCCGTTCACCGACGGCGGCGAACAGTTCGCCCAGGCACTCGGGTGCGCCCGCGAACTCCCTCACCTCCACGTACTCCCCCGCGTGCTGGGCCACGATCCAGCCGGTGAGCGTCCCCGACACGGGGTCCTCCGCCACGAGCGACCGCTCGACCGGGCCGTACCAGGCAGGCACCCGCACCGCCCAGTCCTCGGGCGCCCGCAACGAGCTGAGCGGCGTGTTCGCGTTGTACGCGTGGTGCAGGGCGGCCACCTCCGCGGCGTCCTCGGCGGTGGCCCCACGGACCCGGAAGGTCCCGGAGGCGGCCGTGGACGCCGGCGTGCCCTCGGTGTACGTACTGCCGAATTCCTGCCATCCCGAGCCCCGGTAGACGCCGGGCGTGCCGGTGAACAGCAGTGACCAGGCGCACTGTTCGGCCCTCATCGTGCGTTCCGCCTCCACCAGCAGCCGGCGCACCAGCCCCCGGCCCCGGGCCTCGGGGCGGGTGGCGACACTGCCGATGCCGCCGACCCGCTGCGGGGTGCCGTGCGCGTCGCGGATCAGCCTGGGTACGTAGACGACGACCGCGTCGATCCCGCCCCCCGGACCGCTCTGCGCGACGAACGTGTGGCGGTGGCGGTCCGGATCGAGGGCGTGCAGGGCGGCGATGCGCGGGGCGTCGAAGCACTGTTGCCACAGGGCAGCCAGGGCCGGATCGTCGGCCGCGGTCGCGGTCGCGGTCCGGATGACGGCGGTCACAGGGTCAGGTTCCCGTCGGTGCGCACCGATTGGCCGTTCGCGGGCATCGCGCTGCGCTTCGTGCCGCCCTCCACGCAGGCGGTGTGCAGGACCGGGGCCAGGGCCTTTGGGGCGAGGTGGAGCGTACCGCCGGTGAAGCGGCTCCCCGTCGCCGCGTAGTGGTTCGTGCCGTCGGCGATGCGGACATGGGCGGTGTCCGGCCCCGAGGCGGCGCTGCTGAGCCCGGTGATGTCCCAGGTCACCTTTCCGGGGCCGGTCGCACGGCCGAGCAGCACCTTGGCCTTGTTGCCACCGGTGAGGCGGGTGCCGTCGGTGACGGTGATCCGCTGGTCGCGCACCGCGCTGAGTTCGATGCCGGTGTTGTCGTAACTACCGCCGTCGATCCGCAGATCCGCCGACCCGACCGAGATCGGGGCCGCGTTCTCGGCGCCCTTGACGGTGCAGGTGAAGAGGAGGTCGGTGTGGGCCTCGATGCGGTGGACGCTGTTGTCGGCGATCATCGCAGCTCGGCGACCGTGCCGACACGCAGCACATCGCCTGCATGCGACGGTGCGGCCTGCGCCGAGCCGGAGGCCACGGCCGAACCGGCCATGACCAGACCGGCCAGCCCCGAAGCCCGCAACAGAGCACGACGGGACGAGGGCGATGACGCGACGGAGGAGGGGGCTGGGGACGGTGCATTGACGGGCATGGCGGAAGTGCTCCTCGCGGGTGTCGATGCGTGGTCGATGAGGACCGACTGCCGGTCGGCCGCGGTCAGATCGTGTTGCGGTACGGCGGCATGAAGCGCATACGCGGCATCTGGTCGGCCAGCACTCCCCCGTCGACGACGATGCGCGCCCCGGTGAGGTACGCCCCGGCGTCCGAGGCGAGCAGCAGCAGTGCGCCCACGCATTCGTCGGGCTGCGCGTACCTGCCGAGCGGGATGCGCTCGCGGTACGCGGATTCGAAGGCCTCCCGGTCGAAGGGGAATTCGCCGTCGATAGGGGTCTCGACCATGCCGGGGGCAAGGGTGTTGGCGGTGATGCCGTGCGGGGCGAGCTCGACCGCCAGGGTCTCGGTGAGGAGTTGGGCGGCGGCCTTGGAGGCGTTGTAGTGGGCCAGGCCCGCCTCCGCCACGAGGGCGTTCTTCGACGTGACGGTGATGATCCGGCCGGCGACGGAGTCCGCCGTCATGTGTTCGGCGATGCGCTGGCTGAGGAAGAAGACGGCGTCGACATTGACCCGCATGATGTGCGACCAGCTTGCGGGGGTGATCTCGTTGAAGCGTTCCAGCGCCGCCGTTCCCGCGTTGTTGACCAGGATGTGCAGCGGTCCTGCCTCGGCGCGTACGGCATCGGCGAAGCCGGGCAGCGCGTCGATGTCCGCGAGGTCCTGTCCGTAGGTGCGGACCCGTCGGCCGAGCGCCTCGACGGCCGCCGCGGTCTCGGCGACGCCGTCGGCGCCGGGCAGGTCGACGAGGACCAGATCGGCGCCCGCTTCGGCGAGCCCGAGGGCGAAGGACCGGCCGAGGCCCCTGGCGGCTCCGGTCACGACCGCGGTGCGGCCGGTCAGGTCGAAGCGGTCAGTGCCGCGGGGCGGGACGGCTGCGGTCATTGCGGGGTTCCTCCAGGCGGAGAGATAACGACCTCGCCCACGATTAGGGAGCGGATCAGCGAGCGGCGTCATGCGGCTTCGATTGCAAGGCGGAGAAAGGACACGACGCGGAGCGTCGTTGACTGACGACAACGCCGCAAGCGGAGTCGCATGACGCCGGGAGCCCGCTCCCTGTCGTGGGCGAGGCCGTAAGGAGAAGTATGGGCCGCCGCGCAGGGACACAGGGGGAGCGCGGCGGCCCGCTGCCGGTGCTGCGCCCGGGCTCAGGGGGGTGGCCCGTGCTCCGTACCGGCAGGTCTGTGGGGACGGCCCGGTCAGCCGTTCAGGCCGAGCAGGTCCAGCGACGGCCGGTGGATGATCTCCTCCACCGCGTCCGCATCCAGCGGCGGCAGTCCGGGGATGCCGGGGATGCGGGCGATCTCCCGCATCCCCTTCACCGAGTCGTCGACCGTTGTGAACGGGTAGTCGCTGCCGAACATCAGCTTGTCGAAGACCCCGTAGTCCTGGACCAGCCGCAGACTGTGCCAGAGCTGGAAGGGCCGGTAGTGCAGGGCGCTGATGTCCGCGTACACATGCGGGTGCTTGCGGATGACCGCGATGCACTCGCCCTCGAAGGGGTGGCCGAGGTGGGCGAGGACCATCCGCAGTTCGGGGTGCCGGATGGCGACGGCGTCCAGGTGCCGGGGCATCGCCCATTCCAGCGGCGCGTTCGACACAAAGGTCGTGCCGGTGTGGACGAGGAGCGGAAGTCCGTGCCGTTCGGCGTAGCCGTACAGCTCGTCGTACTCCCCGGCGGCCGGGTCGAAGCCCGCGTACATCGGCATCAGTTTGATGCCGCGCAGGCCCAGTTCCTCGTGGCCGTAGCGGAGTTCCTCCTGCCAGCCGGGCTGGGTGGGGTCGAGGGAGAGGTAGCCGATCAGCCGGTCGGGGTGCTGTGCGGCGTACGAGGCGACGGCGGCGTCGTCGACCCAGAGCCCGCTGCGCCGCGCCTTGCCGCCGACGACGATCGTGCGGGTTCCCTCCGGTGCCGTTGCCGCGTACTCCTCCCACTTCACCGTGAGGTCGACCTCGCCCGCGTGGGCGCGGGCGGAGTCGGACTTGAAGGGGTCGGTGAAGTCGTGGCTGTGCCGGAAGAGATGTGAGTGGACGTCGACGATCATGTCCGGTTCCGCTTCTCCCAGCCGTCCGCGAACATGTTCCAGAAGCGGTGGCTGGGCGGGTGTTCCTCGAATACCTCGTCGACGAGCTCGACGCCGAGTCCCGGGGCGGTCGGCAGGCCTATGTGGCCGTCGACGATCGGGAGGGTGCCCTTGAGTGCGTCGAAGACGTAGTCCTCGAGGAGTCCGTCGAAGGTTTCGAGGATCTTGAAGTTGGGGATTCCGAGCGCCGCGTGCACCGAGACGGTGGTGCAGAGCGGCGAGTTGGAGTTGTGCGGGGCCACGAGCATGCCGTGGGTATCGGCGATCGCGGCGAGCTTCCTGACCTCGGTGAAGCCGCCGGCCATCGAGAGGTCGGGCTGGATGATGTCGACCGCGTCGGTGGCGAAGAGCTGCTTGTACTCGTAGCGGTTGTGGAAGTGCTCACCGCCGGAGATCGGGAAGGCGGCGCGCCGGCGCAGCTCCGCGTACCGCTCGATGTGGGTCCAGGGCATCGGCTCCTCGAACCAGCCGATGTCGAACGGCTCCAGCTCCCGCACGAGGCGGGCGGCGGTCGGCATGGCGAACCGGGCGTGGCCCTCGATGAACAGGTCGATGTCCGGGCCGATGGCTTCGCGGACGGCGGCCACGAGTCCGATGGAGCGGCGCAGTTCGGCGCGCTCGAGCTCATGCAGCCCGGGGCCGAACGGGTCGAACTTGAGGGCGGTGAAACCCTTCGCCACGGTCTCCTTCGCCTTGGCGGCGAAGGTCTCGGGCTCGCGTTCGCCGGTGTACCAGCCGTTGGCGTACACGCGTACGTCGTCCCGGCAGGCGCCGCCGGTCAGTCGGTACGCGGGCACGCCGAGCGCCTTGCCCATCAGGTCGTGCATCGCCTGGTCGAGGCCGGACAGGGCGATGCCGCCCATGTCGCCGCCGCGCAGGAAGTCGCCCTGGTAGACGCGGAGCCAGAGCTCCTCGATGTCGAAGGGGTCGGCTCCGATGAGATGGCGCCGGCCGAGGGCCTCGGTGAGGGCGCAGACCTCACGGACCCGGTAGGGGTGGGTGATCTCGCCGATGCCGGACAGGCCCTCGTCGGTGTGGACCCGTACATAGCCGAAGTCGCGCCAGGAGGTACCGAGCATCAGGGTCTCGACGCGGGTGATCCGTCCGGCGGGGCCTGCGGGGCGGGTGCGGTTGACAGTGAGCATCAGCGGGTCGCTCCGCCCATGGTGGAGGTGTTCTCCAGGTCACGGGCGCCGCCGTCGGCGAGGACGGCCTTCACCGCGGCCTCGGTGCCCTCGATCAGACGGTCCACGTCGGCGTCGGTGTGGGCGTAGCTGATGTGGCTGCGCTTGAGGTTGAGCGGCAGTTCGAACAGGCCGTGGTCGAGAAGCTTGCGACGGTAGCCGACGAACAGCGAGGCGTCGTTGTTCAGCAGGTCCTCGTAGGTACGGGGGGTCTCGCCCGGCATGAAGTAGCTGACGAAGACGGAGCCGTAACCGGTGACGACGGCGGGAACGCCCAGGCGCTCGTACAGTCCGGTCAGTTCGGTACGGACGCGGTCGCCGAGCCGGAAGACATGCTCGTGGACCGGCTCCTCGCGCAGCTTGCGCAAGGTGGCGAGGGCGGCGGCGACGACGGACGGGTGGCCGTTGTACGTACCGGCGAAGAAGGCGGGGGCGCCCGGTCGGGTGGAGAAGAGGTCCATCAGGTCGGCGCGGCCGCCGATCGCTCCGACGGGGGCGCCGTTGGCGATGGCCTTGCCGAGGGTGGTGAGGTCGGGGGTGACGCCGGAGATCTTCTGCCAGCCGCCGATGTCGTGGCGGAAGCCGGTGATGACCTCGTCGAAGATCAGGACGCTGCCGGCCTTGGTGGTCTCCTCGCGCAGCGTGGTGAGGAACTCCTGGTGGGGCAGGAGTGCGCCGACGTTGTGCGGGACGGGTTCGACGATGACGGCGGCGATGTCGGAGCCGTGCTCGGCGAAGGTGCGGCGGACGGCCTCGCTGTCGTTGAAGGGCAGGACGAGGGTGGCTTCGAGGACCTCGGGCAGGATGCCGGTCGAGATCGGGTCGTGGCTGCCGACCATCGAAGGTGCGGAGATGACGTTGAGACTGACCGCGTCGTGCCAGCCGTGGTAGCAGCCCTGGAACTTGACGACCAGGCGGCGACCGGTGGCGGCGCGGGAGACGCGTAGCGCGTGGAACGTGGCCTCGCTGCCGGTGCTGGTGAGCAACACCTTCTCGATCGACGGGATCAGTTCGGTGAGCTGTTCGGCGAGAAGGACCTCGCCCTCGGTGACGCCGACGCCCATGTGGCCGAGAGTGGCGCCGGCCTCGGCGGTGGCGCGGGCCACGTCGGGGTCGTTGTGACCGAGCAGCGGCGGGCCGAACGCCGAGTGGAAGTCGGTGTACTCACGTCCGTCGGCGGTACGGAACCGTGCGCCGTCGGTTTCGGTGACGACCAGGTCGGTCAGTCCGGGAACGCTGCGCTGACCACTGTTCACGCCGCCGGGTACGACCTGCCGGGCGCGCTCGGCGAGTCGGGCTCCGGATTCGTTGCCTACCGGGCCTGAACTCATATCGCTTACTCCTTGCGTCGAGAGTCGTCGGTTTTCTCGGGCCCTGCCCGGCCTGAGAGTCCCTGGCGCCATCCGCCCGGCAGTCGCCGCAGGAAGAGGTTGATCCGTAGTGCTTGAGGCTTTTCTGAACGCTGTTCTGTAGAGCAGAACAGTTTTTGGATGTTACGTGCGGCGCCGGGACCGGTCAACCCCTTTCCGGGCACCAGAAGGCCAGATTCCAGGGCTCCTTCGCAGAGAAAGCGCAATTCGACCTCCTTGAAGGCAGTAAACTGTTCTGCTATGACGAACAGTGCTGCCCCAGAAGAGCCGAAGTACTGGGTCAAGAGCGTGGCCAGGGCAGCGGACATCCTCGAAGCGCTCGCCGCCCCCGCACAGGGGAACGGCCTGAGTGTCACGGAGGTCGGGCAGGCCTGCTCCATCTCCAAGAGCGCCGCCTTCGGCATGCTCCAGACCCTTCGTGCCTACGGCCTCGTCTCGGACGACGGCGAGGGCATGAACCGCCGCTACCGGCTCGGCATGAGCCTGGCCCGGCTCGGCGACCGGGCCCGTTCCCAGGTGTCCCTGCGCGGGGTCGCCCACCCCGTCCTGAGCGAGCTCACCCGGACCACCGGCATGGCGTCCAGGCTCGCCGTACCCGAGGACGGCCATGCGGTCGTCGTGGATCAGGTCGAGCTCGACCAGCGCGTCCGGCTCGATCTGCGGATGGGACAGCGCGAACTGCCGCACTGCACGGGCCTGGGCAAGGCGCTGCTCTCCGCCATGCCGCAGAGCGAGGCAGCCGCGGTCGTCGAGCGGTTCGGGCTGCCCCGGCGCACCTCCCGCACGATCACCGACCCGGCCACCTTCCTGTCGCATCTGCGCGACATCGCCCGGGTCGGCTACGCCCTGGACGACGAGGAGGACGCCGAGGGCATCATCTGCATCGGTGCGCCCGTCTTCGACGACCGTTCGGTGTGCGCCGGAGCGATCTCCATCACCGGCCTCAAGCTCGGTCTGCCGGCCTGGCGCTACCAGGAGCTGGGCGGCCAGGTACGGGACGCGGCCCGGCGGATCAGCGTCTCCCTGGGCTGGATCGACGACATCGACGACGCGGATGACGACATATCCGGCACCGAGCCGCCGCATTCCGACGGATTCAGGTCTTGACCAATCGGCGCTACCCACCGTAGGTTCCCTGCCAACCACGGTGACACTCACCCGTCACCGGCGATTTACCCCTTCCGGTCCGCTTCCGGCGCCTGCCCACCGCACCGTGAACATCCGACGACCGAACCCTTTTCAGCCATCCGCCTCATGGCAGTCCACCGCAGGAACGCTCCCTTGTTTTCGGCACTTCTCGGAAGGCGAAGTCCGCATGAGCGTTCCGCACCCACACACCTCCGCTTCGTCCCGTCGTGCTCTGTTGCGGGCTTCGGGGCTGGCCGGTCTGGTCATGGCCGGTTCGGCCGTGGCCTCCGGCTCGGCGCAGGCCGCACCGTCGCATGCAGGCGATGTGCTGCGTGTCGGCACGGTCGCCGAGCTGCGCGCGCTGAACACCAAGCCGCTCGACGACGGCACCCAGGTCCTGATCGCCGGCTACCACGCCCCTGGCGACGGCGGCGCGATGGCCGTGCGCTGGGACGGCAAGTCCACCGCCGCACCCAACGGCGGAACGGTCATCGCACCCACCGCCGCCAGGACCGGCCGCTGGCTCCAGCTCCACACCGGAACCCTCGACTTCCGCACCTTCGGCCACTTCGACGCGAAGGAACCGGCCGACGCCGCCCTCGACGCGATGATCGCCGACAACAGCGTCCACCGCATCGAGGCCCACACCGACCTCCTCCTCACCAAACGTCACCTCTTCAACCGCTCCCACATCGAACTCGACTTCGGCGGCCACCGCATACGCACCGAAGGCATCGAGAAGAACACCCACGACAACCCCTTCGGCGCCGTCCTCTCCTTCCGCGGCACCGTCACCGACACCACCGTCACGCACACCTTGAGCGCGGCGATGCCGGATCTCTCGGATCTCTTCGAGGTCGGCGACTCGGCGAAGTTCTCGGTCGGCCAGTGGTGGGCCGTGGAGATCAACGCCCTGTCGGGGAAGTACGAGAAGGAGATCCAGCGTCTCGTCCAGGTCACCGAAGTCGTCGACTCGACGCACATCCGGGTCAACTACCAGATCGGCTGGGACCTGGCCGCCGGCCGCACCCTCACCTGGACCCGGATCGAGCCCGTCGACCGCGCCCACGTCCGCAACCTCGTCTTCGAGGGCTGGGGCGAGGACGAGATGACCGGCTCGCACCCGGTCGCGTACGAGTACGCGGTGCGCTGCGACGTCTCCGGGATCGAGGCCATGGGGACCTTCTGGCCGGTGGTGATGCGCCGCTGGTGCACGTACTACCGCACCGAGCAGTGCTCGCTGACCAACCCCAAGTCCGTCACTTACGGCGGCGCGGGCTATCTCACCCAGCAGATCTACTGCCTGTACGGGCACGTCGAGGACTGTCATACCTCCAATGCCCGTCATCTCAACGACTTCACGGCCTCCGCCTACTGCTATGTCACCAACTGCCACGGCGACGGTGACGACGAGGGCCCGTTCGTGACGCACGGGCAGTTCGAGCACGACCTCGTGTACACCGGCAACTCCGGACTGATGACCTTCGCCAACTCCGGTGCGGCCTGGGGCGGCAGGGCCAAGCGGATCACCGTACGCAGGCACGCCTGCTCCTGGTTCGTGGCCCGCGTCAAGATCACCGATCTGACGCTGGAAGACGTACTGGTCATCGGCAAGAAGTCCCTGGCCGGCTCCGGGATGCTCTGGGTGAACGCCGACGGTGTGCAGCTGCGCGGCTGTACGGCCTCCGGTCCGCTGATCGTCTCCCGGGCCTCGGACCTGTCCGCCCGCCCCAATGTGATCGCCGACTCCTCGTTCGCCTTCGCGGCGGGCGCGGAGATAACCCAGGCCAATGTCACCGTCCCGCTCACCCTGCAGCGCAACACACTGAAGGGCGTCGACGGCGCGGTCTTCAACGGCAGCGGTCCGCTCGTCCTGGACCAGTGCACCCTGACCGGCTCCAAGGACACCGCCCCGGTCTCGCTCAAGCACGGCGAAATCACCGTCCTCGGCTGCGAACTCCGTGACACCGGGCTCAAGTTGACCTCGGCGAAGGACCAGCGGCTGCGCATCGACGGAACTCGTCTGACCGGCACCAACAAGGACGGCGCCCTGCTGGCCCGTACCGGCTCAGGACGGACCGTCGACTGGCAGCTCACCGGCCTCGACTCGACCGCACCCGAGGGCACCGCCCATGTGCTGGTCACCGAGGGCCCCAACCGCTACCGGGCCACCGGCTCCACCTTCACCGGCGGCCGGCTCGAACTGCGGCCTGCGGCGTTCAGCGGCAACTCCAGCCACCTGCTGCACACCGGCTGCGTCGAGGACGGCACCGAGCGCACCGCGCTGCCGGACGAGGGCGACCGCGTCGCCCACACCGCGGCCACGCTGCGCTTCTGACCACTTGGGGCCTCTCGTTCGGGTCAGGCCCCAACCCACCGAGTACCAGGGATTCCCCGTGTCCACGCATACCCCGATCACCGGCCGTCCCGTACGGGTCGCGCTCGTCGGCGCCGGCAACCGCGGTCTGACGTACGCCGAGTGGATCAAGGCGCACCCCGAGCGCGCCGAACTCGTCGCCGTCGCCGATCCGCGCCCCGCCGCGCGGGCCGCCGCCGGTGCACCCGTCGAGTTCGACGACTGGCGGCCGCTCGTCGACAGCCGCATCGCCGACGCCGTCGTCGTCGCCACCCAGGACCGTTTCCATGTGGAGCCGGTACTGGCCCTGGCCGAGGCCGGATACGCGATCCTCGCCGAGAAGCCCCTCGCCCCGACCGAGGACGAGACCCGGCGGATCGTCGAGGGTGTGGAGCGGGCCGGAGTCCTCTTCGCGGTGTGCCATGTCATGCGGTACACCCCCTACACCGACCTGGTGAAGAAGGTCGTGGACTCCGGCGTGCTCGGCCAGCTGGTCTCCCTCGACCATCTGGAGCCGGTCGGCTGGTGGCACTACGCCCACAGCTATGTGCGCGGGCCGTGGCGCAGTGAGCGGGCGTCCTCCCCGATGCTGCTCGCCAAGTCCTGCCACGACCTGGACTGGATCACGTATGTCATGGGCGGCCGGATCGAACAGGTCACCGGTTTCGGCGGGCTGAAGCACTTCCGGCCCGAGAACGCTCCGGCCGGGTCCGCCGACCGCTGTCTCGACTGTGCGATCGAGCCCGATTGCCCGTACAGCGCGCCGAAGCTGTACATGCCGACGTTGCGCGAGAAGGGTGCGGTCTGGCCGGTCACCCATGTCACCGAGGCGACCGACGAGGCCGGGCTCGTGCAGGCGCTGCGCGAGGGGCCGTACGGCGTCTGCGCGTACCGCAGCGACAACGACGTGGTCGATCACCAGGTGCTGGCGATGCAGCTGACGGACGGGGTGACCGCGACCTTCCAGATGGTGGCGTTCACCGAGCAGACGCATCGGCAGACCCGGATCTTCGGCTCGCACGGCTGGCTGATCGGTGACGGTGAGCGGGTCACCGTGCAGGACTTCCGGACCGGCGAGAGCACCGTCCATGAACTCGGCGCGTCCGGTTCGAACGCGGCCGACGGGCACGGCGGCGGGGATGCCGCGCTCGTCGACGCATTCGTCACCGCCGTCGCCACCGGTGACGCCGGGGCCGTCCGCTCCGGTCCCGCCACCTCCCTCGGCAGTCATCTGGCGGCGTTCGCCGCCGAACGTGCCCGGCACACCGGCACCGTCCAGACGGTGCCGGCCAAGTGACAGGCCCTCTTCCCGGC
>NZ_JBIRGM010000022.1:0-82517 GCF_044328025.1 Streptomyces sp. NPDC018000
GTCACGTGCACCCTGGTCGGAGCAAATGATCAGACGAAGGCCGCCCCCACGTCCGGCGAATCCCCAGGTGAGCGACCCCGTTCGAGGCATCGTTCAAGGCCGGAAGATAAAGAACAAGCTCAGTGACTGTTCCTGATCCGGTCATGCCATGAGGCGGGTTGCTTGGTGGAAGGTGACCTGCTGGGAACGTTTGCCTGCGTTCGCGCTGACGCTCGATTGTTGGCGGGTGGTGGTGCGTACATCTGCGCGGCTGCCCGGTCGGGTGTAGGCAGAAGGCATGGGATTGCGGCAGCGGTTCACGCACCGTCTTCGCCCACGGCAGGCCAGTGACGCCCTGCTGGTGCTTCCGCTCGGTCTGATCGTGGTCATCGTGCTGGTGGACGTAGTGGCGCTCGGCTTGCCATTGGGGCCGTCGTTGCTGATCGTGGCGCCTGCTCTCACCGCGTCCTTCGCCTCGACCCTCGCCACCGGGGCGATCGCCGCCGTCGCGATGGTGGGCATGCTCCTCATCGGCCTGGACTCCCACCTGCTCGGCACGATGGACTTCGACTCGCAGTTCGTCGCCCTGCTGGTGGTGTCGGTGATCGTGACGGTCTTCTGCTATCTGCGTGAGCGGCGCGCCCGTGAGCTGGCGCTGGTGCGGATGGTCTCGGAGGCCACGCAGCGGGCGGTGCTACGGCCGCTGCCGCGGCGGATCGGCCCGCTGCGGGTGGCATCCATGTACCTGGCGGCACAGTCGCATTCCATGATCGGCGGCGACCTGTACGCGGCTATCCGCACCGCCACGGGCACCCGGCTGATCATCGGCGATGTAATGGGCAAGGGCCTGACCGCGATCAGTGACGCCGCCCTGCTGCTGGGCGCCTTCCGGGAGTCCGCGCACCGCCAGGCCGACCTGCCCGAGCTCGCGGCCTACCTGGACCACAGCGTGTGCTGGAACCTGGCCGAGCCTTCCGAGGCGGAGAAGGCCGGGGAGTGCTTCATCACCGCCGCACTCCTCGACATCCCCGACGCGCTGCCGCTCATCCACGTGGTCAGCTGCGGGCACCCACCCCCCTTGCTGCTGCGCGGTCGGCATGCCTCCGCGCTGCACGCCACCCGCCCCGCCCCGCCCCTGGGCCTGGGCGAACTGACCGCTGCCGCCTACCACGTCGACACCTTCCCCTTCGAGCCCGAAGACCTGCTGCTGCTGCACACCGACGGAGTGATCGAGGCCCGGGACCCCTTGGGCGTGTTCTACCCGCTGACCGAGCGCGCCGCCTCCTGGACCCTCCTCAGCCCCTCCGCGCTGATCCACCACCTGCGCACCGACCTGCTCGCCCACGTCGGCGGCCACCTGACCGACGACGCCGCCGTGATCGCCGTCCAGCACACCCTCCGCCGAACACCCACAGCAGTGGATACCACCCACGACAACGCCTGACTGGCTGGGGCGAGCGGTCGGATCCTCGGCGCCCACGTGCCCACCGACGAAATCGCCGCCGCCGTCCGGACGGCCAACGCGGGCGGCACCACGCCCTGACCACGCCCGCACCCTGCGCCCCGAGGCCGACCTGGCGCCCCCGGCGAAGGGCTCCCCGGGCTCGGTCCATCCGGCGGAGTAGGCGGCGAAGACCGCTGCAGACGGTCATGCAGGCGTTGCCGCACCGCGTCCTCGGCCCGTCGCATCGCGAGCGGAAGGCCCTGGCATCGCTCCAACTCCGCGGAAATGCGCGTGCCCTCCTCCCGCCGTCGGGCGATTTTCGCGCCTGCGCGCCGCGCCGCGTCCTGTGCGTGTTCCTGGTCCTCCCGTGCGGCGGTGCGTGCTCGGTCGATCAGCTCCGCCGGCGCGCCCTGTTCGATCAGTCGCTGGGCCAGATCCACACGCCGTCCAGAGACATCCAGAGCCGGCTCAGTGGCCGCCAAGGCAATGCGCTCGGCCCGGGACGCCAGGACGCTGTCGGGTGTCAGCAGCAGCGGGAGCGGGGCACCGGGGGCGATTGGTTCGAAGGCCAGAACTTGTAGCAGTGGTAGCGCCGCCGTGTGTGCGAGGCGGGCCGGGCTCTGCGAGTTGGGGTCCATGGCGGCGACCGTCTCGGCGTCGACGGCTACCTGCTGCAGCACAGGTATGGAGGTGGCGTCGACCTGGCCGCGCACCGCAAGTTCTGTCACGACCTGCTGGTGCAGGCCCGGCCAGCCGGCCGCCTCGTCCGGGCACAGCTTGAAGCCGATGCTTGCCCCGGCCCGTGAGACGGTGCCCGCGCCGGGCGGGCCGGCGCTGCTGCAGTCGCGGCGCGGCTCGCTGATCCAGCGCCACTTCCCCGACCTCGTTGCCGCCGCGAGTCAGTTGCCGTACGGCCTGGTCCTGGACGGCGCGATCAGGGCCAAGATTGCACCGGGGGAGGCAGGGAAAGGCTGGGGCATGGACCTCAACGAACTTCAGCGCCGCGCCCTGCACATCCATGACCTCTACGACGAGCTGAACCTGAGAGAACGCGGCCGGACATGGACACGTGAGGAGTTCATGCTTGGCTTCGTCGGGGACGTCGGCGATCTGGCAAAGATCGTCATGGCACAGGAAGGAGCCCGTGACATGCCGGGCGGCTGTGCCGCTCTGGAGCACGAACTCGCGGACTGCCTGTGGTCCGTGCTGATCCTCGCGCACCGGTACGACATCGATCTGAACGCTGCGTTCCTGCGCACGATGGATGGACTCGCCCAGTCGATTACCGCGCGGGGCACACGCCCGGTACACGTACGGCCACAACTTGACGTCAGCCGGTGAATCCTGGCACCACCAGGCCGGATTCGTACGCGATCACCACCGCGTGGGTCCGGTTCTGCGCGCCGAGCTTGGTCAGCACGTTCCCGACGTGGGTCTTCACGGTCTCCAGGCTGACCGTGAGCGCCTCGGCGATCTCCGGGTTGGACAGGCCGGTGGCCATCAGCCGCAGCACCGCCTCCTCGCGCCCCGTCAGTGCCGCCTTCGGCAACGCCTCGGCGGAGCCCAGCGGGCGGGCGGTGACCATCTGGCGCAGTGCCGCCGGGAAGAGGATCGCCTCCCCTCCGCCACCACCCGCACCGCCTCCGCGATCTGCCGGACCGGGTGTCCGAGGGCTCGGCGTCCGATCGCGATGCTGGCGGCATCGTGACGGGACATAGTGCGGTGCGGGGTGGCCAGCGGTTTCTGCCAGTGCCGACGCCGCACGTAACCGGCTCAAGGTCCTCGACGCCGCACGCGCCGCCCTCTCCGAGTCCGGCCGGGATGCGCAGATGGGCGATATCACCCGCAGGGCGGGGGTGGGTATCGGGACCGTCTACCGGCACTTCCCGACCAAGGAGTCACTGGCGGAAGCGATCGTGGAGCACTGCTTCCAGCAGACCCTGGACTTCCTCAGAAACGAGGTGCTCCCCGACCCGGACCCCTGGAAGGGCCTTGCCCGTTCCCTGGAGTTCTGCGGAATCATGCAGGAGCACGACCGCGGTTACGCGGATACGGTCACGGCGATGGTCGGCGGCAGCACCTTCGACGCGAAGGCGATCGCGGAACTCAACGAGCTCACCGGCAAGGTGCTCGAGCGGGCCCAGGCCGAGGGTTCGGTGCGCAAGGACCTGACCGTCGCGGACGTGTCACCGCTCTGCATCGGCCTCTGCCATGTCGTGCAGGCCGGCGTCACCAACTGGCGCCGCTATCTCGGCATCATCCTCGACGGACTGCGCCCGCGACCGGAGCACGGCTGTCAAGCACTGGGTTTGACGGAGAGTTGATCAGCTGGTTCTGGCGGCGGTTTCTGATGCGGGGGGCGCGCCGAGTTCTGCCCCACGCGCCCTTCCCCGCAGGTTCACCGGCCCCGCATGCTGAAGGGCGCACGGCAGAAAGGAGCCGGGCGCGGCGTATCGGCCCGGACCGGTCCGCGCAGGGAGGACGTCATGGAGCAGGCAGCGGATCAGGGGCCTTGCGTGCAGGAGGTCGGAGCGTGGTACGACCGTCTGGGGGGGCTGTACAGCCTGACGATGGGCGACAGCATGCACCTGGGCATGTGGGACGACGGGGTGCGCCCGAAGCCCGGGCGGACGCTGTCGGCGGACGAGGCGTGGCAGGAGCTGACAGCTGCGCAGGACCGGTGGACCGATGAACTGATCGACGAGCTCGCCCTCGGGCCCGGGCAACGGGCGCTGGACGTGGGCTGCGGCACCGGACGTCCCACGGTGCGTCTGGCTCACGTCTCCGGCGGGCATGTCCTCGGTATCACCGCCAGCAGCGCCCAGGTCGAGCAGGCCCGCGACCGCGCCGCCCGCGCCGGCGTCGCCGACCGCACCGAGTTCCTGCAGGCCGACGCGATGAACCTGCCGTTCGAGGACGCGTCGTTCGATGCCGTGTGGGCGATCGAGTCGTTCGCCCACTTCGCCGACCGCCCCCGTGCTCTGCACGAGGCCAGGCGCGTTCTGCGCCCTGGTGGCCGGCTCGTCCTGGCGGACTGCTTCGAAAACGTCCCGTTCACCGACCAGGATGTGGCGCTGTTCCGCGCAGGCTTCGCGCTCGCTCGCCTGCCTGGTTCCCTCGACGACTACCCGGCCCTCGCCCGGCAGGCCGGCTTCACCATCGACCGCGTACGTGACAGGACCGGTGACTTCGCACCTACCTACCACCTGATCCCCCAGATCTTCGCGGCACGTCGCCAGCAGATCGAGGAACTCCTGGGCACCGACATCGCCACGCAACTGGACTCGGCCTATCCGCTGGTCCTCGGCCTGTGCCGGGACAAAATGGGCTACGTCATGGTCCGTGCCGGCAAGCCTGCCCCGTGATCGCCACGCCCGCCGACCGCCTGTCCTGACTTCAGCCCCGTCGTACCGGTGCAACGCCCAGGACCACCGCTGCCCGCCAGGAAGGGCAGTCAGCGGTCTGCTCGACCTGGTGCCGATCCGCGAGTTGGGCTCAGTGAACGGAGAACCCGCCGTCGACGAAGATCGCCTGCCCGGTGACGTAGCCGGAGGCGCGGCCGGCCAGGAACACCGCCACTCCGGCGAAGTCCTCGGCCAGGCCGTTGCGCCCGACCATCGTGCGCGCGGCCAGCGCCGCCACCTTCTCCGGGTCGGACGACAACCGCGCATTGAGCGGGGTCATGACGAAGCCGGGCACCAGCGTGTTGCAGGTGACGCCGTGCGGCGACCACGCCTCAGCCTGTGAGCGGGCCAGCGACTCCAGCGCCCCCTTGGAGACCCCGTAGGCACCGCTCTGGACGAACGCCCGGTGCGCCTGCTGGGAGGTGATGTGGATGATCCGCCCGAAGCCCCGCTCGGCCATGCCGGGCCCGAACCGCCGGCCCAACAAGTAGGGTGCCTCCAGGTTCACCGCCATCGTGGTGTCCCACACGTCCTCGCCCAGCTCCCCCATCGGCGGCCGCAGGTTGATCCCGGCGCTGTTGACGAGAATGTCGGGCTCGCCGAACACCTCGGCGGCCTGCTCCGCCGCCGCGCGCACCCCGTCGCGGGTGCTCAGGTCGGCGCTCACCCAGGCCGCCCGGCAGCCGTCCGCCGCCAGCTCGTCGACCGTGGCGGCCAGTTCCGGCTCCTTGCGCGCCACGATCACCACGCTCGCCCCCGCTCGCGCGAGGGCCCCGGCGATGGCTCGGCCGATACCGGAACTGCCGCCCGTCACCACGGCGACCCGGCCGTCCAGCGAGAACAGTTCGGAAAGGTAACCGGTCGAGGTCATGCCCGCACTCTAGGCGGCGCGTCCACGGCGACAGCACCCGGGGCGGAACGTATGTCCAAGTCCAAGACGATTGTGGTGCCGCCACTGCGGGCGGCCGCAGTTCCTCCTGCGCGGTGATCCTGCGTCATGCCAATGCTTGATCTGCCTGGATGCGGTGGCGTGTGATCGCTCGGTCGAGAAGGATGGCCGGCACGGTGACCGCGGCCAGGCCGGCACCTATCCAGGTGACCGAGGTGATGCCTTCACCGGCGTCGAGGGCGGTGCCGGCGAGTGCGGGGACGAGGCCGATGCCGAGTTGGAATGCGAAGGTGTGTGGCTTGCACCTGCGGTGCGGCCTGTTCGGTTTCGGCGCTCACCGGCCATCACCCCCGGCCCGCAGGATCGAGGGGAGCTTCTGCCCCAGGGCGTGCTTGGGCGCCGCACCGACCCGCGGTGGTCGTGGCGCGGCGCTGTTCGACGGCGTGATCGACGTCTTCGTCCAGGAGGTCGGTGTTGATGGCGAAGGCGGCGGTGGAGCCCATGCCGGCGGCGGCGACGACCTGGGCGCGCGGGTCGATGACGTTGCCGGCCGCCCAGACGCCGGGGACGCTTGTGCGGCCGGTGCGGTCGGTGGCGACCCAGCCGTTGGCGTCCTTGTCGCAGCCCAGGTGGGTCAGCAGTGCATCGTGCGGGACGGGGCGGGGGAAGAGGAAGGCGGCGGCGCGGGGGACGGCGCGGCCGTCGGTGAGTTCGATGCCGCGCAGCCGGTCGTCGTCGACGACGAGTCGCTTGATCCGGCCCTCGGCGATGCGCAGGCCGCGTGCTTCCAGCCTTTCCCGCTCCTCGGCTGTCGGGGCCAGGGTGTGCGGGAAGAAGACGACGTCGTCGCTCCACTGGCGCAGGAGCAGGGCCTGGTGCACCGCTCCCGGGTGGGTGCCGAGGACGGCGAGGGGCTGGTCGCGGACTTCGTAGGCGTGGCAGTAGGGGCAGTGCAGCAGGTCCTTGCCCCACCGTTCGCGGACGCCGGGGATGTCGGGCAGTTCGTCGCGCAGCCCGGTCGCGACCAGGACGCGGCGGGCCTTGAGCACCACCCCGCCCACCATCCGGATGTCGTAGCCGTGGTCGATCTGTTCCACCCGGCCGCGGACGACCGGGATGCCGTAGTGGGCGATCTCGGCGCGGCCGAGGTCGAGCAGGGCCGTGGGCGGCAGGCCGTCGCGGGACAGGAAGCCGTGCATGTGCGAGGCGGGCGCGTTGCGCGGCTCGCCGGCGTCGATCACCACTACCTTGCGGCGGGCACGTCCCAGGAGCAGTGCGGCGTTGAGACCGGCCGCTCCGGCGCCGACCACCACCACGTCGTGGACCTGGTCGTCGGTGGCGCGCTGGGCGCTGTTTTTCTGGTCGTTCGTCGTCTTGGTCATGACGATCACCTCCGGGCCCGATGGTGCGTCCCCTGGTGAGGAGCTGACAACTTCTGTTGCCATTTCTGGGACGCGGGAGGTGGAATGGGGGCATGGATGAGTACTCCCCGATCGCCGCCACGCTGGCCCAGGTCGGCTCCCGCCTCAGGCGCGTTCGCAGCGAGCGCGGCGTGACCCTGTCGGCGCTGGCCGAGGCCACCGGCATCTCCAAGAGCACGCTGTCGAGGCTGGAGGCGGGCCAGCGCCGCCCGAGCCTGGAGCTCCTGCTGCCCATCGCGCAGGCCCACCAGGTGCCGCTGGACGAACTTGTCGGGGCACCGGAGGTCGGCGACCCGCGGATCCGCTGCAAACCCCGCGTCCGCAACGGGCGGACGGTGATCTCCCTGACCACCCAGCCGGGGTCTCTGCAAGCCTGGAAGTCGATCATCCCGGCGGAGCAGAACCGGCCTGATCCGGTCACGCACGAGGGGCACGAGTGGCTGTACGTCCTGTCCGGACGTGTGCGGCTCATCGTGGCCGACCACGACGTGATCATGGGGCCGGGTGAGGCCGCCGAGTTCGACACCCGCCTGCCGCACTGGTTCGGCCCCACGGGCGACTCTCCCGTGGAGGTCCTCAACCTGTTCGGCCCCCAGGGAGAACGCATGCACATCCGCGCCAGGCCTCACTCCCGGGCGGAGTCGGCACCTTGACGGGAAGGAGGGCGCGTTCGACCTGGTCAGCATCCCGCCATGGGCCTAGGTGTTCGATCAGTCCGGCCTTGAAGTGCCGTTGAGGGCCCCGGCCACGGCGCCGAGTTCACCGGCACTCCGGCGGGAGAGGTCAGTGCCCTCGGGAAAGAACTGCCGAAGCGACCCGTTCGTGTTCTCGTTCGTGCGCCGTTGCCAGGGACTGTGCGGGGCGGCGAAGCAGACGGCCATGTCAGTGTCGATCTTCAACTGAGCGTCAGGCCCGCGGCGGCCAGCGCCTCACGCAAGGAGGACACGCTCGGAGCGCCCTCGGTCTCGCCGTCCGCGCTGCGATAGATCCGGCAGGACACGCTCGGTCCCGTCCCGGCCCGCGCGAACGGATCAAAACCGTCCAGCAGAACTGTCGGGGATCCGGTCATGCCCCACCGGGCGGCCTCCGCCTCGTCGTGGACTTCGACGAGGTCCACTTCGGCCGCCCGGCCGGCCAGCGCTGCCGTGATCCGTTCCTGCACGACCGGGCCGTTGGGGCAGTCCGGAACCGTCAGCACCGTGATCCGCATGGCGTTGTCCTCCCAGGTCATCGCTTCCGCGACCGACACTAGACCTTCCAGCACACTGGAAGGTCAAGACCTAGCCTGGAAGCATGCGTATCGGGGACCTCGCCACCGCCGGCAGACTGACGACCAAGACCATCCGCTACTACGAGCAGGCCGGCCTGATGCCCGAACCGCCCCGGACCCCGGGCGGCTACCGCGACTATCCGGCCGAGGCCGCCAGCCGGCTCGCGTTCATCCGCGACGCCCAGCACGCCGGCCTCACCCTCGCCGAGATCCGCAGCATCCTCGTGCTCCGCGACAGCGGCCAAGCCCCTTGCGGCCATGTCACCGACCTCATCGACCAGCACCTCGAAGAGATCAACCGCCGCATGGCCGAACTCCGCAAGACCCGCACCATTCTCCGCGATCTCGCCCAGCGAGCCGCCGAGACCGACCCGCGGTCCTGCACCGACGCCGACAGCATCTGCCGCATCTTCACACCACCCGAGCCCACTGAAAGTGTTGCGGTCGGACAACGTTCGACTTCCGTGTCGGCCTGCGCGACCTGGCGGCGGTAGAAGGGTCGCCGTCTGGATTGTCGACGCGTCGAAGGGGGCAATGGAATGCTTTTGAGGCGCTGAGAGTCGACATCAGAGGTCGACCAGGTCCAACGCTGCGGCGAGTTCGCTTTCCAGTTCCTCGATACGCGGGCGGTCGTGTCCCAGGACGGCGTAGCGCCAGTGGGTGCCGGGTCCGGTGGCGCTGCCGGTGTAGAGGACGACGCCTTCTCCGTGGGCGGGGTCGTACGCCAGTCCAGTGGCGTGGAGGCGCTGTACGGCCTGGGAGAAGGTGTGAGAGGCGCGGGTCGTCCGTTTGGCGATGAGCCAGGCGGGTGTGGGTCGTTTGGCGGCGTGGCTGAGGCGGGTGACCATGGCCTGCGGTGTGGTGGTCGCCGTGCGCCGTACGTTGCTCTCGGTGGCGTACAGCGTTCCGTCGGCGCCCAGGAGCGCGTCGATGCCGTACGGCCCGGCGTACCCGTGGGCGGCGAGGTGCTGTCCCAAGGCGAGCCCCCACCCCTCCAGTTCCGCGATCGTGCCGGGCGGTACATCGCGAAGGGGTGAGCGGTAGCCGGTGAACGAGCCGTCGCGGGTAAGTATTTCGCCGCTGAACACGACCTGTGGCCCGGCGGCCTCGACGACGCACTGCACGCTGACTTCCTTCGTGTGGCGGACGCACCGCTCCACGACCCACAGCCCTGTCCCGTCCCGTTCCGCTCCCACGGCCGGGCCGTGGCGGGAGACGAACCGCATACCGAGACCGCCCGCAGAGCGGTCCGCCTTGACCACCACCCGCCCGAACCGGGACACCATCCGCGCCACCGCATCGGGGAGTTCACCGCCCCGGCATACCCGGCCCTCCGGCATGCGGATACCCCGTGCTTGCGCGACGGCGCGGAACCCGGTCTTCGTGTTGAGCCGGTCCACTGTGCTCAGCACGTCGGCACCGGGACGGCCGGACGCGAAGGGAAAGACCTGGATACCGAGCTCGGCGGCGAGCGCGACCGACGCACCGTCCAGCACGATGGGCAGCAGCCGCGTCCCCGGGTGCCGACGGGCCAGGCTCATGAGATTCTCGCCGAGTCCGTGGTGCCGGATGGCCTGCGGCATCCCCGTACCGGGAAGGTCCGGAACGACGACGACTTCTACGGTGTCGTGAGGCAGTCCGAGCAACAGCCCGGCATAGCGCAGGAAATCTTCCGGGAGCGGGACGGGGCTGACCAGCACGTCACCGGGCCGGGCCAGCCAGATCTTCCGGGGCGCCTGCGCCGACCACTCTCTCACTGCCTCACTCGCGTCGAGGCGCGCCGGCACCGGGGAAGCGAAGTTCGCGAGAAGAACCAGCGGTGCGTCGTCATCATGCTCGGCAATCATGATCCAGCCCTTCCCGCTTCCCACCCCCCTCTACCGGATACCCCGGCGCCCTGCCAGGAGAGGTCACTCGACCGGCTCGGCCGCGCCGGTCGCCGCAAGCTCGAACTCGCTCCCCCGCCGCCACCGGCCGGGCCCGGCTGCTGTACGAGGGCCAGGAACGCCGGCGGCGAGCGGTGATCCCTTTCGGCCTTGTCCCGGCCGGCCCCCACCGAGAGCCGGATCACATGTGTTCCGCCTCACCGCACGCTCCGGCCGTCGGCTGTACATTCGAAGTACACGCGCCGATGGCTGTCACGCCTGTTGCATCGAGCCCAAAACCCCAGATGACCGGGGAGGCTCCGCGAGCAGCGGTTCCAGACACCCGGCAGGTGGGCCTCCGCCGGATGGCGGGGCGGCCCGGACATCTGCCGGATACCCGGCGATCAGCCCACTCTCACATCTGGAAGGCATGACACAGTACTCAGACGTCGCAGCTCCTGTGGCAGACGCCCCGACCCCCGTGCGCAACAGCGGAAAGGCACCGGCGGGCCGGCTGATCGGGCTGGACCTGGCCCGCGGACTCGCGGTATTCGGCATGTACGCGGCTCATGTGGGGCCCGACCCCGACCAGGGCGGTGTGATCGGCTTCCTGATGGAGCTGGCCCACGGCAGGTCCTCCGCTCTCTTCGCCTTCCTGGCGGGCTTCGCCGTTGTCCTCATCACCGGGCGCGTGACGCCGAAGACGGGGCGGGCCGGGCGCCAGGCCGTGGCCAAGGTGGTGATCCGGGCCGTGATCCTGCTGGCCCTGGGCACCGCGCTGACCATGAGCGGCATCCCGGTCGACGTGATCCTCGCCTTCTACGGCCTGTACTTCCTGCTCGTACTGCCGCTGTACCGGCTCAGCGCCGGCCCCCTGGCGGCGATCGCCGTGGGAACGGCCCTCGTCCTGCCCCAGGTGCTCTACGTGGTGCAGCAGGCGATCGGCGACAGTGGCGTCCGCTCCCCCGGTGAGCCCGACGGCATCGTCTCGCTGCTCTTCACCGGCACCTACCCGGCCCTGACCTGGATCCCGTTCGTGATCGCCGGCATGGCCGTGGCCCGCCTGGACCTGGCTGCCACCGCTGTCCGGACACGCCTGGCCCTCACGGGCGCCGCCCTCATGATCACCGGCTACGGAGGCTCCTGGCTGGCGCTGCACGTCATTCCCGGCGCCGCCGACGCCATCGGCGCGGGTGCGGCGAGCGCGTGGTGGTCCGACACCGCGGGATATCCGTCCGGTGACGCTCCCGCCTGGCTGCTGGCTGCCTCCCCGCACAGTGAGACCACCCTGTCGATCCTGGGCAACACCGGCGTGGCGATCATGGTCGTGACCGCGTGTCTGGCCGCGACGGACGCCCTCCCCCGGCTCCGGTCCCTGGCCCGGCCGGTCATCGCAGTCGGTTCCATGTCGCTGACCGCGTACGTCTTCCACCTCATCGCCATCCGGTTCCTGGGCATCGAGGAGCTGCCCGGGTCCCCCCTGTATGTCCTGCTTGGCTTCATCGCGGCCGCCATGGTGTTCGCGACCGTCTGGTCGCGCTTCCAGCAGCGCGGACCACTGGAATGGCTGATGACCAAGGCTACGGACCTGGCCCGTTACATCCGCTGAGCGCAGAGCCGGCCGGACCGTCACACCGGCCCCCCGACGGTCAACGCCCCTGACGCCGACCGCTGCGGTGCGCCACGCGCTGCGTGTCCACCTGGATGGTGCGAGACGGTAGTCGCGGACGGCGCTTCGCACGCACCGGCTCCAGGGCCTTCGTATCCAGGCGGAAGAACTGTTCCAGCTCGCCCGGCGACGGCTCGGTGGCGAACCGGCCGCAGCGGGCTTCTTGCTCGACAGACAAGTACTCAACGGGCATGCCGAGGACCTTAAGGCTACTCTGACCAGCAGAAACGTCCCCGTCACCGAACCGGGACCGAGATCACCGCGCTACCGCTCAGACCCGGATCGCGACACGGCGCGGCGCAGCCGCAGGTGAGACAGGGCGAGACAATATGCTGCGGAAGCGACGGAACTGAACGGAGTGGGCGATGGGGCGTCCCTGGCTGAACGTGCTGGCACAGGTGGTGCCCCTTCCGCTCGGGTTACTGCTCAGCGGTGCCCTGGTCTGGGGTGCCACCAACGCCGACTGGAGTGGGACCAGCAGCAACAGCGGCAACACGTGGGCCTCCAGCTCACTGGGGCTGGCCAACGACAGCAGGGTGCCCATGTTCCGCATCGACAACATGCGACCCGGCGACAGAGGCTCCAACTGCATCAGGATCAAGTCGAACGCCAGCTTTCCCACCGCGCTCAAGCTGTACAGCAACTCACCGAACTGGCCCAGCAACTTCCAGTCCTTCATCAACCTCAGAATCGAGGTAGGCAGCGGCGGCACCTTCGGTGACTGCAAAGGCTTCATTCCGCGCAAGACTGCGTTCGACGGCACCCTGGACCAGTTCATCGCCCTGCACACCGACTTCCGCACCGGCGTGGGCCCCTGGACCCTGCCCGGCAAGCCACCCAACTCGCTGAGCTTCCGCTTCGCGTGGAGGTTCAGCCCGAGCGCACCCAACAGCTCGCAAAGCGTGAACACCAACGAGGCGTCCTTCACCTGGGAAGCGCGGGAACACAACAAGTGACTCTCCCAGGTGACCCAGCTGCCGGCGCGCCCCGCCAACCCACGGCCAAGGGCGCCCCACACCCGATCCGTGTGGTCACCTCGGTCATCTCACGTACCGTGCTCGGCTCGATGGTCGGGCTGCTGGTGTGGGCGCAATTGCCCGTGGTGGCGCTAGGCTGGACAGCGGGCGTGGTGCAGTCCGGCTCCATGCGTCCCGCTCTCATGCCGGGCGATGTCGTTCTCTACCAGCCGCCACCGCGCGACCGCACACCGGCGGTGGGTCAAATCGTGCTGGTCCAGGACCCCACCCGCCCCGGCCATCTGGTCACTCATCGGGTCTACCAGGTACTTCCCAACAACGACCTGATCACCAAAGGTGACGCCAACTCCACACCGGACTCCACCCCGATACGGCCCACGGCACTCCAAGGCGTGGCACGATTGCGCGTACCCTGGATCGGGCTGCCGGTCCAGCTCTGGCGCGCCAAGCAGCCCGTGCCCGAGGCGATCGTGCTGCTCGGACTTGCCATTCTGCTCGCGCTTGCCGCTCTGCCACTGCACAGCCGCAGCCGCAGCCAACACAGGTAGCCCGCGTCTCGAGCAGGGTCACCCTGCCGCGCGACCAGTGGTCCATCCAGATCTGGGCCATGGCGTCGCAGCAGGCAGTGTCGATGCGTCGACCAGGGCGGGTTGAAGGCGGAGCCGGGGCGCAACGGCTTCGGCGGCGCCGGGAAGGCGAGGCCGGACGCGTTCTCGACCGTTCCCCTGCCGGGACTGTGGGCGAAACCGCCGGACCGGGGGGGCGGGGGGGGGCTTTGCCGGGCGTGGGGACCCGCGGGCACCGGGGCGCGGGAGCTTGTGTTGACCTGCGGCCGGGGATTTTCGGCAGCCGACGGTGGACGGGTACGGTAGCGCGCCACGTCACCGGGCGGCACCAGCGCCGGCAGCGCGGCTTCCACAACGCCGCGATGCCCTCGCCGAGTTGCGGGTACGGCGTACCGGTGCCGGCCAGTACTCCGATGCCGCGCACCGTCGCGGACAGCAGCACTTGGGGCCCGTCCCCCACCTCGCGGTCCAGCAACGCGCCCGCCTGCCGGGCCTGACCGAGGAGCCGCAACACCTCGGTGATCCACGCCTGGTGGAAGTCGGTGACGGGCGGCTGCCGCCCGGTGCACTCGTTGGTGATCCGGAAACTGGCCCGAATGACCGGGTCGTCGTGGAACGTGCGGGCCAGCCAGTGCGTCATGTCGATGAGCACCTGAACCGGCGGTACGCCCGCCTCCCCGTGCTCCTGGATGAAGCCCTGCAGCATGTCGCGGCCCCGCTCCTGCACCGCGTCCGCGAGCCCGTCCTCGGAGGCGAAGTGGAAGTACAGCGCCCCCTTCGTCATTCGGGCGGCCTTGGCGATCTGTCCCAGCGTCCCGTTGGCGTAGCCGTTGCGGTGGAACATCTCCGCGCCCGCGTGAACCAGCCTCTGGCGGGTCCGCTGCGATCTGGCCTGCATCTTCGCTCCCCTCCCCCTTCAGCCGACCCGGCTGAGGCGCTCGCGGCCGCCACCGGCGGCGGCCGAATCGAGGGCGGCCTCCGGACCGGACATCAGGATCGACCGCTGCAACCGCCGCAGCCCGGCGGACGGCTCGAACCCCAGCTCCCGTACCAGGACGGAGCGCAGCCGCTGGTACACATCGAGCGCCTCGCTGCGGCGCCCGGAACGGTGCAGCGCCAGCATGAACTGACCGTGCAGGTTCTCGTGCGTGCGGTAGCGGCTGACCAGCACGGTCAGCTCGCCCAGCAGCTCCCGGTGCCGGCCCAGCCGCAGATCGGCCTCGATGCGCTGATCGAGCGCGCAGAGCCGGGTCTCGTCCAGCCGCCGGGTCTCCATCTCCAGCTGCGTCCCGGTCTGCACATCGGCCAGCGCGGCACCGGTCCACAGCGCGAGCGCGTCACTCAACTGCCGTGCCGCGCCCGGGAAGTCACTGGCGTCCATCGCCCGGTACCCCAGCCCCGCCAGCCGCTCGAACTCGCGGACGTCGCTGGTACCGCCGGAAGTATTGAGCAGATAGCCGCCCGGCGTGGTGACAAGCACGTCCTTGGCGGACCGGGGCCCGGCTTGCTCCGGGCCCTCCCGCAGCGCGACGGCGATCAGGTCCCGCAGCTGCAGCACGTACGTCTGCACCGTCGTGCGGGCGCTGCGCGGCGGCCGGTCACCCCAGAGCTCCTCGATCAGTGTGGCCACGGGCACGACCTGGTCGGCGTGCAGAGCCAGCAGGGCCAGGACCTGCCGCGGCTTCGGCGCCGTCGGCGTCACCGAAAGCCCGTCCACACGGACGGCCAACGCACCCACTCCACGAGCACCCGCAGACCACCGTCCTGGCCGCCGAGCGCTTTCCTGGCGATACCGCGCACGGTCCGTATCGCTTCCTCCTCGACGGCCCGGGCCAGCACCTTCTTGTTCTCGAAGTGGAAGTGCAACGCACCGTTGCTCACCCCGGCCCGACGGCTGATCGCCGTGAGCGAAGCGGGCGCGAAGGCCTCCCGCGCGAACATTTCGGCGGCGGCACCGCCCACCAAGACGGAGAACTCGTCTTCACCACCACCATAAAAACCCAACCCCACAAAAAACTGACCCACCCACAACTCCACCCCCCACCCTCACAAACACACCCCAAAACCAAAAACACCCACATGGTCCCGGGTGAGGGGCGCTGGCTGGTCGGGACCGGAACGGCGGCGGCCACCTGCCCTTCGGGAGTCGGCCCGTCCACGGCGGCCGTGACCGCGCAGTCGGACGGAACCTTCACCTGGTGGGGCACGCAACCAGCGTGCACCTCAAGACCTACCGATTCGTCCGGGCTCGGAACAAGGCCACGCTGGAAGTCACGGCATAAGCTTCCGCGCACTTGGACATGCTCTCCGAGTGCGCGGACTGGCGCCTGCCGCTGCCTCTATGGTGCATGCGGCCCATCGTGGTCCTCGGCTTGGGCGAGGGATTCGCGCGCCGATCTAACGGAATGCCACCGGCGAGCCCACACCACTGAAGTCGATCGCGCGGTCCGCCTCGCGCAAGGTCTGCTCAGCCACCCGGCGCGTCTCGGCCAGAACGTCCCCGTGCTCCTCCACAAGCCTGGCGTAGATCGGTGCCTCGGCTCTGTCTGCGGAACTCATGTTGAACTTTCTGTCGAGGGTACGGGTGTCTTCCACCGGCTAGGGGAAGCGGAGGCTGAGTATACGTGCTCCAGGCACGACGCCGAAGAGTTGACCGGAGGTCGGACCGCGGCAGAACAGTTCCGCCCGACAAAACCCCCAAGTCCGCGTTTAACAGGGCAGGCGGCATGACGGGGCTGACTCATCAGCACTCGACGGTGCGACAGCTGACCCGGTGGGGCAGTTGACCCGGTGGGGCAGTTGACCCGGTGGGGCAGCCAGTCCGCAAAACGACGGACTTCAGCAGCGATGACACGGCCCGTCCGTCTGCGTGCGAAGGGCTCCCGGGCGAGCTCCCACACGGCCCGAGATCCCTCGTTCCCGCATGCCCGAGCCCGCACGGCCGTTCCTGGGCCTACCCGGCCGTCTGCGGCCGGCACGGTCAGCCGCAGCCCGGTCGGGCTGCCGGTGCGGATCGGGCGGGATGACCGACAAGACGTCGCCGCTCATGGATTCACTCAATTTCGCCCGGCAGAGGAGGTTGACCAGCTTGCCGCCTCCACTACACAACCGCCGTCGCCGTCTCGGCCGCCGAAGACGCCTCGCGCACCCGTTGAACCGGAGCGCGCGTGCAGGCCAACTTCCCGCATGAATCCGCGGGTTCGCCCCAAGCGCCTTTCGGAATTCGCGAAATCACGGTGTACAGAGATCGAGAGATTCTACTGCCGACCCGGCATCGAAGGTGCCCTCGAGGGAGGTGGAGTCGAGACCCGAATCGGGCACGTCCGCCGCAACCACTGTGTTCCTGTTGCCCGAGGTCTCCTCATTCACCGAGCTGGACAAGACGGTCGAACATGGGGCCGGCAAGACGAAGCCCGCCGGATCGGTGCCAGATCCCGAGCCATGTCCTCTCCGGCAGCGACACTACGGGCCGTCACCGCAGGTCTGGGATGGATGGGATCGTGAACGACAGGCATTCAGAATGCGTCTGCGCCTCCCACCCGGACCGTGTCAACAATGACACGCCGCCACCAGGAGTGAGTGGGCATCAAAAAGTCGCCCAGAGAGGCTAATGGAGCATCAATTTATAAATAAATAAGGCCACTTGACCTCTAATTCGATTATCCGGTAATCGCATACAGGTGTCTCGCGTACCCCGATCGGCACCCCGGCACCAACCCTTCAACGTGTCCGATATGACAGCTATGGGGGCCGTCAGTACGTTCGATCACAGGCCGTCTGCTCGGCCGACCTCTCTGAGACAGGAGAAGTGACATGGTTACCCGTTCCGCCGTCGTTACCACCGTCATCGCGGCCACCGCGGCACTGGCCGCCACCGGCATCACCTACGCCTCGACCACCAAGCCGGCCCAGGCATCCCCTGTCGTCCAGCAGGCCGCCGTCCCTGTTGAGGCCCTCGACGGCGGCGACGCCGGCAAGGGCAACGAAGGCAAGGGCAACGACAACCGGGGCTACGACGACCGGAACTATGGCGACCGGGACTACGAGGGCTGGGACCACTACGAGGGCCGCATCCACATCAACGAGCGCACCTACGCCGACGAGCCCGGCGGCTGCATCACCGTGGTCAGCGGCCTCGGCTCCAAGAGCCTCAACATCCGCAACGACAGCCGCCGGACCATCGAGGTCTTCCGCGGGGCCACCTGTGACAACGGCGCCCCCATCGCCACCGTCGGACCCTGGAGCTCCAGCACCGGCGTATTCCCCGGCCACGTCCGAGGCGGCATCTTCGTCCGCAACGGAGTCGTGGCCAGCTTCCGGGTGCTCGAGCGCTACTACGAGGACCGGTGAACGAAACTCTCCTATGACACGGAACCCCGGCCCGCCGGAATCGGGCCGGGGTTCCGGTCTGCGCACCGCCCGACCCGGGCAGCGCCCGTCCGCGCATCGACCCCCATCTCAGGCGAGCGCCGTCCGGCTCAGCACCGTGCGGTTCAGCGCATGTCGAAGACGAGACGACCCGGCACTTTGCCCTTCAGTACTTCGTCGATCGACGCGTTGATGTCCTCAAGACCTCGGCTCTCGCGGACGACACGTGTGCGGCCGAGCCTGTGCAGCTGGAACACCTCGGCGAGATCCTCACGGGTTCCGACGATCGAGCCGACGATCTTCGTGCCGTTCAGTACCGTGTCGAATACGGGCAGTTCCAGCTTGCCCTCGGCGGGAAGCGCCACCAGGACGAGCGTGCCGCCCCGGCGCAGCGCACCGTAGGCGGCGCTGAACGACGCGTTGCTCACGGCCAGCGAGATGGCCGCGTCGGCCCCGCCGAGCCGGCTGGCCTCTTCGGCGACATCCTGGACCCGGGCATCGATGACATGGTCGGCGCCCAGTTCGCGGGCGAGGGCCAGCTTCTCGTCGGTGACGTCGACGGCGATCGTCTCGGCGCCGAAGATCCGCGCGTACTGGAGGGCGAGATGGCCCAGGCCGCCGATACCGGAGACGAGGGCGCGCGTGCCCGGGCGCGCGCCGGACAGTTTCACGGCCTTGTACGTGGTGACGCCCGCGCAGGTCAGCGGTGCCGCGTCCAGCGGGTCGATGCCGTCGGGCACCGGCACCACGTACGTTCCGTGCGCCAGTGCGTACTCGGCATGGCTGCCGTCCACGGAGTAACCACTGTTCTGCTGCTTCAGGCAGAGCGTCTCCCAGCCGGAGATGCAGTGGTCGCAGTGTCCGCACGCCTCTCCGAGCCAGGGGATGGCGACCCGGTCCCCCACCGCAATATGAGTGACCTGTGCGCCGACCGCTTCGACGATGCCGATGCCCTCGTGGCCCGGCACGAACGGCGGCCTGGGCTTGACGGGCCAGTCGCCGTGTGCAGCGTGGATATCTGTGTGGCACAGCCCGGAGGTCTCCATCCGCACCAGGACCTGGTGCCCGGCCGGCGTTGGCACGGCCCTCTCCTCGATCACCAGCGGCTCGGTGAAGCTGCGGACAACGGCGGCTTTCATGGATTACTCCTCCGCTTCGATCGGGCACGTCCGGCTGATCGGCCACCCTGCGGTGTTACAGAGGTGACAGAAGCCCCGAAACAGATTATTTCAGATGGCCGGATTTCGCTTTTGTGTGCCCCCCGCCCGATGTTCTGTGCTGCGTGCCCGATCGCCGATGCCCGATCACCGGCCTCACGGCCCGCGCGTGCGGCTACCCGCAAGCCCAGTCACGCATGGCGGTCCGCGAGGAGAAAGAGGAGAAATCAGCGACGTCCTTGTCGAACGGCCGGTCGGTGTAATGATGAATGCACCAGGGCGCCTTGATCCTGGGCTTGCCCGCGGTCACGTAGTCGGCTGTCCACAGACCGTCCCCCGCATACGACGTGGTGTCGTGATGCAGCCAGCCCACGAAGTGCAAACCGTGCTCGCCCGGGGCGACGCCACGGGCAACGTCCCTGGTGCAGGGATTCGGCCGGGTCGTAAGTGAACTGACTTCCGGCGCCCCGGTGGTGCCCGACGACCGGCTCGGCGCTACAGAACGTCGTCCGGACGGGCCGGAAGACTGTCCATGAACGAGCTGACGGAGAAGACGGCGCGCCCCGGGCCGGGCGGGCCGTAGCCGGGGGGCGAGCTGAGCCCGTACTCCTCCATGGTCGCGCGGTAGGCGTCCAACAGGCGGATGTGATACTCCAGCGGCGCTCCATCCGGGTTGGTCTTTCCGAGCGGGGTGGTGGGCTCCGGGCACCAGGTGGTGAATCGCGGGGTGATGCCGTGCGACATGAAGAACCGCAGGCCCTCGGTGGTCGATTCGATGGCCTCGTTCACCGTGGTGAAGCCGAAGGGCTCGGCCATCTCCACGCCCGCCACGAAGTTGGGGATGACATTGCGGGGGCCGAAGACCTCGGCGGAGTCCAGGATGCGGCGGTGCCACTCGTCACGGCCCACGTAGCGCTCCTTGCCAGGGCAGTAGAGCTCGAACAGCCGGCGGTCCCACACCTCGTAGTTGGGGTGGTAGATCTGGATGCCGTAGTCGTGGAAGCGCTGCACATCGGCCTTGGGCAGGGCCTGGGCGACGACCTTGCCGATCCAGCGACCGGGGAAGCGCTCCTCGATGGCCTTGGCGTACTGACCGTAGAAATCGGCCTCGTCGCGGCCACCGATGTGGGAGGTGATGGCACCGCCGGTGAGGGTGTAGGCGGTGGATGCCTTCGCAGTGTCGTACTTGTCGATGACGGCGAGTGCCTCCAGGACCTCCTCGACCGGTTTCACGCCGGTGTACGGGCGTCCCGCCGCCTTGTGCTGGCGCCAGTTGTGGTTGATGTCGCAGTACTGGCACTCCTCCTTCGCCCCGAAGTACTGGCAGACACGGAAGACCGTCAGATAGACGAGGTAGCCCCATTGGATGGTGGGCGCGACCTCCATCACGGACTTGCCGTTCTCAAGGGTGTGCCGGTAGTAGTCCGGCATCGGCGGAAGGCCGACATCGGAGATCCGCCGGCCGTCGAGATACAGCCCGAGCACTCCGTCGTCGTCGGCCGCGACGCGGTACGGGGATGCCGGGTTGACCCGTACCGACACCACGGTCCTGCGCAGTTCGTACGGGCCTTTGGTGAGCACGATCTCCTCCGGCGGACGGCGGAGTGCGGCCGCGCCGAGCTCGGGGAGGGTGCTGTGGTCGAACGAGAAGATGAAGTACGACTTCGGCTTGACATCGCCGCCCTCGTTGTCGCTGAGGGCGGACTCGTCGAACGCCAGGCCGCCGCGCAGGAGATCCTCCTTGATGACGGCTTCCCTGGGCACGTGCGGGAACTGCTCCATGAGCCGTTCGATCAGGCGGGTGCGGCTCTGCTCGGTGCGGCTGCGGTCGGTACTGCTGGGAATGTGCGGGACTCCTCGGTCCGGTCGTCGAAGGCGTTCCGGGTACGCCACACTCTGCAACGAACCACGGGTTTCGGCGGTGCCCCGCCGCACCGGCCTACTCGTTCAGGCGTGGCGTGTGCGGTGTCCTGACCGTCAATATCACTGTCCGGGCCGGAAATCACTGGCCCCAGTGTGTGGGGCGGCTGAGCGGGGGCGGGAGTCTCGTCGCCGCGTCGCCCCTGGCCGAATTGAGCTGCGCCTGGGTGAGGAAGAGGCTTCCGGTGAGATCGGCGCCGGAAAGGTCGGCGTCCCGGAAGTCGGCCCCGATCACGTCGGCCAGGCGCAGATCGGCGCCCTTGAGGTCCGCTGCGATGAGGTACGCACCTCGCAGATCGGCACCCCGCAGATCTGCGCCTTCGAGCCTGGCTCCGATGAGGTCGGCGCCGCGGTGGTCGCGCTTCTTCCCACGGGGTGCCGCGGCTCGTGCGAGTTCGCTGGTACGGAGCAGGAGGGCGGCGACGTCGTCTCGGTGCGCGGCCACGTCCAGATCTGTGAATGCCTCAGCCGGAAGGTGGGTGAGGCGTTCCGTCTCGTCGAGGCTGCGACGTATCTCGGCGTGGAGGGAGCGCGCCGGTTCCAGGGACAGTGCTTCCGTGAGGTACCAGAGGAGTTCATGGAGCTGTCGCATGACCGGGAACACCTGGAACATCTGATGGGCCGTCTGCGGGGCCCGGCGCCAGTCCTGCCCGTCGAAGGTCTCGCGGGAGACCTTCTGGCCGGCTCCGAAGCAGTCGTACACGGTGCAGCCGGGGAAGCCCTGGGTCCGCAGTTCGGTGTGAATGCCGCAGCGGTAGTCCTCCCGCAGATGGCGGCAGGGCTTACCCGCATCCTTGTTGATCGCGAAGTCCGCGGACCGGGCCAGGGTCAGTGCAACGCAACACAGTCCGAAACAGTTCGCGCAGTCGGCGCGCAGTTCGGCACGGTCGATGCGGTCGGTGCCGGGGCCTTGGACATTATCGGGCACAGTGCGTGGATCCTCTGGGGTACGGAGCTGTCGGACGGTCGACCCTATCGGGATCCGTCACCCGTACGCGCCGATTTCTTGATCGCTCCCGGACGTCCCGGCCACCGTAGCGTCACGAGGCCAAGGACATCACTCGCGCGGGCATGTCCCCGGAGGCCGTTCAGGCTCTTGAGGCACGCGACATGGCGAAGTACGGCAACCGACTGAGCCCGACAGCCGACCAGCAGTTCGCCAAGTACGGCAGCTGGGAGGCGGTCATCGACGCCGCAACCCGCAGCCATGCCGCGATCGACCAGGAACTCGGTCCGGAGCCGACACAGGCCGGTGTCCGACGGCCGAACGGTGGCTGGTGGGTGGCCTCGCGCCGCTGCGGGAGTGCGTTGTCAGACCCATGGGGGATGCTGGTGGGTCCGACACCTCTGACCGGAAGATGCTGAGATGCGCAATGACGAACTCGCCGCGGCCCAGGCGTATGTCCGACTGCTGGAGGCCACCCGGGCCGCGCTCGCGGAACCTGACGAGGGCCCGTTGTATGTGCCATTGCTCGCCTCCCCGATCGCGGAGGCCGATGGCGCTCTGGAGCGCGCGGGGCTCTGCGGCAACGAGTCCCGGTTCTTCGATCTCGTGCGCTCGCTTCAGCCGAGCATGTCCGGCAACGGTCGCTGAAACCGGTCTCCACAGTCCCGGTCCGTCCCGGTTCCGTCTTCGTCCGCTCAGTCCGTCGTCCGGGAACCGGGATCCAGGCCGAGCTCCCGGTCGCCCAGCGGGGCGAAGAAGAGCGCCACATCGGCCTCGGAGACCCCGGCCAGGTCAGCCGGGCTCCACCGGGGATTGCGGTCCTTGTCGATGATCTGGGCACGCACGCCTTCCACCAGGTCGGGCCTGGTGAAGGCGGTGCACGAAATGCGGTACTCCTGGTCGAGCGCCGCCTCGAGACCGTCGAGCCTGCGGGCCCTGCGCAGGGCGGAGAGTGTCACCTTGAGCGCGGTGGGCGACTTGGCCAGGATCGTCTCGGCGGCCTGCTTTGCGGCGGGGACACCGCTGTTGTCGAGGCGGTCGAGGATCTCCTCGACGGAATCGGCCCGGTAGCACGCATCGATCCACTCGCGGTGCGCCGCCAGTTCACCGCTCGGCGGGGGTGAGGCATACCGCCGCACCGTCTCCTCGATCTCGGCAGCTGTACCACAGGCGGCGAGGGCCGTGGTGAGCTCAGCAAGGAGTTGCGACGGTACGAAGTGGTCTGCCAGCCCGCACAGCAGCGCATCACTCGCGCCGACCGCATCCGCGGTGAGCGCCAGATGAGTGCCGAGCTCACCGGGCGCGGCACCGAGCAGGTACGTCCCGCCCACATCGGGGACGAAGCCGATGCCGGTCTCGGGCATGGCGATGCGCGAGCGTTCGGTGACGATACGGACGTCTCCGTGGGCCGAGACACCGACGCCGCCGCCCATCACGATGCCGTCCATGATCGCAACATACGGCTTGGGGAATCGGGCGATACGGGCGTTGAGCCGGTACTCGTCACGCCAGAAGTCCATCGATGCGCCGCCGCCCGCGCGGGCGTCCTCGTGGATCGAGCGGATGTCGCCGCCTGCACAGAGGCCGCGCTCCCCCGCACCGGTGATGAGGACCGCGGTGACGGTGTCGTCGAGCGCGGCTTCGGCGAGTGCTGCGTCGATGCGCAGCACCATGGCGTGGTTCAGCGCGTTCAGGGCGCGCGGGCGGTTGAGCGTGATGTGCCGGATGCGTCCCTCGGTGTGCAGCAGGACGGGATCGTCGTGGTTCATGATTGCGCTCCGGTCAGCCCCTGTGCCATATCGCCCGCCGATCGCGGACGATCTTCCGCCTGCCATTCTGCGGGGCGGGTCCCGGGCTCGGGCAGCAGGGGTGCAGAGGCCACCCGGACCGGCCCTCGGCCCGGATTTTGCCGCGTGTCCGCAGCACGACCGCAGCCGCTCCACCGCTGATCGGGTGGCGGACGAGGCCTCCCGTCTCGCCCGATTGCGGTGGGGCGCACCGTACTGCCCCTCATGACTACGCGTGCGCCCGCCCCACGAAGCACGCGAAGTCACAGCTGACCCCACATCAGCGCTGGTTGAGACAATGCGGGCAGGGTGGCTGTCACAGAGGGCGGTACATGATGTGGAGTCCGACGAATCCCAGTTTGGGATGGTTGAACCCCTCGGGCAAGGTTCCCAGAATTTCGAAGCCGAGCGCGCGGTACAGCCGGACGGCGTAGGTGTTCGTCTCCACGACGGCATTGAACTGCATGGCTCGGAACCCCGATGAGCGAGCCCATTCCAGCGTGTACGTGCACAGAGCCCGGCCCACACCCTGCCCGGAACGCCTGGGGTCGACCATGTAGCTGGCGCTGGCGATGTGCGCGCCGTTGCCCATGTGATTGTTGTTCATCTTTGCCGTGCCGAGGATGGTCCCGTCGTCGTCGACTGCGACGACCGTGCGGTTCGGCGACGTGAGGAGCCACCAGGAACGGGCGTCACTCTCACCGAGATCGGGCGGGTAGGTGAAGGTCTCGCCCGCGGCAACGATTTCGTGGAAGAACGGCCAGATGGCAGGCCAGTCCTCAGCAGTGGCTTCCCTGATCAGCATGTGGGCCATGATGCCGGTGCCGTTCTCCCCGCGCGAGTGCTTTGCGCCGGATCACGTACGGAATCAGAATCCAGTACATGGACGAGACCCACATGCACGGCAATGGCGAACCCGCCGTGCTTCAGCTGAAGTTCCTGGGCTGCCGTGCTCAGAGCCATCGTGCTTGCAGTCTCCGTACACACAGTTTCGGTAACAGTCATGATGCTCTGCCCCGTGAGATTCAATCACTCGCTGTGAACACCGTAACCCGGGACAGACATCGCTTGCCCGGCCTGTGGACAACTCCCGCAGCCGGGTCAGGTCCGCTTGTTTTATTCACTTCCCGACTGCCGCGCGGCGACACCGAGATGCTCTCCGACTCTGTTCACGAGCAGCGTCATTTCGTACGCGACCTGGCCGACGTCGGCCTCGGCCGCGCTCAGCACACACAGACAGCTGCCGTCCCCTGCGGCCGTCACAAAGAGCAGTGCCTCATCGAATTCCACCATGGTCTGCCGGGCCTTCCCTGCCCGGAAGTGGCGTCCCGATCCACGGGCGAGGCTGTGCAGCCCGGACGAGACCGCGGCAAGATGCTCCGCGTCCTCACGCGCCAGGCCCGTGCTCGCTCCGGTCACCAGTCCGTCGTTCGACAGCACCAACGCGTGCCGTATGTGCTCGACCCTGCTCGTGAGATCGTCAAGTAGCCAGTCGAGTTCCCTGTCCAGCGCCATTCTCCCGCTCCTCCCCGCTCATACGTTCCCTGTGTCCCACGTTTCGCGTAAGCCTCGCGCACTGGTCACGTACGGGCAAGCACTCCGCGGTCATGTGGCTGGGTCCTGGCCCCTTGGCGCGCAACAGATGTAGGCCGGGAGGGTCAGCTCACCGAGTCGAGAAGCCGGGCGGTGTGCATCCGGCCGGCGTATTCGACCATGCGGATCAGGACTTCCTTGCCGGAGTCCCGGTCGCGCGCGTCACACAGCACGACAGGCGTGCCGAGTTCGAGATCGAGGGCACGGGAAACCTCGCGTTCGCCGTAGGCGCGAGCGCCCGCGAAGCAGTTGACCGCGACGACGAAGGGGATGCCGCGGTGCTCGAAGTAGTCGACGGCCGGGAAGCAGTCCGCCAGGCGCCGGGTGTCTGCGAGGACGACGGCCCCGAGCGCCCCTTGGGAGAGCTCGTCCCACAGGAACCAGAAGCGGTCCTGTCCAGGTGTGCCGAACAGATAGAGCGAGAGACCGGAGCGGATGGTGATGCGTCCAAAATCCATGGCCACGGTCGTCGTGGTCTTCCGATCGACCCCGTCGGTGTCGTCGACGAACTGCCCGGCCTCGCTGAGAAGTTCCTCCGTCCGCAGCGGCCGGATCTCACTGACCGCGCCGACCAGCGTCGTCTTCCCGACCCCGAAGCCTCCCGCGACCAGAATCTTCAGTGCGAGGGCATCGGTCTCCGCGGCCTCCCCGGCCGTCTTCCCGTGGGTGTTGTCAGCGTGCTCGGAAGGCATCGATCACTTCTCTCACCAGTGAGTCCCAAGACGCTGAATACGCAGGTCAGAGTTGTCTTGAAGGGCTCGGATTCCGTGGACCGTCAGCATGAGTACGGCGACAGCATGGCAAACGAGAACCTGCCCCGGGGGACGGGATCGATTTTTTAGCGATGTGACCGTTCCCGCTCACTGACAGCCCGGATGAGTCCACAATCCGATGCGTCTGAACTGGGTGCGCCTGCCGTTCCCGGTCGTGAGCGCACGGAACGCTCACAAGCGCACGGGCCCGCGGACGGCAGCAGTGTGGCGCCTACACTGGGTGCTTCGGGTGCGAGGAATGGCCCACGCGGACAGGGAGAGCAACAGTGTCGACAGCTGCCGACGGCGGTTTCGAGGATCCGCCCGCGGAGGTACTGGTGGAGGCGGCTTCCGCCTTCGGCCTGCTGGCGACGCCTGCGCGGCTGCACATCATGTGGGCCCTGTCCCAGGGCGAGAGCGATGTGACCGGCCTCGCGGACCGGGTGGGCGGCACCCTTCCTTCGGTGAGCCAGCATCTGACCAAGCTGAAACTGGCCGGTCTCGTACGGTCACGCCGCGAAGGCCGTCGGCAGGTGTACCTGGTCGACGACCCCGACGTGGTGACCGTCGTGCGGCTGATGGTCGGCCAGCTCGCCGAACGCGCCGGACACACGCCCGCGCACCCTGTGCGCCTCAGTGAGCTCGGTGCCTGAGAGCAGTGCCGCCGCAGGTCCCGGCAGCACCGATCCCGCCCGGTCGTCCGCCGTCGTGGTACCGATAACGCGCGCGGCGATCGGCCGGAGCGCCGCCTCCGACATCGCGCCGCCCGCTTCGCCGGTTGCCGCAACCTCCTTGCAGGTTCTCCGCTCGCTGGACAGCGGGCCGCGCGGGCTGCTGGAGGGACAGGCAGAGGAACGGCTGGCACGGTTCGGCGAGAACACCCTGCCCGCCTGGCGTCCGGTCTCCTGGCCCCACCGTTTCATCCGCAGCCTGCGCGATCCGTTCACCTCGGTACTTCTGTCTCTGGGTCTGGTCTCGGCAGCGGTGGCCTCATGGGGTACGGCATCCGTGACGCTCGCGCTCGTGGTCGTCAGCTGTCTCTTGCGCTCAGCGCAGGAGCACCGGGCCGACCGTTCGACGGCCGCGCTACGGGAGCTCGTGGCGACCACCGCGACCGTGCTGCGCCGCACCGGCCCGGATGCCACACCACAGGCGCGCGAGATGCCGGTGGGGGAGCTGGTGCCGGGCGATGTCATCAGACTCGGTCCGGGAGATCTTGTGCCTGCCGATGTGCGGCTGCTGCGCGCGAGCGGCCTGACCGTGCATCAGTCGGCCCTCACGGGCGAGTCGATGCCGGTCGCCAAACAGCCCGTCGATGCTCCGGACCGGCACCGCACCGCCGACGCCGGACCCGGTCACGAGGCCGGACTGTTCGCGCGGCCCGAGCTGTGTTTCCAGGGCAGCAGCGTGGCGTCGGGCAGTGGCACGGCGGTGGTGACGGCCACGGGTGCGGATACCCGGTTCGCCGCCGCGTACGACGTTGCGGCACGCCGTCGGGGCACCAGCGCCTTCGACCGTTCGGTGCAGGGGATTTCCTGGACGCTGATCCGGTTCATGCTCCTCACCCCGCCTTTGGTGCTGATGGCCAATGCGGCACTGCGCGGTCGCGGTCTGGAGACGCTGCCGTTCGCCGTCGCAGTGGCAGTGGGGCTGACGCCGGAGATGCTGCCGGTGATCGTCACGACGGCGCTGGCCAGGGGCGCTTCGCTGCTCGCCCGGAACCACGGGCTGATCGTCAAACGGCTGCCCGCTCTGCACGATCTCGGTGCGATCGATGTGCTGTGTCTCGACAAGACCGGAACCCTCACCCAGGACCGGCCGGTCGTCGAACGGTCGCTGAACGGGGCGGGCCGGTCCGATCCCGAGGTGCTGCACTGGGCCGCGGTGAACGCACTGTGGTCGCTGCAACTCGCTGACCTGCCCGCCCCCGACGCACTCGACGAGGCGGTTCTGGACGCAACCGAGGAGCGGGAGGAGGCGCTGTCCGCGTACGACGGGGTGGCCGCGTTGCCGTTCGATCCGGTGCGGCGCCTCGCCACCGCGGTCGTCCGCAGCCCCGGGAGGCTCGGCAACCACACCATCGTCACGAAAGGGGCAGTGGAAGCGGTGCTCGACCGCTGTGCCCTGGACGATGCCGAACGGAACCGGCTGAGGGCCCTGGCCGCCCGTGAGGCCTCGAGCGGTCTGCGGCTGCTCGCGGTGGCCCGGAACGAGCGGCCCGCCCGGCTCGGTACGTACACGACGGCCGACGAACGGGGGCTGACCTTCATCGGGTTCGTCGCTCTGCGGGACGCGCTCACGCCGAGCGCCGCACAAGCGCTGGACGTGCTGGAGCACAGGGGCATCGCCGTGAAGGTCCTCACCGGCGACGATCCGGGAACCGTCACCCGTGCCTGCCGGGATCTGGGCCTCGATCCGGGCGAGGTCGTCTCCGCGGAAGGGATCGACGCGCTGTCGGACCGGGAGCTCACGGAGGCCGCCGACCGGGCCACTGTCTTCGCCCGCTGCACGCCCGAGCACAAGGCCCGGATCGTCTCCGCGCTGCGTACCTTCGGACACACGACCGGATTCCTCGGTGACGGCGTCAACGATCTGCCCGCAATGCACGCGTCCGATGTCGGCATCTGCCCACGGAACGCGGTCGACGTGGCGCGGGAAACCGCCGATGTGGTGCTTGCCGAGAAGGACCTCGCGGCCATCGACCATGCGATCACGGCCGGCCGGCACTGCAGCGGGAACATCGCCGCGTATCTGCGCATCACGCTCTCGTCGAACCTCGGCAACGTCATCGCGATGCTGGCCGCGGGGCTGATGCTGCCGTTCCTGCCGATGCTTCCGGCACAGGTCCTGGTACAGAACCTGTGCTTCGACGTGGCACAGCTCGCCTTCGCGTTCGACCAGCCCGCACCCGCGGTGCTGCGGCGGCCCACGGTGCTGCGTCCGCGCGATTTCCTCCGCTTCATCACGGGCTTCGGTCTGCTGAACGCCACCGCGGACCTGGCGACGTTCGCCGTGCTGGTCTGCGCATTGCACGGTTCGGCGACATCGGGCGGGCAGGAGTCCTTCCACTCCGGCTGGTTCACCGAGAACCTGCTCACCCAGGCTCTGGTGATACTGCTGCTCCGTACGGGCCGCCGCACTGCCGAGGGCCACAGCGGCGGCCCGTTGCCGGCGGCGGCGTCCGGTCTTGCGGTGATCGGCCTGCTGCTGCCGCTCACCCCGGTCGGTCCGCTGCTGGGCATGAGTCCGCTGCCACCGCTCTATTACCTGTTGCTTGCAACGGTACTGGCCCTCTACGCATACGGACTGTGGGCGGTCCGTGCGCGCTACGAACGGAAGTGGAGTTTCTCGTGACCCCGTCGCACATCGACCACCCGGACTCCGGCACAGCGCCGCCTTCCCATCACTGCGGGGAAAGTCAGCCGTACGAGAGGTCCGCGCATGGGTCGTCGTCGGCCGACCGCGCTCCGTCGGCGACGGTGGACGGCACAGCGGAGGGGGCCGGAGTCTCGGGTGCGAACGAAGGGTTCTGTGCGTAGGAACTGCCGAGGATCACCTGGATTCCGGCGGTGTCGGAAGCGGTCGTCCGGGCTCCGGCGAACAGCCGTGCCGTGGTCTCTGCCTCGTTCCGCTGGCCCGGTCCGTACTCGATGACGGTCGAGGCGTAGTCCTGGCTGCTCGCGGTGGCCGTGGTGGTGACGGTGAAGCCTCGGGCGCGCAGGAGTTCGGTGGCCCGGGCCGCGAGCCCCCTGACCGTGGTGCCGTTGTAGACGCCGATGCTGATGCCCGTGCCGGAGACCGAGGCAGCGGCCGCGGGTGATGCCCCGTCGCTCGCCGCCCCCTTGCCCTTGGCCGGTCCCCTGCCACTGGCGTCCTGGCCGTCGACCGTACGGTCGGCCTTCAGCGCTGCCCAGAGCGCGTCGGCGTCCGGTTCGACTATCGCGACGCGCGAGCCCTCGTAACGCCAGGGGACAGTGACGAACTTGGTGTTGTGCAGGTCGATGTTCTTCATCGACATGGCGAACGACAGCAGCCGGTCGGCCGACCCGAGCCCGGGGTCGACGGTCATCGCGTCGGTAGCCGCGTCGGCGAGGGGCAGCAGTGTGGTGGGGTTCAGCCCCTGGGACTTGACCTTCTTGATGAGGGAGGCCACGAACGCCTGCTGACGCTTGATCCGCCCTATGTCCGAGCCGTCACCGATGCCGTGCCGGAGTCGGACGTAGTCGAGTGCCCGCTGCCCGGAGACGGTCTGCGGGCCCCTCGTGAAGATCCGGGCACCCTGCGTGGGCCGCTTCGGGCTGAGGTCGCGCTGGTAGACGTCCTGGGGCAGACACACCGGAACGCCCCCGACGGCCGAGGTCAGTGCCGAGAATCCGGCGAAGTCGATGACGACGGTGTGGTCGACACGCAAGCCGGTGAGCTGCTCGACGGTGTTCTGGGTGCAGGCGGGGTTTCCCTCTGCCGTCTCCCCGACCGAGAACGCGCCGTTGAACATCACGTCGTGCTGCGGCGCGGTCCACTCACCGCCCGGCATCTTGCAGGCCGGGATATCGACCAGGGCGTCACGGGGAACGGACACCGCGACCGCGTGTTTGTGGTCGGCGTACACATGGAGAAGGAATGCGGTGTCGGAGCGTCCCACCGCACCCGTGCCGCCGCCCAGCTTGCTGTTGTCGCCCGAGCGCGTGTCCGATCCGATGACCAGGACGTTCTGACCGTTCGACGAGCCGGGCGGCCGGTCGCCCGAGATCCCGTCCGCGCTGAAGGTGTCGATGCCGCCGTTCAGTTTGAGGTAGACCCACCCGACGCCCGCGACGAGCAGCACGAGGAACGACAGCCCGAACATGGCTGTTCGTCTCAGTCGGCTGCCCCTTCGCCCGCCCGCTGCTGACTTGTGACTTCCTGTCATCGGCCACCCCGTCCGGCTTCCACGGTGAAAGACGTGCTCCACCGCCCTATGGTTGTACAGTTGCGCAACGTAGCAAGTATCGCTGTTCGAGTGAATCACCGGACCTGCCACAGCCAGCCTGAAGCACTGTCCGCGGACGCCGAGCGGAAACGCCGACCAAGACACCGAAAGGAAGGGCGGCACTCATATGGTGCGCAACGGCCTCGAACCCTGGCACCTGTTGATCGTGACGATTGCGGCGATCGCACTGTTCGGCTCGGAAAAGCTGCCTGCCACGGCCCGCGCCCTGGTAAATCCGTGCGGATCCTGAAGAGCGAGGCGAAGGCCATGAAGGAGACCGATGCGAGCCCCAGCACCGACACACGCGCATGAGACACGTGGTCACCAGCGCACGACCCTCCCCGTCCATCACTTCAGGGTTTGCGCAATCAAGGGAACCAAGGGCGAGGCATCGTCGTTGACCCGGGCGACGGCCGAAGAAGCGTTGATCACCGCATCACCGAACCACTGAACCAATGGAGGAAGTTCATGGGTGTGACCCTGGCCAAGGGCGGCAACGTCTCCTTGTCGAAGGAGGCGCCCGGTCTGACCGCAGTGACGGTCGGCCTGGGCTGGGACGTCAGGACGACGACGGGCGCGGATCACGACCTGGACGCGAGCGCGTTGCTGTGTTCGGATGCCGGCAAGGTCCTCTCCGACCTGCACTTCGTCTTCTACAACAACCTGACGAGCCCGGACGGTTCGGTCCAGCACACCGGCGACAATCTGACCGGCGAGGGTGAGGGCGACGACGAGTCCATCAACGTGGACCTGGCGGCCGTCCCGGCGGATGTCGCCAAGATAGTCTTTCCGGTCTCCATTCATGACGCGCAGAGCCGCGGTCAGAGCTTCGGCCAGGTCCGCAACGCATTCATCCGCGTGGTGAACCGGGCGAACGGCGTCGAACTGGCCCGTTACGACCTCAGCGAGGATGCCTCGACCGAGACCGCCATGGTCTTCGGCGAGCTGTACCGGCACGGCGCGGAGTGGAAGTTCCGTGCGGTCGGCCAGGGTTATGCCTCGGGCCTGGCCGGCATCGCGTCCGACTACGGGGTCAATGTCTGACCCGGAGGAACCGTACGGGCGATTACGACCTCGCCCGCGATTGGCAGTGGGAGAAGGAGCGGCGTCTGGGGCCTTCGGATCCAAGGCGGAGGAGGGAGTCGACGCGGCGCGTCGGCGACTGACGACAACGCCGGAGGCGGAGGTCCCAGACGCCGCGACGCCGCTGCCAATCGTGGGCGAGGTCGTTAGTGCGGGCCTCTCTCCCGTCCCTCCGCTCAGGCCAGGAGAGAGGCCCGCGTGCTCCGCGTACTGCCCGGCCACGTCGCCGACGTGCCCCTACAGAGCCCGTAGACCGTTGATCACCTCGCGCAGGAGGCGTTCGTCCGGCAGCTGTGCGGGCGGCACGGGGCGGCTGACGCGTACACAGCCGGCTTCGAGCAGATCGCCGAGCAGTACGCGTACGACTCCAACCGGAAGGTCGGCATCGGCGGAGAGCTCCGCGACGGACTGGGGCTCGGACCGGCAGAGGGTGAGCAGGGCTCGGTGCTCGGGACCGAGCAGGGATTCCCCGGAGCCGTCCGGTGCGTTGTCGTCGAAGGTGACAAGAGCGATCAGATCGAACTGGACGCCGGTGGGGCCCGGTTCGGTCCGGCCGCCCGTCACGGCGTACGGACGGACCAGCGGGCCGGCTTCGGCGTCGTACCAATGGCTGCCCGGACGTACGTGCGGGCCCGAGGTCCGCGGGATGCCTCCCGACCCCTCGTTGGTCATGGACACAGCCGTCTCCGCCCTCTCAGCCGACAGCCGACGGGGGTGCGGCAAACCGCGACGGGGTACGAAGATGCTCACCCACACGTTTGACGAGCCGAGCCATCTCGTAGGCCACCAGTCCGATGTCGGCGAAGGCCGTGCTGAGTACGGCGAGGCACGATCCGTCGCCCGCTGCCGCGACGAACAGAAAGCCCTCGTCCATCTCCACCATGGTCTGGCGTACGTTCCCGGCCCGGAAATGGCGCCCCGCACCCTTGGCCAGGCTGTGGAATCCGGAGGCCACGGCGGCCAGATGCTCGGAGTCCTCACGGCTCAGGGCGCTGGAGGCACCCACCGCGAGTCCGTCGCCGGAGAGCACGACGGCGTGGCGGACCTCGCCGACCCGCGCCACCAGATCGTCCAGCAGCCAGTCGAGTTCACCCGAGGCCTGGCGTGCCCCGGCCCTCTCATTCGCGATCATGCATGGTCTCCTTCGCTGCGTGGACGGGGGTCTGAGGTGCCCGATCGGGGCGATGGTGCGCCGGGGGCGGCACCGCCGCCGCGCACCCAACCGTTGCGGTAGGCGGTCATGCGTTCCCGGGCCTGCTCGGGGGTGCGCTCGGGCGGGCGGTCCGTGTCATTCGGGTCGCCGCGTGGCGGTTCGTCGGGGCGGGTCTCCACGCGCAGTTGTGGAACGAGGCTGGCCTGCCGTACCCGGCGCGGCAGGGTGCCGCCGTCGGGCTGCTCTTCCGAGCGGGCCTGGACCTTGCGGTCATCCATTCCGCCCGGACGCCCGCGCAGCGAGGTGACGGCGGCAGCGGGATCCGGACGGGACTCGAACACGGCTACCGGTACCGGCGCCGGGCAAGGGGTGGTCCGCGGCCGCACCGCACGGGGTCCGGGTCCGAAGGGCGGGCGGTCCCGGTCGTCCCGGCGCTCGACCGAGGTGTTTTCCGGCGCAGTCGGCGTCCCGGCCGCCGGCAGTGCACTGTGCAGCAGCGCCATTGGCAGCAGAACCACTGCGGTTGTCCCGCCGTACGCGGAGGTGCGCAGCTGAACCTTGATGTGGTGGCGCACGGAGAGCCGGCTGACGACGAAGAGGCCGAGCCGGTCGCTGTCGAAGAGGTCCAGGGGCTCCGCCTGCTCGATGCGCCGGTTCGCCTCGCCGAGGAGTTCGTTGCCCATGCCCAGGCCGCGGTCCTCGATCTCCAGGGCGTAGCCGTTGCCCACGGGCTCGCCGCTGATGCGGACCTTGGTGTGTGGCGGTGAGAACTGTGCGGCGTTCTCGATGAGTTCGGCCAGCAGGTGGGTGAGGTCGGCGACGGCCGTGCCCTTCACCGCGGCGTCGGGCAGCTGCCGTACCGATACGCGGGCGTAGTCCTCGATCTCGGAGACGGCGGCACGTACGACGTTGGTCAGCGGTACGGGCATCCGCCAGGCCCGTCCGGGCGCCGCGCCGGACAGGATGATCAGGCTCTCGGCGTGCCGTCGCATCCGGGTGGTGAGATGGTCCAGCCGGAAGAGATCGCTCAGCTCGTCGGGGTCGTCGGCGCGGCGCTCCATGCTGTCGAGGAGGTTGAGCTGACGGTGCACCAGCACCTGGCTGCGACGGGCGAGGTTGACGAAGACTCCGGAAATGCCGTCGGCGAGTTCGGCCCGTTCGACGGCGGCGCTGAGGGCTGCCCGGTGCACTGTGCCGAGTGCCTCGCCGACCTGGCCGATCTCGTCGTGGGTGGCCGGGCCCTGCGGGGCCTCGGCCCCGATGTCGAGTTCCTCGCCCACCCGTAGCCGTTGCATGGCCCGCGGCAGTTTACGGCGGGCGATCTCCAGGGCGCTGTTGCGGAGATCGACGAGTTCGACGACGAGGCCGCGGCCGATGCGTACGGAGATCACCAGTGAGGCGGCGACGGCGACAAAGCCGAAGAGGACAGCGGCTCCGGACGGGCTGAAGAGGCCTCGGGCGAGCGGGCCGGCCCGGTCGGCGGCGCGTTTGCCGGGCATGGTGTCGATGGTGCGCAGCTCGCTCCGTACGCGGTCCACTGCTCGTTGCCAGTCGGCGGCGGGCACTGCCTTCACGGCCTCGCGTCCGGCAGGCGCGGCGAGCACCTTGTCCTCGGCGGTCTGGAGCTTCCGGTAGGCGTCCCCGGCGGTGAAACGCTGCCAGGTGACCCGCTCGGCGGCAGGCAGATCTGCGCCCGCCGTCTCCGTGAGGTCCCTTCGGGAATCCACTGCTCCGGTGAACAGTCGCAGTTGGCCGGCCTTGAACGTTCCGGTGCGAGCGGCCGTGGCAAGCAGGGCATCCTCGCGGGCCAGCATCTCGTCGGCGCGGGAGAGTTCGAGCAGGACTCGGGCGTCGGAGCCGGGTGCGTCGTCCTGAATTCCGGTGAGGGCACCACAGACGCCGAGGGCCGCGGAGACGGCCGCGGTGTACTGGTCGTACACGGCGTTTTCGTCGCCTGTGTCGTTCCTGTCGGCGCGCAGTCGGTGGGTGAGGGCGAGGAACCGGTCGAGCCGGTCGGCGACGGTGCGCGGAAAGTTGCCGGTTTCGGCGATGGTGTGACCGCTGTCGAGGAGCAGGGCGGCGAGCGCGGTGTCGGTGCGCTCGGTCCGGCGCTCCAGTGCGGCGGCCTGGGCGCTGCTGGGGGCCTCGGACTGGAGCATGGCCGCCCGGCGCTCGCTCTGGAGTGCAGCGACGGCGGTGGATATCGGGGCCCGGACCTCGTCGTCGACCCGCTGCAACTGGCGTAGCCGTGCCACGTCCTGGGCGGTGGTGACCGTGGCGAGACCCCACAGGGCGAGCAGTGAGACGACCGGCACCATCAGCAGCGAGATGATCTTCGCGCGTACGGTCCTGGGACGAAGCGTCCACCGTTCGCGCGGCGCGGATGTGTGGTGCGTCGGCAGCGTCACGTCGTGCTCGGCGCTCTCGTCGGCCGGCGGGCCTGCGTGCGCGCGGCGTCCGCGTGCCGCTGGGGCGGGGGGCCGGGCGGCGGCCGCCGCACCGGTTTCCGGGGTCGTGCGGGGTGGGCGCATGGCCTCCTCGTTCCGGGTGTGGAGCTGGGTGTGTCGCAGTGCCGGGCGCAGCGGCGTCAGGGTGTGGTGACGGGCGATACGTCGTGGTCACCCATGTCGCCACGCCGTGCCCGGAAGACGGGTCCGCGCTCGGTGAATTCCGGTGGTGCGGCTGCGGATGAGCCCGTTTCGGTGGGTCCTGCGGTGCGTTCGGCGAAGACGTAGGCGGCGCGTTCGCCGGCCGTCGGGGAGAGCGCCACGAACGCCGAGGTCAGGAAGAGGTACGAGCCGAGGCCGACAGCCAGGGGAAAGATGAACTGCATGGTCGTGGCCCCTGAAAGTTCCCTTCCGGAGGGTGCAACCTGCACGGAGACCGCCATCATTCCGGTGTAGTGCATACTGCTGACCGCCGCGCCCATGACGAGGGAGGCCAGCGCGACTGCTCGGGGCGACTTGATGTTGAGCGCCGCCCACAGCGCCACCGTAGCGGCTGCAACAGCAATGACGACGGAGAGTACGACCCGCAGCGGGTCGTAGTGGATCGTGCCGTGCAGGCGGAGTGCCGCCATGCCGAGGTAGTGCATGCTGGCGACGCCGAGTCCGGTGGCAAGCCCACCGAGCAACAGCGCCCTGGTCCGGTCGCGGCTGTAACCGACGGCGAAGACGCCTCCGCCGACCACCACCATGGCACCGAGCAGGCTGAGCAGGGTCAGCGGCACGTTGAAGCGGATGTCGGTTCCGGTCACGCCGAAGCCGAGCATGGCAATGAAGTGCATCGTCCAGATGCCCGAGCCGATGGCGGATGCGGCCGTGATCAGCCAGTTGCGGCGCGAACGGCCGGTCGTGTCGAGTGCCCGCACGGTGCAGCGCAGTCCGAGTGCCGCGCCGATGCATGCCATCGCGTACGACAGCGCAGGTGTCAGCCAGCCGAAGGTGGCGTGGTCCAGGTGTCCCATGGATCGAGGACGCTAGTCGCGCTGGGGGCGCGCGCCCCGGGCTCATTTCGAAAGCTGCTGAAATATGACAGAGAAATGTTCCCGACCGATCAGGCAGTGCTCGAACGTGCACCCCATTCCCGATGTTTCACTCTGCGGGCGGGCCGCCCCGGCCGTGTGCCACGGCCGCCGGATCACGGTCGACGGCCTGCGCGCCGAGCACAGCCTCCGCCCGCCGCTGAAGTGTTCGGGCCGGCGGCCCGCCGCGTACACAGTTGAGGACGGCCGCTTTCTCGCCCTTGCCGTACGGGCGCCCTGACCCGCGAGCCCTCTCCCTTCCCGCTCAGTCGGCCGGAGCGTCGGGGCGCCGCTTGTGCGGAACCGGACAGCCGCGCATGCCCGGGGTGGGGAACGTGCCGAGGCCGGAAACCTCATAGCCGTCCGGGTAGCCCTTGATCTCCGGGTTCTGCCGGGCGTAGTGCGGTGTGGTACGCGGCGGCAGCAGTCGCACGGCCCGTGCTCTCAGGCGCAGAGCGCCGCGGGTGAGGTTACGGGAAGCGGCGCCCGGGCGTTCGTATCGGAATGCACGCAGCAGCGAATCATCGAGGAGGGCTAGGGCGGCCTTCCGAGCAACGGCGGCGAAGGGGCTCGGATACCAGGAGCCCATCAGGTCCAGCGTGGCGTCGGAGACGCGGCGTCCCCCTTCGTCCCAGCCGAAGTGTTCGGCCTCGTAGGTGTCCAGGGTGCGCTCGAAATCCTCGTAGGTCTCCGGCAGGTCCTTGATGCCCATATGGGCGCCCAGGGTCCGGTAATAGGCGGCGCACGACCGGAGTTCATGGTCTGACAGCCGACGCCAGCCGTAGCTGTCCAGCCACCGCTTCGGGGTGACGACGAAGGTGCACAGCACATAGCGCATGTCGTCGTTGCCGATGTCGTAGCTTCGGTGCATCTGATTGATCCGGCGGATGGCCGTGCGCCCCGGGGCACTGTCGAAGCCGTGCTCCACGACGGTGTCGAGGAGGAGTGCGGTGTCGTCGTAGCGTTTCTGCGAACGGTCCGTCAGTTCCGCTGTCTCTGCGAGGAGTCGCCCGATGCTGGGGACGGCATAGGTGCGATACAGGGCCAGTTCGAGGGCGCGAGTGATGTCCCAGGGAAACTCGTAGGTTGCCGTGATCCGGTAGATCCGGAAGAAGTCCCGCTCCGGATCGAGACGCTGAATCTCCTTCAGCCGGTCGAACCGCTTCACCGTGCCGCCCCCTTACCTCGGTCGAAGGCCCAACTCTACGTTGACGGCAGCCTGCGGAAAGCTGTCCCGGCCGGAAGGCGCGCGGCCTTCTCAGGGAAGACCGGGTGAGGACCTGGCGCTGGAGGTGGCCCCAGCGGTCGCCGTCGGAATCGGGCATCGGGGGTCAGCCCCCTCCCCCAGGGGCCGGCTACACCCCAGGGCGCGGCGCACAGTCCTGCCCAGCAGTCGCGTGGGCCGGCCGGGCCACCTGAAAGTGGGCTGGATCACGGCGATTCCGCTCACGGGGGTACGCATCGGTGGGGTACCCTCGGCGACCCGACCCCACTAGTCAAATTTGAGGAATTCGGCATCGCTGTGCACAGGCTCCCTGCGGCAACGCTCTCCGAGATCTCCGCACTCTCCGGCTGTTCCGTGGTCTTCCTGCCCGCGGACCCTTCCCGTACCGGCCGTATCGCCTTCTGGTATCCGGACGGCAGCAGTCCGCCCGATGCTCCCGGTTCCGTCGAGGAGTTGGCCGTGGTCGGCGCCGACGCGCGGGTGTATGCCGTACCGGCGCTGCTGCTTCCGGTCCGCGACGCGCTGCCCGTACTGACGCGGGCACGGGCCTCGGCGCATGCCTCCGGCGCCGCCGCGTTCTGGGGCGCCGCCGCGCTCCTTGCTCTGCAACTCGCCGCCCGGGGCTTGCTGTTGCCGGGGCTGAGTGCGACGGATCACGATGCCTGGCGGGCCGGGCCGCTGACCGCCGACGACCAGTTGCGGATCCGGACGCTCGCGGCCTCGATGCCGCCCCTGGCCCATGCGGTGCCGCTCGACAAAACCGCGCAGCCCCTGCTGCTGCCCGAACCCGAGCAGCTGCTGCGCGCGTTCCTCGACGCGGTGGCGGACGGTCTGCCGCGCACCCCCGCCGCGGCCTTCGCCACCGGCGGCCCGGCGTTCGCCGTCGACGCACCACAGCATCTGCCCGGTCAACGGGCCTGGGCCACCGATGTCGCGGCCGGGCACGATGCGGGTGTCCGGCTCTCGCTGCGCATGGAGGTGTCGGGGCTGACAGCCCAGGACGAGGACGGTGAGCCGGCCGCCGGGCCGTCCTTCCGTGCTGTCCTGCAGATCCACAGCGTCAGTGATCCGGCACTGGTCGCCGATGCCGCCGAGGTCTGGGCGGGCACCGCGCCGACCGCTGCCGCCTTCGGGCCCCGGGCTCGGATGGATACCCTTCTGGCGTTGCGCCGGGCCGCCCGTGCCTGGCCACCGCTGACTCCGTTGTTGTCGGCCGCAGTGCCCGACTCCATCGAACCGGCCGACGAGGAACTCGGCGAACTCCTCGGCACCGCCGGACGGGCACTCGCCGCGACCGGGGTCCAGGTCCACTGGCCCAAGGAACTGGCCCGCAAGCTCACCGCACGCGCGGTGATCGGTCTGCCCGACGACGGGGAGAGCCAGGAGCACCAGGGGTTCGACCGCACCGGCTCGGAAACACCGCCGCTCCTGTCGGCCGATGCGCTGCTGACGTTCAACTGGTGGTTCGCCCTGGGCGACCAGAAGCTCAGCCGCGCCGAGCTGGACCGCCTGGCCGAGGCCAACCGGCCGGTGGTGCGGCTGCGCGACCAGTGGGTGCTGATCGACCCCGAGGAGGCACGGCGCGCCCGCGAGACCCAGGACCGCAAGGTCACTGCGATCGATGCGCTCGGAGCGGTACTCACCGGTTCCACCGAGGTCGACGGCCGCCGGGTCGACGTCCGGGCCGGCGGCTGGCTGGAGCAGCTGCGCCGCCGGGTGGCCGACCCGGAGTCCGGCGGGCAACAGGGTGAGCAGCAGACGGCAGGGCAGCCCCCGGCGCTCGCCGCAACGCTGCGCGACTATCAGCTGCGTGGCCTGAACTGGCTGCACACCATGACCTCGCTCGGCCTCGGTGGCTGTCTCGCCGACGACATGGGGCTCGGCAAGACCATCACACTGATCGCGCTGCATCTGCACCGCCGGACCATCGAATCGGCCGCCGGGCCGACGCTCGTGGTCTGCCCGGCCTCGCTCATGGGGAACTGGCAGCGGGAGATCGAGAAGTTCGCGCCCGGTACGCCGGTACGCCGCTTCCACGGTGGAACGCGCAGCCTGGCCGGCCTGGTGGACGGCGAGTTCGTCCTCACCACATACGGCACGATGCGGCTCGATGCGGCGAAGCTCGCGGACATCCGGTGGGGCATGGTGGTCGCCGACGAGGCGCAGCACGTCAAGAACCCGTACTCGGCAACGGCCAAGCAGCTGCGGACGATCGGCGCACAGGCACGGGTCGCGCTCACCGGCACTCCTGTGGAGAACAACCTGTCCGAGCTGTGGGCGATCCTCGACTGGACGACCCCCGGTCTGCTGGGCCGGCTCGGCACCTTCCGTACCCGCTATGCACGGACCGCCGAGGGCGGCGACCCGGCGGCGGCCGAGCGGCTCGCCGCGCTGGTGCGGCCGTTTCTGCTACGACGACGCAAATCGGATCCGGGCATCGCCCCCGAGCTGCCGCCGAAGACCGAGACCGACCGCACGGTGTCGCTGACGCCGGAACAGGCCGGGCTGTACGAAGCGGTGGTACGGGAGACGCTGGCCGCTGTCTCCGGCGCCGACGGCTTCGCCCGGCGCGGCCTGGTCATGAAGCTGCTGACGGCCCTGAAGCAGATCTGCAACCACCCGGCGCAGTACCTCAAGGAGAAGGATCCGCGGATCGAGGGCCGTTCGGGAAAGGTGGAACTGCTGGACGAACTGCTCGACACGATCCTGGCGGAGGGCGCGGGTGTGCTCGTGTTCACCCAGTACGTGCAGATGGCCCGGCTGCTCGAACAGCATCTGGCGGCGCGCGGGGTGCGCACGCAACTCCTGCACGGCGGTACGCCGGTCGCGGAGCGCGAGGCGATGGTGAACCGGTTCCAGGCGGGCGAGGCCCCGGTCTTCCTGTTGTCGCTGAAGGCGGCGGGCACCGGACTCAACCTCACCCGGGCAGGCCATGTCGTGCACTTCGACCGGTGGTGGAACCCGGCGGTGGAGGCGCAGGCCACCGACCGCGCGTACCGGATCGGGCAGACCCAGCCGGTGCAGGTGCACCGACTGATCGCCGAAGGCACCGTCGAGGACCGGATTGCCGACATGCTGGCCCGCAAGCAGGGACTGGCGGACGCGGTGCTCGGCTCCGGCGAGGCGGCACTGACCGAACTGACGGATGCGGAACTGGCCGATCTGGTGGAGCTGCGAGGGGGCACGCGATGAGCGACGAATACGACAGCGGAAGTGACGACCGTGAAGGAAACGAAGGCGGCGGAAGCGACGCCCCGGCGCCGGTGCAGGAACGTACCTTCGCCGCGCTGCCGCCCGCGCACGGCCGCAGCTTCGCGGAGTCCTGGTGGGGGCGGACGTGGCTGAAGGCCCTGGAGGACACCGCGCTGGACGGCCAACAGCTCAAGAAGGGGCGCGGATTCGCCCGCGAGGGCCGGGTCGGTGCGGTTTCCGTACGGCCCGGCCGGATCACCGCGGTCGTCCGGGACCGGGACTCGTCCACGTACCGCAGTGATGTACTCCTCCAGGAGCTGAGCGAGGCGGAGTGGGAACGGTTCCTGGACATGGCCGTCGACAGAGCCGGACACATCGCGGCGCTTCTCGACCGCGAGATGCCCCCGCACCTGGTGGAGGACGCTGCGGCGGCAGGTGTGGAACTGCTGCCCGGGATCGGCGATCTGGACCCGGAGTGCACCTGCGAGGCGTGGGACCACTGCCCGCACACCGCCGCCCTGTGCTACCAGGTGGCGCGGCTGCTGGACCAGGATCCGTTCGTCCTGCTGCTCATGCGGGGGCGCGGCGAGCGGCGCCTCCTGGATGAACTCCAGGTACGCATCGCGGCCCGCGCGCAGGGGCACGGGCCGTTCGGCCCTGCCGCCCTCTCCGACGGGCCCGGGGCCGCGGGCACCCGGACGAAGGACCGCGGCGTACGGGCGGACGAGGCGTTCGCCGCGCGGGACATCCTGCCCCCGCTGCCCGCTCCCCCGCCGCTGCCCGCGGAGCCCGGTTCTGCGCCTTCGCTGGACACGGAGACCCAACCGGAAGGCGGCGTCGATCCGGCGGTACTGGAGATGCTGGCGACGGACACTGCGGCACGCGCCCACCGGATGCTGGCGGACGCTCTCCGCCCCGGCCATGAACAGCAGCCGGTGCCGGCCGGTTTGACGCCGCAGCAGGATGCCGTGCGGCTGGTCGCGGACGCCAGGCCCGAGCCCTGGATCGCGACACGGCTGGCAGCCGGATCGGGGCGGCCGCGAGCCGGACTCGATGCGGCGGTGCGTGCCTGGCAGTACGGCGGGGCGGCTGCGCTCACCGTGCTGGATGAGGAGTGGACGCCGGATCCGGAGTCCCTGGCCAGGGCCCGTGCCCGGCTCGCCGAGGCGTGGGAGAAGGGCGAGCAGCCCCGGCTGCGGTCGGCGGGCAATCACTGGACCGCTGTGGAAGACGGTGTGCAGCTGCGGTACGGGCAGGACGGACGCTGGTGGCCGTACCGCAAGGAGAGCGGGCGCTGGGTTCCGGCAGGTCCGGCGGACGACGATCCGGCGGCGGCGCTGGGAGGTTCAGAGCCTGCCGGGTGACCGACCGGCTCTCAGGCGTGCCGGACGACTGAGGTAGTCGTCGGGCCGTTCAACGGCGAACGGCGAGGTCGTAAGTCCCCTCGCCCGTCGTCGTGTTATGCCCTTGCGTTCAACTCGATGTCACCGTGCATTGAACAAGAGGACGGACCCTGGCGGCCGTACGAGCTGATTGTGTCTCAGGAGGTCCCATGTCCAAGCGTGTTGTCCGTCGCTCTCTTGCCGTCGGCCTGCCGCTCGCCCTGCTCGGAACGGTGTGTGCCGCCGGAACGGCAACGGGCGCGCAGGACCGGCACGAGCGTCCGGAACGCACCGTGCGGGTCACCGGGAGCGCCGTGCTCGGCGACGTTCCGCTGGCGGGGTTCAGCAACGGGCTGCTCCCGGGGACGGTTGCCGACGACCGCGGTGTGATGCTCGGCGGCATCGGCAGCGACATCTTTCCGGCGGGCCGCAAGGGCGAGTTCTGGACGGTGACGGACCGCGGCCCCAACGGCCAGATCAAGATCGACGGGAAGAAGCGGCGCACCTTCCCGGTCCCCGGTTTCGACCCGGCGATCGTCAAGGTACGGGTCAGCGGCAAGCACATCCAGGTACTGAGGGCCATTCCCCTGACCACCCGCTCCGGCGCCGCCGTCACCGGCCTGTCGAACCAGCCGGGCCGCGACGAGGCCCCGTACACGTACGACGCGAAGTCGCCGCTCGCGTACGACCCGAACGGCCTGGACACCGAAGGCATCGTCCGCGCCGCCGACGGCACCTTCTGGCTCGTGGACGAGTACGGCCCCTCGCTGGTGCACGTCTCCGCCCGCGGCCGGGTGCTGACCCGATACGTCCCGCAGGGGCTCGGGCTGACGGGCGCCGACTATCCGGTGGTGGAGGCGCTGCCGGGCGTACTCCTGCACCGAAAGAGCAACCGCGGTTTCGAGGGGCTGGCCCTGCTGCCGGGCGGCGATCTGGTGCTTGCGGTGCAGAGCCCGCTCTCTGTACCCGACCAGGACGCGGGCGAGTCGTCGCGCAATGTGCGGCTGCTTCGTTTCTCGACGAAGAAACGCGCGGTCACTGCGGAGTATGCCTACCGGTCCGACGCGGTGGATGTCGTGGACCCGAGCGAGGACGACACCTCCGAGCTGAAGATCTCCTCGGTCGTCGCGGTCGGCCGGGACAGCATCCTGGTCGAGGAGCGTACGGACAAGGCGGCCCGACTCCACCGGGTGACGCTTCCGCGCGGCTCCGGCATCCTGGGCTCCACATGGGACGACCCGGCGACGTCACCCTCGTACGAGGAGCTCACCGACCCGTCGGCCTCGGGCGTGCCGGTGCTCCGCAAGAGTCTGGTCGTCGACCTCGGCAAGGTCGCCGGCGTGCCCGGGAAGATCGAGGGCGTGGCGGTGACGGGCCGGGACACACTCGCCCTGATCAACGACAACGACTTCGGGATGACCGATGGCGCCGAGGCGTTCGACGCGGACGGCCGACTCGTCGACAGCGGCATCGAGACGTCGGTGACGCTGCTGAAGCTGCCGCGCCCGCTCAACGGCTGACCCCGTACTCCCACACGGGAGCGCCCCCGGTCTCAGCGGTGTGCTCCCATTCGACGCCGCCGTACATGAGGTCCGCACCCGGTTTCTCTCGCATCCCGGTCCCTGTGCCGGGGTCATCCGCATCCGTGATCCGGCGACTTCCACCGCCACGGACCCGAATTCGGGCTCCTGCCGTATTCCGCCACTCGCACGACGCCCGTACGCTGGGGTGCGCGACACGCTCGGCCGCGCAGTGGCTCGGCACGCGTCCACGGCCGGTGGTGCCCATCAACTGGTCGGCCAGGCCGACGAGGCGCCATGGGCCCATGTGTGCGACACCCACTACACCTGTGGCGAAGATCCGCAGGAGCGACTGCCCGCAGGTGATCCCCATCGCGGACTCCACCACCATCTGCCGAAGACCGCAACACTGCTGTCCAGCCCCTGACTCCCTCCCCCCACAGGAGTGTTCATGCGCCGCAGAAGGATTCTTCAGGGCGCCGCCGCGACGGCGGTCACCACGCTGCTCCCCGCCTCGGCCCGCGCCGCAGCTGCCACGACGGCAGGCGACACGGACTATCCGCTCGCCCACTGGGCACCCGCTTCCACGTCCAACTACACGGCGTCGACCCGGCCTTCGGCCTATCCCGTCCAGTACGTGATCATCCATGTCGCTCAGGAGACGTTTTCGGACACAATCGGGATCTTCCAGAACCCCGCGAAACAGGTCTCCGCGCACTACCTGGTGCGGTCGACGGACGGCTATGTCGCCCAGTGCGTCCGGGAACGGAACATCGCCTGGCATGCGGGCAACTGGGACTACAACACGCGCAGCATCGGCATCGAGCACGAGGGCTGGGTGGACCAGCCCTCGTACTTCACCAACGCCATGTACGAGAAGTCGGCGCTGCTGACCGCCTCGGTCTGCGACCGTTACAGCATCCCCAAGGACCGTGCGCACATCCTCGGCCATGCCCAGGTCCCGGGCAGCGACCACACCGATCCCGGCCCGAACTGGGACTGGGTGCGCTACATCCGTCTTGTCAATCTCTACGGACCCGGCTGACGCACCTTCGCCGCCGCGTCCCGAATGCTCTCCACACCGTGTTGTCGCAGGCGTCGACTGCGGCCACGATGGGGTGTGCACGAAGCCTCTGGACGGGAGGGCGAGTTGACGGACCCCTGGGTGGCCCTGGCAGCCGATACGGACCCCGGTGAAAGACTCGACCAACTGCTGCACGCACACGAGGTGTTCACCACGGCCGGACGGCTGGAGAGGCCGGTGCGTCCGGTGGTCGGCGAGTCATGGCGGCGATCGGCCCGGGCCCGGGTCAGCCCGGACGGCGCGGCCAGGGTCGAGCTGTGTACGGACGACCTCGGGCCCTACCGGGACGGGCACCCCCTGGCCCCTGCCATGCCGCTGATCCGTGAGCTGATGAGCGCGTACGCGACGGACGGCGAACATCTTCTCGCGGTGTGCGACGCGCACGGCAGACTGCTGTGGGTCGAAGGACACGCGACGACCCGACGGGCCGCGGGCCGGATGAACTTCGTGGAGGGCGCCTGCTGGGCCGAGTCCGTGGCCGGGACGAACGCGCCGGGTACGGCCATCGCCGTGGACCGGCCGGTGCAGGTCTTCGCCGCCGAGCACTTCCTGCGGCCGGTCCAGCAGTGGACCTGCGCGGCTGCGCCGCTCCACGACCCGCACACGGGACGGGTTCTGGGCGCCGTGGACATCACCGGAGGGGACCGGCTGGCGCATCCGCACAGCCTGGCGTTCGTGCAGGCGGTGGCACGCGCCGCCGAGTCGCAGCTCGCACTCCTCGCGCCCTCGCCCGCCGGAGAGACCGTACAGCTCAGTGCGCTCGGCCGGGACGAGGCCCTGCTCGTCGCGCGAGGCCGCAAGATCCCGCTCAGCCGGCGGCACAGCGAGATCCTGGTGACGCTGGCCCGCCGCCCCGAGGGCGTCGGCGGCGACGAACTCCTTGTCGAACTGTACGAGGACGAGTCGGTGACCCCGGTAACTCTGCGGGCCGAGCTCTCCCGACTGCGGCGACTGCTCGGCCCCGAACTCCTCCTTTCCCGTCCCTACCGTCTCTCCGCGCCGGTCGACGCCGATTTCGACACGGTGGCACGCAGACTGGCATCCGGCGCAGTGGCTGCGGCACTCAGGGCCTACGCGGGTCCGCTGCTGCCGGGCTCGCAGGCACCCTCTGTCATCCGTCTGCGGCGCAGGCTCGACGAGCAGTTGCGGACAGCGCTCATCGCACGCGGTGACCCGGGGCTGCTGGCCGACTGGGCCCACAGCCCGTGGGGCGAGGACGATCTTCCGGTCTGGCAGGCGCTCGCCGCGGCCGTACCCGCCGGACAGCGACCCGCGCTCCTCGCCAGGGCACGGGCGCTGGACGCCGAGCAGCGCTAGCCACTCCCCCGAAGCCCACGCAACGGGGTTGCAACGTGGCGCTGCGTATTCTCGAACCGAGGGCCGTCCAACGGCGGGCGGCACCGGATCCGGGAGGCCACAGAGATGACCCGTTACGCTGCGCCGGGCACCGAGGGCGCCATCGTCTCGTACGAGTCCCGCTACGACCACTGGATCGGCGGCGCGTACGTCCCGCCCGCCCGTGGCCAGTACTTCGAGAACCCCAGCCCCGTCAACGGCCGCCCCTTCACCGAGATCGCCCGCGGCAGTGCCGAGGACGTCGAACGTGCCCTGGATGCGGCACACGCAGCGGCCCCCGCATGGGGAGCCACCGCGGCAGGCGACCGCGCTTCTGTCCTCAACAGGATCGCCGACCGGATGGAGGCGCACCTGGAGGAACTGGCGGTCGCCGAGAGCTGGGACAACGGCAAGCCGGTACGCGAGACCCTGGCCGCCGACATCCCCCTGGCGATCGACCATTTCCGCTACTTCGCCGGTGCGCTGCGCGCCCAGGAGGGATCGCTCAGCGAGATCGACGACGACACGATCGCGTACCACTTTCACGAGCCGCTGGGCGTCGTCGCGCAGATCATTCCGTGGAACTTCCCCATCCTGATGGCGACCTGGAAGCTGGCCCCGGCGCTCGCGGCGGGCAACGCGGTGGTGCTCAAGCCGGCCGAACAGACCCCGGCCTCCGTCCACGTATGGCTGAAGCTGGTGGCCGACCTCCTTCCGCCCGGCGTCGTCAACATCGTCAACGGCTTCGGCGCCGAGGCCGGCAAACCCCTCGCCTCCAGCCCGCGCGTCGCGAAGATCGCCTTCACCGGCGAGACCACCACAGGGCGGCTGATCATGCAGTACGCCTCCGAGAACATCAAGCCGGTGACGCTCGAACTGGGCGGCAAGTCGCCGAACATCTTCTTCGACGACGTGTGGAACGCGGACGATGACTTCCGCGACAAGGCCCTCGAAGGCTTCACCATGTTCGCCCTCAACCAGGGCGAGGTCTGCACCTGTCCGTCGCGCGCACTGATCCAGCGCGGGCACTACGGCGAATTCCTGGAGGCGGGCATCGCCCGCACCGAACAGATCGTGCCGGGACACCCGCTGGACACGGACACGATGATCGGCGCCCAGGCCTCCGACGACCAGCTGCAGAAGATCCTTTCGTACTTGGACATCGGCCAGCAGGAGGGTGCGAAGGTCCTCACGGGCGGTCAAAGGATCGAGTACGACGGGGAACTGGGAGGCGGCTACTACGTCCAGCCGACCATCCTCGAGGGCGACAACCGGATGCGGGTCTTCCAGGAGGAGATCTTCGGCCCGGTAGTGGCGGTGACGCCCTTCTCGGACTTCGACGACGCGATCGGAACGGCGAACGACACGCTGTACGGCCTCGGCGCGGGCGTATGGACCCGCGACATCAACACCGCGTACCGGGCGGGCCGCGCCATCCAGGCGGGCAGAGTCTGGACGAACTGCTACCACGCGTACCCGGCCCATGCCGCCTTCGGCGGATACAAGCAGTCAGGAATCGGCCGCGAGAACCACAGGATGATGCTGGAGCACTATCAGCAGACGAAGAACCTGCTGGTGTCGTATTCGCCGAAGAAGCTGGGCTTCTTCTAGACGCACGAAAGAAGGCGCCTGACCTGGGTTTTCACCCGTCAGGCGCCTTTCGTTCAACCCGCTCGGAGATCGCCGCGCACCATCACGGTCGCGATGGATTCCGGCCGCATCGCCCTGTCGACCAATGGCATTTTTCTGTACCTTTTCGGGTTGCCGGGACAGGGGCGGTTCCTCCCGGTGATGGAAGAGATGACGGAGGAGGCGCTGGGCGCACTGCTCATCGCCGACACCCGCAGCCCGGACAGGACGTTCCCAGTGGCGGACTACCTGGAAGAACGCGGCATCCCCTGCGCGGTGGCACTGCCCGTGGCTTTCGCACCCACCACCCTCCTGCCCGACTGAGCACACACGGAGGAGGCCCTCATGGACAGCAGCGTTTTCGCACTGAATCCCCAGGCGCCCGACCGTACCGGCGAGGACCGCACGCTCAGGGACCTGACCTCCGGCTTCGGCCAGGCCGCCTGAACTCAGTTGGGCGCGTTGCCGTCGAGCGCAGGCTCTGCGACAGGCCTTTGCGAGCTGCGGGGTGTCTGGGTGCGGTAGGAATGGCCGAGTTCCGGGCCAAGTCCGAAGTAGTGGCGGACATTGTAGACAAGCTAACCGAGGAACGGCAGAGCCGTCACTGCTACGTGCGTCCGGCCGGTCCGCGCGTCGCCGAGCTGATCGAGCACCTCGCCGCGATGGCGCTCGAACGCACCGTGGCTCCCCGCTCCCTGCCGACAGCCACCCACTGCGACCACGACTTGACCTGTTCGACCGCCAGCTCAGTAGCGCACCAACTACGAACCCTCACACCGCCGCTCTCGCAACGTTTCGGTTGCGACGGGCGGCAATCCGATCCGGAATCTTCCCGCGTGATGGAGCGTGTGCCATTTTACATGTCACACATCAGTAGGTCGCATGCCCCAACGTGCGGCCACGACGGCCCCGGAGGCCCCCGCAGATGCGTCCATTCCGGATATCAACGGCCAACGCGCGCAGACTCCCTGCGCTCGGCGCGGCCTTCTTCATCGCGCTCGGCCTGTTCACGCCGCAAAGCCAGGCCACCCCCGCCGGCGCCGCGGCCCCGGTCGGCACCAACGCCGCCGGACCCGCGGCCCCGGCACCGCGGTCGATCCCGGTCCCCAAGTCGCCCGACGCCACGACCGACGGCTCCGGCTTCAAGATCTCCTCACAGGACTCCCTCGAAGAGTCCGCCCCGGCCGCCGCCCCGACCGCCGAACCCGGCAAGGCCGGCAAGGCCGGCAAGCAGTTCTCGGCCGCCGCCGACGGGAACGAATGCGGCGACCTGTCCGGAGTGATCAACGCCACGGGCAGCGCGCTGATCCAGCAGCTCAAGGCCCTCCCCAGGGTCACCTGCACCTACCCGCTGTTCAACCTCACCGGGGCCGACGCCGGGAAGACGTTCCGCGAGCCCCAGATGGTGACCGTCGCCAACGCGCTGCGCGACGCCTCCGCCACCTACCCGGGCGACAACAGCACCTCCGTGGGCCAGTTGGTGATGTTCCTGCGCGCCGGCTACTACGTGCAGGACAACCACGGGGATGTCGTCGGCGACTACGGCACGGCGCTGCAGACCTCGGCCCGCGGCGCGCTGGACGCCTTCTTCGCCGCCCCGCACAGCAAGGACATCACCGACGCCAACGGCGACACCCTCAACGAGGTCGTCACGCTCATCGACAGCACCCACGAGGCCGGCCGGTACGCCGGCGTCGTCAAGTGGCTGCTCGCCGGCTACGACGCCACCTGGCCGAGCCGGATGGCCCTCTCCCTCGAGAACGCCGAGCGCGTCGTCGAGAACGGCTTCAATGCCAAGAACGACGGCCGGGGCTGGCGGGCAGCGCTCAAGGCCGATCCCGCCATCCTCAACACCTGGGCCGACTTCATCATCCGCAACGACGCGCAGCTGAACCGCTGGGACACCGTCAGCAACATCGGCCGCTTCCTCGGTTACGCCCTCGATGTCCCCGAGCTCAAGGACCGGGTCCGGCCGCTGCTGAAGGACCTGATCAACCGCTACCCGAACGTCGGCCCCACCGCCCCGATCACCATGAACCTGGGCTGGGCCACGCGCCAGTACGACAAGGGCAACTGCCAGGCCTATGCCATCTGCGACCTGGGCAGCCGCGTACTCCCGGTGGTCCTGCCGATCCAGCACACCTGCACCCCGGACCTGAAGATCCGCGCCCAGGACATGTCCCCCGGACAGCTGGCCACCACCTGCACCAGCCTGATCAACCAGGACAACTACTTCCACCGGGTGATCGGCGACAAGGGCCCGATCGCCGGTGACGTGAACACCAACCTGGAGGTCGTCGTCTTCGACGACTACACCCAGTACTCGCTGTACGCCTGGGCCATCTACGACATCGACGTCGACAACGGCGGCATGTACGAGGAGGGCGACCCGTCCAAGCCGGGCAACCAGGCCCGCTTCATCGCCCACGAGGCGTCCTGGCTGCGCCCCAGGTTCGAGATCTGGAACCTCAACCACGAGTACACCCACTACCTCGACGGCCGCTACAACATGTACGGCGACTTCGAGGCCAGCCAGACCACGCCGACCATCTGGTGGGTCGAGGGCATCGCCGAGAACGTCTCGTACGGCTACCGCCAGGAGCGCAACGCCGGCGCTATCGCCGAGGCCGGCAAGAAGACCTACAAGCTCAGCGAGTTGTTCGACACCGTCTACGGGCAGGACGAGGACCCCGACGTCAACTCGGCCAGGGTCTACCGGTGGGGCTTCCTGGCGGTCCGCTACATGCTGCAGGCGCACCCCGCGGACGTCGAGACCGTGCTCGGCAAGTACCGCACCGGTGACTGGAACGGTGCCCGCACCTTCCTGAAGCAGACCATCGGCACCAGCTACGACGCCGACTTCGCCACCTGGCTGACGACCACCTGCGCGACCGACGACTGCGGCCCCCTGCCGGAGGCCCCGTCCACTCCGCTCTGCACCATCGCCGACCCGCGCCAGTTCGACAAGAACTGCCGCCGGGACAACCTCGCGGCCACCACCGGCAACTACAGCTACCACTTCCTGTACCTGCCGGCCGGCGTCCAGCAACTGACCATCACCAGCACCGGCGGCACCGGCAACGCCGACCTGTACTACAGCGGCACCAGCTGGGCCACCACCACCTCGTACCAGGCGAAGTCCACCAACGCCGGCAACAAGGAGACGCTGACCATCAACAACCCGCCCTCCGGCTGGGTCTACTTCAGCCTCGCCGCCGGACAGCAGGACTTCGGCGGCGTGAGCGTCACCACGCAGTACCAGTAGGCCGCTCCACCGGAGAACCCTCTGCCCACCACCGCGCCCCGCCCCCGAGCCCACCAGGCCCGGCGGCGGGGCGCGGCGCGGCCGCCCGACCGCCGCGCGGACTCATGGCCGGCCGACGGCAGCGGCTCCGGGCCCGTCGCCCATGACCGCCACCAGCACGGCGCTGTCACCGAACTGCCAGACCGGCGTGACATGACTGAAGCCCGCCCGGTGCAGCAACTCGGCGTGGCGGCCCGCGCTCAGGTGGCCGCCGCCCCCGCCCCCACCTCGGGCCGACCGACGCCGCTCGCGCTCGTCGAACAGGTGGGCCAGTTCCGGGTCGCGGGCCGCCGCGCGCCACCAGGACCGCCAGTCCTCGTGGTTGTGGCCGCCCGTCCGCTCTGCCCGCCGACGGCCCACGTACGCGGTGATGTCCGAGCACGGTGCTCCGTCCGGTGGGAAGTGGTCGCCGTTGACGAGAACGCCGCCGGGGCGCAGCAGGGCGGCGAGACGGCGGTACGTACACAGCAGCACGGGCTCGGGCAGGTAGTGCAGGGCGGTCGTCGAGACGGCGGCGTCCAGAGGACGTTCCAGCCCGAGGGCTTCGGCCCAGCCCTCTTCGCCGATGACGGTGTCGACATAGCGGGCGGCGTCGGCGTAATGGGTCCGCCCCAGCTCCAGCAGCAGGGGGTCCATGTCAGCGGCGACAATCTCCGTGTCCGGAAGACGGTCGGCGAGTCTGGCGGCCAGGGAACCAGGGCCACAGCCCAGGTCGAGCAGGAGCGGCCGGGAAAGGCCGGCCGTGACGTGCTCGACGACATCGGCGATCACGGTGAACCGCTCCTCGCGGTCCAGCGCGTACCGCTTCTGCTGCCGTTCCCAGCGCTCCACCCACGCCCTGGCCGTCGCCATGCTCACGCCCATCGCTGGCGCCACCTCTTCCGTCTCTCACCTGTCCGTGGACACCACGAACCTACAAGTGGAAACGGTTATCACCTGCCATTCACGTCAGTGATGCGAGGACGGTCAGCAGGCGGTCGATCTCCTCCGCCGTGTTGTACACATGCAGGCTCACCCGCACCGATCCGTCCTGCTTGCCCGCACCGGCCTGGCAGAGGCTGTCGGCCCGCACCATGAAGCCGTGGCTGTAAAGGATGAATCCCAGGTCGTCGGACGGGATGTCACGGTGCCGGAAGGTGACGATGCCGTGCCGGCGCTGGGAGACCGGGAGCCCGGAGTCGGCGGCCAGGCTTGAGGGGCAGCCGACTATCTCGTACGGACCGAGGTGCCGCAGCCGGTCGGTCAGCCGGGTCGTCAGACCGGCCGTCCAGCGGGCGATTCGGTCGGTGCCGACCGCGTGCAGCCAGTCGAGCGCCGCCCGCAGCGACACGATGCCCACGGTGTTGGGCGTACCTTGCCAGCCGGCCGGCCGGTACAGCGGTCCCCGCACGTTGCGGGCCCACACCACCCCCGTACCGGGGAGGGCCATCGCCTTGTGCCCCGAAAAGACCACGAAGTCGACGTCGAGGGCGGGATCGTCGAGGTGAACGGGCAGATGGCCGATGCTCTGTGCGGCGTCCAGGCAGATGGGAATCTGCGGACCGACCGCCGCGCGGATGCGGTGCACGTTCATGTCACCGCCGTAAACGTGGTGGACGTGGGTGGCGGCCACGAAGCGCGTTCGTGGGCCCACGACGTCCCCGAGGGCACGGTGGCCGTAGTCGCCGGAGATCTCCTGGTAGGGCAGTGCCCGTACGCGCACGTCGATACCGCGCTCGACCAGCAGCCGCCGGGCTTCGAGCCAGGGTTCCAGGTTTGCGCGGTGGTCGGCGAACGGCACGAGGATCTCGTCTCCGTCGCTGAGGTACGGGACGAGCCAGTCACGGGCGATGGTGCGCAGTCCCTCGGTGGTTCCGCCGGTGAAGTGGACGGCAGAGCGGTCGGGATCGGGATCGTGGAGGAACTCCTTGACCCGTTCCCGGGTCGATTCCACCAGCTGCGTGGTCCGGTTGGCCCAGGGATAGGTTCCGCGGCCGGCGTTGGCGTTCGACGTCGTCAGGTAGGCCTGGACGGCCTCCAGTACGGCTCGCGGCTTCTGGGACGTGGCCGCGCTGTCGAGATATGCCAGCTCCGGATGAGCGCCGATGATCGGGAACTGTTCCCTCAACTCCCGTTGCCAGAGCGTGTCCGTATCCCGCTCCGTACCAGGGAGCGGCTGCCCGGCGCTCATTCGCGCACCAGCGGAGCGCCCGCGTCCCGCCAGGCGACTATTCCGCCGGTCAGGCTCCTTACGTCCGGGTGCCCCATCCGGGTCAGCACAGCGGCGTAGCGCAGCGACTTCTCGCCGACGGGACAGGCCAGCAGCACGGGCGTCCGCTTGCTGAAGGGGAGCCCGCCCCGGAGCAGGTCCTCGAACAGTTCGTCGACGATATTGACCGAACCCTCGATGTGCAGGGCGGCGTAGGCGTGCGGGCTCCGCAGGTCGACGACGAGCGGCCGGGGCTCGCCCGCCGCCGCCCAGCGCCGGGCATCGCCGACATCGATGACGCGGGCCAACGCGCGGGCCTCAGTGTCCGTGACAGTCGAGGCGGAGTGCCCCCGGTCCGCCCGGCCCAGGATTTCCGGGCGGCGCCGGCGCACGTAACTCAGGTAGCTCTCGGCCCGGTCGCACACGATGAAGACCGCCGTCCGGCGCCTCCCCGTGTCCTTCAACTCGGTGTCGACGTGCCGCAGATGCCGTACCGCCCCTTGGTACGCGGCGCCTCCGGTCGGTCCCGACAGCAGTCCGCAGCGGCGGATGAGCGTGATCATCCCGTCGATGGCTTCGCTGGAGGTCACCGACTCAATGGTGTCGTAAGTCGCCGGGTCGAACAGGCCGACCTGGTGGACCTCGTCGATCGTGCGGATGCCGGGTATGAAGTCCGACTTGTGGGCGACCAGGCCGAGGACCCACACCTGCGGGTCGTGCTCGCGCAGGACCCTGGCGACACCGGTCGACGAACCGGCCGTGCCCACACAGGCGATGAACCAGTCCGGCACCCGCCCGTCGAGGTCCTTCACTATTTCGGGTCCGGTGCCCGCCGCGTGCGCCTCGACGTTGCGCGGATTGAAGTACTGATCGGTGTGCAGGTAGGTGCTGCCGGGGTCGGAGAGCGCCTGGTGGAAGTGGGTCAGCGGATCGTCCGTGTCGGTCGGGTCGAGGCACTCGCTGCGCCCCGGAAGCTCTTCGATCTCGGCGCCGAGGAGCAGGAGCAATTCCTTGATCTCGGGCACACGCATCCGGTTGGTGACGCTCTTGAACTTCAGCCCGTGCATGCCGGCGAGCAGGGCGAGGGCCTTGGCCGTGTTGCCGCTGGAGAGTTCCACGACCGTCCCGTCGCCGTCGGCCGCGGCCTCCAAATGGGGGCGGGCCATGTGCCAGGCGGGCCGGTCCTTGACGGACCCGAACGGGTTGAGCATCTCCAGCTTCGCGTAGAGGTCTATGTTGCGCAGCCCGTGCACGGCGGGGTCGATGCGCACCAGCGGTGTGTTGCCGATGGCTTCCGTGATGCTGTCGTACCTCATGCGGGCATTCCCTTCGGGGAGGTGATCGGCCAGTAGTCCTCGTCCAGGCACCAGTGCCAGGAGTCGCCTCGCCACTCCACCGCGACCGTTCTGGCGAGCGGCTGTCGCTGCGCGCGGTGCGCGTGGAAATCCATCGCGTAGCCGGCGGTGTTGGCGAAGGCCAGCAGATCGCCCGTGCGCGGCAGCTCGGGAAGGTGCACCAGGCGGCGGGTGATCAGATCGGCCTCCAGACACAGATTGCCGGCGAGAAAGACGCCGACCGGTCCTTCCCCACCCTTTCCCGGCTCCCCGCGCGGCAGCAGCACGGGGTCCACGAGTACGCCGTGCTCCTCGAGGCTCATGTCCCCCGCGTTCATGCCGAGGCGTACCAGGTACTGCCCGGAGTCCGAATCCGCGGGCCGCACGTCCAGCACCCGCGCCAGCGACAGTCCGCACTGGTCGACCAGGGAACGACCGGGTTCGACGTACAGGTCGTGGAGGTGTTCCAGGAGGAGGGTTGCCGGCGGCCGGCCCAGGACCGGTGCGGACAGCGAGAGGAGTTCATCGAGGTAGCCGGGGCCGGCGGTGGGACGGTGGCCGGGATACAGCGCCGCGGTTCCGCGCACCGTGCCGCCCTCGTTGCGCAGCCCGTAACCATGACCGCGCCAGGTCAGCGGCGGGCGGCGACCGAGGACCGCCTCGCTCAGCGCGGTGGTCCACCGTTCCCACTCCCCGGCCTCGGCGACGTATCCGATTCCGAACCCACCGCCGATGTCGACGGCACGTGGTGCAAGGCCACGCGCCCGGCACTCGTCCATGAACAGCACGCACTGCTCCAGGGCCCGGACCTTCTCCTCCACACCGGTGGTGTCCAGGTGGTAGGCGACACCGGTCATCTCGACGGCGTCCGCGTTCCGTTCGAGAGCCGACAGCAGCACCTCCGCGTCCCGCGCCGGGGTACCGAAGCGACTGCGGCGCGAGAGCAACCGTGTGCCCGCTCCCCCGTGACCGGCGGCCGACTCGAATCCGGACAGGCGCACCAGTACGGCGACCCGGCCGAGACCGTGCGTACGCACCAGGCTGGAAAGCTGTTCCAGCTCGCTGAGCGAGTCGAGGTTCACCGTCGCTCCCACCCGTGCCGCCAGCCACAGGAACTCCGCGTCCTTGGGGCCGGTGGCCATGACCCGGTCACCGGTGAATCCGCAGCTCAGAGCGTGCCGCAGTTCCTCCAGCGAGGCGACGTCGACACCGACGGCGGCCACGTCCTCTGCCGCCAGTCTCCGCACCAGCGCGCTGGACCGGTTCGCCTTGTGCGCGAAGTACACGCGCCCGGCGAGATGGTGGCGTCGGTAGACGGCACGGAAGCGCGCGGCGTTCTCGGCGATGATCTCGGGGAGCAGGACGTTGAGCGGAGACCCCAGCGCGTCGACGAGCGAGTGGAGCAACGGTGCGGCCCCCAGCAGCGAGGCGAGCGGCGGATCCACCCGCGGCCTCAGATACAAGGGCGCATCCACGTGAGACCCCTCCCCCTGTCGGCCGACCGTCGCTGCGACAATCGTTCGGAAATATTGGTTTCCAGCTACACCCGCCGCTAAGCCTCACCGGCCCATGGCCGGAACAGCGCCATCGCGCTCTGCTGCCAGAACAACCGGTGCGCCGAACTCCCGGATGTGTACCCGTGCGGTTCCGTGCGTGAGCCGTACGGCGGGCCCTGCCGTCGCCATGGAGCGGTCCGCCGTCTCCCACCAGCTGCGCTTGCTGTCGCGACATTCCCCTCACACATACACGAATTGTCATATATTGACTTCACGATGGACGGCCTGCGTCAGCACCGCCCGCAGACCGCCGAACGGCACACCCAGGAGCAGCACATGACCACTGCCGCCGAACACCGCACCCACGGCAACCATGACCACACCCACGGCAAGGACTGCGGCCACGTCGCAGTCCCGCACGGCAACCACACCGACTACGTGCACGACGGGCATCTGCACAAGTCGCACGATGGCCACGTCGACGAGTGCGTGACCGCCGGACACACCACCCACGAGGGTCACGGCCACCAGCACGGCGAGGGGTGCGGACACGTTGCAGTGCCCCACGAGGACCACGTCGACTATGTACACGACGGCCACCGCCACGCCGCCCATGAGGGGCATTGGGACGACCACTGACGCAACCGGAAATCATCATCACCTGCCTACCCGGGTTCGCGGTTCACGAGTTCGGGAGCAGAGGCCCGCCTGCGTGAGTCCACCGTCGACGGTGGCCGGTGAGGTAGCTCGCCTTGTCGGAACCCAGGTACTGGATGGCCTCGGCGATCTGCACCCGGCCCCCGCAGCCGCGGCCCGCCGAGCCCGACCTGAGCGGCTTCAGGGGCTGAACAGGCTGGGATTCTTAAGGACATATTCGGCCACCCCTGAAGGAAATCGCCCGGTGACCTGCTCGACCCCTTCTGCCTTGCGGTCGTATCGATTCTCCGCGTGAAGGCGAGCCATGGTGGTGATGTGCTGGAAGACGTGGTCGGGCAGCCCCAGCGGCCTGAGGTCGTCGTCGATCCATTCCTGCAGGGGAATGTCGGTGTACCCAACCGGTCGGCCCAGAACTGTGGAGAACTCCGCCGCCATGGCGGCGACGTCCTCCGAACGCGGGCCGGTCAGCTCATAGATCCTGCCGATGTGCGGGGCCGGGTCGGCCAGGATCTCCTCCGCGACCGCGGCGACGTCACCGGCCGCCACAGGGGAGGTTTTCGCCTGGCCGAAGGGCAGTCTGATGGTTCCGTCCTTCGCGATCGAGGAGAAGCCGGCACGAAACAGAGGGTTTTCCATGAACACGGTGGGCCTGAGCTGGACAACTGGCAGGCCCGACCAGCCGAGGACCTGCTCCACCAGCCACTGCTGCCGCTGCTGCACGGACTCGGAGGTGCTGGTGAGGTCCATCTCGGAGACAGTCAACTGCGACATGTTCACGAATGCTTCCAGGCCTTCGTACGCACGCGCGACGGCCGCCGCCGTCAAGGCAGCCTGCAGATACTGCGCCGACACACCCATGCCGAAGTACATGCGTGCACAGCCGGCCAGGGCATCGGCGATGTCGCCCGCGCGCGTCAGGTCTCCGACGACGACCTCGGCACCGGTCATGCGCAGCGCCTGTGCCCGCTCGTCGTCTCGACGCACCATCGCCCGGACGGGCAGGTCCCGTCGCCGAAGGCCTTCGACCACAGATCGTCCGACAGCGCCGACACTGCCCGCCGCGCCCGTCACCAGAATGGGCAGCACGCCGGCTTCTCGGGTGCGGTTCATAGTCGCAGCCTGCGATGCGCACGGCTACGGCGCAACTGGAGCCCTGCGAACGGCCTGCTGGACGCCGTCCACCCGTCGGGCGTCGGCAACCGCGAGACCGGCCTCACCCGCCCGTGGCGAAGCCGGGAAAAAGCGTCATGCCGCCATCGACGTAGAGCGTCGCGCCCACAACGTAGTCGAAGAGGTCGGACGCCAGCGCCGCCACGGCTGTGGCAATGTCCTCCGGGTCGCCGACGCGGTTGTAGGGGATGAAACGGAGCAGGCCCGCTTCGGACTCAGGAGAATCCCAGGCGCTGCGATTGATCGGGGTGCGGATCGCCCCAGGAGCTACGGCGTTGACCCTGATCTTGTGGGGTGCGAGTTCCTGAGCCAGGGTTTCCATCATCATCATGACACCGCCCTTGGATGCCGCGTAGTTGACGTGCCCGGCCCAGGGAATCATCTGATGGACCGAGCTCATGCAGATGATCTTCCCTGCGGACTTGGACACCTCTGGTACGACGCCACGGCGCAGGAACTCCTTTGCCGCCTCGCGGGCGCACAGGAACTGGCCGGTCAGGTTGACGTCGAGAACCTTCTGCCACTGGGACGTGGTCATGTCGATCGCGGCGGCGTCGCGTTGCAAGCCGGCGTTGGCCACGAGGATGTCGATCGTGCCGAGTTCGTCGACCATCCTGGAGACCATCTCGACCACTTGGTCCTCTTGGGAGACGTCCGCCTCGTGCGCGTAGGACCGCACGCGGAGATCCTCGATCTGCCGCACTACGTCTTGGGCTGCTTCGCCGCCGGAGACGTAGTTGACCACGACATCGGCGCCCATTCTTCCCAGGCCGATGGCGGTGGCCCTGCCAATGCCGGAGTTCGCTCCGGTGACCAGCGCCTTCTGCCCCTTGAGCAGCGGATACGAGCTGCTCCGGCCCCCTTCGCTGACGCTGCTGCCCATCGGCTTCTCCCTCTCTGTGCTGATCTCTTGGCGGTTTCGAGGACTGAGCCGGGCACAAGACGGGGCACCGTGGCTCACCGTTCTTCCAAGGGGGCATCGAAGGATTCCAGGCGCTGCCGGTCGAGGGCATCGTCCAAAGTAGTGGCGGCCATGATCAACGACAGATGAGTGAACGCCTGCGGGAAATTGCCCAGTTGCTCACCGCTGGGGCCTATCTCCTCGGCGAAAAGACCGACATGGTTGGCGTAGGTCTGCATCTTCTCGAAGGCGTAACGCGCCGGGCGCAAGCGCCCAGCGCGGGCGAGGGCGTCCACATAGAAGAAGGTGCACAGGCTGAAGGTGCCTTCGGAGCCGCGCAGTCCGTCGGGGGATGCCTCGGGGTCATAGCGGTAGACAAGGCTGTCCGACACGAGGGTGCGTTCCATGGCATCGAGCGTGGACAGCCAGCTCTCCGTTTTCGGAGTCATGAAGCCGACCCGGGGGATGAGCAGCAGCGCGGCATCGAGGACTTCGCCTCCGTAGTGCTGCACGAGAGCCTGGTCCTTCTCGTTCCAGCCACGTTGCATCACCTGTTCGAGGATCGCGTCACGAGAGGCGGTCCACCGCACGGTGTCGGCGGGACGGCTGTACTCGGCCGCCAAGCGCAGCCCGCGGTCGAAGGCCACCCAGGACATCACTCGGCTGAAGGTGAAGTCCTTGCGTCCGCCGCGGGTTTCCCATATGCCCTCGTCGGGCCGGTCCCAGGAGTCGGCAAGCCAGTCCAGCGTCCGGGCGACGTTCTTCCAGCCGTGATAGCCGGCCCGCATGGTGATATCGCCGCCCTCGGCCAGGGCGTAAAGCGCCTCGCCGTAAATATCCAGCTGCAACTGATCGGCGGCGCCGTTCCCGGATCTCACCGGATACGAGCCGCGATAGCCCTCGAAGTGTGTGAGCTCCTCCTCCGGCAGCTGAGGATCTCCGTCGACGCGGTACATGGTCTGCAGCGGTTCACCTCCGATGCCCTCACGGGCTCGGAAGCGGTCTCCCAGCCAGTGGGTGAAGTCCGCCGCCTCTTCGACGTACCCGAGGTCGAGCAGGGCCCGCACCGACAAAGAGGCGTCGCGGATCCAGGTGTACCGGTAGTCCCAGTTGCGTTCCCCGCCGATCTGCTCGGGCAGACCCATGGTGGCTGCGGCGATCGGAGCGCCCGTCGGAGCGTAGGTGAGCAGTTTGAGAGTGATGGCCGATCGGTGCACCACTCCCGGCCAGCGCCCACGGTACCGGGAGGCACGGATCCAGCGCTGCCAGAATCCCACCACGTCCCAGAACTGCCCGATCACGCCGTCCGGTGTCGGGGGGACCGGGGGCCGGCTGTCCACGGTGTCGACGGTGAACACCGCGGCGGCCACCTCCCCCGCGTTCAAAGTGACGGCGCCCCGCACGTCCCTGCCGTCCTGCTGCAGGGGGAACGTGCTCTGCACATACGCGGTGAGACCCGGAGCCCGGAAGGTGGCGGTGCCGTCCCGGAGGTCGAGTTCATGGTCGGCCCGGCCGTAGTCGAACCGCGGGCGGCACTCCAACACGAAGTGCATGGTGCCACGTACTGCCCGCACTCCGCGGATCAGCGTATGCCGGTCGGTGGCCCTGCCGGTTCGGCCCGGCGGCATGCAGTCGAATATCTCCCCAACCCCGTCGGGCGACAGGAAACGCGTCACCAGGACCGCGGTGTCGGGATAGTAAAGCTGCTTGCACGTGGCGCCCTTGGCCTCCGGAGCGAACAGGAAATGGCCGCCGCGATCATGATCGAGCAGGGCGGCGAATATGCTGGGCGAGTCGAACCGGGGGGCCGCGAACCAGTCGATGACCCCCTGCGAAGAAACCAGGGCAGCGGTCTCCAGGTCGCCGACGATGCCGTGGTCGGCGATGGGCGGGTACCGGTCCATCGTTCTGTCGCCTTTCCGAAGCCCCTCTTCCACTGTCGTCCTGGACTGCCAGGGACGCCAGGGGAGCACCACACGGGCCGGGTACGCGGGCAGCGCTCAGGATCTTCGAGAAGATGCTCACCTCCGCCATCCATCTCGGCCTGTACGCCGAAGAGACCAGCCACACCGCAGAGCAACTGAGCGTATTCCCCCAGGCGTTCGCACACCCGAGCCTCATCGGCGCCGGGTTCGGCCGCGACAGGGCCACGGACTGACAACTGACCGGCAACGCCCCGTGAGCAGTCGCCGTGCGAGTCGGCGGTGCTCGGCTCATGCTGGAAGAAAAGGGGGCTGTGGCGACAAGGGAAGTGGTGCGGATGCGAACCGTTGTGGACCTCACGCGCTGCCAGGGTTATGCACAGTGCGTGTTCCTCGCACCAAAGATGTTCGAACTGCACGGCGAGGAAGGACTGCTGTACGCCACGGCCGTCCCGGACGACCAGGCCGAGCACGTGCGCCAGGCTGCGGCGGCCTGTCCGGTCCAGGCCATCCTCGTCGGTGAAGAGGTGAACCCCGATGACCGCCGGTGATCTTCGGGAGGGCCGGATCGTGATCGTCGGTGCGTCCCTGGCTGGGCTGAGGGCCGCGGAGACGCTGCGCGAGGAGGGCTTCACCGGCTCCCTCACGGTGGTCGGGGACGAACCCCATCCGCCCTACGACCGGCCGCCGCTGTCCAAACAGGTACTGCTCGGCCGGGCGACGGCGGGCACCACCGAACTGCCGATGCGCCGGGACCCGGACGCCGACTGGCGGCTGGGAACGGCCGCCACCGGGCTGGACCCTCTGGAGAAGCGGGTGCTGCTGGCGGACGGAGAGTCGCTGCCGTACGACCGGCTGCTGATCGCCACAGGGACCCGGGCGCGGCCCTGGCCCAACGCGGCAGAGGGCGCCCTGGACGGGGTGTTCACGCTGCGCACACGTGAGGATGCCGCAGGACTGGCCGAGCGCCTGGACGCCGGGCCTAAGCGGGTGCTGGTGATCGGTGCCGGTTTCGCCGGCTCGGAGATCGCCTCGGCCTGCAGGGAGCGCGGACTGGACGTCACGGTTGCCGAACGCGGCCCCGCGCCCCTGGTGGGCGCACTCGGCGGCACCCTGTCGAAACTCGCGGCCGTCATGCAGCGCAACCACGGCGTGGACCTGCGCTGCGGGGTCACCGTCACCGCCATGCGCGGGAACGGCAGCTTCACCGGCGCGGACCTGTCCGACGGCACGCGGGTCGACGCGGACGTGTGCGTCGTGGCACTGGGGGCGGTCCGGAACGTCGAATGGCTGGCCGACTCCGGACTGGCGGCGGGCCCGCGCGGGATCGCCTGCGACGCCGGGTGCCGCGCCTTCAACATGTACGGCATCGTCACCGACGACGTCTTCGTGGCCGGCGATGTCTCCCGCTTCCCCCACCCGCTCTTCGGCTACCAGATGCTCTCCCTGGAGCACTGGGGCAACGCGGTCGAGCAGGCCGAAGTGGCAGCCCACAACATGATCAACCCGGGGCCCAGGCAGCGCCCGCACCTGGCCATACCGACATTCTGGTCGACCCAGTTCGGGCTCAACATCAAGTCCGTGGGCGTACCAATCTTCTCCGACCACGTGGTCATCGCCCAGGGCTCTCTGGAGGCGCGCCGTCTGGCGCTGGTCTACGGCTACCAGGGGCGGGTCACCGCCGCGGTCACCATCAACATGGCGAAGTCGCTCGACTACTACCGGCACCTGATCGAGACCGCGGCCCCGTTCCCGCCCCCGCCCGGCGCGCTGGACCGTGCGTTCGCGGCCGACGTCACGATTCCGTCCGACGTACCGGATCCGAAGGGGCTGTCCCACGGCCCCACCGTGGCGCTCACCGGATACCTGCCCGATCGCCGACTGACCGTGGTGCAGCCCCCGCGCTGATCCACGTCCCGTCCCACGACGAGGAGCCACCATGGCCTCCGAGACTCTGCTGGCACGGATAACCGACTACGCCAGCCGCCCCAACCCCTACCCGCTCTATGCGGAGCTCCGCGCGGCCGGTCCCGTGGTACGGCAGGCGGACGGCAGCTACCTGATCGGCACATACCACGAGATCGCCGCACTGCTTCACGACCCTCGCATGAGTGTCGACCCCCGCACCCGTGGCGAAGTGACACACAAGCCGCCGTTCCTGCGGCTCGACGACCCGGAGCACCACAGGCTGCGCACACTGGCGATGCGGCCCTTCGGGCCGCCGCACAGTCCGGGCCGGGTCGATGCCATGCGCGGCGAGATCGACCGGATCACCGAGGAATTGCTGGCATCCTTCGAGGCGGGGCGGCAGATCGACATCGTCGACGACTTCGCCTACCCGCTGCCCGTCACAGTGATCTGCCGCCTGCTCGGCGTCCCCCACGAGGACGAGCCGCTGTTCCGGGCCTGGTCCGACGCTCTGGTCGCGGCCGCCGACGTCCGGCCCGGCCAGGACACCGAGACGCTCAAGGCCGGCGACCAGGCACGGATCGAGATGGGCGGATACCTGGTCAACCTCGCCGAACAACGCCGCGGCAGTCCGGACGACGACATGCTCTCCGCCTTCGTCAACGAGCCGGATCCTGCCCTGCGGCTCACCCGGGAAGAACTCGCAGAGACGGCCGTACTGCTCCTCATCGCGGGACACGAGACCACCGTCAACCTGATCACCAACGGGGTGCTCACCCTGCTGCGCCAGCCCGAGCACCTGGACCACCTGCGCCGCGACCCCGGCCTGCTGCCGCGAGCCGTGGAGGAACTGCTGCGCTACGAACCCCCCGTCCACATGCGCGAACGCATCCCCCACACCGACATCGATATCGCCGGCACCACGATCCCCGCAGGCGTATCCGTGATCCTTGCGCTGGCCTCGGGCAGCCGCGACCCGATGAGGTTCCACGAGCCCGACCGGTTCGACCCCACCCGCCAGGACAACCAGCACCTCGGCTTCGGCAGCGGTATTCACCTGTGCTACGGCGGTCCCCTGGCCCGTATCGAGGCCCAGGCCGCACTCGGCGCGCTGCTTCCCTACCTGAGCACGGCGCGCCTGCTCCAGGATCCGCCTCCCTACCGGCAGAACGCCATGCTTCGCGGTCCCCGCCACCTGCCCATTCAGCTCTGAGTTCCGGCCGATGCCCATGTGATCGGGCAAGCACGACGCGGTCACCCTGCCGGCCCCGGGCGAGGCTGCGCGATGGTTACGCACCGGGCCTGGCCAGAATCGATACCTTTGGCGGGCTAGCGGTCACCGCGGCTTAAGGTATTACACCTTACATTTCTCGGGGCGGTTCTGTGTTATGCATGACGTGTGACTGTTTCCCGCTCCACCCCAGCCGGCAAGCCCACCGTCCGCCTGAAGGCGGTGAGCCTGCGCGAGCAGGCGCGGGAGGCGGTGCGTACCCAGATCGTTCTCGGGCAGATCGAGCCCGGGGAGGTGCGCAGCGTCATCAGTGTCGCCGAAGAACTCGGGGTCTCCATCACGCCGGTACGCGAGGCGGTGAACGATCTGGCCAACCACGGCATGGTGGAGGTCATGCGCAACCGCGGCTTCCGGGTGCCGGTGCTGACCGAGCACGACCTGGACGAGATCTTCCTCATCCGCACCCTGCTCGAAGCGCCGGCGATGACTGACGTCGTCCGGGTCCTGGACGGCGCACCCGTACCGCAGTTCCGGCAGCTCGCGGAGGAAATCGCCGCGGCGGCCCGGGAAGGGGACCTGGTCACGTACCTGGACAAGGACCGGCAGTTCCACCTCGGCCTGCTGGAGCTGCTGGGCAACGGCCGCCTGGTGACGATGGTCGCCCAACTGCGCGACCAGGCCCGCATGCAGGGGCTGCAGAAGCTGGCGGACCAGGGCGAGCTGACCGAGTCCGGCGAGGAGCACATCACGCTCGTGGAGGCGATCGAGGCGGGGGAGGGCGAACTCGCTGCTGAGCTGATGCGCAAGCACCTCGCCCACAGTCGCGGCATCTGGGCCGGCCGCGCGGAGCCCGCCTCCTGAGATGTAGTACCCATGTGCGTCGCACCGGCATTGACGGGCGATGGGTAATGTATTACACCTAACCCTCGACGGTGAGAGAGCCTGAATCACTGGTAACCGAGCAGCAATCTGCGGCGAGACGCACTGCACAAGGAGACGGCCATGACCGGGCAGCCCAAGATGATCAGTACCGCCGACTACCACACGGCCGGCGAACCCTTCCGGATCGTGCTGGGCGGTGTCCGTCCCCCGCAGGGTGCCACCATCCTCGACAAGCGCGACGACGCCATCGCGCGCCTCGACGACGTTCGCCAGCTGCTCACCCTGGAGCCGCGCGGCCACGCGGACATGTACGGCTGCTTCGTCACCGAACCCGACGACGACGGCGCCGACCTCGGTCTGATCTTCTTCCACCGCGAAGGCTTCAGCACCGCCTGCGGCCACGGCTCCATCGCTGCCGCCGTCTGGGCCTGCACCACCGGCTACGCCGCCCCGCGCGAGGACGGCACCCTCGTCCTCGACGTGCCCTCCGGCCGCGTGACCTGCCACATCAGCGACGTAGGCGGCCGCCCCTCCGTGCGCTTCGTCAACATCCCCTCCTACCTGCACGCCAAGGATGTCAAGGTCTCCACCACACACGGCACGACGCACGCCGACATCGCCTACGGCGGCGCCTTCTACGCCATGGTCGAGGCCGGCAGCCTCGGACAGGAGGTCACCCCCGCCCACCTGCCGGGCCTCATCACACTCAGCGCCCAGATCAAGGCCGACATCTTGGCCCGGCATCAGCTCGCGAGCCCCGAGGACGACCGTGTCAACGGCCTCTACGGCGTGATCTTCTACGACCGCCTCGCCACCGAGGACGGACGGATCGAAGAGCGCAACGTAACCGTCTTCGCCGACGGCCAGGTCGACCGCTCCCCCTGTGGCAGCGGCACCTGCGCCCGCCTCGCCACCCTTCACGGCCGCGGCGAACTCGGCACCGGAGAACTGGTCAACCGCAGCATCATCGACACCGTCTTCACCGGCCGTGCGGCCGGCACCACCACCATCGCCGGGCGTCCGGCGATCATCCCGGAGGTTACGGGAACCGCCTACCTCACCGGCTACAACACGTTCGTGGCCGAGCCCGGCGACGAACTTCCCACCGGTTTCCTGCTCCCCACCACCGCAGCCGACCGCTGAGCCATGAGGCGTGTGGGCGGGACGGTGCTGTGGGGTGTGGCTGCCGCGGTCCGTCCCTTCCCTCACTCCGTCCCGGGGCGGACCACCACGGCGAGAGCCTTGACCGGCCCGCTGTGTTCGAAGTGAAGGGTGAAGGGCACCAGGTCCCCGGCCCGTCGGCGTGGCGTGGCCGGAACGGTCACGTCGCTGGTGAACGGGGACATGTCGAGGGTGCCGCCCGTCGGGACGGCCAGGGAGTCCGCGACCTGCCGATAGGCCGCTCCGCCCGCGGTCATCCGGTGCCTGCTCAGGGTGATGTCCCCGCTGACCGCCGAGGACGTCACCGAGATCAGGCGGTCGGCCGACCCTCCGGTGTTGGCGATCCGGAAGAACGCGGCCGTCTCCGGCACTCCCCCGGCGGGAAGGTACAGCCGTGCGCCGGTGACGCTGATGCGCGCGGGACTGCCCGCATTGCCCGTTGCGCTCCAGACGGCGAGGCCGCCCAGGGCCAGGACGCAGGCACAGACCGGCGCGAGGGCGGCCGACGCGGTGTCCGCGAGGCGACGGCGGGTGGGGATCCAGGCGTGCGATGTCATCGGGCGGGCTCCATGCCGGAGTCGGGTACGAGAAGCGGGTCGCCGGCCCGCGCGGTGCCGGCTTCGCCCGTCACCATGGCCTCCGGCCGGACGCAGGCGCGGATCGTCGTCCCGTCGGTGACGGCTGCCAGACGCGCAGTCGCAGGCTGTTGCCGACCACGAGCAGGGAGCTGACGGACATCGCGGCAGCGGCGAGCATCGGGTTGAGCAGGCCGACCATGGCCAGGGGGACGGTCACGATGTTGTAGCCGAAGGCCCACAGCAGGTTGGCGCGGATCGTCGCCAGCGTGCTGCGGGAGAGGCGGACAGCGTCCGCCAGCGCCTCGATGTCGCCGCGCACCAGGGTGACGTCGGCGGCGCCGATCGCCACGTCGGTGCCGGTGCCCATGGCGATGCCGAGGTCGGCGCCGGCCAGGGCCGCCGCGTCGTTGACCCCGTCGCCGACGACGGCGACCCGGTAGCCCTGTTCCCGCAGCTCACGGACGAGGTCGGCCTTGCCCTCGGGGGTGCGGCGCGCGTGCACGTCCTCGATACGGAGGTCGGCCGCGACGGCTCGGGCGGGTGCCTCGCGGTCGCCGGTGGCGAGCACCGGCCGTACGCCCAGGCGTTTGAGCCGGTCCACAGCCCGGTAGCTGCCCGGCCGCAGTACGTCCCCGACCTCGATCAGCGCCTCGACCGTGCCGTCGACGCGGACCATGACCGGCGTGTGGGCGGCCGTGTCGGCGGGCAGGAGTGCCTCGGCCAGGAGTGCGGGCAGCGCATCGTCCGGGGCCAGTACCTCCACGAGCCGACCCTCCACATGACCGCGCACGCCGCGTCCATGCAGCGCGGCGAAGCCGGTCACGGCCGGGATCTCCTCGAGGGCGGAAGATCGCCGGGCGTAGGCGGCGACGGCGCGTCCCAGCGGATGCTCCGAGCCCTGCTCGACCGCGCCCGCCAGCCGGATCACCTCGTCCTCGCCCAGGCCGCCCGGTACGGCGGTGACCCGGGCGACGCTCATGTGCCCGGACGTGAGCGTGCCGGTCTTGTCGAGCACCACGGCGTCGATGTGCTGGAGCCCTTCCAGCGCCTGCGGGCCACTGACCAGGACGCCCAGTTGGGCGCCCCGGCCGGTCGCCGCCATCAGCGCGGTGGGGGTCGCCAGTCCCAGCGCGCACGGGCAGGCCACGACCAGGACGGCCACGCACGCGGTGACCGCGGCCTGCGGGTCGGCGCCGGCGCCGAGCCAGAACCCGAGCACCGTGACGGCCAGGGTGAGCACCACCGGTACGAAGACACCGGCGACTTTGTCGGCGAGGCGCTGAGCGCGTGCCTTGCCGGCCTGCGCCTCGGTCACCAGGCGAGTGATGCGGGCCAGCTGGGTGTCGGCTCCGACGGCGGTCGCGCGGACCAGGAGCAGGCCGCCGGCGTTGACGGCGCCGCCGATCACGGGTGAGCCGGGGCCGACCTCGACCGGTTCGCTCTCGCCCGTGACCAGGGAGAGGTCGACGGCCGAGCTGCCGTCCGTGACGGTGCCGTCGGTGGCCACGCGCTCTCCGGGCCGGACGACGAAGACCTGGCCGACGGTCAGTTCCTCGATCGGGACGAGACGTTCACCACCGCCGTCCCGTACGGCCACCTCCTTGGCTGCCAGTCGGGCCAGTGAACGCAGAGCCGCGCCGGTGCCCCGTCGGGCCCGCGCCTCCAGGTACCGGCCCGCCAGCACGAACAGCGGGACACCGACCGCGGCTTCCAGGTAGATGTGGGCGGCGCCCTCCGAGGCGGAGGGCACCAGGCTGAACGGCATCCGCATGCCGGGAACGCCGGCTCCACCGAGGAAGAGGGCGTAGGAGGACCACGCGAAGGACGCGACCACGCCGAGGGAGACCAGGGTGTCCATGGTCGCCGCCGAGTGCCGCAGCCCGCGTGCCGCCCTCTGGTGGAAGGGCCAGGCTCCCCAGACGACGACGGGCGCGGCGAGGACGAAGCACAGCCACTGCCAGTTGCGGAACTGCCAGGCGGGCACCATCGACAGGGCCAGGACCGGGACGGCGAGCAGGGCCGTGATGAGCAGCCGGTCGCGGTCTTGGCCGGTGTCTTTCACCTCATCCCCGTCCTCACCCGCTTCTCGCCGCGGCGGCTCGGGGAGCGCGGCGGTGTAGCCGGCCTGCTCCACCGCCGCGACGAGTTGGTCCGGGCTGGTCGCCGACGGGTGGTGCACCCGGGCCCGGCCGGTGGCGAGGTTCACGCTCGCCGTGACCCCGTCGAGTTCGGCCAGCTTCTTCTCGACGCGTTTGACGCAGGCCGCGCACGTCATGCCGCCGACGGCGATGTCGGTGACGACCTGCACGGATGCTGGTTCGGCGGTCATCAGCCCCCGCTTCCGTGGCGCATGTCCATGTCCATGTCCATGTCCATTCCGCCGCCGTCGTGGCCGCCTGACGGGCCGCCATCGGTGGTCCCGGTGCGGTGCATACCGGGCGCGACGGGCCCCACACCGGTCCCGACGGCGTAGGAGGCGGCGAACACCAGCACCAGCAGCAGGAGGAATCCGCACAGGGCGGGAGGCGGCAGAGCTCCGCGCAGCAGAGCGGTCGCCGGACGGGAAGCGGGTCGCCGAGTCTGCGGCATCTGTCATGTCTCCCGATCACGTGGTACGGCTTCCGCGAGACCGAGCCGTAGCAGTAGAGGAGTCGGGGTGATCGACGGTCGAGTTCCGGGCACCAAACGTGACCCCTGTCACAGGGGTGCTTCGGGGATGTCGACGGGACCGAAGAGTCCAGCGCCGCGACCGTCCAGTCGGGCGCGCCCCCAAGGAGCGCATGCGGGCGCGGACCCCTCCGCCCGTTCCGGCCGGAGCCGCGCCACCGGGCGACGGCCACCGGCCGGAACTGCGGCCCGGTCGTGCCGTCAGGCCACGACGGCCTCGACCCGGCAGGTGGTACCGGCCTCGTCCGCCATCATCTCGGCCAGGCTCAGCCGGGCCCGGGAGACCCGGGAGCGCACGGTACCGACCGGACACCGTGCCACTTTCGCGGCCTCCGCGTACGGCAGTCCGTACACCTGCGTGAGCATGAACGCCTCACGCCGGTCGCGCGGCAGGGAGTCGACCAGCTGCATGAGGGCGACACCGTCGTCGAAACCCGGCAGGCCGCTCGGCTGGGCGCGCTCTGCGGCACCCTCCCAGTCGACCGTGTCGGCCGCCTTCGGGCGGCAGGCCGCACGGCGCAGCCTGTCGGCGACCGCCCGGCGGGCAATGGAGAGCAGCCAGACGCGGGCCGAGGAACGGCCCTCGAACCGGTGCAGCGACGTCAGTGCCCGCAAAAACGTGTCCTGGGTGAGGTCGTCGGCGGCCTGCGCGTCATCCGCGAGGTGCGCCACATAGCGGCGTACGTCGCGTTGCAGGGCGCGCACGAAGCTGTCGACCGCTTCGCTGTCGCCGCCGGCGGCGGCGAGCGCCCACGCGGTGACCGTCTCGTCGGTCACGGCAGGCAGGGCAGGGCTCATTGTCCCGTGGTCCTTCCTCGGAAGATCCCGCACGGCCGGACCGAGGAGGGTCCGGGAGACCATCGGCCGCCGTACGGGTGGGGAGATCCGTCCGCGCGGACGCGCGCACGGGAGACCGCCGCCGCGCCGAGCGCGACGGCGGTGATCCGGCTGTCAGACGACAGCGATCGCCCCGGGAGGCCCCCGGGTGGTGAGGGTGTGGACGAGCACGAGCTGCCGCAAGCGCCGCCGGGACCGCGGCGAGGGCCGACAAGCGGGCGGACGCGGCAGCGGTACGAGTACGGCGAGCACGAGCCGCAGTGGTACGAACGCGCGGTCCGCGCAGGCACGCACCAGCGCGAAGGCCGCGCGCTCCCCCTGGGCCAGCCACAGTCCACTCAGGACGGCGGCCAGCAGGTGGGCAGCGAGCATGCCCCAGTAGGCGGTACCCGCTGTGTGGCCCATGTCGTGCATACCCGCCATCCCTGACATTTCAGTCATGGCGGCCATGTCATGGCCCATGGAGGTCATGGCGCCGGTGTCCGGCCCGGACGCGTGGTGCGGATGCTGCGTCATGCCGGCCCGCACCGCGATGTCATAGGCGCGGGCTGCCTCGGCCGGCGTGGGGTCCGCGCCGCAGAGCAGGTACGGGTCCCACTGCTGGACGGTCTGCGGGCCGTGCGCCGCCGATGTGGAGGGCTGCTGCCCGCCGGACTGCGCGAGCGTGAAACCGAGGTGCAGAACCGTCTGTACGGCGACGGTCAGACCGGCCACCGTACGGCGCCGGCGCTCCTGGCCGCCGAAGACCCAGCCGACGGCACCGACCGCGGCGGTGCCGGACAACAGCACCCACCAGGGCAGACCGGCCCCGGACATCAGCACGTGGCCGACGGCGGCGAGCACGACACAGACGGCCGCGAACATCGCGGCCCGCAGTGCGCGCAAGAATCCGCCGGCAGACATGACACCCCATCCTGGCACCCGCCGGACGGGCCGGGCACCCCGGTGCCGGGCGTCTTCCGGATCGGCCGGATCGGCACGGGTCGTACGACGGGCATGCCGCCCCGCTCACGCCCGTTCCTCGAAGTGGCTCGGTCTGCCGTGCCGGTGGACGAGGCGCCCGTACCGCTCGGCGCGGGCACGGGGCATCAGCGTCCAGGTGCCGTCGCCGCGGCGCAGGGCGACGGAGTGCCAGGGCGTGGTCCAGGCGTCGGGAGTGTCCAGGAGCCGGATGCCGAACTTGGCGGAGTCCGCCGGCTGGGGGTGGATGGAGAGCCGTACGGACCGGGGATGGTGCTCGGCCACCAGGGTGCCCCAGGCGCGGCTGCGCTGGATGACGCCGTACGCACGCCTGCGGCACTCCCGCTGGAGGGCGGAGCGGGTGCCGTTCCAGTCGGCGGTGTCCTCGACGAGGAAGCGGGTCATGCCCCGGTACAGGGCGAGGGTGTGGTCCTCGGCGTGGACCTCCGCGCGCAGTGCCTCCAGGGTGGGGGCGTACCGCGCGTGCAGCAGGGCGCGCTTGTCGTCGTGCGGGAGGTTTCCGAACACGTCGCGCAGGTCGAAAACGGCAAGACGGTCCAGGTTCGCCTCCCGTATGTAGTTTCTGAGGTGGTCGGAGTAGGCGTCTATGTGCTCGTCGGGGACCCGGATGAGGTCGCCGAAGACGTGGCCGTCGGAGCAGATGATCACGCGGGCGCCGGGCGCGTGGATCCGTTCGATGTCGCGGCACAGGGTGTCGAGGAAGGTGAGGGAGAGGTGTTCCCCCTGGTCGGGGAGGTGGCCCAGGACCTTCGCGGCGTTGGGGGATTTGCACGGGAAGGCCGGCAGGGTGAAGACCACGGGTTCGTCGGCGCGGACGAAGTCGGTGATCCGGCGCAGTGGGAGCCGGAACGTCTCCGGGGCGGCGTGCGAGGGATCGGCGCTCCGGTGGTGGGGCAGGAGCAGGTCGAACACGGCGGCGCTGGTGCTGCCCGGAGAACGGGTGTCCGGTGCGGTCGTGAGCGGCATGGTGTGGGGTCCTCCCTGAGGGGTCTGCGTGCCGCGGGCACGCGGGCATGGCCGCATGGCGCCTCGGCGTGGGATGCCGGAGGCGCCGGCGGGTCGATGTGGGGCGGCCGGCCGGAGGGGCGCTCCGCGCGTGGGTGAAGCATGGGGCCGGGTCGGTCCGGCTCTCCGGTCCGGGACAGGTCGGGCCGGGTGGAGGGTCTCCGGCGGGCGGCGGGCCGGATCCGGTGACCTCGCGCGGGCCGAACCGGCTTCAGCTCGTCGGCGGCGGACCGTTCTCAGAGGCGTCGGTCGTAGTCGGCGGGCAGGTGATCGGTGCCTCGGCCGAGGACGGCCGGGATCCACTCGATGTCCTCGTCGTCGATGGCGAGGCGCAGGCCGGGCAGGCGGGCCAAGAGGGTGCCCAGGGCGATCTGGAGTTCGGTTCGGGCGAGGGCGGCGCCGGGGCAGAAGTGGATGCCGTGGCCGAAGGCCAGGTGGGGGTTGGGCGTGCGGCCGAGGTCGAGGGTGTCGGGGGCGGGGAAGCGGCGCGGGTCGCGGTTGGCGGCGCACAGGGAGATGATCACCGAGTCGCCGGCGGGGACCTCGCGGCCCTGCAGGTCGCTGTCCTGGTCGAAGAAGCGCCAGGTGGTCAGCTCGAAGGCGCTGTCGTAGCGGAGGAGTTCGTCGACCGCGCGGGGCATGAGGTCCGGGTCGTCGCGCAGGCGGGCGAGGTCGGCAGGGTGGCGGAAGAGGGTGATCAGGGCGGTGGTGATCTGGTTGGTGACCGGTTCCTGGCCGGCCACGAGGAGCTGGAAGATCATCGAGTCCAGCTCCTCCTGCGACAACTCGCGGCGGTCGCGGGCCACGACCAGGCTGCTGAGCAGATCGTCGTCCTCGTGGTCGCGTTTGTGGGCGACGACGTCGGCGATGTAGCTCTGCAGGCCGTGCAGCCGGGCCTCGTACTGCGGCCGTCCGGGGTCGGCGGGGCCGACCGGCTGGACGACCTTGCCCCAGTCCCGGTCGAAGCGGGCCGCCAGTTCCGCCGGGAGCCCGATGACCTCGGCGAGGACCTGGAAGGGGAAGTGGGCGGCGAACCCTGCCACGAGGTCGGCGGGGCCGGCCTCCGGGAGGGCGTCGACGAGGGCGTCGGCCAGTTCCTGGAAGCGGGGCCGCAGCCGCTCGACACGGCGCGGGGTGAACGCATCGGTGACGAAGCGCCGCATCCGCGTGTGCTTCGGCGGGTCCTGGTGCAGCAGGTGCACCTGGAGCCGGCAATGCTGCGGCTCGGGCATGATCGAGGCGCGCTCCCGCCAGCGGTCGTTGCCGCGGTCGTGGTTCTTGCCGAGGCGGTCGTCGTTCAGCGCGGAGTGGGCGGCCGCGTAGCCGGTGACGAGCCACGCCTGTACGCCGCTGGGGAAGAGGACGCGGTGGACCGGGCCGGCCTCGCGCATCCGCTCGTAGAGCGGGTAGGGGTCGGCCTTGTACGGGCAGCCCATGAGCGGAACCGGGTCGGGCAGGGGTTCGTGCGTGCTGTCGGTGTCCGCGGCGGGCAGCCGCTCGTGCAGGGTCATGGAGGCGTGCTCCTCACAGGGCGAGGTCGGGCTGGTGGTGGTCGAGCCAGAGGGCGAGGTCGACGACGCGTTCGAGGCGCAGCCGGTGGCCCCACTGGAGCTGATCGGGGGCGGTGTCGAGGCAGGGTTTGATCAGGGTCTCGTCGGCGAGGGAACGGACCGTTTCGTCGGCGAGCGCGTCGCGGGCCAGGCCCTGCAGGCCGCGGTTGTAGTCGGGGTGGTGGGTGGCCGGGTAGTGGTTCTTGGGGCGGTGCAGCACCGAGTCGGGCGCCAGGCCCGTGCCCGCCGCCCGCAGGAGGCTCTTCTCCCTGCCGTCGAAGCTCTTCAGCGCCCAGGGAGTGGCGAAGGCGTACTGGACCAGCCGGTGGTCGCAGTACGGGACGCGCACCTCCAGTCCCTGGGCCATGCTGAGGCGGTCCTTGCGGTGCAGGAGCTGGCGCAGCCAGCGGGTCAGCGACAGGTGCTGCATCTCGCGCTGCCGGTGCTCGGCGGGCGTCTCGCCGTCGAGGTGCGGTACGGCGGCCAGGGCGTCGCGGTAGGTGTCGTCGCGGAACTCGCCGATGCGCAGGTCCAGTTCCGGATTGAGGGGCATGGCGGCCTCGTCGCCGGTGACCAGCAGCCAGGGGAAGGTGGGTGCGGCGAGGGCCTTGGGGTTGCGGAACCAGGGGTAGCCGCCGAAGACCTCGTCGGCGGCCTCGCCGGACAGGGCCACGGCGGAGTGCTTCCGTATCTCCCCGAAGAGGAGGTACAGGGAGGTGTCCATGTCGCCGACGCCGATCGGTGAGTCGCGGGCCGCGACGACGGCCTTGCGGTGTTCGGGGTCGAGAAGCGCGTGGGGGTCGAGGACGACGGTGGAGTGGTCGGTCCCGATGAAGGCGCCCGCCTCGGTGGCGTACGGGGTGTCGTGGCCGGTGCGCAGAACATCGCCGGTGAACTGCTCGGCCTGGTCGCTGTAGTCGACCGCGTAGGAGCGGATACGGGCGTCCGGGTTTTCGCGCGTGCGGAGTTCGTCGGCGAGCAGGGCGGTCAGGACGGTGGAGTCGATACCGCCGGACAGCAGGGAGCACAGGGGTACGTCCGCTTCGAGCTGGCTCCGCGCGGCGGTGCTCACCAGGTGGTGGACGCGGGCGACCGTCTCCTCCTGATCGTCGGTGTGCGGGCCGGCCTCCAGCTGCCAGTAGCGGCGTTCGCGGATGCCGTCGCGGTCCAGGACCAGCAGTCCGCCGGGTTCGACCTCGCGCACCCCGGACCAGACGGTCGGCCCGGTATTGAACAGCAGGCTGTACGCCTCGCGCAGCCCGTCCGCGTCAACCCGGGGCCGGATCTCCGGGTGGGCGAACAGCGCCTTGGGCTCGGAGGCGAAGGCCAGGCCACCGTCGACGTGCGCCCAGAACAGGGGCTTGACGCCGAGCCGGTCGCGGACCAGCAGGAGCCGAGAGGCGCGCTCGTCCCAGACGGCGAAGGCGAACATGCCGTCCAGGTGGTCGGCCACCGCCTCACCCCACTCGGCATACGCGCGGAGCACCACCTCGGTGTCGCTGCGGGTACGGAACTCATGTCCCCGCCCCCGGAGTTCGGCCCGGAGTTCGTGGTGGTTGTAGACCTCTCCGCTGTAGGTCAGCACGGTGGCCGGGACGTCGGGCCGGTCCGTCATCGGCTGGGCCCCGCCGGCCAGGTCGATGACCGCCAGGCGGCGGTGGCCGATCGCCGCGTGCTCGCCGAGCCAGACGCCGCCGGCGTCGGGGCCGCGCGGGGCGAGCGTCGCGGTCATGGCCTCGATGACCGGGGCCTGGGTGCGGGCGTCCTGATGGAAGGACGCCCAGCCGGTGATTCCGCACATGCGTAGGACTCCTCGGGGTGGCGGTGGAGCACGGTGGCTCAAGGGGGTGCGGCGGGAATGGCGTCGGGATGGCTCAACGGGGTGCGGCGGATGCCGCGTCGGTGGTCTCCTCGGACGGAGCTGCAGGTCGCCGGGAGGGCAGGGCCAGCAGCGGTACGGCGAGACAGGCGGCGGTGGCTGCCAGGGCCAGTCCCGCCCGTGCGCCGCCGTCCGGGCCGGTCAGGCCCCAGGCGGCGGTGGCCAGGGCCGGTCCGAGCGTGAAGCCGAGGCTGCGGGCGAGCTGGACGGTCGAGCCGACCGTGGCGGCCCGGTCCGGCGGGGCGGCCCCCATGACCAGGGCCTGGACCGGGCCGCCGTTCAGGCCCATGCCGAAGCCGGCCGCTGCCAGCCGCCAGGCCACGTCGGCCGGCGACCAGCCGTCGCCCAGCGGGACGAGCAGCAGCAGGCCGGCGGCGGTGAGCGCGGCGCCGGTGAGGGCGACGGGCCTGGCGCCGTACCGGTCCGCGAGCCGTCCGCCGAGGGGGCCTGCCACGCCCATGCCGAGCGGGAAGGCGAGCACCGCCAGGCCGGTCGCGGTCGCGCTGACGCCCTCGTCTCGCTGGAGGTGCAGGGCGATCACGTAGTGCGCGGCGGCGAAGCCCGCGGCCAGTGCCAGCACCGCGCCGTGCGCGCGCAGCAGGCCCGCCGCCCGCAGCACACCGGCCACGGGTCGGCCGCCCGGCCCACGCAGCCACCACCACAGCGGCACCGCGGCGGCCGGGGCGAGCGCCAGCCACGCGGAGGTGTAGGCGGCCAGGGTCAGCGACAGCAGCAGGACCGCCACACCGGCGGCGACCAGCGCGGCGTCGGCGAGCGCCCGCCGGCCGGCGGTGGACGCGCGGCTGCCCTGACTCGGCGCCGGCCGGGCTCCCGCCGTCCCGCCGCGGGGCACCCGCACCGCCACGATCAGAACGACCAGCAGGCAGAACGGGACCTTGACGAGGAAGATCCAGCGCCAGCCCAGGTGGTCGAGGAGCAGTCCGCCGACCGCCGGGCCGGTGACCGCGCCCAGCGGGCCGAGGGTGGCGGGCACGCTCATGGCCCGACCTCGCAGTTCGGGCCGTACCGAGCGGACGGCCAGCACCGGCATCAGGACGAACAGCACGGCGCCGCAGGCACCCTGCGCGATCCGGGCGGCGATTAGCCAGGACATCCACGGGGAGACGGCGGCCAGCGCGCTGCACAGCGCGAAGCCACCGGTGGCCACCAGCAGCGCGGTCCGGGTGTCCGTTCCGTCCAGTCGCCGGCCGGCCGGAAGCAGGAGCGCGACCACCGGGAGCTGGTAGCCGAGTACCGCCCACTGGGCCGTCTCGGCCGGCACGCCCAGCCCCGCGGAAATGTCCGCGACGGCCACGTTCACGATGTTCATGTCGAGCATCGCCACGAACGACAGCACGCCCGCCACGGCCACCAGCAGCCAGCGGTCCCGCACCTCGGGTATGTCCCCGGCCTGCTCCGAACCGGAGCCATGGTCCGTCACTCGTTCCCTCCCCCACTCGGTGGCCACCGGTGAGCGGCCTCGTATCAGAAGTCGGGCAAGTCGGTGGGTGAGTTCCCGGGGCCTGTATCACGGGCCGGGACACACGCTCGCCTCTCCGGGAGCCGGCTCCCCCTCGCCCGTGTCCGGCGCCCGGAGTTCCTTCCGTCCCGCCGGCCGGCGGTGGTCGAAGGCGATCAGCGGGTCGCCGGTCAGCGGATGCTCCGTCACCGCCGCGCGCACGCCGAACACCTCGGCCAGCAGGCCGGGGGTCAGGACATCGCGGGGCGCGCCGGAGGCGACCACGCGGCCGTCGTGCAGGACATGCAGCCGCTCGCACACGGAGGCGGCTGCGTTGAGGTCGTGCAGGGAGACCAGGGTCGTGCGGTGCCGGCCGCGCAACAGGGCGAGGAGCTCGACCTGGTGACGTATGTCGAGGTGGTTGGTCGGCTCGTCCAGGACCAGGACGTCCGTCCGCTGGGCGAACGCGCGGGCGAGCAGGACGCGTTGCCGCTCTCCGCCGGACAGTTCCGTGAAGCGGCGTTCGGCGTGGTCCGTCATGCCGACGTCGGCGAGAACCCGGGCCACGATGTCCCGGTCGTCGGCGTCCTCGCCCGCGAAGGCCCGCTTGTAGGGGGTACGGCCCATCGTGACGACCTCACGCACCGTCAGCTCGAAGTCCCCGCCCCGCTCCTGCGGGAGGGCGGCGATGTGCCGGGCGGACCGCGCCGGGCGCAGCCCGCTCAGGTCCGTGCCGTCGAGCAGGACGCGCCCGGCGACGGGCTTGAGATGCCGGTACACGGTCCGCAGCAGCGTGGACTTGCCGCTGCCGTTGGGGCCGACCAGGCCGGTGATCTCACCCTCGGCCGCGATCAGGTGCGCGCCGGCCACGACCGTGCGTCCGCTGTAGGCGACGTGCAGGTTCTCGATGTCGATCCTCAACTGCCACTCCCCAGGCGTCTGTCCAGCAGATACAGCAGTGCCGGCGCGCCGATCAGCGAGGTCACGACACCGACCGGCAGTTCCTGTGTGTCCATGGCCGTGCGGCACACGATGTCGACGACCACCAGCAGCAGCGCGCCGAACAGCGCGGACACCGGCAGCAGGCGGCGGTGGTCGCCGCCGACGACGAGGCGGCAGACGTGCGGGACCATGAGCGCGACGAAGGCGATGGCGCCGGAGACCGCGACCAGGACGCCGGTGAGGAGGCTGGTGACCGCGAACAGCTCCCGGCGCAGCCGTACGACGTCGATGCCGAGGCCGGCGGCGGTCTCGTCGCCCATCAGCAGGGCGTTGAGTCCCCGCGCCCGCGCCTGTAGCAGCAGCCAGACCGCCGGAACCGTCACCGCGGGAGCGGCCAGCAGCGGCCAGTTCGCGCCGCTGAGGCTGCCCATCAGCCAGAACAGCACGCTGTGGGTCTGCTGTTCGTCCCCGGCCTGCAGCACCAGATAGCTGGTGAACCCGGACAGGAACTGCCCGATCGCCACCCCGGCAAGCACCAGTCTGAGCGGGGCGAAGCCGCCGCCGCGCCGGGCGACCGCCCAGACAAGGGCGAAGGTGGCCAGGGCGCCCGCGAACGCGGCGCCTGACAGGCCGAGGCCCAGCGCGCCCCCGCTGCCGAGCCCCAGCACGATGGCGGCCACGGCCCCGAGGGAGGCGCCGTTGGAGACACCGAGGAGGTACGGGTCGGCCAGCGGGTTGCGGACCAGGGCCTGCACCGCCGTGCCGACCAGGCCGAGTCCCGCGCCCACCAGGGCTGCCAGCAGCGCCCGGGGCAGGCGCAGTTGCCACACGATCAGGTCGTCGGTGCCGGGTTTCGGGGCCTCTCCGCTCAGTCTGTTCCAGACCACGCTCCACACCTCGCCCGGCGGGATCGGCGTGGAGCCCCAGGCGACCGCCGCCGTGACGGCCGCGACGAGCACGGCGGCGAGGAGCAGCGACAGGGGGCCGGCGGGTACGGAACGCCGCGCCCGCGCGGTCGCGGCGTCCGTGCCCTTCCGGCTCACCGGTGTGTCGAGCACGGTCAGCCGACCTTGCCCGGGTAGAGGGTCTTCGCGATCTCCTCGACGGTGTCGGCGTTCTCGACACCGGCGATGGTGGTCCGCTCGGAGCCGATGCGCAGGAAGTGGCCTTCCTCCACGGCCTTCAGGCCCTTGGTGGCGGAGTTGTTCTCCAGCCACTTCCGGGCCTCGTCGAACGCCTTGTCGTTGGCCGCCTCACTGCCCCGGTCGCGCACACCGAGCTGGATCCAGTCCGGGTTCCTGGAGATGACGTCCTCCCAGCCGACCTGCTTGTAGTCGCCGTCGCAGTCGGCGAAAACGTTGCGTGCCCCGGCCAGCGTGATGACCGCGTTGGCAATCTGGCGGTTGCAGACGGCGGTCGGCTGCTTGGTGCCGGCATCGTAGTCGAAGAAGAAGTACGTCGGGCGTTCGCTCTCGGGCGTCTCGCCAACGGCCGTCCGGACGGCGTCCACCTTCTCCTTCATCCCGTCGACGAGTTCCTTCGCCTCGGCGTCGGTGCCGGTGACCTCGCCGAGGGAGGTGATGTCGGCTTCCACGGCGGACAGGTCGGTCATCGGGCTCTCGCTCTGCGCGGCGCAGGCGGTGGACTTCAGGTAGATGTGCTTGATCCCGGCCGCCTTGAACTCCTCCTCGGTCGGCGCGTCGCCCATGCCGCCGCCCATGTTCATGGAAGCAAAGGTGTCGATGTACAGGTCGGCGCCGGAGCCGAGGAGCTTCTCCTTCGGGATGACGGACTGGCTGAGCACCTTCACCTTCTGCGCCTGCGCGTCGAGTTCGCCGGGCAGGCTGCCCTTGCCGGGCGGGAAGCCGGTGCCGATCACCTTGTCCCCGGCACCGAGGCGGAGCAGCATTTCCAGGCTGGAGGCGTTGCTCGTGACGATCTTCCCGGGTGCCTCGGAGAACGTGGTCCTGGCACCCATGCAGTCCGTGACGGTGACCGGGTAGTCGACTGCGGCCGGCTTCCCGGCGGGGCTCGCCTCGTCACCACCCCCGTCGCCGTCACCGCAGCCCGCCACCAGGAGGGTGCACAGCACCACAGCCGTCGTGCCGCCCCACCACATGCGAGAACGCATCATCACTCTCCCGGAATGTTCACTCGGTGCACGGGTGGACCGTCTGCCACCCGGTCCAGTAGTCGCGGCGCACGGGGCCCGAGTTCCCGCCCCGCGAGAAATCGGCGGGGCGAAACCGTCGGACACGTGGGCGGGTCGTGCGGGGTACAGGTCGTCGTCGAGTTCGACCAGAACCCGGAGGGCGTTTGCGTCTGCAGCGACCAGTACGGCAGGCGTGCGCGCCTCGCCAGCCGCCTCGCCAGCCCAACCGCTATGCGCGCAGGGGCCGTTGCACAAGGGTTTGGCGGAGGACGAGTTCGCCATTCCGTCACGATCTCGCCTAAAGCCCCTTTAAGATCGCTGACAAGGCGGTTCTCCGCATCTCTATCTACTCCCTCACGAGCAGGGCTTCAGGCCCTTTTGAACGCTGAGAGCAGGGGATGACTTCTACACATGAAAGAGCGAAGGGAGCCGCGCCCGAGCCGCGTCAGCGTGGTTTGGGCGTGCTCGGTCGCCGCACCGTCGGCTGCGTGCTCGCGCTCGCCTTGGGAATCGGCAGTGGCTCGTTAGCCGCGGCGCCTTCGGCGTACTCGCAGGCGGGAGACGGATCGGTGACGGTCCGGGTGATCCGGGCCGTGGACACCAGCGGCGTGTGGACGCCCGCACTGGAACCGGGCATCGCGGGCGTCAAGGTGACCCTCACCGACGACGCCGGTGTGGGCGTCGAGGGGGTCACGGCGGCCGACGGCACCGTGACACTGACCCCGACGGCGGGTGAGACCACCAACGGCAAGTACCGCGTGCAGGTGGTGAATCCGAAGCCGGGTGTGCTGTTCCCGGCCTTCGCCTCGCGCCAGGGGCTGGACGGTGCCCCCAACCAGTTGAGCAGCAATGAGGAGTTCGTCGACCTCTCCGACGGGAAGAGCGTGGCGTACACCACCGGGCTGTGGAGTCCGGGTGACTACTGCCAGAAGAACGCAACACTGGTGACGACCTGTCAGCCCGCCACGCGCGAGGGCGGGACCCAGCGGACGCTGGTCTCCTTCCCGTACAGCGCGCGCGGCCAGGACGGCGTCGACGTCAACGTCACGAACATCGCCACCAACACTGAGACCGGCACGCTGTACGGCATCGCGTGGAACAAGGCCGACAAGCGGGTGTTCTCCTCGGCGGTGGCCAAGCGCACCACGGACTACGGTCCGGGCGGCGCCGGCGGAATCTATGTGACCGACCTCGCGCAGAAGAAGACCACCCGGTTCACCACCGTCCCGGACGCGGGGACAACGGCGCACGGCCCGGGTACTGACGACGCCTTCCTCGCCGTGCCCGGCAAGGAGAGCCTGGGCGGCATCAAGATCACCGACGACGGCAAGGACCTGTTCGTCGTCAACCTCAACAACCGCAAGCTCTACCGTTATGACGCCACGGCGGCGACCGCGGCGGCGCCCGAGGAAGTCACCGCCATCCCGGACCCGGGCTGTCCGGCAGCGGTGGACTGGCGCCCGTTCGGCCTGGGCCTGCACGACGGCATCGGCTACGTCGGCGGGGTGTGCTCCGGCGAGTCCACCGGGAAGGTCTCGGACCTGCGCGCGGTGGTCATGCCCTTCGACCTCGCCACCGGCGCCTTCCAGACGGCCGTGCTGAACCAGCCGCTGGACTACCCGCGCGGCTCGACGGTCGGCGGTGGCCCGTGCGACGGCGCGGGCTGGTTCCCGTGGACGAGCACCTACCCGGTCTCGCAGAACGGCCGTCCGTGCGGCAATTCCACCATCGCCAACCCCGAACCGGAGTTGGGCGAGATCGCCTTCGAGACCGACGGTTCAATGCTGCTGGCGTTCCGCGACCGCTTCGGCGACCGCGCGCCGGCAGGCCCCACGCCCGGCTCCGCCGCCGTCGTCATGTCGGGCGGTGACCTGAACAAGGCGTGCCCGGTGGACGGCATGTATGTGATGGACACCAACAATGGCTGCGGGCTGTCCCCTCGGGGCACCCGGTTCTTCGACACCAGCTGGGGTGGTCACCGCAACACGGCGTTCGCGGGCATGGCGCTCTCCAAGGTCGAGAACACCATCGCGACCTCCGCTTTCGACCCCAACCACACCGCCCTCGGGTACGGCACGTCGTTCCTCCAGCGTGATGGCAAGCAGGACCCGAAGTTCGGCCTGCGCCTCAACCCACCCGGGGAGGCCGCCGCGTTCGGCAAGGGCGCCTCGATGGGTGACCTGGAGGTGCTCTGCGACCAGGCCCCGCTCC
>NZ_JBIRGM010000023.1:0-73004 GCF_044328025.1 Streptomyces sp. NPDC018000
ACATTCCTGTCGGCCCTCCCACCCACGATCCCGGCAATCGTGAGGGACCAACGACCCCACCCCTACTCGAATCACGCCTTTCTCAGCAGAATCCTGAAGGCCAGGATTCCCTGCGAAGATCAAGGGATGGATGTGGAACTCGTTGCTGTCACCGTCGGCCACAAGCAGGTGATGACAAACCTCCTGCAGTTGTACTTGCACGATTTCTCCGGGATTCGACCGGCGGAGCTGTCCGCGCAGGGCACGTTCGACTATCCCTGGCTGAGTAGTGTCTCGTGATTCCGTTTGTGTCACTTCGAGTTGTTGCTGACCAGCTTCTTCATGGTGGTCTGGACGAGGCGGACCTTTGCGAGGACCTCGCCGGCGGTCGCGGTCCAGGTGAAGGGTTTCGCGTTCTCGTTCCAGGAGTCGATGTAGTCGCGGATCTGCTTGATCAGGACGTTGACGCTGGAGAAAGTGCCACGGCGAATCGATTGCCGGGTCAGGATCCCGAACCAGATCTCGACCTGGTTCAGCCAGGATGAGCCGACCGGGGTGAAGTGGAAATGGATGTGCGGGTTCTTCGACAGCCACGCCTTCACCTCCGGTGTGGTGTGCGTGGAGAGGTTGTCCAGGACGACATGGATGTCCTTCCCGGCGTGCGGTTTGACGGCCTTCTTCAGGAAGGCCAGGAAGTTCGCGGCGTTCCGGTTTGGCCTGCACTCGCCGAGCACTTCGCCGGTGGTGACGTTCAGGGCGGCGAACAGGTTCGTGGTGCCGTGCCGGACGTAGTCGTGGGTGCGTTTCTCGGTGGCCGCGAAGGCGACCGGCAGGAGGGGCTGGGTCCGGTCCAGCGCCTGGATCTGCGTCTTCTCGTCGATGGACAGCACCACCGCACCGCCCGGCGGGGCCAGGTAGAGACCGATCACGTCGGCGACCTTTTCCGCGAACGCCGGGTCCTTCGAAATCTTGAAGGTGCCACCGCGGTGTGGCTTGAGATTCTCCTCGCGCCAGATCCTCGCGATGTAGTGCCAGGACACCGAGATGCCCTCGCGCCGCTTCAGGTGATCGGCCAGGGTTCGCGTGGACCAGTGCGAAAGACCCGAATCGGCCGGAGGTGACATCTTTGTCAGCGCGATCACCCTTCCCCGCGTCCGCGGCGGCACCTGATCGCGCGGTCCTCCACGGCGCTTCTCCTCCAGGCCGGCCAGCCCGCGCGTGGCATAGCGGGCCTTGCAGCGGTCCACCGTCACCGGCACCACTCCGGCGAGTTCGGCAACATCCTTGCGACGCCGCCCCTCGGCGGACCACAACACAATCCGGGCCCGCAAGGCCACATCAGCAGACACATGACGCGAGCTCGCCAACTCCCGCAAATCATTCATCTGTTCAGAGGAGAGATCCATGCCGTGAACAACGAACCCATCGGCGCCAAGTAACTCAAACGGAATCACGAGACAGTAGCTACTTCAACGCCCCTGAGCGTGAGGCGTATCTGATTACCTCGGACGGCCGGCTTGCGGGCTTCGCCGTGATCCGGTGCGATGTCGAGGGCGATGAGGGGACCTGGAACGTCAGTGAGTTCTTCGTCGTTCGTGGCCATCGCCGCAGCGGTGTGGCGAGGGAAGCCGCAGGGCGGTTGTTCAGTCGGCATCCGGGAGTGTGGACGCTTTCCTACCTGCATTACAACAGCCCCGCCGCCCGATTGTGGCCAGCAGTGGTCGAAGGCGTCGCGGAGGGCCCTGTGATTCGCGTCGATCAGTATCCGCCCGCGGTTTCGGCTGCGACAGTCGGCCTGCGCTTTCACGTTCCGGGGGGAGGCGGGGCAGCGGACTCTACTTCAGGTCGTACGCGTAGGCCGTCAAGGTGTTCGGTGAGAAGCCCTGATCTGCCAAGTGGTCCAGGAACCGGCAGGCCGACCACACCGGCTCATCTTCGTCATCGACGAGTTGTACTCGGCGAACGATCCCGTCCTGATGCTCCTGAAGTACCCGCACCACAGCCTCCCCGGCCGCCACTCGGACGGCTCAACGAGGACGGCAAGCTCACCGCAACGCAGTCGGAACGACCCTCACCCGAAAGGTGTCCGGATAAGGAAATCCTCGGCCGCTACGCCTTCGCCCGGCCGGCCGGCCGGCCGGGCCTGCGGCAGCTGCGCGACCCAATCGCCCCGGACGAGGACGACGGCGAATAGCCTCGGGGCGAAGGCAGTCCGCCTTGGTCACCTTCTATGACTGCGACGGACCGTCTTGTCCTCGGGACTTGAGCCACTCTCGCGCGAGGAGTCCGTAGACGACGTCGTCGTCGCGTGATCCGTTGGGGAAGATCACGGCTTCGCGCAGCAAGCCCTCCTCGGTGAATCCCAGGCGGCGGGCTACGCTGCGACTGCGCGCGTTGTCGGTGCCGGTCCGCAGTTCGACACGGTCCAGGCCGATGTGGCCGAACGCCTGGTCCAGGACCGCCGTGGCGGCTCTGGTGACCAGCCCTCGGCCTTCGAACGCAGCGTCGATCCAATAGCCGATCTCGCCAGCCTTCATGGCCATGTCGTAGTTCAAGCTGACCGCCCCGACCAGTCGCCAGTCTCGGCCCGCCCGCACTGCGATATCAAGGGGCAACTGCGTTCCCTCAAGCCATGCGTGGCCTTGGCGCTCCAGGCGTGAGCGGGTCTCGTCGAGCGTTGTCGGGTTCTCCGCATCAAAGTCCGGGTCCCACTGCGCGAGGCGCTCGTAGTTGGCCATCAGCAGGGCGTGGTGAGCCTCCGCGATCGCGACCGTACGCGGTATCAGCGCCGCGTCGTCGCCGAGCGGCCACGTGAACATGGCAGGGGTAACCGTCGGCACTCGTTCTCCCGGGCTGGTGGCGGTGGTGCACAAGCCTCGATGGCCGACGCGGGGCGGTCAACTGGTTTTCGAAGCAGCGTGGTTACTCGCTCTCCTCTCCTCAAACGAACGAATGACGACAGGCGCAGCGGGCATCCAATGAACCCGGACTTTTCGGGGCCTGTTGGCGGTGCGGATCCAATCAGGTCCGATGGCGGCTGATGACAGGGTTTGCTGACAGCTAAGGGCTGTCCCGTAATCCCTGGTGGGCGCGCGACGACAGCTGCGGCACCTCGCCGTGTTGTCGGAACGCCCGAATACATCCAGTAGGCGAGGGGGACCCCCTGGACGGCGAGGAGGGTGAACAGGTCTGCGAGCCGACGCGGTTCGGTGCCCCGCAGCTGATGGCCGGCCGCGAGGCCGAGGACACCGACGAGCGGCCCACGGCCGGTAACGGGGGTCGTGGATGCTCCTATAGCTGTCAAGCAGCTGGAGCGACGTCGTTTTGGGTGATGTGTGCGGTCGGTGTGCTGGTCAGAGCGCGGTAGACCTCGCGGGCGACGAATCGCTTGAGGCAGCGCATGATGTCCCTCTTCGACAGTCCTTCCTTGGTGCGGCGCTCGACGTAGGCGCGTGTGCGTTCGTCGTAGCGCATGCGGACCAGCACGATGGTGTGCAGAGCGTTGTTCGCGGCCCGGTCACCGCACCGGTTGAGGCGGTGGCGGTGGGTGCGGCCGGAGGACGCGGGGATCGGCGCGACCCCGGCCAGATGCGCGAACGCGCCCTCCGAGCACATCCGTTCAGGGTTGTCCCCGGCCGAGGCCAGGAGCTGGCCGGCGGTCTCCGGACCGACGCCGAACAGCTCCAGCAATGCCGGGGCCGCCTGGGAGACGAGCGGGCCGATCTCAGCGTCGAGCTCGGCGATCTCGGTGTCCATCGCCTGGTGGCGGCGAGCCAGACGCCGCAGGGCCACACAGGTCGCGGCCAGCGGGCGGGACAGATCGTCACCGGGCCGCAGCCGGGCCAGGGTACGTATCAGCGCGGCCCGGTCCAGGCCCGCGACCTGCTCGCGCAGCATCGCGGGGGCCGAGACCAGCAGGCCGGTGGTGATCGAGAAGTGGGCGCCGGCCCGGCGGCAGGCGGCGATCACCCCGGCGTTGTAGAACTGCGAGTCGGCCCGCAGAATGCGCATGCCGGTGCAGCCGGCCTCTCTGGCGGTGCCCAGGGCCTTGCTCGCGCCGGCGTGCCGTTGACCGGCTGGGCCGTGCACGCCATCGCGTTGCACAAGCTGCTCGCCGCCACCCACCGCTTCCCTGTCAAGGCGGCGTGTTGAGTTTGGGCCACCCGGAAATCCGAGCTGCGCGGTCAACGGTTCACCGGTCCCTAAGGTGCCAGCGAGTTTGCGGCGGCCGGCGCCTGGGGCTCACTCGTGACCCGAGTCGGAGATTCTTGGGTAGTTTGCCCGACACCCAGGACTGCGGCCAGCGATGCCAAGACGAGCCGCGCACCGGTCGGAAGCGGGCTTGAACACCGATCGATCGACGTGGAGAACCACTGAGGAACGTTCAGCTCAGGTCACTGGAGCCGTCCCGAAATTCGGTGGATCCTCCGCTGCGGGCGAGAAATAATCCAGCGGGGAATCGGGGCGAGGGGTGCTTGTTTGGACGTGTTCGTGTGTGCCGGGTGCGGCACGGAGCTGACGGCGCCGGTGTCCCGAGTCGCCCTCCCAGTCCACACCCACTTCGGGGGGTGGGAGGAACTCCATCCTCCGCTGATGGATCCCTCCACGTACGCCGTCGACCCCCTGCCCACCGGACCACCCTGGCGGTTGTGGGATGAGGTCGGAGAGGACGCGGCTGCACGGCAGGGCGTGTACGCCCCGGTGTACTCCGTCTCCTTCGGCGCGCGGGACCGGATCGTCATCGCCCCGGGCGACTCCCGGTCCATGGTCCTGATCCCTGAGAAGTGCGAGGGCTACTGCCGGGGTGTGGACGGCCGGACGGGCCCCAACCTGGCGTGCGTGGGGTGCGGGCGGGCCGTGGCGACCCGCATTGACGACTGCGGATCGTGGCAGACGGTGTGGCTGGAGCCCGCCGCGGTCGTGCGCCACTCCTCGGGGCTGCCGGCCGGCCCGCCCCCCGACTGGGACGTCGTGGAGCGCGTCGAGCACCGCGTCCCACCCGTCGAACCCGACGGGTCGTGGAACCGTCGCTGGGAGGCGGCGGTCGGAGTCGTGCTGGCCCACCTCGTGGCGACCACCGAGGACAGCCCGGTGACCCTCTCCGCCGGCCCTGTCGCCGAGCTGCTCGGCCACGCCGTAGGCCGGTACCTCTCCACCGGGCCCGGGGCCCGGACCGTGGGGCTGGCCGGCCCTGGGATCCGTACACCCCGGCCCCGTCCCGACATCCTCCTCGTCCCCCGCCACCCCCTCACGGGCACACCCTGGCGCCCACCCGGCGACGAGCAGGCTGTGGTGCCGCTGGACAGCGGAGTCTGGGCGTACCTCGCCCACCCGGGCGAGACCTCGCCGATGCCCGCGACGGGCGTGCTGCCGGAGGGCGTGCTGCGCGACGACTACTCCCTGCCGCCGCACCCGTGGTACCCGCTGACGCCCAACCACCACGCCTTCGAGTACACCCTGGTCGGGCTGCCCGCCGTACGCGGCCTCAGGCTGCGCAGGTGTCGCGACGCGTCCCGTCAGACTTGAGTCGGAAGTTCGCCGGTAGTCTCCGTCTCGATCGATCGATGCCCGGGTCCGCTTCCGACCCGGGATGCGGCTCGTTTCGGCATCGCTGACCGCAGGGCCGGGGCGAGTTTGCCCGGTGAGCCGTGGGTTGAGATCACGTAGGCGGGCGATGCGGCCCTCGCGCGGGTCGGGCTGCCGGCCCGCCGCCCAGGCAGCTGCCCGCCGCTTCTCGAACTCGTCCTCGAGGTGGACCCAGGGCCGGTAGAGGGACGCGAGGGAGATGCCCGCCTCGCAGGCGAGCGTCTTGACGACTCAGGAGCCGCCGCGGGATCGACGTGCACCAGCTCGCCGGGGCGTTCGCGTCGTAGCGCCGTATGACGCGGCCGGTGGCGCGGTCCAGACGGTTCAGGCGGGCCAGGCGGTAGTGGGTCAGGACCCGGTGGACGGTCGCCGGGTTCAGGCCCAGCGAGAAGGCAATGCGGGCCGGCCCCCAGCGCCGCAGCACGCGGACCTTGGTGATCCGCCGCTCGGTACGGGTCGGGGTCCGTCGCGGACTGTGGTGCGGGCGCGAGGACCGGTCGGTCATGCCTGCCTCGCCCAACTCGCGGTAGCGGCCGGCCCACCGCTGAGCCGTCGTGGGCGATACCTGGAAACGTTCGTCAGCCCGGCCTGACCCGTACGGGGCCGGCCAGGCGGTCAGGCCTCCCGACGCGAGCGCCTGCGCGTTGGTGCCGGGGCTCCAACCGGATCACGGCCGGAGTAAACCGCTGATCTCCACCTCGGTGAGGGCACGGTCGAAGGTCATGACGTCCTTGATGCTGCCCGGGAAGTAATCGACCGGCCTCCTGCCGTAACGGGCGCGGCCGATGACGAAGGGCCCCTCGGACACGATCAGAATCCTGTCGCGGACCGAACCCTCCTGGACGCCGTTCACGAAGAGACGCAGCTCCCCGGCGAAGCTGTCGCAGACACCGGTCAGGTGGGTCCATTCACCGGCAACCGGCTCGGTCCTCGAAGTGACGCGCAGATCCGGGCGGGCGAAGGCCCAGCGGCCTTCGTCGGAGGAGTACTGGAGGTAGAAGCCGCTGGTCTCCTCACCGTCCTGGCTCACCGCGGTGACGAAGTGCGGGGGGATCACACCGAGCCGGACCCATGCGCTGACGGTGAAGCTGCCGCGCGCGGTGTCGATCACCGCGGAATCGGTGGCCACTTCACTGCTGAACCCGTTGAACTCGGCGCCCTCACCGTGGCTCGTACCCCACCTGACCGCCGTGGCCGTGGCGTGGTGGCGTCCGGTTACGTCCATCGCCCGTACTCCGGAACGTTCGTCGAGCCGCCAGGCCCCGACGGGGCGAGGCCCCGCGGGCACCGGCCCTGACCCAAACGTGGGGGACGGAGCCACGGGAGCCGCCACCTTCTCGTACGCTCCGGCAGAGCTGCCCGGAACCTGGGAGACGGCCAGAACCACCGCCTCTGCGATCCCGGCGGCGGCCGGGGCCGTCGCGTCGCGGCGTATGGACCGGCAGGGGTCACCCGGCGCCGGTGACTGCCCGCCGGACGCCACCGGCGAGGAGAGCTGCATCCCGCTGTACTGGTTGAAGATCTCCGCGAGGGTGGCCCGCTGCGTGGGCACGCCGGCCTGTCCGCCGGCGGCCGAGTGGTCGGCCGCCGGCGGACAGGCCCAGGGAGCGGTCGGGGCCACCCGCCGGAGGATCTGCTGCGGAGTGGGGCGGAGCGCCGGTTCCTTGGCCAGACAGTCGGCCAGCAGAGCACGCAGCGCGGGGTCCGGGACGGCCTCCAGGTCCGGGGCCTCGTACACGATGCGGTAGAGCATGACGGGCGCCGACCCCACGCCGAACGGGCCAACGCCGATGGCCGCGAAGGCCAGCACCGCGCCCAGCGAGAAGACATCGCTGGCCGCGGTGATCTCGCCGCCGTTGACCTGCTCGGGGGACATGAAGCCCGCCGAGCCAATGGGGACCCCGGTCCTGGTGAGGCGGGTGGCGTCGAATGCCCGGGCGATACCGAAGTCGATGACGCGCGGGCCGTCGTCGGCGAGCAGCACGTTGGAGGGCTTCAGATCGCGGTGCACCAGCCCGGCCCGGTGGATGGAAACCAGGGCTTCGGCCAGGCCTGCAGCCAGCGCGGCCACCGTCACCGGCGGCAGGGGCCCTTGGTCGACGATCGCCTGGTGGAGCGACAGACCGGCGATGTAGCTGGAAACCATCCAGGGCTGTTCGGCCTCCGTGTCGGCGTCGATCACCGGGGCGGTGAAGGCTCCCCCGACCACACGCGACGCCTGCACCTCGCTACGGAACCGGGCCCGGAACTCCGGCTCGTGCACCAGCGACGCGTGCACCATCTTGATCGCCACGGACCGCCCGCTCGGTGAACGCCCCAGGAAGACCCGCCCCATCCCGCCTTCACCCAGACGACCCACCACCCGGTAGTCACCCAGGAAGCTCGGATCCCCTTGCTTCAACGGCTGCACCACGACGAACCCCTCCCGTACACACTTACCGGACCGCCGCAGCTTACGGGGGTACAGGGGTGACAGCGGACAGCGCAAGATCCTGGCAGGCGGACGGTTCGGGTCTTACGACCTGGTCCGCGACAGAGGGCCGGAGGCAGCGCAGGTCATCGGTGCGAACTGACAGCATGGCCCCATGGATGCAGTGGATCTCGTTGAACTCGTTGTGCGTTGCGTCAGGGAGTCGGAGGCAGACATGCTGGTTGGTATCGACTCGGTCGCGGTTGAAGGTGACAGGGAGCGAGCGGCGAGTATCCGGAGGTGGTGCCAGCAGGGCCTGGTGGTCGTAGCGGAAGGTGCGTCTGGTCTGTCTGGCTACTGTGTAGTTGAGTACACATTCTTCGAACAGGGCTTCGTCACGATGCTGATGGTCGCACCATCCGCTCGCGGCAGAGGCGTTGGCCGTCGGTTGCTGGACGCCGTGGCGGCCTCGTGCGAAACCCAGAAGTTGTTCACCTCGACCAACGTCTCCAACCAGCCGATGCAGCGGCTGCTGCAACGAGCTGGGTGGAGGCCAGTCGGCCTTCTCCACGGCCTTGATGAGGGTGACCCCGAACTGTTCTACCTCTGCCAGACGAAGACCAGGACGATGCACCTGTGACCCGTGACGTGACGGCGACCGCACGGGTTCTTCGAGCGTGACCAAGAAGTGGGCCCGTGCGACCTTGACCCATCCTGCCTTCTGCGGCGTCTCCCGTACACATCTCGGCGATTCTCTCGAAGAGTTGGCTGCCCCGTGGCTCGCCCGGTGCGGTGCGAGTCGGAGCTCCGTGAGCGCCGTGGTGCCGAGCGGCAGCGAGAGGCGGATGCCGGGCACGACCAGACCGCGATGCGTACCGAGCGCATCGCCGAGCAGTTCCGACTCCATCCGAAGGCGACAGCCGAGGTCGACGAGGGATACCGGGGCCTGGCCAACGAGTTCCCCGACCAGGTCAGTGCCCCGCCGAAGAAGCCGAAAGACGACGCGCCGCTCGGCGACCAGTACGCCTGGCGGGAAATGCGGCGCAGGCAGCCCTCGAAGCGAATCTGCGTCGAGCACGCCAATGCCGAGCTGCGGCATTGGCGCCCGCTCCAGCGATACACCAGCCGACGCGAGGACTACACCGAGACCCACCATGCGATCGCTTCGCTGGTCTCGGATCGCTCAGCCCGCCGGCCAACCCGCCGCAAGCCGAGCACCGAACTCGTGCTCGCCCGGCAGAGCGCCTGCTGATCAACCACCAGCCGACTCGCCAGGCCAGCACGCCCGGACCTCGATCGCGGACCACCCTCTACGCCGGCGCCGAGGCCATGCGCAAGCAGTGGCCGAGCTCCAGGCTGCTCACCGTGAAGGGCGCCCGCCAACACGGCCTGTACGGCGAGTACGGCAACGCCTGCGTCGACAAGCGCGTCAACACCTACCTGCGCACGGGACGGCTCCCCGCGCACGACCTGACCTGCGAGGCGTAGCCCTGGCAGCGGCTGACAGCGGTACCTGGCCGACGCGGGCGGTGCCGACGTCGACCGGGGCGCACACACCGATACCGGCCCGAGAAATCAGCCCGCGCCACATTGGCTGCACCGTGCTGCATGTCACTTCGCCATGGTTTCGGGAGCAACGGACCGTGACCCACGTCAGTTCAAGGAAACCGAGGGCTGTTCAGCGCGAACCCGCGGGTCCAACGGTGTGCTTCAGGTCTGTGCAATCCGTGAGTTCGGTTGGAACACGAGGATATTGAGCGAGCCGGTGGGCTTCGGCCGTGACATCGGCGTCGACCTGCGCCGGTGTTCTGTCGCTGTATTCGAGGATGTCGTACTCGTCATCGAGTTCGGCGAGCCGTTCGGCCGGCGGCAGCTCGTGTCCGAAGCGCTGGTGGATCCGGAAGGCCAACTCTCGTGGGGTCAGCTCGCCGACGACCATCCGGGCAGCAAGTGCTCGTGCGGCGGCTTCCTGGCCGCCAACGCTGCCGGGTGGATGGAAAGCGAGGCCCAGTTCGTCGAGTGCTGGGGGGAGGAGGTCGGGAACGTCGTAATCCGCCTCCGCGCGTGTGCAAGCGGCAAGGATCCGTAGTGCAGGACCGTCGAGGCCGGCAACGAGTGCATCACAGGCGGCGTTGACGACGTCGGTGGCACGGATCTCGCCGATGCTCCAGAGAACGGCATGGTCCTGAAGCGCGCGGGCTGCTGATTCGGTCGACGGCATCTGTCCATGATCTCTTCACAGGGTGAACCAGGGCGAGCGGATTTCGTCACTGTGATGCCTGCTCAGCGGTCTCCCCCAGCAGTGCGCGCGCCGAGTCCGGGTAGCGGATGGCGGTCTTCTCGTCGATACCGAAGACGAGTGCGAGGTGGAGTGGGTCGGCGTCATGGGTGAGAGCCTCCTCGAGCTGGCGGTCGACACGGGGCCGTTCGAGGGTGGCGGTGAGGTTGCGGGTGTCCCGGGTGGTCCAGAGCTTGCCAGCCGGGCCGAGTTCGACGGCGGTCTTCTGAGTGATCAGCAGGTGAGGGTTGGCCGTGGTCGGCCAGCGGCTGCGACGGCAGTCAAGCCAGTCCAGGAGAGCGCGGCGCCGGAATCGGCGCCCCTGCTCCCGGGTGCGCGAGCACCCCGTCTCCGGTGGCGTGCTCTTCCCCGTTTCCCGGCGATAGCCCTCGCCGAGGGGTTGGCGTTGCGGGCTCGGGTCCCTAACGTATGAGCGAAACATGAGCCCAACTCACATTTAAGGATTCATGTGATGATAACAGTTCAACCTCCGCGCCACAGACCCAGATCCCTCACGGTGGTGTTACTGCTCCTCACCGTGATGGCCCTGGCACTCGGTTCGATGCCCAGCTCCGCGGCGGAGCCCGGCTGGTGGAATCCGACCGCGCGGCCCGCGCCCGACTCTCAGATCAACGTCACGGGCGAGCCCTTCAAGGGCACCGACGCCCAGGGGCGCGTCAGGGGCTTCGTCGACGTCCACGACCACATCATGTCCAACGAGGGCTTCGGCGGCCGGCTGATCTGCGGCAAGCCGTTTTCGGAGCAGGGTGTCGCCGATGCACTCAAGGACTGCCCCGAGCACTACCCGGACGGCTCGCTCGCCGTATTCGACTTCATCACCAAGGGCGGCGACGGCAAGCACGATCCCAACGGGTGGCCCACGTTCAAGGACTGGCCCGCCCACGACTCGCTGACCCACCAGCAGAACTACTACGCCTGGATCGAGCGGGCATGGCGCGGTGGCCAGCGGGTGCTGGTCAACGACCTGGTCACCAACGGCGTGATCTGCTCGGTCTACTTCTTCAAGGACCGCGGCTGCGACGAGATGACCGCCATCCGTCTTGAGGCGCAGAAGTCGTACGACATGCAGGCCTTCATCGACAGGATGTACGGCGGCCCGGGCAAGGGCTGGTTCCGGATCGTCACCGACAGCACGCAGGCCCGCGAGGTCATCGAGCAGGGCAAGCTGGCCGTCGTCCTGGGCGTCGAGACCTCCGAGCCGTTCGGCTGCAAGCAGATCCTGGACGTCGCGCAGTGCGGCAAGGAGGACATCGACCGCGGCCTGGACGAGCTGTATGAACTGGGCGTGCGCAGCATGTTCCTGTGCCACAAGTTCGACAACGCCCTGTGCGGGGTGCGCTTCGACTCCGGCGCCCTCGGAACGGCCATCAACGCGGGCCAGTTCCTATCGACCGGCACCTTCTGGAAGACGGAGACCTGCCGCGGCCCGCAGCACGACAACCCCATCGGTAACGCGAAGGCGCCTGAGGCGGAGAAGCAGCTGCCGGAGGGGGTGTCCGTCCCCACGTACACCTCGGACGCGCAGTGCAACACCCGTGGGCTGACCGACCTGGGTGAGTACGCGGTGCGCGGCATGATGAAACGCAACATGATGCTTGAGATCGACCACATGAGCGTCAAGGCCGCGGGTCAGGCCTTTGACATCCTGGAATCCGAGTCGTACCCGGGCATCATCTCCTCGCACAGCTGGATGGACCTGGGCTGGACCGAGCGGCTCTACAAGCTCGGCGGATTCGCCGGCCAGTACATGAGCGGCTCCGAGCAGTTCAGCGCGGGGGCCAAGCGCACGGACGCGCTGCGCGAGAAGTACGGGGTCGGCTACGGCTACGGCACCGACATGAACGGTGTCGGCGGCTGGCCGGGCCCGCGGGGCGAGGGCACCCCGAACCCGGTGAAATACCCGTTCCGCAGCACGGACGGCGGCTCGGTGATCGACAAACAGACCACCGGCGAGCGCACGTGGGACTTCAACACCACTGGCGGCGCGCACTACGGCATGGTCCCGGACTGGATCGAGGACATCCGGATCGTCGGCGGCCAGGAGGTCGTGGACGACCTCTTCGCGGGCGCCGAGTCCTACCTCCGCACCTGGGGGAACTCCGAGAAGCACAAGTCCGGGGGGAACCTGGCCTCGGGCGCGGCAGCCTCGGCGTCCTCGTCGGAGTGGTGGAACCCGTTCGTCAACTTCGCGCCCGGCCAGGCCGTGGACGGTGACACGGGCACCCGCTGGGCCAGCGAGTGGAACAACGACCAGTGGCTGCAAATCGACCTCGGATCCACGCACCCGGTCAAGCGCGTCACCCTCGACTGGGAGGCGGCGTACGCGAAGTCGTACCGTGTCGAGCTGTCGGAAGACGGCACGAACTGGAAGACGGCGTGGTCCACGGCCGCCGGTGACGGCGGCCTGGACACGGCGCGGTTCGCCGGAACCAGCGCGCGCTATGTACGGATCCAAGGGCTGGAGCGCGGCACCGAATGGGGCTACTCGCTCCGAGAGGTCGGCGTCTACAGCGGCTGACGGCACCAGTACGGCGGCGCCCAGGGCCGGGGCCGGCCGGATCAGCTCTCCTGATCCGGCCGGTCCCGGCCGGCTTCCCGGAGCGTTCGCCGCCCACGCCGCGCAGAGCGCAGGGACTCACGCGCCGCGAACTCGGTCACCGTCCATCCCCGAGAGACCGTCACGCCGGACAGCCGGAATCGGCGTCTCTCCTTCCGGACGTGCGAGGGCCCCACTGGAACGATCTTCGACAGCCCGCGTCAGGGGGTTGGCGTCGCGGGCTCGCTTGCCTAACGTATGAGCAGAACATGAGCCAAGCTCACATTTAAGGATTTGCGTGATCACTCACCACTCCGAAGCCCGCCTCTGGCTCCTGAGTACTCCCGGCACCTCCTACGCCTTCCAGCTGGACGCCGACGACGTCCCCCGGCACGTGCACTGGGGCCGGCCGCTGACCCTGGAGCAGGCCGTCGTGATCGCGGCCGACCTGCCCGCCGAGGACCCCGGGGGCGACGACCCCGGCGGTGAGGAGTACGCGGTCGAGGGCGGCCTGCGCTTCGGGACGCCGTCGCTGACCGTCCGGTTCGACGACGCCGTCCGAGGCTTCGAATGGCGGTTCGTCTCGCACACGGTCGAGGACGACCGGCTCACACTCTCCTTCACCGACCGTGTCCGCTCCCTTGCTCTCGACCTGCACTACCGGATCCGGGACGGCCATGACCAGATCGAGCGCTGGGCCGTCCTCACTGCCAAGGAGCCGGTGGACGTCCTGCGGTTCGACTCCGCCGCCTGGACGCTGCCCGCACGCGACGACTACCGGGTCAGCCATGTGGTGGGGGAATGGGGCCGGGAGTTCCAGCTCCAGCGCGACCGGGTGCCCGTCGGGGAGACCGTGTTCACCAGCCGCCTCGGCATCACGGGACAACACGCCGGACCCTGGCTGATGCTCGACGCGTATGACGCCGCCGAGGAGCACGGCGAGGTCTGGAGCGCGGCCCTGGCCTGGAGCGGCAGCCGCCGGATCACACTGCGCCGCGACCCCTGCGGCCGCGCTTCCTGGACAGGCGGGTTCGGCCACGAGGGTCTGGTCTGGAAGCTGCTCCCCGGCGAGCGTCTGGAGACCCCGGTCTTCACCGGGCTGTATGCCCCCGACGGCTTCGGCGGCACCAGCCGCCGCTGGCACGCCTACGTCGAGGACCAGGTGCTGCCCGCACGGCCGGCCGAACGCCCACTGATCTTCAACTCGTGGGAGGCGACCGAGTTCGACATCACCGAGCAGCAGCAGACCGAACTGGCCGAGCTGGCCGCGGGTCTCGGCGTCGAGGTCTTCGTCGTGGACGACGCCTGGTTCGGCGCCCGCACCAGCGACATGGCCGGGCTCGGCGACTGGTGGCCCAACCCCGACCGTTTCCCTGACGGCCTGGGCCCGCTCGCCGACCATGTCCGCGCGCTGGGCATGGGCTTCGGCCTGTGGGTCGAGCCCGAGGCGGTCAACCCCGACAGCGACCTCTTTCGTGCGCACCCTGACTGGATCCTCCGCCAGGACGGCCGTACCCGCACGCAGCGTCGCAACCAGCACGTGCTCAACTTCGCCCGCCGCGACGTCCGCGAATGGGCGGTCGAATGGCTGGTCAGGACCGTCACCGAGCTGGACGTCGTCTTCCTCAAATGGGACATGAACCGGCCCTTCAGTGAGGCAGGGCAGCCTGGGGCCACCGATCCCGACCGGGTCTGGATCGGGCACACGCGAGGCGTCTACGAGGTGATGGACCAGCTGCGCGCCGCGCGTCCCGGCCTGTACCTGGAGTCGTGCGCGGGCGGCGGCGGCCGGGCCGACCTGGGCGTGCTGGCCTACGCGGACCAGGTCTGGACGTCCGACAACACCGACGCCGCCGACCGGGTCGCGATCCAGCACGGACACTGCCAGCTGCTGCCCGCCCGGACCATGGGTGCCTGGGTCACCGACAGCCCGAACAGCTTCACCGCCCGCCCGACCTCGGTCCGGTACCGCTTCCACGTCTCGATGGCCGGGGCGATGGGCATCGGCGGCGACCTGCGGAACTGGAGCGAGGAGGATCTGGCGTGGTCCCGGATGCTGGTCGAGCAGTACAAGCGGATCCGGCCCGTGGTGCACGGCGGCGTCCAGTACCGCTTGGAGCACCACGCCGTGCAGTACCTCACCGAGGACGAGGTCGTCGTCTTCCAGTTCCAGCCGTCCGCACTGACCCGCACGGCCGCCCGTACCCGCCTGAAGGGCCTTGACCCCGACGCCCGCTACCGGGACGAGGCCACCGGCGCCGTGCACGAGGGCGCCGTCCTGCTCAGCCACGGTCTCCCGCCGCTGCTGTCCTTCGACTGGACGAGCGAGCTCATCCACCTCAAGAGAGTGCCCAGATGACCCTCGCCCCCGAACGGCCCGAGGCCCTCGCCGAGCCGACCCGCAAGGTCGGCTCCGGCTGGATCGCCCTGTATGTCCTGGCCAACATCGGGATGTTCGTCCCGATGCAGGCGCCGACCACGTTCCTGATGCCCGCGCAGATCGCGCAGATCGACCCGGCGGGGAAGGTCGGCAGTTACGCCTGGGTCAGCATGATGGGCGCGATCTCGGGAATCGTCATCGCGCCGCTGGCCGGCGCGCTCAGCGACCGCACCACCAGCCGGTTCGGCCGCCGCCGACCGTGGCTGATCGCGGGCTCGCTGGCCTGCATGGCGGCGCTGGCCTGCATCGGCGTCCAGACGACGGTCGCCGGAGTCGCGCTCGGCTCTCTCGTGCTGTCCGCCTCCTTCATGGTCATCGGTGCCGGGCTCTCCCCGGTGGTGCCCGACCAGGTCCCGGTCGGACAGCGCGGTGTGGTGCTGGGCTGGGCCATGGTCCCGCAGGCCGGCAGCATGATCGCGGGCGGGCTACTGCTCGGGCTTGTCACGGGCTTCCCCGCGCAGTACCTGCTGATGGCCTCGTTGCCGCTACTGATACTGCTGTTCGCGACCGCCATGAAGGACGCGCCGCTCCCCCGCCGGCACCGCGAGCCGTTCTCGCTGCGTACCTTTCTGGACGGCTACCGGATCAGCCCGCGCGAGCACCCCGGTTTCGTCTGGGCGATGAGTTCCCGGTTCATCATGGGGCTGGGCTACGGCCTGGGCACGCTCTACATGCCGTACTTCCTGGACGACGTCCTGCACTACGAGCGGTTGTTCCCCGGCCAGTCCACCGAGGACGCCCTGCTCATCGTGATCGGCGTCAACTGCCTGGCCACGATCTCGACGGTCGTCCTCAGCGGCTGGCTGTCCGACAAGCTGGGCAAGCGCCGCATGCTGGTCTTCCTCGGCGGCGTCACGATGGCCGTCGCCGCGATCCCACTCGCGCTGTCGCCCACGTGGACCATGACCCTGGTCGCAGCCGTCATCCTGGGCCTGGGCTACGGCGTGTACCTGGCCGTCGACACCGCCCTGGTCACCGAGGTGCTCCCTGCCTCGGCGGACCGCGGCAAGGACATGGCCCTGGCCAACCTGATGACTTCCCTGCCCTACGTTCTGGCTCCCCCGATCGCCTCGATCGTGCTCGGCAGTCTGGGGGGCTACCGCTCGCTCTTCCTCTGCTCCGCGGCCATGTCCGTGCTGGGCGCGGTATTGGTCTGGAAGGTCAAGAGCGTCCGATAGCGCTCAGGAGGACGGCGGCGCCCTCCGGCAGCACGTCGGTGATTCGCTCGCAGTGACCACGACAGCGCCCGAGCGGCCCCAGCCGTTCGCGCTTTCGGCCGCGGAACACGCCTTGACCACCACTCGTAACCAGTGCCGCATCAGGCAACGTTCGCCCTGCTCACGCCCTCGCGGAGGCGTTCGGCAGCGGCGGATACTTCGGGCAGAGCGAGTCGAAGCCGTCCGCAAGGGATGACGGGACAGCCCTTAGTTGCCAGGGGGCCGGATTCGATCGTTCAGATAGCTGTTAAGGACTCGTTTGCACTCGGCAATCAGCTGGGAGTCGCCCTGCGGATCGGTACGGAAGGCCAGTTTCAGCACGCTGTCCGCGCACTCCAGGGCCACCCGCACAGCAATCTCAAGTTCGGTGTTGCCCTGGACCCCGGTCAGGGTGGTGGTCAGTGTGCGCAGCCGTTCGGCGACCGCAGTGTTGTTGTCCAGGGCCGGCTCCAAGATGTGGTCCTGTCCCGCCGCGCCGAAGTCGACCACGCCGAAACCGGTGATCGTCCGGCGCATGGTGACGAATTCGTCGACGGTCACATCCACGATGCCCGAGATGTCTTCGGGCTTCCCGTACTCCAGCTGGGCCGCGACCCGCTCCAAGAAGGTCTCCAGATTGCGGGCGGCGAGCGCGCCGATCAGCCCCTCCCTGTCGGAGAAGAACTGGTAAAGGGTGCCGATGGGCACCTCGGCTCTGCGGGCCACCTCCTTGGTGGTCAGCGCGGCATAGCCGACCTCGTCCAGGAGTTCGGCGCAGGCGTCCAGCAGCCGTTCGAAGCGTTCGGCGCTGCGCTTCTGGACTGGCAGCCGACGCAGCGTCCCTGCGGTGCGATCTTGATTCACGCTTCCATCATCCCATCGGACAGACTAACGTGAGCCCTACTCATGTTTCAGGAGGTTGAGCGTGACACTGGACCATCTGTCCGCGGACTTCATCTGGGGCGCCTCGACGGCGTCGTATCAGATCGAGGGCGCCACCAAGGAGGGCGGCCGCGGACCGTCGGTATGGGACACCTTCACTGCCCGCCCCGGTACAGTCCGCGACGGGCACACCGGTGACGTGGCCTGCGACCACTACCACCGGTACGAGGAGGACCTCGCGCTGATGGCCGAGGCGGGCCTCACCGGCTACCGCTTCTCCATCGCCTGGCCCCGGATCCAGCCGACCGGTAAAGGTGAGGTCAACCCCCAGGGCCTGGACTTCTACGACCGGCTGGTCGACGGCCTGCTCGCACGCGGCATCGAACCTGTCCCGACCCTGTTCCACTGGGACCTCCCACAGGGCCTCGAGGACGGCGGCGGCTGGCTGAACCGCGACACCACGCACCGCTTCGCCGAGTACGCCGCCATCATGGCCGACAAGCTGGGCGACCGCGTCCAGAAGTGGATCACACTCAACGAGCCGTTCATCCACATGGTCTGGGGCTACGGCCTCGGCACCCACGCTCCGGGCCGCACCCTGTTCCTGAACTGCCTGCCGGTCGCCCACCATCAGCTGCTCGGCCACGGCCTGGCGCTGAGGGAGCTGCGGGCACGCGGCCTCCAGGTGATGATCGCCAACAACTGCACCCCGGTCTGGCCCGCCTCGGACGCTCCCGCCGACCGCGCCGCCGCGCAGGCCTATGACAACCTGCACAACCGCCTGTTCAACGACCCGATCCTCACGGGCACCTACCCCGACCTGTCGGCCTTCGGCGCGGACACCACCCTCGGCGGCTCCGTCCGGGACGGCGATCTCGAACTGATCTCGGCCCCCCTGGACGCGCTCGGCATCAACTACTACAACCCGACCCGGATCCAGGCGCCGACGTCCGAGGGGCTGCCGTTCGAAGAGGCCCCCATCGAGGGCTACCGCCGCACCGCCTTCGACTGGCCCGTCGTCCCCGACGGTCTACGGGAACTGCTCGTCGGTCTCAAGGAGCGCTACCCGGCACTCCCGCCGGTTTACATCACCGAGAACGGCTGCTCGGTCGAGGACGTCATCACCGCGGACGGCACCGTTCCCGACCTCGACCGCATCGACTACTTGGACACCCATCTCCAGGCCGTCGACGCCGCCGTGGCCCAGGGCGTGGACGTGCGCGGCTACTTCACCTGGACCCTGATGGACAACTTCGAGTGGGCCGAGGGCTTCCACCAGCGCTTCGGTCTCGTCTACGTCGACCACGACACCCAGGTCCGCACCCCGAAGGCGTCCTTCGCGTGGTACCGCGACCTCATCCGCGCTCAGCGCGGATGAGCCGCCCGCCGAACTCGCACGGATTCCGTACGCGCTCCGGCGGATCCCGGAGGCCAGGCGGCCCGAGCCACCGATCGGCAACTCGGGCCGGACCCGCGTCCCGGCGGCAAGGAAGAAGTCCATGGGGCAGCTTCCTCCCAGGGTAACGAGCTGCCAAGACCCAGGGCTCAGACGCAGGTTGTCAGGCGCGCGCGGCGTTCTTGGCGATGCTCGTGACGATCTGGTCGGAGAACGGCGCGGGTAGGTCGTGGCCCATCGCGTCGAGCGGTAGGTAGATCGAGTCGGCGAGCGCGGCGTGGGTCGCCTCGCCGCCGGCGATTTTGATCAGTGGATCTTCGGCACCGTGGATCACCAGCGCCGGGAGCCTCAACTGCTGGAGGCCTTTCCTGCGGTCAGGCGCGATCACGGCCGCGGTCACCTGGCGTGCTCCGCCGTCGGGGTGCTGCGCGCGGTCGTATGCCTGCGTCGCCAGCGCGAGGCGGCGCTCGCGCTCGCTGTCCGCATAGGTCTTCGAACCGATGGTCGCGTACAGGCCGGCGATCTGCGCGATGGCGGCCTCGCGATCCTGTGGAAGCGGTTTGGTCAGCTCCTGCAGCACATCGCCGTCGGCCATGCCGATGCTGATGTGCGGCGTGCTCATGATTGAGCACAGGCTGAGCACGCGCGGCGAGTGGTCAATCGCGAGCCGCTGGGCAACCATCCCGCCCATCGAAGCGCCGACGATGTGCGCCTGCTCAATTCCGAGATGGTCGAGCAGCTCGACCGTGTCGCCCGCGATGGCTTTCAGGAAGTACTGGCTCGGCGTGGTCTTCCATTCCGTCAGACCGCTGTCGCGATTGTCAGGACGAATCACCCGGTAGCCCCGCTCGCCGAGCCCATCGACGATCTCCTGCGGCCAATGGATCAGTTGCGAGCTGAGTCCCATGATCAGCAGCAGCGGCTCCCCCTCCGGGTCCCCCTCGTCACGGAAGCACATTCTCACCGTCGTCAGCTCAGCGAACTGATCGCGCTCATCGCTCATGGCATCCTCTCTGACAGCTGAAGCCCCCTGCCAGCCAAACAGCGTCAGCTCGACGCGGCGTAGACAGCTCCGCAACGCCAGGCCCCGGCGCCGTACCGGAAAGCAGAGTGGGGCGGGCCCGACGGCCCGCCCCAGAACAACGAGTCAGCGATCAAGAAGAAACGCCCCAGCTGGGCACCCGCTGGGCGCGGCGCTCGGTCAGCTCGTCCTTCCAGCCCTTCAGCGGGAGCCACGGGACGCCTCATCCAGCGAGCTGGGCACGCGTCCATGCGTCCTTGGGCGTGCGGGCGGCGTTGGTCCCTTCAGGTGACGGCAGTTCAGGCATGTGAGGTCAACGAACGACCGGGCCGGGTGTTACCTGTCAGCTGGTCAGGGTGTCGATGGACCGGCCCCAGCGGTTTCGCTCGCCGGGGCGGGGGTCGTACAGGGCCCGGCCGCCGGGGCGGGGTCGGACGCGACCGACAAGCTCCCGAACTCCTACTCCAGCATCCTCAAGGACGGGCACGCCAGAGACACCGGCAGGGCCCGGACCGGAGAACAGGTTGTCGGCCGTGGCGTTCGAATGGGGATCAGACCGTCAGCGGCGGCCGGTCGCGGCAGGCACCCGGCCCGGCACGGGAAGCACCTCCGGGCAGCGCTGCGCATCCGCATCCGCGCTCGTGTCCACGGGCGGTTCGCCGCTGCGGGATCCCACCCGCGCCGGCAGCCCCTGCGCGGTGAGCCGCTCGGCCACCCGGCGCCCGGCCCTTCCGGTGCCGTCGATCACCAGGGTCGTCTTCGTTCCTGCCCGCCGAGCGTTCTGCTGGATGGCGCGCGCGTCGGCGGACGCCAAGGGCGTCGCGGGTCTCCAGCATGCCGGACAGTCGCAAGGCCTTGAGGGACTCCCGCAGGGCGGCGTCCATGACGGTCATCGGGATTCGACCTCGGCTTCGTCGTGAACCTGGTCGTTGTGGTCATCGTCCGGCGTGTCGGGGGTCGCGACGGAGGCGCAGAGCCGGGCCGGACCATGAAGAAAGACCGCGGCTCCGGCGTCTGCGCTGATCTCGGGGTCGGTCTCGGTGCCGGCGATGAGGATGCCCTTGATGGTGCGGTAGGTCGGGGCGCCGACCGCGATGGCCCTGGCGCAAGCGACTTCCAGCCGCGTGTCGCCGTACGACGCCCCGGTGGTCGTAGTGACGTTCCATACCCTGGTTGCGCAGCAGCCTGAGGGTGCGCCACACCGAGGTGGCGGCTTCCCTGGGCGAGCGGCCCGGCGTCGTGAATGCCGCCGGGCGGTATCTGCCCGGACGTCGCCGCTCGTTCATGTCCCTGCGTTCGGAGTCGGGGTGGGGCTCCGCTCGACGACTCCTTCGGCCGGGATCCCACGCCAGCTCGTCCCAGGTGCGAGGTGCTCACCCTTCATGAGCAACGACAGTGCGCCGAGCCGGACGTCCTCGCCCACGAAGGAGTCGTAGAGCACCACCGAGCGTGTGCCGATGCTCGCGCCGTCTTCGACCGTGACCAGGGACATCTTCATGACGCGGTCTTCGAACAAGTGTGTTTGCAACGATACGCGCAGGCCGATCGCGGCGTTGTCCCCGATGTCCACGAGGTCGAACTCCGTGAGAAAGGTGGTGCCGATCCAGGTTCCTTTGCCGACGCGCGCCCCGAAGAGGCGAAGGATCACCGGCAGATACGGCGTCCCGATCAGGAAGCCCGCCCCGGCCGGTACCGCGGCCGCCTCGAAAAGGCCGGTGACGAACTCGGTACGACGCACGAACAGACTCCACAGAGGCTCGACCCGGGGGCGGTAGACGCCGATGACCAGGCGCTTGACCGCCGCACAGTACGTAATGACCACGAGGCTCGCGATCATTACGAGAACCGGCGTCGCAAGCACGGGCACCAGCAGGCCCGTTTGGCCGGTCAGCCCGGACAGTGCCAGAAGGTACAGATAGGCGCTCAGGCCCAGCACAGACGCAGGCATCGTCATGCGGAAGAACTCGATGCCCAGGCGTTGAAGCACCGCCTTTCGAGTCGGCCGGAACGTCAGTTCCTCGGGGAATGAGCCGCTGCTCTGCCGCACAGGCAGACGTATGGCGGGCGATCCCAGCCACGTAGTGCCGTCGGTTACATCACCCTGCGGCGGCACCGTACTCACTCCGACCAGGGACCCCGGTCCGGTCCGTGTTCCCGAGAGCAGGAGCGCGGAATTGCCGACGAACGCGCGCCGCCCGACCTCGGTGGGGCCGAACGCGACCTGGCCGGCCGCGAACGAGGCACCTCCGACGTTGGCCAGGTCCGCAACGAAGCTGCCTTCGTGGAGAGTGAGCAGGTCCGGGTCGATGTGCGAGACAGTTGAGACCTCCGCGCTCCGGCCGATCCGGGCGCCGAGCAGCTTCAGCCAGGGCACGGTGTAAAGAGTGGCGTACAGCGAGTTAGTGAAGGTGAGGCTGATCTCCAGTAGTTTGTCCGACACCCATTTGCGTACGCCGAGCGATGAGCGCACCGGATAAGTGCCGACCGGCGCTCTCGGCAGGGTCAGGCGCTTGCCGGCGGCGACCACGCAGCAGACGGTGAACACGAACAGCGGACCGGACAGCGCGGTGGCGACGATGCCGCCCTTGGTGCCCCAGCTCAGCGCCGCCCACCAGAACAGCACGATTTCTGGGAGGGCCGTTGCCAGTGCGGCGGTCTCCAGCAGCACCAGGCCGACGATCGCGGCAGTGAGATGTCGCGGTCGCCATCCGTCCGTGTCACTGGGGGCACGCAGCATGGTCTCGACGTCGGGGGCCAGAGCCTGCACCGGATGCGGTGGCGATCCGGCCCAGCGTGCACCGGCTGGAACCGCCTCGTCCTGGCCGATGACGGACTGTTCGCCGAGCCCGGAGCCGGCTCCCATTCGTGCGCCAGGTTCGAGGACGGCGTTGGCCCCCACGAAGGCGTGCGGCCCGATCTCGATCGGCGCGACCGTGACCCAGCCGTCCGACACCTGCCACGGATTTACGGAGACTCCATAGCCGATCGAGGTGTCGGCGCCGACGCGCAGCATGGCCGGCAGCGTGATCGTGCTGGTGGCGATGGTGGTACGTGGTCCGATGCGCGCCCCGAGCAGTCGCAGGTAGACGGCCATCATGGGGGAGCCGCTGAGCACCGGCAGCGGGGCGAAGCTGAGCAGCAGATTCACCGTCCAGAGTCGTAAGTAGACCCGGCCCCACAAGCGGTGGCGGCCCGGCCGGATACCCGCCGACAACGGTCGAACGAGGGCGACCGGTACGAGCCAGCGCACGCCCACATAGCTGAGATACGCACCGGCTGTCGTCTGCACCGACGCCCCGACCGAGATCTGGCCACCGTGTCGGCTGTACACATACGCCACAGGCAGGCCGAGCACAAGCAGCAGCAGGTAGATGGCGCCCACCTGCACAGCTCCGGCAGCGGCGATCCGACCGCTGCGATGGCGGATCGGCTCCGGGCGGGGTGGAGCAGCCTGCCGCCCCTTACTGGACGTGGCACTCAGCCGGACCGTGAGCCCGCGTACGGTCGGATACGTATAGAGGTCACGCAACGTGGTGCTCGCGCCGATGTCCCGGTCACGCAAGACCGATACGACCTTGGCCGCCAGGAGTGAATGACCTCCGAGGTCGGTGAAGAAGTCCGCCTCGACCGACAGCGCCTCGGGCTCAATCCCGAGTACTTCCGCCCAGGCGTCGCGTACCCGCGTCTCCAACTCGCCCTCAGCCGCGACCAGTCGGCCGCCGCTCACCAGCCTCCGGCCGGTCGGCGCGGGCAGCCGTTTACGGTCCACCTTGCCGCTGGCCATGAAGGGAAAACTGGGAAGGACGTCCAGAAAGGACGGCACCATGTACGCGGGCAGTCTGCGCCGCAAATGCTTGTGCAACCTGGCGACCAGGGCGTCCTCTTCTTCCACACGGCCCGAGGCGCGGACCACGTAGGCACACAGTTCACCGCTGCCCACGGCCGCGGTGGCGCCGCCCCTGCCGCGGTCCGGAGCGACTGTCAGCGCGGTGACTGCCTCAGCCACGCCAGGGTCTTCCAGCAGGACGCTGTCGATCTCGCCGAGATCCACCCGGTAACCCCGGATCTTCACCTCCTCGTCGGCCCGGCCCAGAAACTCGACCTCGCCGTCCGGGGTCACCCGGCCGAGGTCCCCGGTGCGGTAGAGCCTGCTGCCCCGCGGTGCCAGCGGGTGCTCGATGAACCGGACGGCCGTCAACTCCTGCCGTCCGATGTAGCCGCGGGCGACGCCGGGACCCCCGATACAGATCTCACCCACCTCGCCGTCGGGCACACGCCTCAATTGCTCGTCGAGGAGCACCACCGAACAGGTCGGCAGTGGCTTTCCGATCGTCACCACCCGGCCCGGCCTCAGTTCCGCCCAGGTCGCGGTCACGGTGGCCTCGGTGGGGCCGTAGGTGTTGAGCATGCGCCGTCCCGGTCTGCTCCACCGCTCGACAAGCTGAGCGGGACAGGCCTCACCGCCGACGACAACGGTGCGGATGTGCGGCAGCTCCCGTGGGATCGTCTCCAGCAGCGTCGGTACGCAGTACAGAATCGTGATCCGCCGGTCATCGAGGAAATCGCCGAGTTCCGCGCCAAAATACCCGGAACCAGCCGGACCTGCGACAAGAGTGGCACCGACCGACCACGTCGGCCAGATCTCCTCGATGGAGAAGTCGAAGGAGACGGTCATTCCCTGATACACGCGGTCGTCGTGCCGCACGTCGTAGACCCGGGGAACAACATCAAGAAAGTTGCAGATGCTCGACTGGGCGACCTCCACTCCCTTGGGCCTGCCACTCGACCCGGAGGTGTACATGATGTATGCGGCGGGGTCACCATCCCGCGTACCGGGCTCAGGCGGGTCCGGTAGCGGCCTGGCGGTGGGCATGACGGCCAGTTCACCGGTGTGCGCGTCCAACTCGACCACCCGGCACGTGAGACCGGACGAGGCCTGGGCGAGAGCGGACGTGGTAAGCAGCAGGTCCACATCTGCGTCTTTCGCGATGTACGCGAGCCGGTCCGGAGGCGATGCCGGATCGACCGGCACGAGCACCGCACCGGCCTTTCCCACCCCGAGCAGCGACACGTACACCTCCACGGACCGCGGCATCATGAGCGCGACCCGGGCGCCGCGGCCAACCCCCAGGCCACGGAGAAAGTGAGCGAGCTGGTTGGCACGTGCCTCGACCTCGGCATAGGCCAGTACGTGGTGGTCGCACTCAAGTGCCGTGGCCGACGGAGCACGGTCACAGGCGGATTCGAAGACGTGGTGCAGGCGCCGGTGCACCTCTCCCGGCGGCATCGCGCCCGGAACAGCGACCATCTTTGTGCATCCCGTCCTGTATCGATATCAATGTGCGGGCCAGGACCGCTGAGCCGGGAGCACCCGGTCCGTCCGTCCACTCCCCCCGATCGCAGTCACTTCACCCCTTGGACCGGTCGGCAAATGGGGGCGGGGTCGCGGGGCTGGGCAGCCTCGGAATCATCCAGCCCACGTCCCGCCAGGTACCGCAGGCACTGGGCGGGGTGAGTACGCCGTCTACGACGATAGACCTTGACGTTGGCCATGCTGTGTCATCACAGATGACGGTCGCTGTGTCGTTGACCTGAAGGAGGGACACGAGCCTGAGGGATTCTTCCGGTAGCCGGCCTGGCGGTGGCGGCTTGGGACACTATGGCTGGTGGTTCGTCACACGGCCCTGGCCGGGTAATTGGTCCGTGATCGGATGGGTGAGTCAGGGGCGAAGTTGCCGAGGAACTCCCGCCAGCACTTACGCGGGCGGATGAGGTAGTACAGCTTGCCGGTGGCCGGATCAAGGGCGGCGAGCATCTCGTCCGGCGGCAGGAACAACGACCACGACGACGCATCGTCCCGCCGAACGCGGTTGCACGATCAAGAGCGCGGCCATCGGTAACCTCGCCGCCAAAAACCTCGACCAACTGGCCACCGCCGTAAAGCGCAGCCTCAAGAAGATCCAGTACCGACCTCACCTGGTCGACGGCTGATGCCGGTGCCCTTGACCGCCTTGACGAACTCGGCATCGAACCGTTCCTTGCTCCTCGGTGTCCAGGATCTCCACGTGCTGGGGTCCAATCATGCTGTTGCCGAAGCGGTCTGACAGGGAGCCGATGTGGCAAGGCGGGATCACGGTGTTCTCCAGGCAGACGGCCGAAGCCGGCGCATCGTCCAGCACCCTCTCCGGATCGGGGAACGCCTTGGCACTGAGCGCGCGCATCGCACACGGGTCTGCCGCTCAACCGCCTCCGTGATGGTCGGGGCCGTCCGCCCGTATCGGTCATCCCCTGCGCGTACGGGCCGGACGCGGCGAAGACAGTCTCCGCCGATAACGGTTACTTCTCACGGGTCGGCCGCGGTCGGCGGACCGTACAGGGCCACTCCCCGCGATCGCTCCCCACATGCGCGGGTCGAGATCGGTGACTCAGGCGGGGCGCGGCGATGTCGCCGACGGTTGCGTCCGGTGCGGGCACCGGGGCAGGTGAGACACCCCGGTGCCGGCAGCCCACCTCTGTCGTGGTGGCGGCGCGTCTCAGCGGACGGTCACGTTGAAGACTGGCGAGGCCGTGGTGCCGCTGATGATGCGCAGGTCGTTCTTGCCCTTCAGCCCGAGCTTGACGCCGAGCGAGTAGGAGCCGTTCCGCGAGATGCTCGTAGACGCGGGCAGGCTGACCCACTTGCCGTGCTGCTTCTGCTGAAGGGTCACCTTGCTGCCCACCTTGAGACCGGTGGTCTGGCCCGTGACGTGGAACAGCTGCCAGGCGCGGATGGAGGACACCGACGGCTTGGCCGTGATGCCGGCCTTGGCGGGCACGGCCTTCTGCGCCACGACGGCCGGGGTTACGGTGTGCGCGGCCGGGGTTGCTGCCATCGCAGTGCCCGCGAGGGCGAGGGAGGCCGCGCCGAGGACACCGACGACGGCTAGGCGCAGGGAGCGCCGCTTCGAGACCATCACAGATCTGCCCCTTTCTATGGTGAGAACATCCTTTCGCGCCAAAGGGCACCTACGTGTCGATTGGCGTAGTCACTAGAAACGACGACACAGCGACGGCAGACGTTCATCGGGGCTTTGTCGCTGTCTTGTAACAGCCGAGCGGGGCCGGGAGCGATAGCCCTGGAACAACTCAGCGGCGATGTGGCGGCGGCCGGCACCCCACGACCTCCTCACGCCGGGCCCTGGGCGACCCAAGCAGCCCGCACGCCTCAAAACGGATAGCCCCGGGTCGGGCATGCTGCCTGTTGTGGACTTGGGGAGATCGAGCAACTCCCAGCCTCCATGCCAGAGGGGCGCGCATCCTGTGCGGTCGTGCCGATCGCTTGCCGGGAACGGCACGACCGCACAGGGCTGTCAGCCCGCCGGTGACGACACCATCGACGCGGACGACTTCCAGGGGTGACCGTGGAAGGCTCAGCTGTCGCCCGACACATGCCGATGCATACACATGTATGAGGCCCCGGCCTGGGCCGGGGCCGGGAGCGACACCTGCTAGGCTGTGAGTGACCTGGACCGTTTAATCGAGGAGTCGCAGACGTGGTGGGTGAAGACGACATCTCCGGGTGAGATCCGGAGTTGACCGGCCACCGGACGGCGCTCAGGAGCGCTGCTGGGGTGGCCCGTTTGTCGTACCCCTTTTTCCACACTGCCCAGGGCAGAGGTCTGTCTGCCCTCAATTCTCCGAGGTCGCCCCATGTCCGATGCCGCCATCGTCTGCTCGAACCTCTCCTTCACCTGGCCTGACGACACCCCGGTCTTCAACGACCTGTCCTTCACCGTGACCCCCGGCCGTACGGGCCTGGTCGCCCCCAACGGCTCCGGCAAGAGCACCTTGCTCAAGCTGATCGCCGGCGAACTCAAACCCGCCACCGGCTCGGTGTCGGTCAACGGGACGCTGGGCTATCTCCCGCAGAGCCTTCCCCTGACCGGCGACCTCACGGTCGCCGAGGTGCTCGGCGTCGCCGCGGTGATCCGCGCCCTGGACGCCGTCGAGTCCGGTGACGTGAGCGAGGAGCACTTCACCACCATCGGCGACGACTGGGACATCGAGGAGCGCACCCGCGCGCAGCTCGACCGTCTCGGACTGGCCGACCTTGCCCTGGACCGCAGCCTGAGCACGCTCAGTGGCGGCCAGGTCGTCTCCCTCGGCCTCGCCGCCCAGTTGCTCAAGCGCCCCGATGTGCTGCTGCTCGACGAGCCGACCAACAACCTCGACCTGGAGGCCCGGCACAAGCTCTACGACGTGCTGTCGGACTTCAACGGCTGTCTGCTGCTGGTCAGCCACGACCGCGCGCTGCTCGACCGCATGGAGCGCATCGCCGAACTCGGCAGCGACGAACTACGCTTCTACGGAGGCAACTTCACCGAGTACGAGGAGGCCGTCCGCGCGGAGCAGGAGGTCGCCGAGAAGAACATCCGCAACGCCGAGCAGGAGCTGAAGCGGGAGAAGCGGGAGATGCAGCAGGCCCGCGAACGCGCCGAGCGCCGCGCGAGCAACGCCGCCCGCAACCTCAAGAACGCCGGCCTGCCGCGCATCTTCGCCGGCAACATGAAGCGCGGCGCGCAGGAGTCTGCGGGCCGGGCCGGCCAGATGCACGCGGCCCGGGTCAGCGAGGCCAAGGCCCGGCTCGACGATGCCGGACGCGCGCTGCGCGAGGAACAGCGCATCACCCTGGAGTTGCCTGACACGCAGGTGCCCGCCGGGCGCAACCTCTTCCTCGGCAAGGGGATGCAGGTCCACCACGCCGGCAAGGCCGTGTTCGCCGACGGCGGCATCGACCTGACCATCCGCGGCCCCGAGCGCATCGCGCTGACCGGGCCCAACGGTGCGGGCAAGACCACCCTGCTGCGTCTGGTGACCGGCGATCTCGCCCCGGACAGCGGGGAGATCAAGCGCAACGACGGCCGGATCGCCTATCTCTCGCAGCGCCTGGACCTGCTGGACACGGACCGCACCGTGGCGGAGAACTTCGCCGCGTTCGCTCCCGAGCGGCCCGAGACGGAGCGGATGAACCTGCTCGCCCGCTTCCTCTTCCGGGGCGCGCGGGCGCACCTGCCGGTCGGGGTGCTCTCCGGTGGCGAGCGGCTGCGTGCCACCCTGGCCTGCGTGCTGTGCGCCGAACCGGCCCCCCATCTGCTCCTGCTCGACGAGCCGACCAACAACCTCGACCTGGTCAGCGCGGGCCAACTGGAGAGCGCGCTCAACTCCTACCAGGGCGCCTTCATGGTGGTCAGTCACGACGAGCGGTTCCTCGCCGAGATCGGGGTGAACCGCTGGCTGCGGGTGGCCGACGGAGCGGTCAAGGAGACCGGAGCCCCCGCAGTGTGAGTCGGCGGCGTGTGAAGTGGCCCGCGTCCGAGGCCGTGCGCCCGGCGGGCCGACCACCGATCACGTTGGACGGATCCCTGTGTCCCAGCCCGCTCTGCTCGCCCATGGCCTCGTCCGCAACCTCGGCGGCCGACGTGTCCTCGACGGCGTCTCCCTGACTGCCTCCCCCGGCCACCGCATCGGCCTGATCGGGGAGAACGGCGTCGGCAAGTCCACCCTGCTGCGGGTGCTGGCCGGCGTGGACGAACCCGACGCGGGAAGCGTCTCGCGGCCCGGCGACCTCGGTTTCCTGCACCAGGAGATGCCCTTCGACGCCGACTCGACCATCGCTGCGATGCTGGACGAGGCGCTGCGCGAGGCCCGTGACGACCTCGCGGAGCTCGAACGGCTCAGTGAGGAACTCGCTCGTGTCCCCGAGGACGCTCCTGGTCACCAGGAACTCCTCGACACCTACGGCAGGCGACTTGAGCAGGCCCAGGACCGGGAGTCCTGGGACGCGGACCGCCGCGCGGCCCTGGTGCTGGACGGGCTGGGCCTCGGCGCGCTCGGTCACGACCGTACGCTCGGCTCGTTGTCCGGAGGGCAGCGCGGCCGGCTCGCCCTGGCCGCGCTGCTCGTGCGGCGTCCGTCGGCGCTGCTGCTGGACGAGCCGACCAATCATCTCGACGACGGCGCCGCCGCCTTCCTGGAGGAGCAGATCCGCGGCCTGCCCGGAACCGTGGTGGCAGCCAGCCACGACCGGGCGTTCCTCGACGCCGTCTGCACCGACCTGGTCGACCTCGACCCGGCGGTGGACGGCCCGGTCCGCTACGGCGGCAACTACAGCGCCTACCTGAGCGAGAAGCGCGCAGAGCGGGAGCGCTGGGAACGGCGGTACGCCGAGGAACAGGAGGAGCTGGAGGAACTGCGCCGCGCGGTGGGCGTGACCGCGCACCTGGTCGCGCCGGACCGCGGACGGCGCGACAACGAGAAGATGGGCTACGGCCACCGGGCGGGCCGGGTGCAGAATCAGATCTCCCGCCGGGTACGCAACGCCGCACGGCGGCTGGAGGAACTGGAGCGCGCCCAGGTCGCCGAGCCGCCGCGCCCACTGCGGTTCGCGGCCGGGGCACTGGCCGCGCGGGCGGAGGAAGGCCCTCAGCCCCTGGTGTCCCTTCGGGACGTACGAGTGCCCGGCCGGCTTGCACTGGACACCCTGGAGGTGTCGGCGACCGACCGGCTGCTGATCACTGGCAGCAACGGAGCAGGCAAGTCGACGCTGCTCGCCGTGCTCGCCGGACGTTTCGCCGCCGAAGGCGAGGTGCGCAGACGGCACCGCCTGACGGTGGGGCTGCTCGCCCAGGACACCGTCTTCGACAGGCCCGACCGCACGGCCCGTGACACCTACGAGATGTCGCTGGGCCCGGCACGGGCCGAGAAGGTGCCGCTGAGCTCGCTCGGTCTGATGCACGCGGCGGACTTGGACAAACCCGTCGGCCGGCTGTCCGTCGGGCAGCGTCGGCGGCTCGCGCTGGCCCTCCTGGTGGCCCGACCGCCCCAGCTGCTGCTCCTCGACGAGCCCACCAACCATCTCTCCCCGCGCCTGTGCGACGAGCTGGAGGCCGCCCTGGGGACCGGTTCCGGCGCGATCGTACTCGCGAGCCACGACCGCTGGCTGCGCCGACGGTGGCAGGGCCGCGAGATCCGGCTGGCACCGGGACGCGGACATCGGGAGAACACAGCGGCGGCCTGTTCCCAGTCCTGACCCAGGCGCGTCACACTGGGTGTTGCGCGCCTCCCGGCAGGTCGAGCCCGTGGGGCACCTACGGGCGGGCCCGTGCGGCTCGCCCGTATGCCGTGCGTTCAGCGGTTCAGAAGGCGACACAGCCAGCGGAACCGGGCGTGACGGGCATCCCTCGCAATGTTGGTGTGAGGTGCCAGTTGATCGAAGCCGTGGAATCCGCCGGCCCAGACGTGCAGTTCGGCGTCACCGCCCGCTTGCCAGATACGCGTCGCGTACAGGACGTTCTCGTCGCGGAAGGTCTCCGCGGCACCGACGTCGACATAGGCGGGGGGCAGCCCCGAGAGGTCCGCCGCGCGGGCCGCAGCGGCGTACACGGAGACATGTGCGCTCCCCCGGGCCTCACCGAGGAGAGAGGCCCAGCCCAGATCGTTGGCGTGCCGATCCCATACTCCGCGGCCCGCCATCTGGTGGCCGGAAAGGCTGTCGTTACGGTCGTCGAGCATCGGACACATCATCAACTGACCTATTACCCGGGGACCTTGACGGTCTCGCGCCATCAGCGCGAGAGCGGCGGTAAGACCTCCGCCGGCACTACCACCCGCGATGACGATGCGCTGCGGATCCCCGCCGAGGGCTGCGGCATGGCGGGAGATCCACACCAGCCCGGCGTAACAGTCCTCGATCGACGCCGGGTACGGGAACTCCGGGGCCAGTCGGTAGTCGACGGAGACGACAACGAGTTCGAGGGGTTCGGCCCACTCCCGCAATATCGTCTCCATCCCGGTCCGGCTGGTTCCGCTGATCAGGCCTCCGCCGTGCATGTGGTAGATGACCGGTGCGCCTTGGTACAACCCGGCGGGCCGTGCGACGAGCAGTGACACGTCCGGCGCCCCGGCCGGGCCGGGCACGCGTCGTTCGTGGATTTCGAACCTGCCCCGGTCGCGCAGCTCGTCGAGTGTCGGGTCCGCTTTCGCGAGGTGCGTGCGCCATCGGGGAATCCGGTCGGCCGACGCGGGCGCGTTCTCGTGCGGGGGTCCCAGTTTCTCCAGGGTGGGGTTCAGTTCCGGGTCGAAGGGCACGGGCGGGACCGTGTGCTGACCTCGGTCACGTTGGTTGTTCATATGTCCTCCAGGACTACGGGGCGGTATCACGGGCGCCGGGGCGGGGCATGGACCACCGACGGCCGTTGTGCTGTGCATGATGCGGACGGCCGATGCCGGGACAAAAGCACGCGCCTCCGGCCGTCGTACCGATGCCCCGTTCCGCGCTTCAGCCGGTTGCCGCCCGACGAGACTCCGGCCGGCCCGGCCGTCCGATCTGCAGCAGTCGGTCCTCGGCGGGACTTATCGGCGGAAGAACGGTGAGGGGGCCGCTGGGAGGGGCGGGGGCTGCGTATCGGGCGTGCAGTTGGCCGCAGGCGGCATCGATGGACGAGCCGAGCTGGCGCCGTCTGGTGGCGTGGATGCCACGTTCACGCAAGCCTGCGACGAACTGACTGACATGTGTCTTCGAGGGCGCCTGGTAGGCGGGATGTGCCCCCAGGGCCTGGTTGTACCGGATCACGCTCACGTGGAAAAGTTCCGGCCGGGATCGCGACGCCACGAGTCGGGCAAGCTGATGCAAGTGGTCTTCGGTGTCGTTGACGCCGGCGATCAGCAGATACGCGAGGTAGATCTTGCGGCGTGCCGTGCCCGCGTGATCATCCAGAATCGCCAGGTTCTCGGCAAGGGGGAATCTTTTCTCCAGCGGTATCAGTTGCGCACGTTCGTCCGTGAACGGTGAATGCACGGACAGCGTGATCGTGACCTTTGGGTATTCCTTGGTAAGCCTGGACAGATTGGGCGCGAAGCCCACAGTGGAAACGGTGATACGGCGTTGCGACAGTTCCCCGTAACCGGTTTCCGAAAGCAGGCACAGTGCATCGAACACATGCGGGTTGGCCAGTGCCTCGCCCATGCCCATGAACGCCACGCTCTCCGGCAGGGATCTGTCCGGAAGCCGCCAATGCGGATGCATGACCTGCGCGTAGATCTCGTCGGCCGTCAGGTTCCTGGCGAGGCCGACGGCGGCCGTGGCGCAGAAAGTGCAGCCCAGTCCGCATCCGGCCTGTGACGAGACACAGAGAGAAGTCCATCCGGCCCTGTAGCGGGAGAGAACGGTCTCGAAACGGATTCCCGGATCCGACTCGAAGACGACCTTTTCGACCTGGTCCCCTGATTGGTGGGCGACCGGAACGATGGGAAGTATGCGCGGCCCGAACTTCTCGGTGAGTCCCGCCCTGAGTTCGGCGGGCAACTCGCGAACGGCGTCGAAGGTCTCGGCTTCCGCGCGGCGAAGGGCGCTCACGAACTGCCGATAGCGGAAGTCGGGCGCGCCCATCGATTCGAGATGCTCCCGAATGCGCGCGAGCCGGGTACCGGGGGGAGGGTTGGCGAGTGCGACGCGGGACCGTCGAGCCCGGTCACTCGATGTGTTCGCATGGTGCTGGTTCGTCATGAGGTGATGCTCACAATCTTCCACGTGATCTCTCTCCCGGAGGACCAGGCGAGGTGCTGACGAGAGGAAATCCTCGATAGGAATAGGCGCCGTCCGACGCATGATGACGGGAACACAAGACGGAACCGCACAGCGGAACCGCACATTGCACTCCTCGAACGACGTCAGCCATGCCGGTCCGATTCCGGACCGGAGGAATCACGGCTTGTAAGAATTTCTACGTCACTGAAAAGGAGCCAGTGCATGCTGTGAACGCGTCACGAGAGGAGGCTGATTCGGGGCACTCCGACAGGAGGAAAAGGAATGTGCGGCGCGCCGGCCAAAGGCGTGCCAAGGTACGCACTTCCAAGCGCGAAAATGCGTAACCATGCGCGTAATCCACATCCTGGCCATTGCCGACCGGAGTCAGTGGCACATGCCGATAGCGTCATGGACGCCCGGCGGCTACGGTCTGTCAACCTCGATAAGCATGCCGGTACTTTACCACGAAAGAAATCTCGGTCCAGCGAGTAACCCTGGGGCGATCACGGATGCGGCGGGAGCGGGGAGCCGGTGGCCAAACTACTGAGGCCGGGCACCGCGGGCAGCAACATCACCGCCGACCACATCACCGCGGCCCAACCGACCCTGGCCCAACTGCCGAAGAAGTACCGACGTGGACGCCAGACGCTGATCCGTACCAACTCCTCAGGCAAGACACATGAGTTAACATCCTGGCTCGCCAGCGGGGAAGGTCAAGAACACTGGCCGCGTCCCTACGCGAACCTTCGCCTCCGGCGACAGGTTCTGTCCGGCAGCAAGGTCGAACCGTCCGGCAACGACGGCTCTGACCGCTCCTACTGTTCGTCCGCCATGTCCGCGCGAGCCATCCCAACAGCTTTTCCGTGAACTTGATCAAGATTTGGCCCAGCCCCTACCCTGTCGCGCATGGGCACAGGGGGACAACTGATAGACGGACGCTTCCGACTGATCGAACAGTTGGGAAGTGGCGGAATGGGCACGGTCTGGCGGGCGAGCGACACCGTGCTGTACCGGGACGTCGCACTCAAGGCCGTGCGGTCGGACGCAGAGGCGTCGAATGTCTCGCGCGAGCGTGTTCTGCGCGAGGCACGGGCGCTGGCCCGGCTCAACCACCCCAACGTCGTGACCATCCATCACATCGTGGATGCGGATCCGCACCCGTGGCTGGTGATGGAGCTGGTTTCCGGCCGCTCCCTCCAGGAACGGCTCTCGGAGGGCCCGATGACGTGCGTAGAAGCGGCCCGCATGGGCCGACAACTGTTGTCCGCACTGAAGGCCGCCCATATGGCCGGCATACACCACCGGGACGTCAAACCCGCCAATATTCTGCTGCGCGTCGACGGAACAGCCGTGCTCACCGACTTCGGAATCGCAGGGCTGCGGGGCTCTACCTCGCTGACAGCGACCCATGAACTCGTCGGCTCACCCGAGTACATCGCTCCTGAGCGCATCCGCGGCCACGACGACGATCCCGCTTCCGACCTGTGGTCGCTCGGCCTGGTGCTGTACGTGAGCGTGGAGGGCGTCAGCCCGATGCGGCGTGCTACGACACTCGCTACCCTCGCCGCAGTGCTCGACGAACCAGTACCGTCGCCAGTGCGCTCCGGCCCACTTGCCCCCGTATTCCAGGCGCTGTTGGTACGGGACCCGGCGGCCCGCCCGAACGCGGAGCAGCTGGACGCATTGCTGGCGCAGGTGGAGTCCGCCTCGGCGCCCCACCCGGCGCAGCCGACGGTCACCGCTTCGGTGCCACCGTCTGTTCCTCTCGGGCATCCCCCCACTCAGCTGGACAGCCCAAGGCCCGCCACCGTGTCGGAGCGACAACGCAACCGAAAGCCGGCCGTCATCGCCGTGACCACCGCGATGTTGGCAGGCGCAGCGGCGACCGCGCTGGTGCTCATGCCTCGCGGTCCGGGAGACGGCGAGGCGAGCAGCAAAGTGGGTACTCCGCCGAGCACGGCGTCCTCACAATCCCCGACCACCGCACCGAGTTCCCCGCCCAGGCGGACTCCCGCCGCAACGGCGGACCGGACGGCAGATGCGACAGCACACGCAACGGCGGATCCGACAGCGGATCCGACAGCGGATCCGACGCAATCGGCCGCCCCGGTCGAACAGTCTCCCCTGTCCGGCGGCCGCTGGATCGCCCAGCTCCACTCCGAGCCCGTCAGCGCGGGCGTCGCCGCGCGTGATCAACGGCTCGCCACGGTTCGGCAGTCGGTGCCCGAAGCGGAGTTTCTCCGCAGCGACGACTATGCGTCGTTGCGTCCGGGCTACTGGGTGATCTATGCCCCGGGCCCTTTCACCGACGGGCGCTCCGCACTGGTCTTCTGCGCCGAACGAGGCAGAACCACGCCCAACGCTTGCATCGGCCGCTATCTGAGCACCAGTTCGGCCGACGACGACCTCCTGTGCCGCCCTCCGGTCGGCCGGCCGACCGGCCGCTGCTCGCGGCATTAGAGTGCCGAAAGCGGCTCCTCGACGACGCGGTCGGCAAACCGGGGCCGTTCGAAGCGACCACCCAGTCCGCCTTGTTGCCCGCCTTGGCCTGGGCCGAGGCGGCGTCGCCCATGGTGGTCTGCACGAACAGGACGAGGTGCGTTGGCGGCGGCCGGCGGAAGAGTCCGTCGTACGTCGGTCGCGCGGTCACCGGCGCCCCGTCCGCCGGCGCCCGCATCACCAGGTCCGCCCGCTGCACGCACCCGTCGCCGAGCCGGTGGGCTGCTTCGGTCTCCCAGCCCAGCCGGGGTGCCCGATGCCCGCGCGGTGCAGTTCAGCGGCCGTCGAGGTGACCGCTGTGGCGTGGTCTTCGCAGTGAGGAGCGGCGGGGGTGGAGGACCGCCGGGACCGTCAGGGCACCAGGAGGTGGTGGCGGGGTGGTGGGAGACAGGCGGGAGACCAGGGCCGTCACCGCGGTCTCGGCAATCGTTGCGGGGTGCAGGGTTACGGTGCTCACCGGCGGATCGTTCTCCGCATAGGCCTGGTCCTCGCTGACGCAGACGAGGAGGAGGTCGTCGGGTATCCGCAGGCCGTGGCGGGCCGCTGCGGCCAGGACCTGGCGGCCGCCGGGGTCGTAGACCGTGTAGACAGCGTCGCAGGCGCGGGCTGCGAAGACCGCGTCGAAGCCGTGGCCCGAGGTGTCGTACGGGTCGAAGGTGAGGACCAGTGGCGTCCGGCCGTGCTCGTGGCACCACTGCTCGTACGCGCGGGTCACGGCCCGGGTGTAGTGCTCGTCGCCGTGCCCGGCGTGCAGGACGATCCGCCGGGCGTCCGAGGCTGCCAGGTGACGGAGGACCTCGCGGGTGGTGGCGGTGTGGTCGTTGTCCACCCAGACGTCCTCGGGCCTCCGAGCAATGGGTCGGCCGTCGAAGACGAGCGGGATGCCCCGGGCGCGCAGCGCACGCAGCACCGGGTCGTCCTTGGGGCTGTCGAGGAGCAGCATGCCGTCCACGGTGAGGGTGTGCCAGGACGTCTCGGCCCCGCAGGTGGCGGGGAGGATGGTCAGGGCGTAGCCGTGGGCGTGCGCAGTGGCGGTGGCGGCGGTCAGGAGCCGGGCGAAGTACGGAACTTCAAGAAAGTTCCAGGCCGATCCGGCGTACGTCGTGACGGCCACGCCCAGGGTTCCCCCGGTCCGCGGGGTCCGCGGGGGCCTCCGGGCGCCGTAGCCGAGCGCGGTGGCCACCTCGCGGACCCGGCGACGCGTGGCGTCGGCAAGCCGACCGGTTCCGTTGAGAGCGTGCGAGACGGTGGCGGTGGAGACCTCCGCGGCGCGGGCGACATCGGCGAGGGTGGGTCCTGACATGGCGCCATCGTATGGATTGCGGTGCGGATTCCGTCGTCCGGGGCGGGTTCTGGTTACGGCGTTAATCAATGAGGGTCCGGCCACAACAACGCAGCTCAACTTCTGGAGTGGTCATGACTTCTTCTTTCGCCCGGCGGACCGTGCTCGCCGCGGGCGCGGCCGGACTGGTGGGTGCCGCGGCCGGCCCCGCAGCCGCCGCGCAACAGGGCGCCTCGCACTCGCACCGGAGTGCCGCGGCCCTGGTCGTCCACAACGCACAGGTGTTCACCGGGCTGCCCGGCGCCCGCCCCGTCGAGGCCGTGGCCGTCGGGCGTGACGGCCGGATTCTCGCCACCGGCCGGGGCAGCGAACTGCGCCGCCTCGCCGGACGGGACACCGAGTTCGTCGACGCGCGCGGGGCGACCGTGATGAGCGGCATCCACGACGGCCATGTGCACCCGCTCGGCGCGGGTGAGCGTTCACTGCGCCCCTCCCTGGAGGGCGCAGAGACGACCGCCGAGGAACTCCTCGCGATTCTCACGGGTTTCCTCAAGGACTCGCCCGGCCAGGAGCCCGACGGCTGGCTGGTGGTCTCGGACTGGAACCCGGTCGGGCTGCTGCCGCAGGGCACCCTGCCTCACCACTCCTTGCTCGATGCCCTCCCCACCCGCCGTCCGATCGCCCTCCTCGGGGGCGACGGCCACAACGCCTGGGTCAACGCCCGTGCCCTTCAGATCGCCGGCATCACCGCGGCGACCCCCGATCCGGTGGGCGGAAAGATCGTGAAGGGGCCGGACGGGAAGCCCAGCGGGGTACTCAAGGACGACGCCCAGGACCTGGTTACCCGCCACATCCCGGAGCCGAGCGAGGCCGAACTGGTCGCCGCCTGCTCCCGGGTCCTCGCCCAGGTAGCGGCCTCCGGGGTGACCACGATGATGGACGCGGCGGTCGGGCGGCGTGAGTTGACGACGTACCAGGCCCTTGCAAAAGCGGGCAAGTTGCTGCAGCGGATCGTCCCCGCGATCAGGATCGACTCGGACCTGGCGAAGGACCCGGCGGCGGCGCTCGCCCATGCGCGCGGGCTGCAGCGCGCTTTCCGGGACGTACCCGGGCTGCGGTTCGGGATGATCAAGGTGTTCCTCGACGGGGTGATCGAGTACCCGGCGCAGACCGCGGCGCTCCTGGAGCCCTATCTGGACGGTTCCGGACACCCGACGGACAACCGGGGTGAGCTGTATGTCTCCGGGCAGGATTACGGGCGGCTGACCGCGGCCTTCAACCGGGCCGACTGGCAGATGCACGCCCATGGGCTCGGCGACCGCGCGGTGCGCACGGCACTCGACGGGTACGCGTACGCCCGGCGCACGACCGGGCTGCGCGACGCCCGGAACACCATCGCACACCTCCAGTTGGTGGACCCGGCGGATCTGGGGCGGTTCGCCGCGCTGGGCGTGGTGGCCTGCATGCAGCTCCAGTGGGCGGCACAGGACACGTGGACGATGGACGCCCTGCTGCCGTACATCGGGCCCGAGCGGCACCGGTGGATGTACCCCGCCCGCTCCCTGGAGCGGCACGGGGCCCGGCTCTCGGGCGGCTCGGACTGGCCGGTGGACCCGCTCCAGGTGTGGAACCAGGTCCGCACGGCGATCGACCGCACGGGCGCGGAGGGCGACGGGCCGCTCTACCAGGAGCTGGAGGGACTGAGCCGTACGTCGGCGCTGCGCATGCACACGCACGGCACGGCATGGCAACTGCGCATGGACCACCTGACGGGAACGCTCCGGCGCGGTCTGGCCGCGGATCTGATCGTTCTCGACCGTGATGTGACGCGATGCCCGGTGTCGGACATCAGCGACACCCGTGTCGAGCTGACCCTGGTGGGCGGCCGGGTCGTCCACGACGCACGCACCTCGGCGGGCCGGGCCGCGGCCGCGCGACTCGACCGGGCCGCCGCCGCACCCCGCCCCTCGGCATACGCGGCGGTGCACGGCGGACGCCACCGGGCCTGCGGCTGCGACGGCGACCGGCCGTAGCGGTCCGGCCGCCGGGTGGCCGCGTCCAGCTCTGCGGGCCCGCTCCTGGGCCCGCTTACGGAAGGCGTCGAAGGCGGCCCCACCTCCCGGGACCGTGCCCTGACCTGAGGGTGCCAGTGCTGCGCCGTCAGGTCAGGGCCGGGGCGGGGCGGGGCGGGCTGCTCAGGTGTATGCCGTGCCGGGCCCGCACACGGTCCAACTCCCAAGCCGCGATGGCGGTGGTGGCGAGCGCGCCGTCCAGCGCCGGCTACAGGGGCGCGTCGTAACCGGTATCCACGACCGTCGCGGAGGCTGTCGGCTGTCACCGGGTCACCACTGCCAAGCCGGCCTCCGAGGCCGGAGGCACCTGGAGCCGATAAGCCTCGTGAGACAACTGGCGGTCGCCACCAGGCCGGCCCCCGCGGAGAACTGGAGACAGTGGAAGACGCGAACCCGCCAGTAGGCTGCCGCGCACTCCTATCATCGGCTGATGCGTGCCCACCATATTGACCGCCCAGCCGATCTCGACGTGGTCCGTGAGTCCTATGATCGCGTGGCCGACAACTACGCCCACATGGTGGTGACGACGGGAGTCGGCGACATCCGTAGCCATCCATGGCTCAAGGCATCAATTGACGCCTTCGCTGACACCGTGAGCGAGCTTGGGCCTGTCCTCGACGTCGGCTGCGGACCCGGAACGGTGACCGCCTACCTTGCCGAACGCGGACTCGACGTGTCCGGGGTAGATCTCTCCCCTCGCATGATCGAGAACGCGCGCCGTCTTCATCCGCAATGCCGCTTCAGCGTCGCCTCTGCCACCGACCTCGACCTTGGTGAAGCATCCCTTGGCGGCGTGCTCGGGTGGTGGTCACTGTTCAACCTCCCCCGTGACGTCCTTCCTCAGGTTCTCGCCCTGTTCGCTCGCGCCCTGAAGCCAGGCGGACACTTCATCACTGCAACACACGTCGGCGACGAAGACGCGTTGCGCACCGAGGCCTACGGAGGTGTACCCGTTCGTTGGACGACACACAAATGGCGGCCGGAACAACTCGTGGACCTGATCGAGCAGGCTGGACTGCGCCCGGTCGCCGAACTCAGGCTCCCTGCAGATGAGCAAAAAGGACCGGGTCTGGTCGTCATGGCCCAGCAGCCCGGCTGAGAATCAGGCGTCGGAAGCGGCACAGGGGCCCGTGCCGGGCAAAGGAATTCGCGACCTGTGAACATCCGAGCGTATGAGTCATTCGGCCGTTGCGGCTCGGCGGTCGATGAGCCCCGCGCGTACGGGAGGCAGAGCATCCGCAACGCGAGGGTGTGCGCCACCGGTCGGGGCGGCCGGTATGCGGGTGTTCAGGACTGTGTGTCGGCCTGGACCCTGGACCTGACCGCGTCCGCGATCGTGTTCCTGTACAGGCCAAGCTTGAGCTTGAGCACCTTCGCGCCGGAGCCGAGCGCGAAGTTGAGCGTGTCCGCGTTGGGCATATGGCCGCCGTCGACCAGCACATTCATCTCGTCGGTCTTGTCCACGGTCCCGGTGGTCGCGCCGCTCGGATTGAGGCTCAAGTGTGAGAGCACGACAAAGACCCGAGGCCTGCGGGCGAACGGCCCCTGTTCTCCTGACAGTCGCTCTCCTGCTTGGCGTTCACGTCCTGTTGATGCACCGCTGACGCCTTGCTGACGTCCTCGCGGCTCGTAGCCCGGCGCAGACGAGCCTGCCGCGGTGTGGGGTCAGCGCAGCCGGGAGAGCGGCTTTGTTCACGGCGACGTGACGACGTGCATGCCGGTGGTCCGGACGCCAGCTTTGTCATGTTTCGCCACGTCCCGAGCCGTGGCAGCGCGGCACGGCCCGCGCCGCACAGACTTCGCACCGACGGAGCAGTCACGGGCGCCGCAAGGGGCTTCCGTCCAGCTCGCTGAGTGCGTAGGTGCGTGTGCCGGACTCCGTGACGGTGCCGGCGGGGACGTCGGCGAGCAGTCCGCGTCGCCGCTTCGAGATGAACGAGCGAGAGGGATCTCATCGCGGCGGGCGAATGCCGTTTACATGCCACACCCACAGGTGACTCATATGCCATATTACGGACACACTCCCGACGAAAGGCATGTCATGAAGTTCGCAGTCATCGGCGGTACCGGGCTGATCGGGTCACAGGTCGTCAAGAATCTGAACGCCGCCGGGCACCAGGCTGTGCCGCACTCGCAGTCCACCGGAGTCGACGTCATCAGCGGCCAGGGGCTGGACGAGGCGGTGGCGGAAGCCGACGTCGTCGTCAACCTGACAAACTCCCCGACCTTCGACGAAGCCTCCCCGGCCTTCTTCCAGACCTCGATGGACAACCTTCTGGCCGCGGCCCACAAGGGCGGCGTCGGCCACTTCGTCATCCTCTCGATCGTCGGCACGGACCAGGTGCCGGAGTTGGACTATTACCGGGCCAAGGCGCTCCAGGAGGCCATCCTCGCGGCCGGGTCGATCCCCTACTCGATCGTCCGGGCAACGCAGTTCATGGAGTTCATGGACGCCATCCTGTCCTGGACCGCCGACGGCGACGCCGTCCGGTTGCCCGCCACACCGATCCAGCCGATCGCCTCCAAGGACGTGGCCAACGCGGTGGCGGAAGTCGCCGCGGGCGCCCCACTGAACGGCATCCGCAACATCGCCGGCCCCGAAATCTTCCCCCTGGACGAGCTGGGCCGGACCACCCTGTCCCGCAAGCGCGACAACCGTACCGTCGTCACCGACCCCACCGCCGGCATGTTCGCCGTCGTCAAGGGAGACGTCCTCACCGACAAGAACGCTGTCCTCGCCCCCACCCGCTACACCGACTGGCTCTCCTGACTCTCTCACGCCCTTTCGGGCACGCAGACCACAGACAGCCAGGCTCTGGCCCGTCGTGGGTGATGACAAGAACTCAGCACCAGCGGCCCGCCGCCTTGTCAGGAGCAGCCGGGAACGGTCCGGCGGGCAGCTGTGCAGTCAGGGATTCGACCAGCCGTTGCGAGTCGCGGTCCGGCTGGACGGGCCGGCAGTCGTCGATGAGCTGCCAGAAGGTGTTCTCGTCCATCACGCCGGACGACACGGACAGCGGTCGGCGGCCCAGGTGACCACCACCCGGCTCCGCAACACCCGGAACGTTCCGGTCAGCTGCTCCCGGCCCGTGCGGACCAGTGGGGCGTGAGCGGGACTCCGAAGTACCTCAGTTTCTCCAGGACGTATTCCCTGGTCGCCTCGGTCATGCAGGGGTATGCCGCGTCGAGCACGTCCAGGTCGTCGAGCAGGGGCTCCAGCACCTGGAACCAGAACGCGTCGTTCAGTGTCTTGTCCGTGCTGCGCAGGCCGAGATCGACGCATTCGAAGCAGCGGCGCAGGAGATCCTCGTGTGTGGACGGACGCCGCAGCGCGGGAATCACCAGGGGGTCGGCGAACCCGTTCCTCAGGAGCGGGTAGAGAAGCACTTCACCGCTCGTGCTCCCCTCTTCCGACAGAACCCGGATCGGCTCCGCCGTCTCGGGCACTCTGTCCAGGAGGATCTCCTGCACATTCGAACGCGTCATGGCGCACTCCTGCATCCACTCTCCTTCTCGATAGAACTGGCGGCGCGAGTGCAACGCGCCGGACCGCGTACGGATGTCCCTGCCGGGCGATGTTGCAAGAAGGACCGCCTATAAGACAACTGGGCTGTAGCAGAAGGGTGTTTCGGTACGTCGGATGAGGTGGGGAAAGCGTTCTGCTCAGGATCGCGGAGGAGTCGTGGGCGGCGGGCTGGTCAGGTGAGGCGGTCGACTTCGTCGAGCAGGTAGCGGCGCTCGACCTGGTTGTCGGTCAGGGCGGCTGCCTCGCGGTACAGCCTTGTCGCACCGACCGCGTCGCCGCTCATCTGCACCAGGTGGGCACGCACCGCGCGTTCCCGTTGCCGAGTGAGAGGGGCCTGATCCAGTCCGTGGCGCTGGTTGAGGTCGTCGAGTAGCGCCAGCCCTCGAGCCGGTCCGTAGGCTTGGGCGACGGCAACCACCCGGCTCAGCCGCACCGGCGCAATTGGGGTGAGCCGTTCCAGCCACAGGTACAGCATCGCGATCTGCGGCCAGTCCGTCCGTTCCGGCGTCGTGGCCGCCGCGTGCAGGGCCGCGATCGCCGCCTGCAGCTGGTACGGGCCCGTCTCGCACCGATTCCAGACTCCGTCGATCAACTGGGTGCCTTCACGGATCAGATCGCGGTTCCACCGTGTGCGGTCCTGCGCGTCCAGCGGTACCAGCTCGCCGGCTTCGCCGGTGCGGGCCGCGCGCCGTGACTCGGTGAGCAGCATCAGCGCCAGCAGGCCGGTCACCTCGGCGTCGTCCGGCATGGCGGCGCCAAGCATCCGGGTCAGTCGGATCGCCTCACCGGTCAGGTCGATGCGGGCGAGTTCGTCACCGGCGGAGGCGTGGATTCTCCGGCACGCCCTGGACCTGCCACGTCCGGCTTGCCGTCAGCAGGGTCTCCTGTACCGCGTCCTCGGCGATGTCGAAGCGGCCGAAGCGTCGCACCAATGCGCCGAGCACCTGCGGTGCTTCGGCGCGCAGCAGGTGCTCGACATCCAGGGGCATGTCCGGCCCGTCGTTCACCGGTCGCTGTGGCGCGCCGCCCGCGCCGGGCCTCGTGCGGGACTGCCGGTCATGACGCGAAGTCTTCGCCCATGATCGGCCGGATCTCGATCGGCTCGCCCAGCACCGCCACGATCCGCGAGGCGATCTCCACGGCCCGCTCCCGGCCGGCCACGTCGATGACCGCAAAGCTGGCCAGCACCTCTTTCAGCTCGGCGAACGGTCCGTCGGTCGCCGTCACGCCGTGCGGGGCCGGGTAGACCGTGGTACTGACGGCCGGGTGCCCCAGGCCCTCAGTAGCAACCAACTCGCCGGTTTCGATCAGTTCCTTCTCGAATCTCTGGTAAGCGGCGAACGCGGCCAGCGCCTCCTCCGTCGGAGCGTCGGCGGTCGCGGCGTCCCACGCGGCAGCCGAGGTGTAGCCGAGCAGCAGATACTTCACGGTGCTCACTCTCCGATCATGCATGGTGATAGTAGGGCAGGTCAGCGCGCGCGACGCAGCCAGAGCGCGAGGATCGCCGTCCAGGTGGAGGCGACCAGGCCGGCGGTCATGACTTCCTTCTTGGTGGGTTCCGCTGGCTACGTCGTGGCCGGGGCCGGTTACTCGACATCCCTTCGGCGTGATCCACATCACACGTGTGGGGTGTCAGGAACGGGCTTCCGGCTTCGAGGTAGCCGCAAGAACCCACCAAGGAGGACGAGATGTCTGAGCCCCAGCCGAGCGCCGAACTGAAAGCCCTGGACCGCCTGGTCGGCACCTGGACTGTGACCGGCAGAGCCGAAGGAACCGTGCGGTACGAGTGGATGCCCGGCCGGTTCTTCCTGAGTCAGCACGTCGAACTCACCCAGTTCGGTAAGCCGGTCACCGGCCTGGAGGTCATCGGAAACCTTCGCCCGTTCGGCGAGCCGACCGGCGCTGACGTGGTGTCGCGGTACTACGACTCGATGGGCAACACCTTCGACTACGTCTACGAACTGACCGGTGACAAGCTCACCATCTGGGCCGGCGCGAAGGGAAGCCCGGCCTACTTCGAGGGCACCTTCAACGCCGACGGCACCACCATGACCGGCGACTGGGTCTACCCCGGCGGGGGCGGATATGCATCGACCATGACCCTCCAGCATCGGCCATGACCCTCCAGTCCGGCGAGTGCGAAGCGTGACACCGTTCACCCATGCTGTTCGGCCGGGCGAACCATGGCCGCTGGATTGACGGTCCGGTCGAATTCTTCGGCGGAGACGTAGCCGGAGGCCAGTGCGGCCTCGCGCAGGGTGGTGCCTTCGTCGTTGGCCTTGTGGGCGATGGCCGAGGCTCTGTCGTAGCCGGTGACTGGTGAGAGCGCGGTGACGAGCATCAGTGACCGGTCGACGTACGTGTCGATCTGGTCGCGGTCGAGTTGGGTGCCCTCTATGCAGTACTGGCGCATCTTGGTGCAGGCGTCGGCAAGGATGGTGGTCGCGTGCAGGAAGTTGCTGATGATGATCGGGCGCATGGCGTTGAGTTCGAAGTTGCCCTGTGAGCCGGCGAAGGCGATGGCCGTGTCCTCGGAGAGCACCTGGATGCAGACCATGACCATGGCCTCGCACTGGGTGGGGTTGACCTTGCCCGGCATGATCGAGGATCCCGGCTCGTTGGCCGGGAGGATCAGCTCCCCGAGGCCGCAGCGGGGCCCCGAGGCCAGCCAGCGGATGTCGTTGGCGATCTTCATCAGCGGCACGGCCAGCGCTCGCAGCCCGGCCGAGGCGCCGGCCATGGCATCCAGGCCACCCTGGGCGGCGAACTTGTTGGCGGCGGTGATGAACGGGTAGCCGGTCGCGGAGGCGATTTCGGCGGCGACCTGCTCGCCGAACCGGGGTGGGGCGTTCAATCCCGTGCCGACCGCGGTGCCGCCCGCAGCGAGCTCGTACAGGCCCTGCGCGGAGGCGGTGACCCGGTCGATGGCCTGGGTCAGCTGGTGCGCGTAGCCGGACCATTCCTGCCCGACGGTGAGCGGGACGGCGTCCTCCAGGTGGGTGCGGCCGATCTTGACCACGTCGCGCCACCGCTCTGCCTTGGCCTCGATCGCCTCCTGAAGGGCCCGCGCACTGGGCAGCAGACGTTCGTGGATGGCCTTGAGCGCTGCGATGTGCATGGCGGTGGGGAAGGTGTCGTTGGAGGACTGCCCCATGTTGACGTGGTCGTTGGGGTGGATGGGCGTCTGGCTGCCCAGTTCGCCGCCCACCAGTTGAATGGCTCGGTTACTGATCACCTCGTTGGTGTTCATGTTGGACTGGGTTCCGGACCCGGTCTGCCACACGTACAGCGGAAAGTGGTCATCGAGCTTGCCCGCGATGACCTCGTCCGCCACCCGCTCGATCAGGTCGGCCTTCCAGGCCGGCAGCCGCCCGGCCCGCCCGTTGACGATCGCGGCGGCCTTCTTGACGTAGCCGTAGGCGTGATAGACGGCCTTGGGCATCCGGTCGTCCCCGATGGAGAAGTGGATCAGCGAGCGCTCGGTCTGTGCGCCCCAGTAGCGGTCGGCGGGAACATCGATGGCACCCATCGGGTCGGTCTCGCGCCGGGTGCCGGTCGCGTGCAGGCCGACAGGGACGTCGAGGATCTTGGGGGCGTTGCCGTCCCTGCCCTCGTCGGCCTCGCTCACACCCGAGCGCCGCGGGGTCATGATGACGCTCCGTCGGTGTAGACGGGCTGCCACATGGCTTGGCGGACCGCCTGGCCGGGATCGGCGGGTTCGCTGGTGGCGGCGCCCTCGCTGACCGCCGCGCTGACCACGGCCGCCGCGGTGATCACGGAGGACTCCCGCAGGTTCGCCACCGGCGGCAGCAGGGAGGCGCCCGGCGCGGAGACGTCGACCTGGTCGGCCACTGCCTGCGCGGCCGCGAGCAGCATGCCCGCGGTCACGTGCGATGCCCCGGAGACGATCGTGCCCAGACCCAGGCCTGGGTACAGCAGCGCATTGTTGGCCTGAGCAATCTGGTAGGTCACACCGCCGAAGTCCACGGGCGGGACGGGGATGCCGACGGCGACCAGGGCCTTGCCCTTGGACCAGGCAATGACGTCGGCGGGCATCGCCTCGATGCGCGAGGTGGGGTTGGAGATCGGAAAGATGACCGGCCGCTCGGTGCCGGCGGCCGTGGCCTCGACGACCTCGCGGGTGAACGCCCCGTGTGCGGTGGAGGTGCCCAGCAGGATGGTCGGCTTGACCCGGCGCACGGTCTCCAGCAGAGAGATCGCGCCGCCGTCGCTCGCCCAGTCGGCGACCTCCGCCGGGTTGCGTGCGTAGGGCTGCTGGTAGTCACGCAGATCGGTCATGTCACGGGTGAGCAGGCCCTGCTTGTCGATCAGCCACACCTGTGCGGTGGCCTGCTGCGGGCTCGCGCCGTCACGGATCATGGCGTCGCGCAGCTGGTCGGCGATGCCGACCCCGGCGGTGCCGGCGCCGAAGACCACGAGCCTCTGGTCCCGCATCGGCACACCGCCGGCCTTGACCGCCGACAGCGCTGCGGCCAGGGTGATCGCACCGGTGCCCTGCATGTCGTCGTTGAAGATCCGGTAGGTGCCGCCGTAGGTCTCCAGGATCCGCCGGGCGTTGCTGGGGCCGAAGTCCTCGAAGTGCAGCAGCGCGCCGGGAAACATCGACGACACGGTCATCAGGTACTTCTCGATGAACGCGTCGTAGTCGGCGCCGCGCACCCGGGGATGCCGGTTGCCCAGGTACAGCGGGTCCTTCAGCAATGATTCACGGTCCGTGCCCACGTCCAGCGACACGGGTATGACGCGGCGTGGGTCGATGCCGGCTGCCGCGGTGTACACGGCCAGCTTGCCGACCGAGATCTGGATCCCGCCCACGCCCCAGTCACCGATACCCAGGATCTCCTCCGCATCGGTGCACACGATCAGGTCCACGTCCTCGGGTCCGAGCTGGAGCGTGGCGAAGGCCCTCTCGATCTCATCCGGCCGGTCGATCGACAAGAAGACGCCGCGCGGACGGCGGTACTCGTGGGAGTACTTCTCGATCGCCTCGCCGACCGTGGGGTCGTACACGATCGGCAGCAACTCCACCAGGTGCTCGGTCAGCACCTTGTAGTACAAGATCTCGTTGCGGTCGTGCAATTGCTCCAGGTACACGTTCTTGGCCAGTTCGCCGCCCTGAGCCTGCAACTGCTGGTAGGCGCGCTGCGCCTGCTGCTCCAGCGTCAGTGCCCCGGACGGCAGGCGCCCGGTCAGGCCCAGCTCATCCCGCTCCGCCTGCGTGAACGCCACCCCGCGGTTGAGCAGCGGATCCACCAGAACGCTCGGAGGGGCAGGAGTCCGCACAGTGCTCTTGGTCATGATGCTTCCCCTTGTGCGTAGGCATGCGTACCCGGGCGAACCCGGGCGAGAGCTGTCAACGTCACCCGCCCGCACTCCTACCGTGCGCACACAGCTCCCACCGCCGCCCGTTGATCTTGAGCCGGTCGGGGTTCTCGGCCGGCTCCGTTCCGGCCGAGAACCCCGACCTCGGGCGCGCGTTGCCTTCCGCGCGCCCGAGGGGGTGGAGCGAGATTCACGCACCCGGCTTGACCCTCACGTTGCGTGAGGCTGGAAGGTGGGGTGCATGAGCGACTACTACAACGCGTTTGAGATGAGTCCCGTGCCCGCTCCCGGCCCGGATGCGGTTCCGCCGGAGCAGTTCCGTGGCATCTATGGAATGCCCGCGTTCGTGACGATCCCCACGAGCGACTTGGCGGCGTCGGCGGACTTCTGGATTCGTGGGCTCGGGTTCTTCGAGCTGTTCAGCATCCCCGGCACTCTTGTGCATCTGCGCCGGTGGGCGTTCCAGGACGTACTCCTCGTCACGGCGGCGAGCGTTCCGGAGCAGCCACCAGCGATGAGCTTCAGTTTCTCGGGCGTGCTCAGCCAGGTCGATCCCCTTGTCGAGGCCTGTCGTTCGTTGCGCCCGAACTCGGTCGATGGTCCACGGGATACTCCCTGGAACACCCGCGATGTGGAGGTGATCACCCCCGAGAACGCACGGATCGTTTTCACCGCGGCGAAGCCCTTTGATCCGGCCAGTCAGGAGGCGCGGAACCTTGAAGCCATCGGGATCACCCCACCGGCCGTCGGTCTCGGCGACAATGAGGAGCATGCCTGATGCCACTGACGCCGATGGCCTGACCGTGGGTCAGGTCTCGACGCGTCTGGGCGTGACAGTCCGCGCGCTGCACCACTGGGATGAGATCGGTCTGGCGCGACCGTCGCTTCGCACGGCTGCCAAATACCGGCTCTACACCGCTGGTGATCTGGAGCGCCTGCACCGCATCGTCGCCTACCGTGAGATCGGTCTCGGCCTGGACAGGATTCGGACCATCTTGGACGACTCGACCGCAGACGTGCCCGGCGCGTTGCGCGCGCAGCGCAACCAGGTTGCTGAACGGATCGAACGCCTCCAGCAGCTCAGCGCCGGACTGGATCGGATGATCGACGCCCACGAGCGCGGCCTGCTGCTCACCATCGAGCAGCAGGCCGCGATCTTCGGCCCCCAGTGGAACCCGGACTGGCCCGCCCAAGCCCGTCAGCGCTACGGAGACACGACGCAATGGCGGCAGTACGCCGAACGCTCAGCCTCTCGTGGTCCGGAGGAATGGCAGGCCATCGCCGACGTCATTGCCAACCTTGACCGCGCCCTCGGGGATGCGATGGACGCCGGCGTCACACCTGGTAGCCCAGAAGCGAATCAACTCGTCGAGTCGCACCGCGAAGCTTTTGCTTCGTACTTTCCCCTCACCAGGCAGATGCAGGTCTGCCTCGGCCGCATGTATGAGGCCGATCCGGCATTTGCTGCCCACTACGACGGCATCCGCGCCGGCCTTGCCACGTGGTTCCGTCGCATTATCGACGCCAGCGCGCGCGCCCACAGCATCGACCCGGACACCGCGACCTGGCAGTAGAGCGCGGGGATCGAGATTGCGGATCGAGGTGACTCGGCGGCCTGGGCGCCGGCGGCCGAGCGCACACGGTGAGGTCGAGGGAGGTCGCGGCCCGGCCTACGCCGCACAGAACTCGTTGCCTTCCGGATCCTGCATGATCCACCAGTGCCCGGCAGGCCCCTTGTCGACCTCGCGGACGCAGGTGGCCCCCAGGGCTTCCAGCCGGGCCACCAGCTTGTCGAGGCCGCCGGGCTCACTGTGGACGTCGAGGTGCAGGCGGTTCTTGCCCGCCTTGCCCTCGGGCACGTCCTGGAAGAGCAGTCGTCGGCCGCGGCCGACGCCGCTGGTCTCGTCGAAAGGGTCCTCGGGGTGGCGGATCGCGGCATAGCCGCGGAAGGTCTTGCGACCACGGTGCTCGACGACCGCCTCCTCGCCGATGTGGCCGGCGGTCAGCAACTGCTCGATGAGAGCGCTGGGGTCTTCCACCTCGTACTCCAGGGCCGCAGCCCAGAAGTCCGCGAGGGCGGGTGCATTCGTGCTGTCGATGACCAGCTTCCAACTCAATGGCATGTAACTAGTTATATTGGTTACACAGGCTTCTTCGCAACCAAGTGTGCGAACTGCTGTCGGTTTTGCCGCGTTGAAGAGGGTTGTAGCGCGCGGGAGTGGGTGCTGTCGGTGGGTTCGGGGGGCGGCGGTGGTTGCACGGCCCGCTGGCCTCCGGCAGTGTCACAGAACGCGCTCGCGTCCGACGTCTGGCGGAGCCTCAACGGTCGCCATTGGTCTTCCAACTCCTTTGATTGTGTACCTTGTTGATGCCGAGGAGGAGCAACGTGGCTTGCGGGGGACCTCATGGAATTGGACAGCGCCGCGCCGAGCGACGCCGCTGTGGCGCGAATCATGGACGTCGGGGGGCAGCCGGCTGGGGCCGGATTTCTCACCCGGCGGAACGAGGTGGTCACCTGTGCGCATGTGGTGGCCATGGCGCTCGGCCTGCGCCGTGATGTGACCGATCGACCCACCGGACAACTATGGGTGGATTTCCCGCTGACCGAACCAAGTCTGCGGGTGGAGGCGCGGATCGAGTCCTGGACGCCGGTCGGTGCCGACGGAAGCGGAGACATCGCCGTACTGCGGCTGCTCACCGACGCCCCGCCCAAAGCGCGGGTCGCGCGCCTGGTGGAGAACGTCGCCGGTGCCGATCGTCGTGTCCGTACGTTCGGCTTCCCGGACGGGTACGCCGACGGTACGTGGAGCGTCGGCTGGCTGCGTGGCCGGCAGGGCACCGGATGGCTCCAGTACGACACCGATCCGGCCAGCCAGCATCGCGTGGAGCGCGGCTTCTCCGGCGCACCGGTCTGGGACGTCGACGAGGGCGGCGTGGTCGGCATGGTCGTGGCCGTCGACAGCGGACCGAGCGTCCGGACCGCGTATCTGATCCCGACGGAGAAGCTCCGCGAAAGCTGGTCCTCGCTGGCTGACGCGTCCCTGACGGCATGCCCGTTCCGGTCCCTGGAATCCTTCCAGGAGCGGGATGCCCGGCTGTTCCACGGCCGGGACGAACCGGCCCGCCAAATCGTCGACCTGCTCGGACACGCTCCGGTGACCAGCCTGGTCGGCCCGTCGGGGAGCGGAAAATCCTCGCTGCTGTACGCGGGGGTACTGCCGCGGCTGCGGGAGCGCGCGCCCGATCTCGAGGTGGTGAGCTTCCGGCCCGGGCAGCTGGGCAGAACACCGCTGACCGCGCTGGCGCTCGCGCTGCTCCCCCTGTTGGAAGCCGATCTGACCGAGACCGCTCGTCTCGCCGAGCTTCCCGGGCTGACCGAGTTGCTGCGGCAGGGACAGATGCCGGCGATCGTCGACCGGGTGCTGGCGCGGCAGGGGAAACAGCGGCTACTCGTAATCGCCGACCAGTTCGAAGAGGCGCTCCTCGACTTCGGACAGGCAGACCTCGATCCGCTCGCGGGCGCGCTGGCATATTCCTTGCAGACCGACTCCCGCCTGCGGGTTCTGATCAGCTTGCGTGCAGACTTCCTCACCTCCGCCCTGAACCACCCGATGCTGGTCCCGCTGCTCGGCGGAGACCGTCTGTTCACGGTCGGCGCGATGTCGGACAGTGAACTGCGCGCCGCAGTGGTGCGTCCGCTGGAGACCTCAGGGGTGGTGTACGAACCCGGCCTGGTCGACCGGATCCTGAGCGATCTCGGGACCGATCCCGGACGGCTTCCACTGTTGGAGTTCACCCTGACGAAACTGTGGGAACGCCAGCAGCGCGGGGTCATCAACCACGCCGCGTACGAGGCGCTGGGGCGTGTCAACGACGCACTGGTCAATCACGCCGAGCAGGTGTGGACCAGCGGCCTCACGGAGGAGGAGCACAGCGGGGCGAGGGCGCTGCTTGTTCAGCTGGTGCACCCGGCCGACGGGCGTGCGCCCACCCGCCGCACAGTGGCCCGCTCGGAGCTGCCGCCCGACCAGTGGCGGATCGCCCAGCGACTGATGAGTACGCGTCTGGTGGTGCCCGGCGAGGAATTCCGCCCGGGCGGCGGACCGCCGGAGGAGACGGTCGAGCTTGCGCACGAGACGTTGCTGACGCAGTGGCGCCGGCTCCGGGAGTTCGTCGAGGCCGACCACGAGTTCCGCAGCTGGCAGGAGAGCGTCCGGCGGCGGATCGTACGGTGGGAGTCCCGTAAACGTGGCAGACCCGGTCTCCTGAGCCGAGCAGAACTGAGCAGCGCGGAGCTGCGTGAGGCACGTACGTGGCGAAGCAGGCGGGAACATGAACTGAGCCCGGCGGAGAAGGCGTTCATCGAAGCCGCCGCCCGGTGGGCACGCCGTCGGCTGCTCGCTCTCACGGCGATGGTGACGTCGGTCGCTCTCCTCGCGGGCCTGTTCTTCTGGATGTACCGGAAAAACACTCACGAAGATGCGGCCGGCCAGGCTTCCCGTGTGCTGGCCCAGCAGTCACGCGACGCCCAGGAGAGCACCACCAGCGGGGGTTCCTACACGGCGCTGCTCCTGGCACTGCGCGCCTACCGCACCCAGGACACAGCGGAGACGAGGGCGCTGGTCGGCGATATGTACGGGCGCTACGGCTTCGCCGACCTGGTCGTCCCCAGATACATGTCCACGGCTTCGCTTCTGACCGACTTGACCGGCAGTCCGCCGGCACCGTCCGCCACCGACACCGCGGGGCGGGTCATCGTGTCAACAGCCGCCGACGGCGAAGTAGTGGTCTGGCGCAGCGACGGCTCGGGGGTGACCCGCCTGCCCACCGGCAGGAACGCCGACATCACGGCGGTCAGTCAGGACGGCTCCCTGGTGGCCATGGCCCAGCCCTTGTCCTTGGCCGCAGGCCAAGCACCGGATGTACGAGGGAAACCGGCCCTTGTGTACGACACAACAACCCGGAAGGTCATAGAACTCGAGCGCCCTCAGGAAGGGGACGCATTCCCGGAATTCGACGACGATGGCCTTCCCCCTGAGCTGAAGCTGGCCGACTTCTCGGACATACAGGGCTTTCGAATGCCGACTCAGTATGTGCGGTTCGCCTTCGCGCCCGGGAACAAACTACTGATCGGCCAGACGGGCTTCTACGGCAAAGGGGGCCGCTTTGTCATATGGGACCTGACCGACGGCCGGATCCAAAAGATTTTGCCGGGCCCCAGAGAGTCCGTCACCGGCATATGGGTGCACTCGGACGGCAAGAGCCTCGTCACGCTGAGCCAGGACTACAAGCCGAACGACGCTACGACGCACGGCGCCGTGAAGCTCTGGGATCTCGGCAAGGCGGCGCCGAAGCAGCAGTCCGTGTTCACGTGGACAAACGCGTCCGGCGTCACGGCAACGGACGTAAGCCCGGATCTCACCCGCTTGGCAATCGTCGAAGGACGAACGGACGGCTTGAAGGTGACCACGACTGTGACTGTCCACGAGTTGCCGAGCGGGAAACGCGTGAGCCGGGAGCGGCTTCAGACCGAGGAAGTGCCGGACGGTGTCGCCGTGGCCGCCGCAGGTGGACCCGTACGCACGTACAGCCTGGCTCCCTGGGCGGCCCGGCCCGTCGGCGATCCGGTGCCCCGGATCGGGGGCTCGTGGCAGAAGGTGGACCTGCTGGGCGCAAAGGACGGCGAGTCGCCCGCGTTGCTCTTCGATCCCGGGCTGATCGCCCTCGTCGGACCCGACGAGGGCGCCGACGCATGGAGCAGGCTCCCGCAGCCGGTGGACACACCTGGTGCTTCGGCGTCGCCGTCACAACCTGCGGCGGGGATGCGGCCCAAGGAACAGATGAGGCACTTGTGCCGAATTCTGGGCGATGAGACGCTCCCGCCCGCCGCAGAGGGAAAGTTGCCGCCCGGGGCGTATCGGGGGGCGTTGTGCTCGTAACCACAATGAGGGGGAACGCATGGCCGAGGGAACACAGCTCATCTGGGTGCCGCTGGACGGGGAGGGCCACGATGGGCAGGTGCTGGTGGAGGTCGGGGCGCAGACGTCCGGCATCGTGAGGGCCGCTCGTCCGGGCGAGATCGCGGGGACGGCTGCGCGGACGCTGGCCAACAGCTTCGACCAGGTCCGTGCTGCGGCCGAGTCGCTGCTGGACAGGCTGACCACGCTTTCCAGCCCGCCGGACACGGTCGAGGTCGAACTCGGGGTGAAGATCAACGCCGAAGCCGGTGCGGTCATCGCCAAGACGGCGGCCGAGGGCAATTTCACCGTAAGGCTGACGTGGCAGAAACCTGGTGAGACCGGCTGACCGGGTGCGTCGGGACGCCCCTCGGGGCCGGGTGCGCCGAGCTGGGCCCATGCGGTGTCTCGGAGCAGCGACGGCGCGTCCTTCTTGACTGCGGGCGGGCAACCGTTGCCGCAGGTGGGAGGCCGCGTCAGTCGCGGCTGCGGCCTGGCGCGCGGGGTCATTGTCGCCTTGGTGTGCGGTTCTTGGCCCAGGTCGCGGCGGGGGCCGATCCGCAGGACGCCGGCCAGACGCTGGTGCATCGACCGGAGGACCCGACGATGGGCCGCGAGGGTGCCCTTGCGGGCCCTGGGCCACGGTGTCGTCGATTGGAGCGGCACGGAGGGGCGCAGTATGGAAGGGCGCGAGCACGACATGGGGGGTGACCTGGCAGGAGTCCGGCGGTGGCACGTGGACGGTTGCGGATCTACCTCGGGGCCGCCCCCGGGGTCGGGAAGACGTACGCCATGCTCACGGAAGGACAGCGGCTGCGTTCGCTGGGCGCGGATGTCGTCGTGGGCTTCGTCGAGCCGCATGGGCGTCGACCGACCGCAGCCATGGCCGACGGTCTGGAGACGATTCCCCGGCGCACCCTGACCCACCGCGGTGCGGCCTTCACCGAGATGGATCTCGACGCGGTGCGGGCCCGCCGTCCTCAGGTCGCGCTGGTCGACGAGTTGGCCCACTCCAACATTCCGGGGTCCCGCAACGCCAAGCGCTGGCAGGATGTCGAGGACCTCCTGGACGCCGGTATCGACGTCGTCACCACGCTCAACGTCCAGCACCTGGAGTCCCTGAACGACGTGGTCCGCCAGATCACCGGGGTCAGGCAGCGTGAGACCCTGCCCGACGAGGTGGCGCGTCGCGCCGGCCAGATCGAGCTGGTCGACCTCCCGCCCGAGGTGCTGCGCCGCCGCATGGTGCACGGCGACGTCTACCCACCGGACCGCATCGAATCCGCCCTCACCCACTACTTCCGGGTCGGCAACCTCACCGCACTGCGCGAACTCGCCCTGCTGTGGCTCGCCGATCGGGTGGAGGAGGGGCTGCAGCGCTACCGGGCCGAACACGGCATCTCCGCACCCTGGGAGACCCGTGAGCGGATCCTGGTGTCCCTGAGCGGTGGCCCGGAGGGCGAGACCCTCATCCGACGCGCCGCGCGGATGAGTGCTCGCACGCCCGGCACCGAGTTGCTGGCCCTCCATGTAGTCCCGGAGGACGGACTCGTCGGCCTCGACCCGGCGGCACTGGACACACAGCGCACCCTCTTGGAGTCGCTCGGCGGCAATTACCACCAGACCACGGGCGACGATGTTGTCGCTGCCCTGCTCCAGTTCGCCGAGGCGGAAAACGTCACTCAGATCGTGCTGGGCGCGAGTCGCCACGGCCGGCTCGCCTCCTTCCTGAGAGCAGGTGTGGGAGAGCGGACCATCAAGGGATCCGGCCCCATCGACGTGCACATCGTCACGCATGAGCAGGCAGCCGGCATCGCTGTGCCGAGGCTTCCGCATCCGAGCCGTGGCATGGGCCCGAGGCGGTACTGGGCCGCGTTGGGCGGTGCTGTGGTGCTACTGCCCGTACTGACGCTCCTGCTGACCGCGCTGCGAGGCCACCTCGGCTTCTCCAGCGACTTGGTGATCTATCTGCTCGCCGTCGTCGTGGTCGCCCTGATCGGCGGTCTCCTCCCCGCTCTCTTCGCCGCCTTCGCCGCGGCGCTGCTCGCCGACTACTACGTCGCGGCGCCGGTGCACTCACTGGCCATGGAGCGCCCCGACGAGATCACCGCGTTTGTGGTCTTCATCGCCACGGCCGTCCTCGTCGGCACTGCCGCGGGCACGGCAGCTCAGCGGACGCACGAGGCCGTGCGCGCGACATCGGAGGCGAGGGCGTTGAGCCGCCTGGCCGCCGCCATGATGCGTGGCCAGGATCTGCCGGCACTCATGGAGCAGATCCGGGAGTACTTCGGCCTGGCCGCTGTCAGCCTGCTCGAAAGGAACGCGGAAGCATCTCCGGCGCCCCACTGGTACGTGGTCGCCAGCGCAGGGGAACGGCCGCCGGAAAGGCCCTACGAGGCGGATGTGGAGAGCCCGGTCGACGACGATCTCACGCTGGCCGCTCGCGGCGCAGGACTGAGTACGGAGGACCAGCGCGTTCTTGCAGCGTGTGCTGCCGAGTTGGGGCTGGCCCATGTCCGGGGGCGGATCGCCGGGCGTTCCGGCGGTAAGGACGCCCTCGCCGAAGCCGAACGCACCCGGGCGTCCCTGCTTCTCGCGGCAGGCCGCGATCTGCGTGCTCCGCTGCACACCGCCGAAAAGGCGCTCCTGCGTTTGCGGAGGGGACGTGCCAGGAGGCCGGCTCCGGAAGAGGCTCAGTTGCTGGATGCCGCCTGCACGGCCGTGCACCGCGCGGAGCAGCTGGTCACCGATCTCGGTGATCTGAGCCGCCTGCACGCCGGGGCACTCGATCTCTACCTTCGTCCGGTCGACCTCAACGAGGTGCTGGGCGCCGCCTTGGACGACCTTGGACCCGGCGGCCACTCCATCGTTCTGCGTCTGCCGGAGCAGCTGCCCGACGTGATTGCCGACGCCGCCCTCCTCACCCGCGTCCTGACCGCCCTCGGGGCCGACGCACTGCGTCACAGCCCGCCGGACCGGCCGCCCGTATTCAACGCCGAGCTCCGGGGTGACCACCTCGAGATCCGGGTGGAGGACGGGATGCCCGAGCGGGGCCCGGAATCGAGCACAACCATCTCCCGAGCGCCGGGGACAAGGGTCGACAGTCTGGCTCTGCGGCTGTCGCGCGACCTGGCCGAGGCCATGGACGGGGCCCTGGAGACCACCACCGAGGAGGCCGGGGCCGCTTTCTCGGTGACGCTCACTCTTCCGAGCGCTGCGCCCGGCGGCAGCGCGACATCCGGCAGCGCCGGGTGAGTCCCTGCGGGCCGCCGTCACCCGCTCGGCCCACGGAACGTCAGCGCGCTCCCGAAGTCAGCTGATGTAGCGTCAGAAATGAATCATCGCACCATATTCCAGCCGGGGCGAACAGTCCCGCCCCTGATGCCTCTGCGAGGTGCCCCACGCATGTCGGATACCGCGTTCATCGGGCTCACGGTTGTGGTCTTCGCCCTTATCGGCCTGACGGCCAAGGGGGTCGGACGCCTGTGAGCCTGGAGAACATCGTCGGCCTGATCGTGGCCGCGTGCCTCATGATCTACCTGGTCATCTGCCTGATCTTCCCCGAGAAGTTCTAGGAGAGATTCCGGATGAATGACACCCTCGCGGGCTGGCTCCAGGTGCTTGCCCTGGTGGTCGCGCTGGGTCTCTCGTTTCGCCCGCTCGGCGGCTACATGGCCCGCGTCCTGACCACCGATCGCCATTGGCGGGTCGAACGCCTGATCTACAGGGCGGCCGGAGTGAACGGTGACGCCGATCAGAAGTGGTCGATCTACCTGCGCAGCATCCTGGCCTTCGCCACGGTGTCACTACTGTTCCTGTACGCGTTCCTGCGCCTGCAGAACCATCTGCTGTTGTCCTTGGGGATGGAGCCGATCAGCCCGGACCAGTCGTTCAACACTGCGGCGTCCTTCGTCACCAACACCAACTGGCAGTCGTATTCCGGTGAGTCGGCCATGGGCCATCTGGTCCAGATGGCAGGCCTCGCCGTGCAGAACTTCGTCTCCGCAGCCGTGGGCATTGCCGTTGTCGCCGCGCTGATCCGCGGCTTCACCAGGGTGAAGACCGAGCGCGTCGGGAACTTCTGGGTGGACCTGACGCGGATCGTGCTACGCATTCTGCTTCCCCTTGCGTTTGTCTTCGCGATCGTTCTGGTGGCCGCCGGTGCCGTTCAGAATTTCCACGGGATCCACGACATCACCACCATCGCGGGCGGGCATCAGCGCCTGACCGGGGGCCCGGTCGCCTCCCAGGAGGCCATCAAGGAACTGGGCACCAACGGTGGTGGTTTCTACAACGCGAACTCCGCACACCCCTTCGAGAACCCCAACGCCTTCACCAACCTGATCGAGATCTACCTGATGCTGGTCATCTCGTTCTCGCTGCCGCGGACCTTCGGGACGATGGTCGGCGACAACCGTCAGGGCTATGCCATCGTCGCCGTGATGGCGTTGATCTGGGGCGCATCGGTTGCCATCGTTACCGCCAACGAACTGCACAGCGTCAGCAGCACCGCCGGTCACACGGCGGGCGGAATGATGGAGGGCAAGGAGACGCGGTTCGGGATCTGGGCCTCGGCCCTGTTCGCCGTGTCCACCACCCTCACGTCGTGCGGAGCGGTCAACTCCTTCCACGACTCGTACACGCCGGGCGGCGGCGGAATGACGATCTTCAACATGATGCTGGGGGAGATCGCACCCGGCGGCACCGGCTCCGGGCTCTACGGGATCCTGATCCTGGCGATCGTCGCGGTCTTCGTCGCCGGGCTGATGGTCGGCCGTACGCCCGAATACCTGGGCAAGAAGCTCCGCGGCAGGGAGATGAAGTTCGCCTCCCTCTACATCCTGACCACACCCGCGCTCGTCCTGGTCGGTGGCGGGCTGGCGATGGCATTCCCGGGCGAGAGGGCCGCGATGCTCAATTCCGGGCCGCACGGCTTCTCCGAAGTCCTGTACGCCTTCACGTCGGCTGCGAACAACAACGGCTCGGCGTTCGCCGGGCTGAGCGTGAACACCGTCTGGTACAACACCGCGCTCGGCGTGGTCATGCTTTTCAGCCGGTTCCTGCCGATGGTGTTCGTCCTGGCACTCGCCGGCTCGCTTGCCGCGCAGCAGCCCGTTCCGGTCACTGCGGGCACCCTGCCCACTCACCGGCCGCAGTTCGTCGGAATGTTGACCGGCGTGATCCTCATCGTTGTCGGTCTGACGTACTTCCCGGCGCTGGCGCTGGGACCACTTGCGGAAGGCCTGCACTGATGTCGACGACCGCCGCTCCCGTTCCCACCCCACCCGGCACCGGGCGTCAGCAACACCGGGTCTCGGGTGGACTGCTCGACCCCAAGCAGCTCCTGACGTCCTTCCCCGATGCCCTGCGCAAGCTGGATCCGCGCGTGATGGTCCACAACCCGGTCATGTTCGTGGTGGAGGTCGGCGCGGCCTTGACCACGCTGTCGGCCATCAGGACGCCCAGCGTCTTCGCCTGGCTGATCACGGCGTGGCTCTGGCTGACGTCCGTCTTCGCCAATCTCGCCGAAGCCGTGGCCGAGGGACGCGGCAAGGCCCAGGCGGAAACTCTGCGCCGCGCCAAGACAATGGCCACAGCCCGCCGTCTCACCCGCTGGCGACCGGGCGCGACCGACGCCGCAGAGGAGGAAGTGCCGGGTGTCGACCTCCGCCTGGGCGATCACGTCGTCGTCGAGGCCGGACAGATCATCCCCGGCGACGGCGATGTGGTCGAGGGCATCGCCAGCGTCGACGAATCCGCTGTCACGGGCGAGTCGGCTCCGGTGATCCGAGAGTCGGGTGGCGACCGGTCGGCGGTCACGGGCGGCACGAAAGTGCTCTCGGACCGGATCGTCGTGAAAATCACCTCAAAGCCGGGCGAGACCTTCATCGACCGGATGATCGCACTCGTGGAGGGGGCCGCGCGGCAGAAGACACCGAACGAGATCGCGCTCAACATCCTGCTGGCATCCCTCACGATCATTTTCCTGATCGCGGTGGCGACCCTGCAGCCCTTCGCCATCTTCGCGGGGGCCGAGCAGACCATCGTCGTTCTCGCCGCTCTCGTCGTGGCCTTGATCCCGACGACGATCGGCGCCTTGCTGTCAGCAATCGGCATCGCGGGCATGGACCGGCTCGTGCAGCGCAACGTGCTGGCGATGTCCGGTCGCGCGGTGGAGGCCGCGGGTGACGTCAACACGCTCCTGCTCGACAAGACGGGCACCATCACCCTCGGCAACCGCCAGGCCGCCGAGTTCCTGCCGGTGGACGGGGTGGACGTCGAGGAACTCGCGGACGCCGCCCAACTGTCGTCGATCGCCGACGAGACGCCCGAGGGCCGCTCGATCGTCGTCCTGGCCAAGCAGCAGTACGCTCTTCGTGGCCGTGGTGAAGGAGAACTGGCCAAGGCGCGGTTCGTGCCCTTCACCGCTCAGAGCCGGATGAGCGGCGTCGACCTCAACAATTCCCAGGAGAACCGCTCTCTGCGCAAGGGCGCGGCGACGGCAGTGATGCGCTGGGTCCGTGACAACGGTGGCCATCCCACGGCACAGGTCGGCGGCATCGTCGACGGCATCTCGGCAAGCGGTGGCACCCCGCTGGTCGTCGGCGAGTTGTCCCGGCACGGCGGTACGCGGACCGCGCGCGTCCTTGGAGTCATCCACCTCAAGGACGTCGTCAAGGAGGGCATGCGGGAGCGGTTCGATGAACTGCGTCGGATGGGCATCCGTACGGTCATGATCACCGGGGACAACCCGCTGACCGCGCGCGCCATCGCGCAGGAGGCCGGGGTGGACGATTTCCTCGCGGAGGCCACGCCCGAGGACAAGATGGCTCTCATCCGGCGTGAACAGGAGGGCGGCAAGCTCGTCGCGATGACGGGGGACGGTACGAACGACGCCCCCGCGCTGGCGCAGGCGGATGTCGGTGTGGCCATGAACACCGGTACCTCGGCCGCGAAGGAGGCCGGGAACATGGTGGACCTGGACTCCAACCCGACCAAGCTGATCGAGATCGTCGAGATCGGCAAACAGCTCCTGATCACCCGTGGCGCGCTGACGACGTTCTCCATCGCCAACGATGTCGCGAAGTACTTCGCGATCATCCCCGCAATGTTCGCGAGCGTCTATCCCGGCCTGGACAAGCTGAACATCATGCGCCTGCACAGCCCGACCTCGGCGATTGCCTCCGCGATCGTCTTCAACGCGCTGATCATCATCGCGTTGATCCCGCTCGCGCTGCGCGGCGTGCGCTACCGGCCGTCCGCCGCCGCGCAACTGCTCAGCCGCAACATCTGGATGTACGGGCTCGGCGGGCTGGTACTGCCATTCGTGGGCATCAAACTGCTGGACCTCTGCATCCAGTTCATCCCCGGCCTGCGCTGACAGACGGCCGGACGAGACAAGAAAGTGATCCCGCACCGTGCGCACCATCGTTCCCCACGTACTTCAGCACCACCTGGTGGCTCTGCGGATGCTGCTGGCGTGCACCTTGATCACCGGCATCGCCTATCCACTGCTCGTCACCGGCATCGCCCAGGCCTTCCTCTCCCACCGCGCCAACGGCTCCATGCTGACGACGAACGGCACGCCGGTGGCCTCCGGCCTGATCGGCCAGAACTTCGCCCTCCCGAAGAAGAATCCCAACGATGCGCAGGAGCCACTGCGCCCCGACCCCAAGTGGTTCCAGCCCCGCCCGTCCGTGGGCGGCTATGACCCCGTGAACTCCGGCGCCTCCAACCTGGGTCCGAACAACACCGATCTGATCAAGGCTGTCAACGACCGCCGCGCCGCCGTCGCCGCCTTCGACGGGGTCCCGCCCTCGTCCGTTCCCGCGGATGCCGTGACCGCCAGCGGCTCCGGGCTCGACCCGGCGATCTCCCCGGCGTACGCCTACGAACAGGCCCAGCGCGTCGCGAAAGCCCGCCGCCTCGCCCTCGCCAAGGTCAGGGCCCTGGTCGCCCAGCACGTCCAGGGACGTGTTCTGGGATTCCTGGGTCAGGAACACGTCAACGTCGTAGAGCTCAACCACGATCTCGCCAGGCTGACCTGACCGCAATGTGAGTGTGGACGCGGGCCGTGCCCCTGGATCTCGTCACCGGCCACCGCTGGGTACGGCTGGTCATCCGTATCCGAAGATCCGCGCTATGAAGAATGCGGCAAAAACAACCGATCCCAGCAGTATGAGTCCTGCCCATACGGCAGGGTGTTCCCATATGCCTCCGTCCGCGCGTTCCTGGTGGGCTTCACTGGTGGAGCCCTCGGCAGGTGGTGTCTCCCCTGGGGGATTCAGTGATATAGCCACACCTCCACCTTCTCTCGATCGCATCCCGTTCGCATTGCGCCCAGGGTGGCGTCCTCGCTCCACGAGCGGCCGGGGGCCGAGCGGAGCAGGAACCGGTCAGGAATCGAGAAGCGCGCGCCACGAAGTCACAGCCAAGGGCTGTCCCGTAATCGCCGACGAATGAGACCCGGACGTTACGCTCGAAGCTGGTCGGATCGAGCCAGGCGACGCCCACGGAGACCGCGAAGGCGGCTCCGCCCAACAGATGGAGACACGATGAGCATGACCACGAGGACGAAGACGCAGTCGCCTGGGCCGCACGTTGCCGACAGTCACGACTTGATCCGCGTGCACGGCGCGCGCGAGAACAACCTCAAGGACGTCAGCATCGAGATCCCGAAGCGCCGGCTGACGGTGTTCACCGGTGTCTCCGGCTCGGGCAAGAGCTCGCTGGTGTTCAACACGATCGCCGGGGAGTCGCAGCGGCTGATCAACGAAACCTACAGCGCCTTCGTGCAGGGCTTCATGCCGACGCCGGCACGGCCCGAGGTCGACGTCCTCGAAGGACTGACGACCGCGATCATCGTCGACCAGCAGCGGATAGGCGCCGACCCCCGCTCCACGGTCGGCACCGCCACCGACGCCAACGCGATGCTGCGCATCCTCTTCAGCCGACTCGGGGAGCCGCACATCGGCCCGCCCAACGCGTTCTCCTTCAACGTCGCCTCGGTCCGGGCGAGTGGTGCGTTCACGGTCGACCGCGGGCCCGACAGGACCAAGGCCGTGAAAAAGACCTTTACCCGCACCGGCGGCATGTGCACGCGCTGCGAGGGCCGGGGCAAGGTCTCCGACATCGACCTCACCCAGCTCTTCGACGATTCCAAGTCGATCGCCGAGGGCGCGTTCACCATCCCCGGCTGGAAGTCCGACAGCTTCTGGACCGTGCGGGTCTACGCCGAGTCGGGCCTCATAGACCCGAACAAGCCGATCCGCAAGTTCACCAAGAAGGAGATGCACGACTTCCTCCACCGGGAGCCGACCAAGGTGAAGGTCGAGGGCGTCAACCTCACCTACGAGGGGCTGATCCCCAAGATCCAGAAGTCGTTCCTCTCCAAGGACCGGGAGGCGCTGCAGCCGCACATCCGGGCGTTCGTGGACCGGGCGGTCACCTTCACCGCCTGCCCCGAGTGCGACGGCACCCGTCTGAGCGAAGCGGCCCGGTCGTCGCGGATCGGCGGGATCAACATCGCCGATGCGTGCGCGATGCAGATCAGCGACCTGGCCGAATGGGTCCGCGGCCTCGACGAGCCTTCCCCAACCTCTTCGAGCAGGGGATACCCCATGGTTGCGCCGCTGCTCGACGCGCTGCATCACACTCTCGACTCCTTCGTGGAGATCGGACTGGGCTACCTTTCGCTCGACCGTCCGTCGGGCACACTGTCGGGCGGCGAAGCACAGCGCGTCAAGATGGTCCGCCACCTCGGTTCCTCGCTCACCGACACCACCTACGTCTTCGATGAACCCACCATCGGCCTGCATCCCCATGACATCCAGCGGATGAACGACCTGCTGTTGCGGCTGCGGGACAAGGGCAACACGGTGCTCGTCGTGGAGCACAAGCCGGAGACGATCGCGATCGCCGACCACGTCGTCGACCTCGGTCCCGGCGCCGGTACGGCGGGCGGCACCGTCTGCTTCGAGGGCACCGTCGAGGGGCTGCGGGCCGGCGGCACCATCACCGGCCGCCATTTCGACGACCGGGCCGCGCTCAAGCAGACGGTGCGGACGCCCACCGGCACGCTGGAGATCCGCGGCGCGACGGCGAACAACTTGCGCGACGTCGACGTCGACATCCCGCTCGGGGTGCTCGCCGTCGTCACCGGCGTCGCCGGCTCCGGCAAGAGCTCGCTCGTGCACGGATCGATCCCCGCCGGCGCGGGTGTGGTGTCGGTCGACCAGGGTGCGATCCGCGGCTCCAGGCGGAGCAACCCGGCGACTTACACCGGATTGCTCGACCCGATCCGCAAGGCGTTCGCGAAGGCCAACGGCGTGAAGCCGGCGCTGTTCAGCGCCAACTCCGAGGGCGCCTGCCCCAACTGCAACGGCGTCGGCGTCATCTACACCGACCTGGCGATGATGGCCGGCGCCGCCACCACCTGCGAGGAGTGCGAGGGGAAGCGGTTCGAGGCATCGGTCCTTGACCACCACCTCGGCGGCCGTGACATCAGCGAGGTGCTGGCCATGTCCGTGACCGAGGCCAAGGAGTTCTTCGGCGCCGGCGAAGCGCGTACGCCGGCCGCGCATCGCATCCTCGGCCGGCTCGCCGATGTCGGGCTCGGCTACCTCAGCCTCGGCCAGCCACTCACCACACTGTCCGGCGGCGAGCGGCAGCGGCTCAAGCTCGCCACCCACATGGCCGAGAAGGGCGGCATCTACATCCTCGACGAGCCGACCACCGGCCTCCACCTCGCCGACGTCGAGCAGTTGCTCGGCCTGCTCGACCGGCTCGTCGACTCCGGCAAGTCGGTCATCGTCATCGAGCACCACCAGGCGGTCATGGCGCACGCCGACTGGATCATCGACCTCGGCCCCGGCGCCGGCCACGACGGCGGCCGGATCGTCTTCGAGGGCACGCCCGTCGACCTCGTCGCCGCCCGCTCCACCCTCACCGGTGAGCACCTCTCGGCCTACGTCGGCACCTGACCGAGTCCTTCGCGGACACCGTGAGACGAGTTCTCTCACCTGTTTCGACTCGTCCCACTCCCCCGATGGCGTGCGGGACGGCGGCAGACGGGGCCCGCCGCGCGTTCCGCCGCCGCGCCGAGGCAGTTCCCAACGACTTACGGAGCGGCCGTCCCGGAGTCGGAGACTTCGGCTGACATCCCGGACATATCGTCGCTCGACGGCGAGAGCACTCCCGAAGAATCCGGCCGGAGAAAACCGGGGCCGTCACACTTCAAACGTGGAATTTCAGACGTTCTTTTTTCGAAACCTACGTACAGCAGCACCTCATAACCCGGTTGAAAAGAAAAGAAGTTGACGGAAGCAGCCAGGACAGCGAGTCGTTGACTCGCTCCTTTCGATCATGCAATCATTCGAATGCACACCCTGTATCCGCTTTTCGTACAACCTGCACCAGTATTCGAACACGCCAGGCACGGTGGAGGTCGGCGGGCTCGTGCGTCAGGCCCACCGCCATCGCCCTCTACGAGCCGTCACTGCCACGAAGGGGGCCCATGCAGTTCAAGATTCTGGGGCCGCTCGAAGTCGTGGACGACGGCAGACACATAGATGTCAGCGGGCAGCGGCAGCGCACGGTTCTGGCGATGCTGCTCCTCGAATCGGGACGCGTCGTCTCCAATGACCGCCTGGTGGAGGCCATATGGGAACGGAAGCCGCCGGCGACGAGCCGCACCCAGGTACAGATCGGCATCTGCGCGCTGCGGCGCATGCTCCCTGCGGGGCCTCAGCCCGGCCCCATCGTGACCCGCTCGCCCGGTTATCTCTTACGGATGACTGAGGGGCAACTCGACCTCCACACCTTCGAGGAACGGGTCGCCGCAGGTGGCAGAGCCGCTGCTGCCCATCAACCCCAGCAGGCGGTAAAGGAGTTACGGGCCGCGTTGGGGCTGTGGCAGGGCCACGCCCTGACCGACATCAGCAGCAAGCCGGTACGCGCGAACGCCGTCCGCCTCGACGAGCGCCGCCTCGCCGTGCAGGAACAATGCCTTGAACTCGAACTATGGCTCGGTAATCACCACCGCGCCGTGAGTGAACTCGGCGCTCTGGTCGCCGCCCACCCCCTCCGGGAACGCCTGCGGGTGCTTCTGATGACCGCGCTCCACCGCGCGGGACGGCAGGCCGAGGCCCTGGACGCCTATCGCCAGGCGCGGGTGGCCCTCGTCCAGAGGCTCGGCATCGAGCCCGGCGCGGAACTGCAGCGACTGCACCGCATGATCCTGGCGGGGGAAGAGGAGTGGGGCACGCCGCCCCGGGTCCAGCCCTTCATCCAGATGACGGCGCCCACTGCCGAGCCGGACGGACCCGGCAGCGGCCCAGCGCTTTCGGCGGTTCCAGCAGTTCCGGCAGTTCCGGTGCACAAGGTTCCGCGTCTGCTGCCCGCCGATATCGCCGACTTCACCGGTCGCACGCGAGCGATCCAGCGCATTCTGGCCGCCCCCACCCGCACCGACGCACCCCGAACCGTCGTCCCCGTCACCGTGATCACCGGACGCGGTGGCTCCGGCAAGACGACCTTGGCCGTACATGTCGCCCATCGGCTCGCTCCGGACTACCCCGACGGGCAGCTCTTCGCGAAACTGTCCGGCGGCCCAGGCCTCCCGACGAGCGCCGCCGAGGTGCTCCGGCGCTTCCTGCGCGCGCTCGGAGTGACCGACGAAGCCGTCCCGAGGAGTATCGAGGAGCGCGCCGAGATGTACCGCGACCTGCTGGCGGAGCGCCGGGTCCTTGTCGTGCTGGACGGCGCGGCCTCCGAGTGCCAGGTCGCTCCGCTGCTCCCCGGATCGTCCGGGTCGCGGGTTCTGATCACCTCGTGGCGGCGCTTCACCGGGCTGCCCGCGGACACCCGCATAGAGCTCTCCCGGTTCCGGCGGGAAAGTTCCGTGGAAATGCTGATGAAGATCATCGGTCGACGGCGGGTCGCCGCCGAACCGCTGGCCGTCGAGGAGCTCTGCCGTGCCTGCGACGATCTGCCGCTCGTGCTGCGCGTGGCCGCCGCACGCCTGGCCGCCCGGCCGCACCGGGCCGTGGCGGACGCGGTCGCCCAGGCCGAGGCGGTGGACCGATGCGGCGACGCGGCCCGCAACCCGGACGAACTGCGTCACCTGGAGCAGGCGGTCCGCACGTGCATGACCCCCGCTTACGGGGCGCTCAGCCCGGAGGCCCAGCAGGCTCTGCGCCGCCTCGCCCAGTTGGAGATACCCGACTTCGCCCCCTGGGTCGGCGCGCCCCTCCTCGAATGCGAACCGCGCCGCGCCCAGGACCTGCTGGACGAGCTCACCGAGTCCTACCTGCTCGACGCAGTGGTGGACCAGTCATCCAGAGCCGTCCGATACCACTTCCCCGCCTTCGTACGCGCCTTCGCCCTGGAGCGTCTGGCGGCGGAGGAGTCGCCGGAGGATCAGCGGGCGGCGTTGCGACGCTTTCTCGACACCTTGGCGTATCTCACCGGAGAAGCGCAACGCCGCAGCGGGTACGGGGACCCGCCCGTACCGGATGAGCCCATCCGCTGCCATGCGATGCCGCGGAGCCTGATCGACCGTCTGCTGGCGGACCCGTTCGCCTGGTATCAGCAAGAGCGCGCCCAGGTTGAGGCGGCGGGCCGACAGGCGGCCGAAATCGGCCTGTGGACCATTTCCTGTCGCCTGGAGAGCAGTTCGACCGTGCTGGCCCCGAAGTGATCCTGCCCTCAGTGGCAGCACGGCGGTCCGGCCGTGGGCATCGGTCCCCTTTCGTCGGCCCGATATGGGCGCACATCCCATCACGGCTGACAGCCCTTGCGGCGAGTCCCGCACAACTCCCCCGCGAGCCTCGACGGGCTGCGCAAGAACGCGATGCACGGACGCGGTTCAATCTTCCGTTCATGTACAAGGCAGACGCGGGCCTTTTTAGCTCTATTGCTTCCCTAAATTTACGCTAAGGATGTGATTCAAAACCCTTCCGATCGTTAAAAACCGCAGCTCAGGCGCCGATCACGGGGGGTTGACCAGTCGTGATGCGCCTCTCTAATGTGACACCGCTCCTCCATGTCCCATGCAATTACCCCGCAGTTCTTCGCAGTGTTCACAGATTCTCTTCGGCGATGCAGGTACGCACTGCTCTGTGTGCTCTTCAAGAAACCGCGGCCGCGTTTCATTTTTATTGGACCTTTAGTGGACCGGTGAGAAGGGCGTCATCATGGACGGCATCCCCACGACCGACGGGAACGCGGGAGAAGACACTCGTACCGGAGGAGGAAAAGAACCGTCCTCGGCCGGCCGGCTCCGCGCCAGACCGGATGAGCGCGGTCCGCTCTCTTTCGGCCAGCAGCGGCTCTGGTTCCTCGACCGCTGGCTCGGGGACAACGCCGTCTACAACATTCCGGTCGTTCTCCGTTTCACCGGCCCCTTGGACGCCGCCCGCCTGACGGCCGCCGTCGCTATGACCGCGGCCGGTCATGACGCCCTCTACACCGTCTTCGAGGCGGATGGGAACGGGGAGCCGCGCCAGCGGTTGCTGGACACCCGTGAGACGGACTGCCCGCTCGTCGACATCACCGGCCTCGCACCCGCCGACCGCGTCCGCAGCGCACGGGAGGCCGTCGAGACGGATGCCCGCAGGCCGTTCGACCTGGCCCGCGATCCGATGCTGCGTGCTGCGCTGTACCGGCTGTCCGAGGACGAGCACTGGTTGCAGCTGACCTTCCATCACATCGCCTGCGACGGGTGGTCACTCGATGTGTTCCAGCGCGGGCTGAACGAGGCATATCGTGTCGGCGACGGGTCGGCCGAACCACTGCCGGTCCAGTACGCCGACTACGCACTGTGGCAGCGTGAGACGCTGCGCGGCCCTCGTACGGAGAAGGCACTGAGGGCCTGGACGGACGCGCTGGCCGACGCTCCGGCCGTGCTGGACCTCGGCACGGACCGCCCCCGTCCGGCGGAGATGAGTTACCGGGGCGAGACGGCGGACTTCCCGCTCACCGGAGTGTCTTCGAAGGCGCTGGAGGCGTTCGCCGCCGAGGAGAACGTCAGCCTGTACACGGTGATGCTCGCCGCCTTCCAGGTGCTCGCCGCGCGCCACTCCGGTAGCAGCGACATCGTCGTCGGTTCGCCGGTGGCGGGCCGGGACAACGCCAAGCTCAACGATCTGGTCGGCTTCTTCGTCGACACGCTCGTCCTCCGGGTGGATCTCGGGGACGACCCCGGCTTCCGGGAGCTCGTGGCGCGCTCCCGCGCGTCGCTCCTGAGCGCGCTCTCCCGCAGCAGGGCCCCGTTCGATCTCGCCGTGAAGCACCTGCACCCCGAACGGTCGCTCAGTCACAACCCGATTGCGCAGACCCTTTTTGCCTTCCACGAGGAGGAACCGCTGGAGCCCTTCGGTGAGGGGCTGAGCGTCGAGCGCTCCATGGTGGCCACGGGGACCGCGAAGTTCGACCTCACCTGGTCGGTTTACCGGCGCCCGGACGGGCTCCGTCTCCAGGTCGAATACGCGACGGACCTGTTCGACGCCGACACCATCCGTACCCTGGTGGACCACTGGCAGATCCTGCTCGGTCAGATCCTCGCCACGCCCGACCTCCCGGTGAGCCGACTGCCGCTCATGGCGCCCGTCGAGCGGGAGTTGGTGGAGTCGTGGGCGGGTAGCGGCGAAGAGCTCCCGGTCGGCGCGATCCACGAGCTGGTGATACGCCGGGCACTGGAAACCCCCGACGCGCTAGCCGTGGTCTGCGACGACGACACCCTCACCTACGCACAACTCGTGGGCCGGGCCGCCGACATCGCCGCACTACTGGTCGAACAGGGCGTGGGACCCGAGGTCTGCGTCGGGATCTGCGTCGAGCGATCCCTCGACACCGTCATCACCACCCTCGCCGTCCTCATGGCCCACGGCGTCTACGTCCCCCTCGACACCGCCTTCCCCACCGACCGCATGCACCACATGCTCACCGAAGTCGACGCCACCCTCGTCCTGACCCACCAACCCACCCACGACACCATCCCCCACGGCCCCTGGCACACCCTGAACATCGACACCCTCCACACCGCCACCACTCCACGCGACCTCTCCCACACCCTCGCCCACCTCCCCCAACACCTCAACCCCCACCACGCCTGCTACATCATCTTCACCTCCGGATCCACCGGACGCCCCAAAGGCACCACCGTCACCCACGCCAACGTGACCCGCCTCTTCAACGCCGCCCAACAACGCCTCCCATTCGGCCCCGACGACACCTGGACCCTCTTCCACAGCTACGCCTTCGACGTGTCGGTCATGGAGATGTGGGGCGCCCTCACCACCGGCGGGCGCCTCGTCGTGGTGCCGTATCTGACCAGCAGGGACTCGGAAGCGTTCTACGCACTCGTACGCGACCGATCCGTAACGATGCTCAGCCAAACCCCCTCGGCCTTCCGCCAGTTCGAGACCGTCGATGCGATGGAGTGCGGAGAACTGGCCCTGCGGGCAGTGCTGTTCGCGGGCGAGGCTCTGAACCGGGCGTCGGTGCGCCGTTGGGGTACCCGTCACGGTTACGCCTCACCGCTTCTCATCAACCTGTACGGCATCACCGAAACCACCGTGCATGTGACATACACGGAGGTGGACGAGGGTCAGCTCGACGGTGCGTTCAGCCGGATCGGCAGGGCGCTGCCCGATCTCCGTCTCTACGTCCTGGATCCGTCGGGCGATCCGAGTCCGATCAGTGTCATCGGGGAGCTCTACGTCGGCGGGCCCGGCGTGACACGTTGCTACACCGGCCAACCGGCGCTCACCGCACAGCGTTTCGTCCCGGACCATCTCGGCCGTACGCCTGGGGCCCGGCTCTACCGAAGCGGAGACCTTGCCCGCTGGACACCCTCCGGAGACCTGGAGTACCTGGGCCGGGCCGATGCTCAGGTGAAGGTACGCGGCTACCGCATCGAACTGCCGGAGATCGAGGCCCGACTGGGCCGGCAGCCCGAGATCCGGCAGGCCGTCGTAGTCGTCCGGGACGATCTCGGCGACCACTCGGACCTCGTCGCCTACCTCGTACCGGAGCCGGAAGCCGACCGGCCCACTACCACCGAACTCCGCGACGCCCTCGCCGGACACCTCCCCGACTACATGATCCCGAGGAACTTCGTCTTCCTCGACGCCCTCCCGCTCACTCCGCAGGGAAAGCTCAACCACCGGGAGCTTCCTGCCCCGACGCATGAACGCCCGGACCTCACATCCGAGTTCATCGCACCGCTGCCCGGCACCGAGGAGCTGCTCGCGGCGATCTGGAGCAACGTTCTCGGCGTCGACCGGGTCGGCCGGCACGACAACTTCTTCGACCTCGGCGGCGACTCCATCCGCAGCATCCAGGTACTGGGACTGGCTCGTAGCCAGGGGGTCGGCTTCGAGCTGCAGGATCTCTTCCGCACGCCCACCCTGGTGGGGCTGGCCGAGGCCGCCTCCACCCACTCGGCATCCGAAGCCCCACAACGCGACCGTGAGCCGTTCTCCATGGTGAGCGCCGAGGACAGGGCGCGGCTGCCACAGGGTCTCGTGGACGCCTATCCGATGGCGGAACTCCAGGTCGGCATGATCTACGAGATGGAGTTGGACCGTGAACGGCTGCCGTACCACAACGTGGACAGCATGCGCATCAACGGCCGGTTCGACGAGCACAGCTTCAAGGAGGCGCTCCGCCTGGTCGTGGAACGCCACCCGATACTCCGCACGTCCCTGGAGCTGAGCGGTTACAACGAGCCGCTCCAGCTGGTGCATGCCACGGCTCAGATGCCGTGCGTGGTGTCCGACCTGCGCGCACTCGACGACGAGGCACAACAGGCGGCGATCGCCGCATACGTGACATCCGAACGCTCCCACATGTTCGACCACTCCCGGCCGCCGTTGCTGCGGTTCGGCATCCACTGGCTCTCCGACGATGCGTTCCAGTGGACAGTGACCGAGCACCACGCCATTTTCGACGGCTGGAGCCTCCACTCCACGCTCGCCGAGATCACCGGCCTCTACCACCGGCTCGCGAGCGGTGCAGGCACGGTCGTCGCCCTGGGCCCTCCCGAGTCCGTGTACCGCGACTTCATCGCGGCAGAACGGGAGGTGCTGCGTTCCGAGGAGAGCGAGGAGTTCTGGCTGGAGCGGCTCACGGACCGGCCCACGGGCCGACTCCCGCGCTGGCCGGACCGGCACGAAGCCCGGCTGGCCCCGCCCGAGCGCGAGAACGAGTGGCGGGTGCTGCACACGGCGGAGAAGCACGGATCGATCGAGACGCTGCTGCCGGCGGAGCTGTGCGACGAACTGCTGGCGCTGGCCAAGCGCTGCGGGGTGCCGCTGAAGTCCGTGATGCTGGCAGCGCATCTGCGGGTCATGAGCCTGGTCACCGGAAGCACGGACGTGCTGGCCGGGCTTTCGTCCAACGGACGGCTGGAGGAGGCCGGGGCGACCGAGGTGCGGGGCCTCTTCCTCAACACCGTCCCGTTCCGGCTGGAACTGCCGGAGGGCAGTTGGCTGGACCTCGTACGCGCGGTGTTCGAGGCCGAGCAGGACATGCTGCCGCACCGTCGATTCCCGCTGGGGGCATTGCAGCGTCGCATGGGCGGCGAGGCCCTGTTCGAGACCAGCTTCGTCTACAACCACTTCCACGTGCTCACCGACGAGTTCGGTGAGGGTCGCCTGACGATCGAGGACGGGAAGATCGACAGCTTCAGCACGTTGCGCGCCGAGCCGACCAACTTCCCGTTGAGTGTCGGCGTGATTCGCAATCCGTACTCCACACGGCTGCTCCTGAGTCTCGACTACCACCTCGGTGTTCTGGTCGAGGACCAGGTGGTGTTGATGCGGGATTACTACGTGCGGGTGCTGGAGTCGATGGTCTCCGAGCCGGACAGCCCGTTCGGGAACGTCGTCCTGCTCGGCGACACCGAGCGGGAGTTGTTGGAGTCATGGGCGGGTAGCGGCGAAGAGCTCCCGGTCGGCGCGATCCACGAGCTGGTGATACGCCGGGCACTGGAAACCCCCGACGCGCTAGCC
>NZ_JBIRGM010000024.1:0-66837 GCF_044328025.1 Streptomyces sp. NPDC018000
CCGCGACCTGAAGATCAACTTCCATTGCGAGTTCCGCGTCGACACCGGCCTCATCGACCGGGAGGCCCTGCGCACCCTGCGCCGCGCCGGCATGGACCTGGCGCTCCTTGGCATGGAGACCGGGTCGCCCGGCATGATGAAGCGGTTCCGCAAGGGAACCACGGTGGAGTACAACTTCGATGCCGCCCGCATGTTCAAGCAGGAGGGCATCGAGCTCGAACCCGGCTGGATCATGATCGAGCCCGGCACGACGGTCGACGAACTCTGGGAGAACCTGGAGTTCATCGTGGCCTCCCGGGTGCACGAGAGCGAGAACCCGTTCTTCCTGATCAACAGGGCCATCGCGCTCCGCGGCACCGAGATCTACGACAAGGCCACGCGGTACGAGGAGCCCGACATCGCCGGGGTGGAGGGCGCTGCCGGGGAGGTGCTGCGGCAGGCCCGCCGTGACTACTACGTCGAGGACGAGCGCGTGGAACACCTGTGGACGGCCTGGAGCAGGGTGTCCTCGGAGATCAACGACCGCAAGGAGAACGAGGCTCCGTTCCTGGCGCAGAGCATCACGGACGCTGTCCGTGCCGGGCGCGGCACCGGCGCCAAGTCCCTGCGCCCCTTGCTTGGCCGGCTGCGCCGTTGGGACCACGGGCTCGACGAGCTGCTCGTGGCCTTCCTCAACACGGGGCTGCTGCTCGCGGACGAGAACCCGCCCCAACTCGCCGACCGGCTGGAGACCGAACTGCGCGCCATGATCACCGCGTACGACCGAGAACACCTCGGCCACACGTTCCCGGACTTCGTCGTCGAGACGGCGAAGGCGTGCGGTGAGCACGCCCTCGCACGGGTGAGGGGCTGACCGATGACCAGCAAGCGGATCCGATTCGCGGCCGTGGGCGCCGGAAGGGTGTTCCAGCGCTACCACCTGCCCTGCGCCGATGCCCGGGACGCCATGGACCTTGTGGGTCTGGTGGACAGCGACATCGAGCGCGCCCGGGAGCTGATGGCGGACCGTCCACAGGTATGGACCGGTACCTCTGTCGACCGGCTCATCCAGGAGACGCGCCCGGACCTGATCAGCGTCTGTACGCCCAACGACGCCCACGCGGAGCCGGTCCTGGCGGCGCTTGACGCCGGCATCGCGGTGCTCTGCGAGAAGCCCCTCGCCGCCACGGTGGAGGAGGCGCGGCGGATGGTGGCCCACCCGGCCGCCGAGAAGCTGCTGGGCGTGAACATGCCCTTCCGCTTCCACCCGCTGCTGAAGCCGTTCGCCGACTTGGTACGCTCCGGCGCGCAGCGCGTCGAGTTCTCCTTCGCCACCCCCGGCAACCGGGTGTGGCGGGCTTGCACCCCCTGGTACGACGACGCGCGGCGGGCCGGCGGCGGGGCCCTTCTGGACCTGGGACCGCACGCCATCGACCTGCTCATGGCAGTCTTCGGCCCGCCGGTCGTCGAGGCATGCGAGGTGGACACGCCGGATCTCGAGCAGCGGGTCCGGGTGGACATGTCGTTCCAGGGCGTACCGGCGACGTTGCGGATCGACCGGGCCGCGCGCCGACTGGAGACATCGGTCACCGTCACCACCGCGGACGGTGACCACGTCCTTGATCTGCGCCGCAACGAGCTGCGCCGGGCGAACGGCACGGTCGAGGAGGCCGGGCAGGGACCAGAGCTCGCCGCGATCTCGGCGTACTTCGACACGGTGACGGGTGCCGCCACCCCGCACGGAAAGGTCAGTGCCCAGGAGGCCCTGGAGGTGCAGCTCGTGGTGGAGTCCGCCTACGGGTGCGCCAGGGGCGTGGCCGCTCCTCTGGCGTAGGGACACAGGGGGTCATCCGAGGAAGCGGGCCACTTCGGTGCAGAAGCGCTCAGGTTCGGTGCGATGCACGTAGTGGCCCGCGTCGATGGCGAGGAGTCGCCCCTGCGGCACCGCCTCGGCGACCTCGGCCAGCAGGGACCGGGGAACGGGGCTGGACAGCCCGCCACTGATCACCAGCGTCTCGGCGGTGACCTCCCCGAGCCGCTGCCACCACCCCGGATCCGCCTTCCTGAGGCCGTCGATGATCGGGCGCACCGCCATGCCGTCCAGCTCTCCCGCCCTGCGCAGCTCGCGGAACTCCCGGTACAGGGAGATAACGGGTCGCTGGCTGTCGGCCTGCCGTGACCGCTCCCGCAGCTCCGCCTCCGCGGCCGCGTCCCGCGGGGGTGGAGGTGTGTCCTCGATCACCAGCTTGCGGACCCGGGAGGGATGGCGCTGGGCGATGAGCCAGGCGACATGACCGCCCATGGAGTGCCCCACCAGGTCGACGGTGTCCAGACGGTGACCGTCGATCAGGAACATCACGTCCCGGTACATCAGCTCGAAGGTGTACGCGTCGGCCCGGGGACTCTGCCCGTGCCCGCGAAGGTCCGGTACGTACAGTCGGCGTTCCTGTGGTCTCAGCGCGGATACGAGCCGGTCCCAGCTCCGTCCCGTGTTCCCCAGCGCGTGCAGCAGAACCGTCGCTCTCCCCGCCGGATCACCGGATATCCGGCATCTCAGCGTCAACGGGCCCTCGTTCGCACGCTTCTGACCTGTCTCGTACGCATCATGCAGCACGCAGCGATGCTATCAATGGCCATAGGATGCAGGTGACTTCCGCTGCACGGGAATGAATGGACTTCACATGGTCAGCAAGACGACATCACGGCAGCGCCAGGTTCCCGGGACCACCCTCGCGGACATCGCCGACGCGGTGGGTCTGCAGGAGGGCGCGGCCGGAGTCCGGTCCGTTATCGCCGCCTTCCGCCGCCTCGGCAGCCCCGCGGTGAAGGATGTGAGCAGGGCGACCTCCCTGCCCGTGCCGCTCGTGGCCGCCGTCGCCGGCGAGTTCCGCAAGCGGGGGCTACTGACCAAGGAGCGTCCGTCCTCACTCACCCCGGAGGGCAGATCTTTGTCCGACACCCTCGGCATGGGGCTCGACCTGTCGTCGGTGTGCCGCTCCTGTGACGGTAACGAGATCGTGATCCCCCCGGAGCTGGCCGGCGCGGTGGAGGAGCTGCGGGAGATCATGGCGGCCGGTCCCGTGGCCGACCTCTCCCTGGACCAGTCGCACTGCACGGCCGAGACCAAGGTGCGCAGGATCCTTGCGCTGATCGACGCGGGCCTACTGCCCGGCAGCTCCCTGGTGTTAATCGGGGACGACGACCTGGTCTCGCTCGCGATCGGCGTCGTCGGGCGCGCTCTGGGGATTCCGCTCACCTCACGGCTGGCCGTGGTCGACATCTCCGAGGACTTCCTCGACTTCATCGCGGACACGGCGACCGATCTGGACCTGCCCGTCGACCTCACCCAGCACGACCTGCGACGGCCTCTGCCGCAGCGGCTGCGAGGCCAGTTCGACGCGGCCATGACCGACCCGCCGTACACCGCCGAAGGCGCGCGCCTGTTTCTCTCCAGGGCCGTGGAGGCGCTCGACGACGGCCCGGCGCGCAGCATCTTCTTCTCCTTCGGAGCCAAGGGCCCGAACGACATGCTGGACGTTCAGCGGGAGATCATCGACCTGGGCCTCGTCACCCACTCCATGATCCGCAACTTCAACGAGTACGAAGGCAGCGGAATCCTCGGCGGGACGGGGTTCTTCCAGCATCTGCTGACCACCAACACCACCGGCCTGACCGTGACCGACACGTACGACGGTCCGCTCTACACCCGCGAGAAGCGGCGCCGGCGTCGGGCATACCGCTGTATGAACTGTGACGAACGGTTCGAGGTGGGGTTCGAGGCGCCCTGGAGTTCGGTGACCGCCCTGCAGGAGGCCGGCTGCCCGAAGTGCGGGGAGCGGCGGTTCCGTCCCGGCACCCTCGTCGAGGAGGAGAACGGTCGCTGAGGCGACGCCGATCCATTCAATCCGGCACATCGGCCCGCAGCTACAATCAAGCCCATCATGCATGATGACTCCGCCAGTAGTTTCACGGTCCGCTCGGCCCAAGAGAGCGACATCTCACGATTGGCCGAATTCGAGGTGGAGATCGCGAAGATCTCCTTCGCTGAGGACGCCATCACGGCCGTGGCCGTGCACGAGAAAAGGCTGTCCAAGGCGATGGCCCGGTCCCGGGACGGGATGTTCGTGGCGTGCCGCGGCGACCGGCCGACCGACGGCTGGGTCTGGATCACGGTGAACACCAACCCCATGAGCGGCCAGCGCTACGCCAACTTCCGGTCCCTGGCGGTAGCGGACGTACCCGAGCGCACGCTGATCGGGGAGCTGCTGCTCCACAGGGGCCTGGAATACGTGCGGTCACAGGGCGTCGAGGAGGTCGTGGGCAAGGTGTACGTGCAGAACGTGCGTATGCGGATGCTCTATCGCAAGTTCGGCTTCGAGGCGACCCATCTGACCATGCGGCTGCGCGGGGTGGGATCCCGGTCATGATCGGGCAGGAATCGCTGGTCAAGTGCGTGGTCTGGGATCTCGACAACACATTGTGGGACGGCATCGCGGTCGAGTCCCGGGACAACACCCTGCCGGCCGCGAAGCTCGAGGTCCTCGACCTGATCGACCGTCTGGCCAGCCGCGGCGTGCTCAACAGCATCGCCAGCCGCTCCGACCCCTCGGTCCTCGCCCTGCTGCGGGCCGACCCGGAGCTGGCGGGACGGTTCTTCGCACCGCAGGTTGCGTGGCAGGACAAGAGCGAGTCCCTGCGCAGGATTGCCGAGGAGCTGGGCATCGGCCTTGCCTCGATGGTCTTGGTCGATGACAGTCCGTATGAACGCGCCGAGGTGAGTTCCGCCTTGCCGCACGTCATCACGCTCGCCCCGGAAGAGGCCGGTGCGCTGCTCGACCTGCCCGCCCTCGACCCGTCACGGATGACCGCGGAGAGCCTGGACCGGGTCGACCGCTACCGCGCGGAGGAGCAGCGCAAAGAGGCCGAAGGGTCCTTCGCCGGCTCGCGGGAGGACTTCCTGCGGTGGTGCGGCATGCGCGTGCGGGTGTTCCCCGCGCGGCAGGGCGATGCCAGGCGGATCGCCGAGTTGGCCGCGCGTACGCATCGGCTCAACTCCAGCGGCATCGCGCTGGACCTTGAGCGGGTCAGGTCACTGATCGACGACCCGCGCTGGTTCGTGCCCGTGGTGGAGCTGTCCGACCGGTTCGGCGACTACGGCTTGGTCGGGACAGCCGTCACCGCACTGTCCGCCCCGGACCTGCCGGACGGGTGGGACGTCCAGCTGTTCACGCTGTCCTGCCGGGTGGCAGGCCGCGGGGTATCCGAGGCATTCCTGCGCTGGCTCCTCGACCAGGCCCGCACGGCGGGCGCCGACCTCGTGCGGACGCCGGTGCGGATCGGCGAGGCCAATCTGGAACTGCGGCTGCTGCTGAGACAGTTCGGGTTCCGTGCCGAACCGGCGCCTGGACCAGCCCCCGGACAGGCACCCCGGAGCAGCGGGGGCCAGCAGGTCACGTTCACCCGTCGGCCTGTGGACGGTCCGCTGCCCGTCGCTCCCGCATGGATCGAGATTGAGGTCGAAGTAGAGTCATGACGTCCGCCGAAACACATGGGGAACTGGAGCGGGTGCTCCGGGAGTTGATCGCCGAGGCGATCGGAGCGGAGGGGCAGACCCTCGCCCGGCTGCCCGCCGACACGCGGCTGTTCGGCGCCGAAGTGTCCCTGAACTCGCTGGCGGGTCTGCGGCTCATCAGCCGGGTGCACGAACGGTTCGGCGTGGACATCGCTGCGGAGGACCTCAACCTGGACGCGCTGGAGTCCATCGCGTCGCTTCGCGATTTCGTCGCCCAGCGCACGTGATCCACCTCGTCACCGCCGACGTCGCCGCCCCCCACGGCCCCCGCGAGCAGCACAGGGCCGGGCGGGTGGCTGCGGCGGGCGCTCTGCGGCGGGCCGGGAGTACGGAGGTGGAGGTGGGGCGGCGCCCCGACGGGGTGCCCAAGTTTCCGGCCGGGTTCGCCGGTTCGATCGCCCACACGTCGCACCTGGCGATTGCCGCCGTATGCCGCGCCGAAGAGGCCCGGGGCATCGGCGTCGACCTGGAGACGGATACGGTGCAGGAGCGCCTGCACCGTATCCTGCTGCGGGAGGATGAACGCGAGAACCTCTGGGTACCCGCCGACGAACCCACACTGAGGCGGCTCTTCGTCGCCAAGGAGGCCGCGTTCAAGGCGTTCTCGGCGTGCGAGGAGCCTGTGGCGCGGATGTTCTGGCGTATTCGGCTCGAACGGATGGCGTCCGGCGTCGACGGTCTGCTTGCTCGGGCAGGCGATGAACGTGCATGGGTCCGGGTGCAGGCGGACGGCGACCGGGCCTGGGCCGTGGCCGTACTGCTCAGGCCGGAACAGGCGTCAGCGAACCGACCGGTGCAGGCGGGAGATATTGATGCGCTCGGGGCCGAGAGACTTCTCGATCTCGGCGATCATCAGCTCGCCGTTGAGCCGCCCGTAGGCCAGCAGGTCGATATTGGCGAGGTTGAACTCGGGCCAGGTGTGGACGGTGAGGTGGGAGGCGGACAGCAGCAACATCCCGGTGACGGCGCCGTTGGGAAAGACGTGGGATGACTCGTCGAGCACCGTGGCCTTACCCGCGGTGGCCGCACGGCGGAGAATCGACAGGAGTGCTTCTTCGTCCGTCAGGATGCTTACGTCCTTGACCCAGACTTCGACGGCATAAGAACAGAGCTCGCCTTCCACGATCTCAATGACGTCGTTCGAGGGACTGTTCACTGCCGCGCTTTGCTCTATGGTCACCTCGTCAGCTTACAGACTGCTCATACAAGTTGGCACATCAAAAAATCCGGCTGTCCACGTCGACGTAGCTGTTCAGCGGGATCAGACACCCCGTCAGCCCAGTCATCACCGGCCTCCACCGGCCGACCAGCCTGACCCTGCTGAACAGCTGCACATCGACGACCCGGCTGACCGGAACCCGCCCCTGCTGTCGCTCAGGAGCGCGTACTGGTCACGAGGTAGTCCACGATGGCCGAGACCGTCTGCTGATGCCAGACCAGATTGGCCGGGAGCTTGCGCTCCAGGAGCCGTTCCAGCCGGCGGCGCAGAACGATCGCCATCACGGAGTCCAGACCCATTTTCAACAGCGACCGGTCCGGGTCGAGCTCTGCCGGATCCAGCTTCATCTCACTGACGACGACCGACACCGTCTGCTCGTGCAGCAGCGTCCGGAGCTCGTCCTCGGACAGCTCGCCGAGATTCCGGAAGTCGGTCGTCATCCCCTGCTGCCCTGACGCCGCCGTTTCGTCGGCGAGGTCGCGCAGCAGACCCGTTCGGCGCGCGCCGTCCGGGAGCGGCACCGTGCGCAGCACCGCAAGAGAGGCGACGCCGACCCGACCGGCTTGTTCCCAGGCGCCGAAGGCCTCGGGTGGCGTGATGTCCCCGACACCATGGGCCTGGAGCTCGGCGTTCACGGCTGCGTTGGCCGCCATGCCCATGCCCCGCCAGGACGTCCACGCCAGGCTCATGCTGCCGACGGCACCGAGGGTGTGGTCGTACGCGGCCATGGCGTCGAGGAACGCATTGGCGGACGCGTAGGCGGCCTGGCCGGTCAGGCCCAGGAAATGCCCGCACGACGAGAAGTGGACCAGGAAATCGAGAGTTCCCGGTGGGAAGAGCCGGTGCAACGTCAGTGCGCCACCGGCCTTCGGCCGCATCACCGCCGCCAGGGAGTCGGCGTCGAGCCGGTCGACGAGCTGGTCCTCCAGTACGCCTGCGGCGTGCACGACCCCACGGATCGGGGGCATGCCCAGCGCGTCCGGGGTCAGGGCTGCTGCCGCCGCCTCGGCGTCGGACAGGTCGACAGACAGCACCCGTACGGTCGCCCCGAGGGCTTCGAGCCCTCGGACGGTCTCGATACGATGCGCCTGGACCGCGTCGGTGACGGCGTCCCACTGAGACCGGGGCGGCAGCGCACCCCGCCCGGCGAGCACGAGGCGACGCGCCCCCCGCTCCACCAGCCAACGGGCGATGTCGCCGCCCAGACTGCCCAGGCCGCCCGTGACGAGATACGTGCCGTCCGGCCTGCACCGCAGCGGGTCCTGGTCCGCGCCCGTACCGGAGCGGACCAGCCGGTTCGCCAAGGCCCCGCCCTCGCGGACCGCGACGACGTCCTCGCCCGGGTTCGCGGCGATGACGGCAAGCGCGGCGGCAAGGTCGTCCCTCGTATGCCACCGAGCGAGGTCGAGCGTGCCGCCCCACAGTTCGGGGTGCTCTCCGCCGATGACCCGGCCAAGACCCCACCGGGCCGCCTGGGCCACGGCCTCAAGGCAGGCCGCCTCGCGGACACCGGAGGTCAGCGACCAGAGCCTCGCCATACCGAGCGGCCATGTGCCGAGCCGCTGCGCAGCCTGCGCGAGCAGCCACGCTTCCCGTACGGCCCGGTCCCCGGCCTCCTGCCCAGACTGCTCTGTCAGCGGCAGCACGAGCACGTCCACAGGCCCGGTCACCTGGTCGCGCAAGGCTCCGAGACCGTCCGGATTCTCCGTCGCAAGGCAGAAGAGCCCAAGGTCCTTGGCCATGGCCCGGAGTTCTGCCGTCAGTTCGCCGTCCGCGCCGATCAGCACCAGGGATCGGGGCGGGCGGGGGGCGTCAGCACCCTCAAGGGACAGCGGCTTCCAGTCCATCCGGAACAGCAGATCTCCGGGTGTGCCGGGACGCGTCTCGACCTCCGCACCCGCGTATCGCACCCCGGCGAGCACGGCCACGGTCCGCCCGTCCTCAGCGGCGATCCGCACATGCACCGTGCCGTGGGCGTCGGCGACCGGGCCCTCGACGCGCGCCTCGATGCGGGCGCGGGCCGGGGGCTCGCCTGTGGTCCACACGTGGCCGGCCCCGGCCACCACCCGCAGCACGGCGGGTCCGGGGAAGGCGACGGCCGCCATGGACAGCGCAGCGTCGAACAGCGGCGCCCAGGTCGTCGCGCCAAGGGCCCGCTCGTCGGGCGCGACGATGTCCGCGCGCAGCCCCTCCGGGACGCGCTCCAGGCGTTCCACGCGCCAGGGGAAGGCCATGGCCGGCACGCCGACCGAGGCGAGGTCGGCGTGGATCCGGTCCAGGGGGAGCTGTGTACCCTCTCCGGCTTCGGCGGCCGGAAGGGACGGCGGCGAGGGCGCGCCGGATGCGCCGTACACGGAGGCCACCGCGTGGGTCAGCCACTGCGGCCCGTCCGTGTCCGGGCCGCCCGCGTCCGGGTCGGCGGTCCTGGACAGCAGGCGGACCACGCCGTCCTGCGCGATCACGTCGATGTCCCGGGCCGTGGCCAGGGTCAGCGGCAGGTCGAACGACACGTCGGAGAGGCCGTACGGCCCTTCGCCCCGCCCCACCGCGTCCAGGAACGTCTGAAGGACGACGGCCGCCGGGATGATCTCCACGCCGTGGATGGCGTGGCTGCCCGGATACGGCCGGGACTCCATGTCGACGCGGGTACGCCAGACGTCCAGCGGCGTGTTCCCCGCCAGGGTGGTCCGCGGCCCCAGCACGGTACGGCTCGTCGTGTCGTGCCGTCCGCGGTCGGCCCTGCGGACCGGCAGGTCACGCCAGTACCGCTGGCGCCGCCAGCTTCGGGCCGGGAGCGACAGGGGCTCCGCACCCGGGGCCGAGGCCCAGTCGAGGGCGGCTCCGTGGCAGTACAGCACCCCTGCGTTCGCAAGGAGCTGCTCCCGCTCCCCGGTGTTCCGGCGCAGGGAGCCGACGACACAGTGCCCCTTGGCGCCGACCGTGTCCAGCGTCTCCTGGAGGGAGTGCCCGACCACCGGGTGGGCCGACACCTCCAGGAAGGTTCTGAACCCGTCCTCGGCCGCGGCGGCCACGGCGCCGGACAGCCGTACCGGGCTGCGCAGATTGGTGGCCCAGTAGGCGCCGTCGCGCAGGGCCGCGTCACGCGGGTCCTCCAGCGCGGTGCTGTAGACGGGGATACGGGGCGCGTGAATGGTGAGGTCGGCCGCGGCCTCGGCGAGCTCCTTCAACAGGGGCTCCATCTGCGGGCTGTGGAAGGCCACGTCACTGTCGACCCGGCGCACCAGCACGTCCGGGTCCGCCGCCAGCTCCTTGGCGAGGGCGTCGATCTCCGCCACCGCCCCGGCCACCACTGTCGTCGTGGGTGAGGCGAGGACCGCGGGCACCACGCCGTCGGCGCCGGTCAGCCGGGCGGCGGCCTCGTCGGCGGGCAGGCCGATCATCAGCATGCCGCCGGCTCCGGCCACCCGGCGCAGCAGAACGCTGCGGCGGCACACCAGCCGGGCGCCGTCCTCAAGCGACAGAATTCCGGCCACCGCTGCGGCCGCGATCTCCCCCATCGAGTGGCCGATGACGGCCGCGGGCTCCGCCCCGAGCGACCGCCAGACGGCGACGAGGCCCATCTGGACCGCGTAGATCATCGCCTGGGCGATGTCGATGTGGGTGACGTCGCCGTCCTCGATCATCTGCCGGGCCGTCGTGCCGGTCTCCTTGGCGAAGACCGGCCCGATCTCGTCGATCACCTTGGCGAAGACGGGGTCCGTGGCCAGCAGTTCGCGGCCCATGCCCGCCCACTGGGCGCCGGTTCCGGAGAAGACCCACACCGCTGTGTCCTGGCCCTCGTCCGCCACCGTGCCCTCGGTGAGGCCGGGTGCCGTGTCCCCCGCGGCGACGCGGCGCAGCCCGCTCTCCAGCTCCGCGTGGTCGGCGGCGACGACGGCGGCACGGCGGTCCAGGTGGCTGCGCCGGGCCCCGAGGTCCTGCGCGAGCGCTGCGAGCGAGACACCCGCGCCCGGTCCGCTCAGCCAGTCGGCGAGCCTGGCCGCGTCCTCCCGGACGGTCGCCTCGGACCGGCCGGAGAGCGGGAACAGGCGGGGCAGGGCCGCGCCGTCCCCGGGCGCGGCCGGAGGCTCGGGACGTGCCGGTGCCTCCTCCAGGACAACGTGCCCGATGGTGCCGCCATAGCCGAAGCTGGAGACACCGGCCCGACGGGGCCGCTCCCCACGGGGCCATGGCGTGCGTTCCGTGGTCACCCGGAGTCGTGACTCCGCCCAGCGGATACGCGGGTTGGGGGTGGAGAAGTGCACGCTGGGCGGGATCTCCTCGTGCACGAGCGCCAGGATCGTCTTGATCATCCCTGCGATCCCCGAACCGGCTTCCAGGTGCCCGATGTTGCCCTTCACCGAGCCTATGAGGCAGGGGCTGTCCGCCGGGCGGTCCGCGCCGAAGACCGCGGCGAGCGCACCGATCTCCAGCGGATCGCCCGCCACGGTCCCGGTGCCGTGTGCCTCCACGTAGTCGACGGTGCCCGGGGCGATGCAGCACCGCTCGTACGTCCTGCGCAGCAGGTCCGCCTGCGCTTCGCCGTTGGGCGCCATGATGCCCTCGGTACGCCCGTCCTGGCTCACCCCGCTGCCGCGGATCACCGCAAGGACGCGGTCTCCCGCCCGCTCGGCGTCCGACAGGCGCTTGAGGACGAGCACGCCCGCCCCCTCGCCCCGACCGTAGCCGTCCGCCGAGGCGTCGAACGGCTTGCTGCGGCCGTCCGGTGAGGTGGCGCCTGCACGGTCCAGAGTCACCGAGAGGCCGGGCGCGACCATGAGGTTCACGCCTGCGGCCAGGGCCACGTCGGACTCCCCGGAGAGCAGGCTCCGGCAGGCCAGGTGGACGCCGACCAGAGAGGCGGAGCACGCGGTGTCCACGGCGAGGCTGGGGCCGCGCAGGTCGAGACTGTGGGAGATGCGGTTCGCGGTGGCACACAGGGCCGCGCCGATACCGGTCCAAGGCTCGATCCGGTCCAGGTCCTCGAGCAGTCGGCGCCCGTAATCGTCCGAGCCGACGCCCACGAAGACACCGCAGTTGCTGCCGCCCAGACTGAGCGGAGGGACGCCCGCGTGTTCCAGGGCTTCCCACGCCAGCTCAAGCAGCAGCCGCTGCTGCGGGTCCATCAGCTCGGCCTCGCGCGGCGAGATGCCGAAGAACTCCGCGTCGAAACCGGCGATGTCCGTGAGGAAGCCGCCGCGGGAGGTGGTGTTCCGCAGGACGGCCGCGTGATTGTGCCCGGTCTCCGCGTACGGCGCCCAGCGCTCCGCCCCGTCCCCGATGCCGTCCCGGCCCTGGACCAGGAGGTCCCAGAAGGCTTCGGGGGAGTCGGCGTCACCGGGAAACCGGCAGCTCAGCCCGACGACGGCGATGGGTTCCTCGAGCCCGGCGGTCCCGGGCCCGGCGGTGTCCGGCCCCAAGGTGGGGGCTCCCGAGCTCGTCATGCCTGGCTCCCCTCAGTGCCCACCGCGCGCCAAGAGGGGGCCTCAAGCACCGTGACGACTGCCGCGGTGATCATGATTCCGGGTCCGGCGCTCAGCATCAGGAGGTGGTCCCCGGGGCTCACCTGCCCGTCCTCGACGAGGTGGTTGAGCTGCAGCCCGACGTCGGCGGCGCCGGCGTGGCCCACGTCGCGGAAGAAGTCGACGGCGCCAAGGGACGCGTCCAGACCCATCGGCCGCAGGTGGCTGTCCAGGAAGTCCGCGGTGCCCGCCCCGAGGTGGAGCACCTTCGACAGGTCCGCCACGTCGATACCCGCCTCGCCCGTGACCTGCTCGATCAGCTTCGACCCGCTGGCGGCGTAATCCTGACCGATCTCGGACGCCTTCGGGCCCAGCTCCTCGACCATCGCCTCCAGATGCTCGTTCATGTCGAGCTTCCGTCCGGTGGTCAGCGCGGGCGGGAAGATCGGTGCGTGCCCGCGGTTGAGGATCTCGAACTGAGGGAGCGACACCGACTCGACGGAGCGCAGCGCGGCCCAGCCGGACCGCTTCGACAGCACGACCGCCGCGGCCGCGTCGGCGAGCACCGCGTCACGGTGGGCGTGCCAGCGGTCGACCGAGGGGGCGCCGAAGTTGTCCGCGCTGCTCACCACGGCGCCGGTCCGGGACGGCGCGCACAGCAGGTACCCGGCGGCCATCTCGAGGGCGGCGAGGAACGCGTTGCACCCCTGCTCCACTGTCAGAGCCGGGATCGGGGTGCCAAGGGTGGAGCGCAGGATGTAGTGCGGCGCCGACCAGCCGTCAGGGCCCTGGTGGTAGGCACAGGAGTGGACGAGGATGTCGACGTCCTCCCGGCCGAGCCCCGAGCGGCCCACCGCCTGCCGGACGGCCGCCACCGCCATGTCCGGCGCGGAGACGCCGTCGGAGACGGCGATGTTCTGCCATCCGCAGGACTCCATCCGCTCCTTGTCGTACAAGCCGCGCCGGACTGCCTCGGCCACACTCACCCTGGGCGGGATGTGCGCCCCGGTCCCGGCTAGGAAGATGTTCTCTGTTTTCACTCTCTCGCTTCCTTACTGACCGGTCCGGGGCCTGATGACCTTCCCAGTCTCGGTGGTCGGCAACTCCGCCACGGCGGCGAATACATGGGGAACCCGGGACGGCGACAGCTGCTCCCGGCAGAAGCGGCTCAGTTTGTCGAGGTCGACCGTGCCGGGTGTCACCGTCGCGCTGATCCGCTGTCCGAGGAGCGGGTCGTCCACACCAGTCACCAAACAGGAGGCGACGGCCGGGAAGGCGAGCAGGACGGTTTCGATCTCCTCGGGGCTGACCTTGGCGCCCGCGACGTTGATGCTCGTGGACAGGCGCCCGGCGAGGACGAGCTCCGATGATTCCCACCGGGCCAGGTCGCCCGTGGTGAATCCGCCGGACAGCGAGGTCGCGTCGACGGTCTCCGCCTCGGCGTAACCGAGCATCATCGAAGGGGACGTGACGGTCACAAGCCCTGTCCCCGCCAGGGAACCGCTGTCGCCGTCGGCCCCCGGGACCGGGGCAAGCCGGACGTCCACCCCGGGCAGGGGCGCGCCCGGCCCCAGCATGCCCGGCCGTCGCGGGGCGGGGGCGCTCACACAGATCGGCCCGGTCTCGGTGGTCCCGTAGACCTGGCCGGTGTGGCCGCCGAGCCTGGTCTCGACCAGTTCGGTGGTGTGCGCGTCAAGAGCCATACCGGCGGACAGGAACCCGGCCGTAAGGCCCTCGTGCGGGGCGGTGCGGGCGGCCTTGGCAAGCAGCCGCAGCATGGGGGGCACACCGACGAAGAGCGTCACGTCACCGGCGGCGAGCTCACGCAGCAGCATGCGGGGTTTGCCAGGCTTCAGAAAGCGGACGGGGGCGCCCGCCAGGGGGGCGGCGAGGGCGCACAGTCCGAAGCCGTACGCGTGCTGCAGGGGTACGGGACAGAGCAGTCGGCTCTCCGGTCCAAGGCCCAGGGCCGTGCGGTAGTGCTCCCCCTCGGCCATCAGGGCGGAGGCGGAGCGCAACGCGACCCGGGGGTACCCGGTGGTTCCCGAGGTGATCTGTGCCGTGGCCGCCTCGTCGAATGCCTGGCCCCGCGCTGCTTCCCGACCGGTTGCCAGGGCACGGCTCAGCGTCCGTGCGCCGCAGGACGCGGTCGTGACCGGAAGGGCCAGCGGCGACTCGTGGGCGGCCGAGAGGAAGTCGAGCGCGCAGCGTTCCTGGATCCGCCGCAGCTCCCACGGGGTCAGCTGGCGCGAGAGCGGTACGGCGACTGCCCCCGTGGAGATGATCGCGAACACATCGCTGACGAACTCGGCCGCAGGCCAGGCAATGGTTCCCACCAGGACGCCCGGCCCGACACCCGCCGCACGCCAGGCACGGGCCTTGGCATCGACGCCTTCGAGCAGCTGCCGCGCGCTGGTCGCCCCGGAGTCGTCGCTGATCAACAGCGTATCCCCCAGGCGGGCGCACTGGTCGTGCAGAAGGGAGAGCAGCGCCTCACGCGCGTGGGTCATCCGAGGCTGACCAGCGCGCGCTGCAGTGCCCCTGCCGTCTTGTCGAGGACGGACTGGGTGTGCGCGGTGCTCAGGAACCACGGCTCCAGCGCGTTGGGGTGGAAGTACACGCCTTCCCTCTGGGCCAGGATCTGGAACCGGCGGTGCTGGGAGAAGTTGAAGGCCTCGGCGAGGTCGCGCAGCGTGTCGCTCCTTTCCAGCGGCTTCTTGAGCAGGGCCACGCACATCAGGGTGCCGACGCGGCTGATGTGCACCGGCCGCTTCTCGGTGGCAAAGACCTCGCGCACCATGTTCTCCGTGGCGGCGCCGATGCCTTCGAGCTCGTCGTAGAGGCCGCGCTGCGCACGGATCTTGGTCAGCATGGTGACGACCGCGCGGAGGGACCCGTGGTTTCCGGCGTAGACGCCGGCGTGGTGCGCCTCGTTCGTGGCGAACAGCCGCATCGCCGTCTTCCGTCCGCCGACGGCGGCGACGGGGAACCCCCCGCCCATGACCTTGGACAGCACCGTGAGGTCGGGTTCGACGCCGTAGCGTTCCTGCGCGCCCCCTCGGGCGACCCGGAAACCGGTGATGACCTCGTCGAAGATCAGCATCGAGCCGCTGCGCGAGGTCAGGTCGCGCAGGAGCTGGAGGAAGCCCGGCGCCGGGGGTATCACACCGGCATTGGCCAGAACCGGCTCCAGGATGACCGCCGCTATTCGGGCCCCGTCCCGTGCGAAGAGCTCCTTGATGGCCTCGGGGTCGTTCCACGGCACCTGCGCGGTGTGCTCGAGGGCCCCGGGGATCATTCCCGGCGCCCCGGGAACGACGTCCGTCGGCCGGGTGCCCTGTACCTGAAGCGTGGTCTTGCCCGCGCGCAGGATGGTCTCGCTCCAGCCGTGGTAGTGCCCCTCGAAGGTGACGACCAGCTGGCGGCCCGTAGTGGCACGGGCGAGCCGCAGCGCGGAGGTGACCGCCTCGGTACCGGAATTGGCGAACCTGACCTGCTCTACACCGGGCACCAGTTCGGCGATGAGGGATCCGGCCACGGCGTCCAGTTCGTGCGGCAGACCGGTCATATGGCCCTTCGTGAACTGGTCGGCCACAGCCTCGGCGAGGTCACGGTCGGCGTAACCGAAGACATGGGGACCGTAACCCATGTTGAAATCGACTAACTCGCTGTCTTCGACATCCCAGACCAGGCAGCCGTTGGCGCGCTGCACGACGAGGGGTTGGGGAACGGCCGCGGCGCGCATGCTGCTGCTGACGCCACCCGCGACGACCTCCTTGATGCCCTCAAGGCACTCGGCATTCGTCCGGTGTTCGCTGTCCACGTCCATTGAGAACCTCTGGATTCGTCCGCCTGACCTGGCACCACAGGATGCTCCAGAACTCTCGTGCCCGACAGTGAACCCTGCGGGAATGGCTGGATCATTGGGGTGCTTGGCCCGTCTTGGGTGGCACGATCGGCCGATACTCAGATCTCTTAGTAGAGAGGGAATGTGATGCCTTCCCGGAGCGTCGCCGTCGTCACAGGCGCGGGATCGGGCCTCGGGGCCGCCATCGCGATACGGCTTGCCGCCACTCACGACTTGATACTTACCCATCTGACCCGAGATTCCGGACTCTCCGGCACTGCTGACCGGGTGTCGGCGGCCGGTGCGGACGTCCTCACCATGGTGGTGGGGGATCTCACACAGCAGAAAACCATGGACCGCCTCGAGGAAGCCATGGCCTCCTGCGGCGAGAGACTGGACGTCCTCGTGTGTAATGCCGGGGCGTACATGTACGCGCCATGGCAGGAGACCGAGTGGGACGACGTGTGCTCGGCCGTGAACGTCAACCTCCTGGCGCATATTGCCTGTGCGCGTGCAGCCACACCCCACCTGGTGGCGCGTGGGACGGGTCGGATCGTCGCCGTGTCCACAGTGCTCACGCGGATCGGACGCGTGGAACTCGCCCCGTACATCGCGGCGAAAGGCGGCCTGGAGGCATTCGTCCGTGCTCTTGCCCGCGAACTCGGCCCGCACGGAATTACAGTGAACTCGGTGCGACCAGGGTCGATCGAGCTGAGTACCGATCAGAGGTCTCACCCGGATTACCCGTCCTGGCGGGAACGGGAATTCTCCCGGCAATGCCTCAAACGGCATGGCCGTCCGGAAGACGTTGCCGCGGCCGTAGCGTTTCTCACTTCACCCGAAGCCGGTTTCATCACGGGTCAGAGTCTGACCGTGGACGGCGGTTGGGATCTCAATTGAAACCATGCGAAGACTGATCCAGGGATCACCATGCGAATGATACATAAACAGGAAAACAGCTCCGCCACTCGTGTATTGCTGGTGCGGCATGCGCAATCGCATGCCAGCGTGCAAAAACTGATCGCGGGTTCCCGCACGTGTGCCGGTCTCACGGAACTGGGCCGCACACAGGCAGCCCTGCTCACGGCACGGCTCGAAGCCGAACAACTGCCGCTGAACGCCCTGCTCACCAGCCCGGTTCGCAGAGCCCGCGAGACGGCCGATGTTCTGGCGAACGGCCTGAACCTCGGCGCACCGGCCATCGAGACGGAGGTGCGGGAGATGGACTTCGGGGTGGCCGACGGCCTGCCCATCGCCACATACGAGCGCGTCCACGGGGCATTCGACATGCTCGCCCATCCCGAACGGCCGTTCGCTCCCGACGGGGAGAGCTGGAGTCAGTTCCGGCTCCGGGCCGGCCGCGTCATGACGGACCTGGTGTCGCGTCACCGTGGGGAGACCGTCCTCGTGGTGTGTCACGCAGGTTTCATCGTCGCGGTGATGTCCGCACTGCTGGAAGCCCTCCCGCCGGTGTTATTCACGGACTCGACGCCGACGGCGACATCAATCAATGAACTCGCCCACGACGGATCCGAGTGGACAATGCTTCGATTTGACGATGCAAAACATATCGACGGGGTTGAATGACGGAGCTGACTGAGAAGAGGCCGGTACGGTGACAACCTTGGACATGAGCGTTCCCGCATAGTGCGGTGCGGGACACCGAGGGCGGCGCACCGGGTGCGCACGAGAGTGGAGCCCACCGTCAGCCGATGCGCACCGGAGTGGAGCCCATCGGGTGGATTCCACCGAGTGGAGTCCACCCGATGCTGGGCATCGTGCACCGGATGCAGGACATCGTGCAGTCCACTGGGTGGACGATGCCTGGCATCGTCACCACAGCCAGGCGGTGGAGTGCCGCACCCGGGACAGGGCGCGCGGCTGCGCTGCCGATGCGGTTCTGCCGGAAGCGGGGCCGACGGGACTGTCCGGCGGCAAAGCGACGGCGACTGGCGTCCTGGAGCCGCCGTCGCTGCTTGCGCAGCTCCCGCTTCTTCTCTGCTTTCGACTTCGGCTTTCGGGGCCGCTTCCGGACCGGCTCCCACGGCGGAGGCTCATCGAGCGCGGCGGCCAACTCCTGGGCAGCTGCGCGGGCGCGGGCGATGGCGTCCTCGATGCTCGGTTCTTCTTCCGGGGTGCTCACGCGAATCCTCCTGTGGTCCGGCCCGGCGCGTGCTGGGCGCCGGGCTGCTGGGCGTGCGGCGGCGGGTCCGTCGCCGGGGCGGGCTGTGGTCGGGGGCCGTGGGCCACGGCGCGATCCCGGACGCCGTCCTGGAGCTTGGCGGCCATCTTGGCGGCGGCCTCGAACGTGCGGCGGGTCTGCTCCAATGCGGCGACGTCGGTCGTCTGCTCCTGGCCGCGGCTCGCTTTTCCGGCCTGTTCGGGACGGTCGCGGGCGGGGCCTCGGTGCGGCGGGCACGGCGACGGTGTGCGGCCGGGTCCGGGAGCTCAGGCGGTCCGAGCGGCGCACCGCGTGGACCCGGGCGGTCAGCGCTCTGGCGGCGAGGCGGGCCCGCTCGTACGGGGACGCGGACCGGTTGCGGGTCAGGGGGCGCAGCACGGCCTGGTCCTCGGTGTCGTGCGGGTAGAGCGCGCGGAGGTCGGCGGTCATCATCCGCCGGCCGGCCGGGCGGGTGTAGTCGTCGACGACCGTCTGCACGATCTGTGCGTCCAGGCCGGGCTGGTGGGGTCGGCCGCGCAGGGCGTAGGCGAGGTGGCGTCGGGCTTCGGCGAGCAGGTGGTGGCGCTTGAACGCGCCGCGCATCACGTACACCACGGCGACGGTGTCGACGGCCGCCAGGGCGACGTCGACCACCGGGCGCACCCGGGCCCACACCGATGGCACTCGTGGAGGTCGCGCGAATGGATCCGCGGGCCTGGCCCGATGTCCGCGACCCCGGCTCCGTGGAGGAGATCCGGGAGGCATTCGGGCGGCGTTGCTGGATCCAGTACATGCCACACGCCGGAGCGATCGAGGTCCGTGACATCGGGTGGTTGGCTGATCTGCATGCCTCCCCGGATCAATCGCCCCGCCCGGCCGGTCCTCCACGGCGGTGCCTGCCCCGGGCGGAGCGAGCGCCTTCCTGGCCAGTCACTTGGCGAAGAACGTGACCAGCATGTCCTCCAGATCCTCAAGTATCTTTTCCACGCTGCTGATTTCCAGCGCGTTCAGCATGTCGATGCAGACGGCCGTGTAGCTGCCCAGGTCGACGATGAGGTCGTAGAAGGCTTCCTCGTCGTGGTGAAACAGGGTGACCATGAATTCGGCTGTCTGCTGCATCCCGGGTGGCCCGGTCAGTAGCGACTTCAGCATCTCAAGGACAGGCCCCTGCAGGCTTCTTCCCTGAGGCCGGGCCTGCTCAAGTTTGGCGACCATCTCATCTGTCTGCAGGCCGCGTTCCTGGGCGAGCCAGGCCGTCAGGCCGGCTGCCGCCATGCCCGTCCCGATGGCGAGCTGGATGACCTTTTCCATCCCGCCGGACGCGAGATCGGACTCCGCAGCCCGAATGACTACCTGGCACACGGGCGATTCCTGGCGTGTGCGCGCACGCTCCGCAGAGGGGTCAAGGGAAGCCCGCACCAGTTCCATCACCGGTTCATGTAACGACGTCATGAACGCATCCTCCCGCGATACCCGTGGCTCACGGAGGCAAATCGCGTATCCATCCCGTTTCTTGAGTGGGCGGCGACAGCCAGCTTGGTGGCAACACTTGCACCAGAAGATGACCACCGACGGCTGCGTCCAGGGCGCACGCCTTTGGATGGCAGCGCTGCGCGACCAGCACCCCGAGGAATACCACGCACTGCTGCAAGAGCTGAGCCAGTCGGAGCACCAGCCAGCCTGACCCTGGGCCACCAAAAATAGAAAAGACCCGTACTCCCCCGCGTGTTCGCGGGGGAGTACGGGCCATTGCCGTGCTTGGTCGCGCGTGTCAGGTCGCCCAGGTCGCAGGCGCGCCTTCGTCAGGGTTGGGGATGCCGGCGGCGGTCACCGGGGCGGCGGGGTGTCTCCAGGCGGCTGGAGAAGCTGCTGGAGGACACCGGGATCAAACTCGCCGCGGTCGCCGCCGACATCATGGGCGTTTCCGGCCGGTCCATGCTCGAAGCCCTCATCGACGGGGAACGCAACCCGCAGACCCTCGCGGAGATGGACAAGCGCAGGCTCCGCAACAAGCGCGGTCAACCAGCTCAATCAGCCCGGCTACACCGTCACCCTCAACCCGAGGGAGGACGCAGCCTGACTGGCAGCCCCGGACAACCGGTGACCCCACGGCCACCGGGCACCCAGTGCTGCCCACATCCCTGTCCTGCATCTATCGGACCGCGAGTCGTGGTGGCGGTCGTGGCCGAGACGACCGGCCGGGGTGTCGTCATGCGCCGCCTGCGGGTGGTCTCCGAGCCGCTCAGCGACTATGTCCGGTACGAGTGCAACGGCACCTTCACCAACGTCGCAGCCGGCGAGGACGTTCGGTGGCTCCCCCGCTCGCGGGCGCGTGATCTGCTGCTCCCCGCGCTGGACGGATGGGTCATGGACGAGGAAACCGTGATCCTGCACCACTTCAGCGGCGAGGGGCGGTGGACCGGGCCGGGCATGGAGGTCGTGCACGATCCGGTATTGGCCGGGCGGTACGTCAGTGCGTACGAGGCGGCGTGGGAGCAGGCGATTCCTCACGCGGAGTACCGGCCCGCCTGACCGCGTACCCATGGCTGTTTCGAACTCGGCGTGACCGCGTAGACGCCCCGCCGCCGGAGCCGTCGGCCGGGGGCCGGGCTCCGGCGTCAGGGTTCGGGCCGGTGGGTCAGTGTTGGCGGAGGGCGATGCGGATCGCTCGCTCCACCTGGACCGCGGTGTTGGCGTGTCCCGCGGCGTTGGGGTGGATCATTGTGGCGCGCTTCTCGATGGGAGCGCAGTCCACCGACGTGCCGGGGAACGTGGCGGGCCAGTAGTCCGCGGCGTCGCCGCAGATTCCTTCGATCCACTTGGTGCCCGCGGGCTGACAGACGTCGTGGCCTTCGCTGGAGGAGTAGACGTCGACGTAGCGGTCGCCGAAGGACGACGCGACCCGCTGGATCGTTTTGTTCAGCGGCTTGATGACGCCGTCACGAAGCCAGTCGATGTCGGCGTGGGTGGTCGCGCCGAATTCGGTGATGGACCCGCGGTCGCAGTCACTGGCCTTGGCCGGCATGATGGCCGGGTAGCCGATGTTGATCACCTTGGCGTTGGGCGCGGCCTGGTGTACCTCGGCCAGCATCTCGATGTACTCGTCCTGGACCCGGGCGAGCCTCTCCCGGATGCTCTCCTCCCCCTTGGGCGGGGCGGTGAAGTACTCGCGGCAGGACTTGTCGATCGTGCCCTGGTCGAGGCACTTGGGGAAGATGTCGCCGAAGGGCAGGCTGTTGCCGCCGATGGCGATGGTGACGACGTCGGTCTCGTCGTCGAGCCCGGCCCGCTTGATCTGCGTGTCCACCGCGGGCCAGCCGTCGGCAGGGGTCTGGACCGGGCTGATCGGCGTCTGCTTGACCTTGGCGATGTTCGCGATGACGGCGCTGCTGCAGCCGACGTTGGTCAGTTGGACGGACTTGCCCGGCGGGGACTCGGCGAGTTCCCGTTCGACCACGCTGGGGTAGGAGTTGCTGGTCCGGGCGCAGCCGTCCTGCGACGGATCCCCCAGGGGGGGCTGCGGGTCGCCGACGAAGACGCCGGCGGTGAACGAGTCGCCGAGCGCGGCCCACTCGTACTGGTCGGCCGCACCGGCGGAGCCGGAGGGTAAGAGCGTGGCCGCGGCGAGCGCGAGCCCGACAGCCAGGGCTCGTATGCGCGGGCGGGAGACAGGGTGTCGCATGGATACTCCAGGATCAGTGGAAGACGTCCGGGCTGCCGGAACACGACGCCCGGGGGCGGAACGCAACTCAGCCGAGATCATCCGCGCCGTCGCCCCGCCCTGTCCGGTGAAACGGTTCGCCATCACCCGATCGGGCTAATTGGTCGGATCTTTCGCGTCGGCTCCCGGCACAACCTGCTACTATCGCGCGCGCGAAGCGGGGCGACCGGGGTCAGTGGACGCAGAATTCGTTGCCCTCGGGGTCTCCGGACACGCATGTCCAGCAGTTCTAGGAGACATGCCCGATGGCAACGTTCCCGCAGGCCAGCGAGGCAAAGCAGCCTATGCGCTCAAGCACAGGCATGACGACTGAAGCCGTAGACCTGGGGGTGAGCGCGAGCAAGACCACCCCGTTTGAGCGGCCCGAGCTGGGTTCCTGGCGTTTCGATCGTGCCGTGCGCAGCATGGCGGAGTATGAACGCGCTTGTGCAGTGGGCGCGTGAACACCGGAAAGTGATCGTGTTTGCTGAGGGTCCGGGCGGCCGTCTCACGCTGGATTTCCGTAGCGGCGTGGATCTGATCACCCAACTGATTCTCCAAATCTTCGCCTCTGCTGCCGAGTTTGAGGCGCAGTCCATCCGTGAGCGCCTGTTGGGTGCACAGGCTGCAATGCGGGGAATGGAGCTGCGTTGGCGCGGTTCCCGTCCGCCGTACGGCTACGTTCCCGTTCCGCTGGAATCCGGTGGGTAGACGCTCACACCGGCCACAGAGGCAATCCCCGGTTGTGGCCCGTCCCCTGTCGCTGTCATTGAGCGAATCATTCGTGACCTCATGGGCGATCCGGCGCAGGGTGTAGACGGAAAAACCGTTGGTGCTGGGTGGCGTCGTCGGCCTCTTCGGCGGCACGGCCTGCGGTGGCGAACCATGCGCGGGCTTCGCGGTCGCGGCCGAGGTCGTGCAGGACGATCGCGGCCAGGCCGGTCATCTGGGCCGTCACGTGGGCAAGACGGCGCCGTGACGGCACGGTGTGTCGTGAATTCAGAAGGGTGCGCAGCCCGGCGAAATCGTCGGCGGGTCTCCGCCGGGTACCGCTGCAGACAGGGCAGGGCGGGCCTTGGCCCACTACCTCGGAGTGCCGTTCCACTTCCCTTCCCCGGACGTCCCAGACGACGAGGCCCCACGCTGACGGACAGTCCAGCGTCTGTCCGAAGCCCCGTGACCGGGAGTACAAGTGGCTCTCGAATGAGCCCGGGATCAAGGTTGAGCGGACGCCCGTGAACAAAGCCACCGAGTGGACTCCACTCCCCACCCGGGACATCGTCGGTTCGCGCACCCGAGGCGCGATGGAGTCCGCCGCGCACACTCACCTCTGGCGGCCCCGGCGCAGCCGCGCGGCGCGCCACTGGCTCAGCCGGCCGCCGGGGTACTGCCTCGGAACGGCGCCGGATGGGCGACGGCTTCGGCACCGCGAACAGCACCGCTCGCAACCGGGACGCGTCGGCGAGCTCCTCCAGGCGCTCGCGTTGCTCCGGCGAGAGGTGCAGCGGGGTCGGTTAAGTTCGACAAGATCGATTATCACGAGCGCCACGCGGTCGAATCCGGCGTCAACCGCCTCAAGAGGAAACGATTCGTCGCCACGAGATACGACAAACTCGCGGCCCGCTATGAAGCAACAGTGCTGGTCGCGGCCATCAACGAATGGATATGACTGGCCCCACCACGCGCCCAATCGCTAACCTCGGCCCTCATGAACCAGCGGCAGCGAAAGAAGCTCTCCCGGCGCCTCTTCAACGCAATTCCGGTGGGTGACACCGCTGTCGTGAAGGCGGTACTGCGGGCTGGGGCAGACCCGGAGCAAGCCGACAGCGAAGGCACCACCCCTCTGTACGCCGCATCCGTGAACGGAGAAGCCGAGATCGCCCGCCTGCTTCTGGCGGCCGGCGCCTCCCCTGACACCGAGAGCAGCGGATTCGGCGCAGAGGGCACGCCTCTGTGCGCAGCCGCATGCTGGGGACACACCGAGACCGTGCGCGCGCTGTTGGCGCACGGTGCCAATCCGAATGCGCAGGAAAAGCACGGCACAGGCTGGTCCCCCTTGGACTGGGCGAACAATGGCCCCCACCCCGCAACTGTCGCTCTCCTCACCACGGCGGGCGCCAACACCAGCGGGCGAACGACATAGCAGCAGCGTTCGCCATAACGTTGCATGGATCTCAAGATCGACTTCCGATACACGCCCTAGTCCTGCCTTGCATGTCGCCTCAACACCTCCCGGTAAAAGGTGCAGCTCTCCCGCAGGGAGGGTGCAGCGCAGGGCCCCGGGAACGATGCCAAGGCCCAGCTCTTCGCGTGGCGAGACGTAACAGCCTCGGCGCTGACTCGGCTCTACGTGTTGCGTATGTCGGCCACCGTGATGGTGATGGGTACTCGGTGCGCCCGCCCGGGCCGTAGGTTCCGATCTCCGTGATCAGCATCGCCCTCTTCGGCCGTCCAGCCGATGACGTCAAAAAGCAGCCCGTCCAACGGGTCGCCGACCAGCTCGACGTACTGGTGACCGGATTGCTGGCCAGGGTCGTGGTCGACGCCGTACGCCCGCACGCTTCTCGTCGGTCATCTCCAACAGGTTGCTGCCGGCCTTCGCGGGTATAGTGCGTGGCGTACCCCTTACTCAGGCACAAGGGCCCCGCCAGAATCTGGCGGGGCCCTTTTTTGGTTCACGCGACCTGGAGGTTCGGGCGACCCTCTCTGGGTGGTGCTGTGGCGTACGAGGGCAGCTTGAGGTTCGGGAGCTCACCTGCCTTGATGGCCTGCAGGGTGTGCCGGAACGCCGCTTCCATGTCGTCGTGGCTCTCGTACTTGGCCGCGAGTGGATGGAGCCGGTAGCTGTTGCCTCCTCGCCCGTCGCTGGAAGGGCGCAGGACAATGTTGAGATCACATAGTGGTGCCATCAGGAGGCTGACGGCCTGTGGTGTGATCTTGTATTCCTTCGCCATGTCCTTCTGGCGTACGGGCAGGTGTCCGCCGAACTCGGAGCGGAACACCAAGTAGTGGAGAAATTTCACTGCTGCCCCGGAGACCGGTACGGCCCAGATGCGATCGGAGACGATCGGGGACAGGACCTCAGCCATCAGGCCACCTTCCTCATTGTCGGCTGCCGGGGTACGTCCGCAGTATCACCCGGTTCTTTTTTCCCTGGTGTAGGTGTCTTGCCCAAAGTCGAACTCCTCCTGATGCGGCTGCTCGGGGCCGATGTCGTGGGGGAAGGCGGTGGGGTCGTGATCGTGCTCCGAGGCGATCTCTGCGAGCACTTCATGCTGGGCAGTGCTGTTGCCCTGGAACCAGAGGGTGACGTTGAGACGGATCTTGCCGTTTCCGGCCTTCTCCACCCACTTGTAGCCGCACAGGGCCCCAATGGCGCGGTTCACCGTGGACCGGGTGATCTTCTTGCCGCCCTTCTTCGCGGCAAGCTCGTTCAGCCCGTCGGTGATCTCCTGCTGTGTGTACTGGGCGATTCCGGTGCCCGGTACCTGCCCCCCGGCTACGAAGAGGAAGACGCACAGCTGCGACTTCGTGATGGAGTTGGCGACGGCCAGCTGGGCAAGGAGCTGGGTGAACCAGTTGCTCGCCAGGCTGTAGCCGGCGTTGCCCGCCATGTTGTGTACGGCGCGCGCGTCGTTCTCGAACTCGAACGTTACGCCCTTCAGTTTGCGGCGGCTGCGGGGGTCGGCGGTCTGGGCCGCTTCGCCCAGCTGCCTCCCCAGGACGCTGAGGATTTCGTCGTATGCGGCGTCGTCAGACGTGTTAGATGGAACGGCTCGTGGCCCGCCCGGACGACGCCGAACCGGCTGCTCTGATGGCACAAGACCTCCTTTAGTACTCAGGCGTGGCAGACACTATCCGAAAAATCAATGGAGGCTTGTCTTTTGGCGCACCGGCGCGCCTTCGGGCGACGGACGCCGTCTCTCGCGTACCGATCGCAAAAGAAATCAATCCAGGCTTGATTTCCCTGCCGCACGGGAGCCAATAGTCAAGTGACACTTGTCTTCCTGTGTTACATGGAGCGCACATTCGGTGGACCCGACACGGAGGCAACGTCTCGCTATCCCCCGCACCCTTACCTCTCTGACCAGGGATGATGCCGCCCACCTCGCGAAGCCCGCCCGATCAAGCAGTGCTTGATTTTTCGGGACGAACGTGATGGCCAGGTTGACATCTCGTCATGCGAAATGTGCTCTCCCGGACAACATCAACCCAGCAAACATGCAGGTCAGGATGGGTTTACACTGCCGGGCCTCTTATAAAAGACCCGCAGGGTCCCGCCTGACGTCCATCCTCGCGTGAAGCTGTCCGGACATTTTCTCCGCGTCGCAAGCCAGGTCCAGCCGCGCCTATACCTGTGCCACCGAAAGCCAGCCGAAACGAAGTGTCACTTTCACGACGGCGACGAGCGGCCACCTGCACCACTGACGTGCCCAGCCAAGGCTCTTGGTCTTCGGATCCCCTATCCGGCCGTTGGCGCGGGCCCGACCTGGTGCGCCCCTGCGGGGCACCGCAAGCCCGCCAGGGCTGAGGAGCTGCCGCACCTGGCGAGTCCTGGTCCGTCTGCAGACATGACGGCCTACCGCTGGTGCGTTCTGTGAACCGAGCCTGTCGTGCAGTATGTAGTTGTCCAGGCCGGGCGCGAGGGCACGGCCTCGCAGGGCCTCCATGAGGTGGCGGCGGGCTTCGACCAGGATGTGGCGGCGGGCTAAGGTGCCGCAGACGGTGTAGACGATCATGGTGACGTCGGCGGCGGCAAGCACGGTGTCCATCAACGGGCCCACACGCGCCCGGATTGCCGCCCCGGCGGCCCGGCAGCGCTCCAGCAACCCGTCGACCACCCGATGCCCAAAGTTCAGCAAAGCGGAGTCGCGCCACCAGCCTGCAGTTCCCGAAACGGCTTTGGGGTCTTCTTCTCCCGCCAGGTGTCCTGCGCAGCCCACCAGCCGAGCCCGTGGCGGGCTCGCTCGCCGGGCAGGCCTCCGAGCTCGCGCTCGATCCGGTCGGCGTCCGTGTGCCGACCCATCCCGAACAGCAGCTCCATCTACCGTTGGGTCACCACCAAACCGGCGGCGAGCCTGAGGGCAGACAGACCGCGGTCCATCCATGCCCCGGGCGGGAGAGTTCACCGGAACTTCACGGCCGCTCCCGTACAGCGGGCACCAGCAGCGACGTCGCGCCCGCCTGACGAACGCCGTCTTTCGCTCCCTGCGCCCCTACCGAGGGCCATGCAAATGCTGCGCGACGAACAATGATGAGACTCTTTGAAATCGGCCAGAGCTGCTTCTCTTCCCCACTTGTTCCGGTTTTGGACCATGTGGTGAGGGTGGGGAGTATGAGTATCTGAACGCTCTCCGATGAGAGGGCATCCTGCTCTGCGACCAAGGCCCCGGTGTCCGTCAACGGCCCTGCGGGCTCCCGTTCTTGGTCGTCGCGAAGGCGGTCCTCATGAGGTCGGTGCCGAACAGGGAGTGGTCGAAGTCGGCGGCGTCCCGGACGGCGACCTCGACCGCCTTCATCGCGGCGAAGCACGCCGTCTCGTAGTCGCCGAGGTCGAAGTTGATCCGCACCCTGCCGTCCAGCGCAGGATGAAGAGGACCGGCCAGGCGGTGACGGGCGTCGACCCGCAGGATGCCCTGCGGGTCCTCCAGCAACTCCCGGCCCTCTCGAGAGACCTGTCGGAAGTTCCCATCCTGGCTCGGGACGCTGGACAGCAGGGCGTGCTCCTCCAGCCAGGACCACGCATCGGAGAGCCGGTCGACCAGAACGTCGGCGTCGGGCTCGTCGCGGAAGACCTCCCGTGCACCGCCCATCGTCGGCCTGTACTGCAGGTAGTCATCGACTTTGGCCAGGTGCTCGAGGAGCGGGAACGCGATGTCGCGCGTCGGCAGGCTCCGGAGCCGGTCCGCCGGGACCGGCGATATGAACGTGTACATCATGAACCGCACGCTACGCCACGACACAGACACATCAGGCGGCGTTAAGCGGGGGCACTCCCTCTTCACGCTCCCCGCGGCCGGCTGCTTCTTGTTCTTCGCGTCGACGACCACGCGCGGCACCGGGCTCTTCGGGTCCGGGCGCTTGGTATGCCGTCGAGAACGTCGGCGATCTCGGCGTACATCCGGACCTTCGCTGATTGCAGTTGGGAGTTCGTCAGCGAGCCCCAATGCGGCCTCGTAGCAGCCGTCCGCGATCTGATCGCTGCGCTGGTCGCCGCTGTTTCAGAAGGTGTTCGCGTCGCGGGCATCCGGGATTCCAACCAGATGTGTGCTTGTGCAGGGTGGCGAGCGATTTGGCCGCGACACGGCTGGTCTGACTTGCCCCCAGACCAAACGCTACTAAGGTAGCGCCATGACTGCTCCATACAGCCCAGATGATCGGGAAAAGGTAGTTGCCAAGCTGCCGACCGACCTGCGCCGCGAACTCAAGGTACGCGCGGCAGAGTTGAGTAAAGACATCCAGAACGCCGTCACGGCTGGGGTGATCTCCTGGATCGAGCTGGAGAGCTACCCTGCGGTCGACACCAGCGGCGGTACCTCGTTCTCGACCTACCTGCCGGCCGGGCTGTACGAGAAACTGAAGGCCGCCAGCAAGTCGCGCAAAATCTCCTACAACCAGGGTATGGCCCAGTCAGTTCGGCACTGGCTGGACTCGAACCCGTCACCGCGCCCGGCAGCCCCGCGCACAACCGGAGCTCGCCGACTCGTCTTCGGTAACCAGAAGGGCGGTGTGGGCAAGACGTCGGTGTCTGCCGGCGTCGCCCAAGCCTTGGCCGAGATGGGCAGGAAGACCCTCCTGATCGACTTCGACCCGCAAGGCCATCTGACGCGGCAACTCGGTTACGAGATGCTGGAGATCGAGTCGACCAGTCTCGCCAAACACATGCTCGGAGACACCGAGGACGACCTGCGGGCCTTGTTCGTACCCATAAAGGGGGGCGACTTCGAGGACCGGCTGTGGCTGCTGCCCTCCTGCAAGGACGCGTTCCTGTTGGACGCCAAGCTGGCCACTACACGGGCCGTACGCATCAAGGAGACCGCCCTCGAACGCGTCTTGGTCGACGTGGAGCAGGACTTCGACTTCATCGTCGTCGACTGCCCCCCGAGCCTGGGGTACACCATGGACACCGCCCTGTACTACGGGCGCACCCGCGAAGGCGAAGAGTCCCACCAGTCTGGGATCATCATCCCGGTCCAGGCCGAGGACACCTCCGGCGACGCATACGACATGCTCGCCGAGCAGATGGACGATCTGTGCGAAGACCTGAAGGTGGAGATCACCACCCTGGGCTTTGTCGTCAACCTCTACGACGCACGCAACGGCTACATCGCCACCTCGTCGCTCCAGTCCTGGCAGAGCATGGACGAACCGGTCATCGGCATCGTTCCGGAACTCAAGGAGCAGCGCGAGGCGGTCCGTCGCAAGGAACCACTGCTCGCCTACGAACCGGACTGTGAGCAGGCTCAGGTACTGCGCTCGATCGCGAGGAGGATCAAGCGATGAGTATCGCCGACAAGGTCGGGGAGAGTTCCTCATTCGGACGGGCCCGGAAACGCAGCGACCGCGGCCGGGCGAAGGCACTGACAGAGGGATCGATTCCGGCGTACGAGCTGGTCCGGCTCTCCCTCGATCAGGTAGCGCCCACTCCCCTCAATCCGCGCCGTAACTTTGGTTCCGGCGAAGAGATGGCGCGCTTCGGTGAGGAGCTGCGCGAGGCACAGCTCGCCGCGTGCGTGGCTGTCACTCGTGAGGCCTACCTGAGGTTGTGGCCTGAGCAGGAGAGCACGATCGGGGCAGACGCGCTCTACGTGCTCGTCAACGGCGAGCGCCGATTCCGCAGCGCCGTCCATGTCGGCCTGGACAGGCTCGATTTCGTGGTCCGAGACGATCTGGCCGCGACCCGCGAGGACTTCGTCGATCACCTCCTGGCGGAAAACCTCGACCGCGAGGACTTCGACGTCATCGAGCGAGCCCGGGGTGTGGAACAGCTCGTCAACGTCTGCGCGGAGGATGGCGGCGAGCGGGGTGCGCGGAGTCGGGCCGCCAAGCGACTCGGCAAGGACCGGTCCTGGATCACCAACCAGCTGGCCCTGCTGACCCTGCCGGTGGAGATCCAGGTGATGCTCAGCGCTGGCGAGGTTTCAGAGCGGGACGGTCGCTCTTTGGCCCGGCGTCTCAAAGAGGACCCGAGCCAGGAGTCGGCCCAGCTGCTCGCCCACCTCACGAGCGCCAAGGAGGCCGTGGAACAGCAGAAGGCGGAGGAACAGCGTCTACTGGCCGTTGGCCGCGAGGCCTTGGCGCGGGCTGGTTCCTCAGACTTGTTGTCCGCGGACAACAAAGCCTCCAGCTCTGAGTCCTCTGCAGGTGCCGCACCAGAATCCCCCGTCGCCGCTACTGGCTTCCGGGACTTGTTGTCCGCGGACAACATTGCTTCCACCGATGACGGGCCCTTGATGGGCACAGCCGCAGAGGCGCCGCCCGCAACGACCGACTCGCCCGCGTTGTCCGCGGACAACAACTCCTCCCGCTCTGCGGCTGGAGGCGCCAGCGGTAAGACGCTTCACGGCAGCTCGACGGACCTCTCAGCACCTACGGCCCGGAGAGAGGACGCTTTGGACGGCGTTCCCGTTCCTCGCGGGGAGCGCCCCGGTGCTGAAGCGCCGCAGCCGGTAGTCACGGGTGTCAGGTTTCCGTACGACAACGCCATCCAAGCTGCCGAGTTCCTCAACGCCCGCATGGATGATTCACAGTTCCTGACCTTGGTGGACAAGCTCAACAAGATGGCCAAGCAGCGCCGCAGCTCGGTCCGATCCGCTGCGGAGTAGCACGCGGCCCGAGGAGCCAGTCAGCCCTCCCGGACGCGCGCCGTCCACAAGCGCAAGAAGGCCCGACTCCCCGTCGATGATCTCGGGGCAGTCGGGCCTTCAGCGTCAGGCTGCCCAGGTCACGGAGGGGTGGCGGTGGGGAGTCGCTTCAGTGCAGTGCGCTGTGCGGGGAGGGCGGCCGTCATCGCGTGCCGCTGTTCTCCCAGGCGTCGATCAGGTAGCTGATCACGTTGGGGGCTGGCGGCCTCGCCGGCCCCCCAACGGCCGAACGTGTGAACACCGGCACAACGTCGCGGTTGGCGCCGAAGACCGCAACGTAGTTGCCCCGGCACTCCAACACGAAGGCTCGGGTTCTATCGGTTGTCCAATATCCGGGGCCGGGGATGCCTCCAGGACCTCCAGGGTGTTGACGGTGAAGTAGGCCGGGTCGTCGGGGCCTTCGGGCTGGACAACGATGCCGGTGACGCGCAGCAGGTCGCCAGGCTGGATCTCGCGCAGCAGCACGTCGGCGATGCGCGGGTCGATGGTGGTGCGGGCGCAGACGGTGCCGGGGGCGTCGGGTGCGACAGTGTCCACGTTGATGGGGGAGTGGATCAGGTCGAAGAAGGCGGTTCCCCAGCCGGTGCCGGGGCCAAAATCGCGTCGGCGTAGCCGTCGAGGGCGAGGGGTATCGCAGCCACTATCAGCTCGCCTTCCGGCCCTGGGTGGTGAGATGGACGGCGTCGTACTCGTCGATGACCGGGAAGAGTGCCTGGGCATCCTCCGACTGCAGCGTCGCGGCCTTGCGTCATTCGTCACGGCCCCGCAGGGCAAAAGCTCACCCGGAGAGTGCCAACCGCATCCTTCTCACTCGTATGGAGCATTCAATGCCCATCCAGGGCAGGTGAAATCGGCTGTGCGCCCTCTTGGTGGCCTGCCAGCAGCTCGGATATCTCTTCATACCGACCCCTTGCCAGCAGGCCGCCAGCACCGCCTTTCTGTCGGTCGCATTTAGTGCGAGATAGTAGTTTTTGCTGGTTTCTCGCCTCCGACCGTTGGGAGCGCCGGCTCTTCGCCGGAGATGGCGGGTTACGGCGCTTCGTCGCCGAAATCACCCGCCGCGAAGCGCTCGCGGGATACGAACTCGAGGAAACCGGCGACCCCCTCTACCGATGGATCACCGACCGCATCGCGCTCCACAAGTTCACCCGCTACTACCCGCGCTCCTACGGAGCACTCCATCCGGAGGAAACCACCCGCCCCACCCGGAACAGACTCGCCCGGGACTTCCGTCTCATCTCCGCCCTGCTGACTGAACGAGCGACGTGGAAGGCCCCAAGGCCGAACCGGCGGCCGCACCCCGACTCTCCGAGGCGTCATGACTTCCACGGCCGCCGGTCAGCTTTCAGTTGGAGGCCGGCAGGCGACTGTCGATCGTCACCACGACCGGCTCGCCTTCGGCAGCATGTGCCTGTCGGAGGACTCGCGCGGTCTCGTAGTAGACCTGGAAGGCCATGGCCCAGTCGGCGTACGAGACCAGTTCGTCCACGTCCGTTGACCGGGGGGACTCGGCGATGCGGTAGAGCGACAGAAGCATGGCAACCAGCGATCGGCCGGAGAGGACCGCCGCGACCAGGCCCTCGGCGCGTTCGTCCAGGGCAGGGGTCCGGAAGTGAGGGTGGTTGCCGACTTGGGCAGCCACGAACTCCCAGGTGTCCCGGTGGCAGACCAAGGTTGCTGACGCGACCCTCCCGGCCCTCATGATCGCCCAGATCCGCCCGTCCTGGCTGAGGGGGGACGGTTCCTTCTCCCCGGCCTCGTTCGCACGTTCTCCAGCCCTCAGCGCCAACTCGGGACCATCCGCTACCTCCTCCTGTTCCTTCTTCTCGTCGTCCTCGGACTCCGGCCCGGCCTGCTCCGGTTCCTCCGGAGTCACTCGGTCGTTCCCGTCCTCTTCGGCCGCAGCCGGGCCGTTCGCCGCAGCCGGAGCGTCAGACAGCGCCAGTTCCGGTTCTTCCGTCGGTGTCTGCCTCTGCCTGGGCAGGGACGGCGGCCCCGCCGGTTCGGGGCCGTTGGCGGTCCCGGCCGCTTCAAGGACCGGATCCCCCGCCGCGCCGATCACCATCGGTGCCGCAGCGCGCAGCAGCGACAGCGCCTCCTGGACATCGTGGTGCAGGCTTTCGAGTCCGATGTGCAGCTGGTCCACGTGCCGGCGCAGATCGGTCACGGCGGTGACCGCGTCGCTCGCCCGCTTGCCCGCGTTGTAGGCGCTGGTCCGCGTCTCGTGCTGGGACGCCTTCAGCTCGGCGAACCCGGTCTCGGCCAGCCTGGCGATCTCGCCAGTGAACGCCGCCCGCAGTTCACGGTCCAGCTCGCTCACGCGGCTGTCCAGGCCGTCGATCGACTTCTTCATCTCGTTCTTCGTGTCGATCAGGATCGTCACGATGTCATCCCTGCGCGCCAACGCAGCCCTCCACAAACATGTAGTCAGACAACTGCACTCAGTAGTCTGGTCACGCGCGGAGCGCGCGTACGCCCGATCAAGAAATTGGCTGAATCTCCCCACGAGCCAGGCCGACAAGAACCCTTCGCTACGCCAACTCCTGGCCACTTGGCGGGCGATGGCACCGATTACCCCACCGCGCTTACCTGCCCCCGGACACCCGCGGGCCTGAATCCCGCAGTTCGTATGCGGCAGGTCCCGCGGTGCGTGGCGTCGGCCACCACCCGGCCGGCGGGCCCGGGCCGGGCCCGCCGGGTCAGGGGGCGGGGCGGGTCAGGCGAGGGCGACCAGGTTGCGGTAGTCCTCGCTCCACAGGTCCTCGTCCACGTCCGGCAGGAGCAGGACGCGGTCGGGGCTCAGGGCGTCGATGGCGCCCTCGTCGTGGGTGACCATCACGATCGCGCCGAGGTAGGAGCCGACGGCTGCCAGGACCTCGTCGCGGGAGGCGGGGTCGAGGTTGTTGGTCGGCTCGTCCAGCAGCAGCACGTTCGCGCCGGAGTGGACCAGCCCGGCCAGTGCCAGGCGGGTCTTCTCCCCGCCGGACAGGACTCCGGCGCTCTTGTCCGCGTCGTCCCCGCTGAAGAGGAACGCGCCCAGGACCCGCCGTGCTTCACCGTCCGTCAGGTGTGGGGCGGCGTCCGACAGGTTCTGCCGGACCGTGCGGCCGGGGTCGAGGGTGTCGTGCTCCTGAGCGAAGTAGCCCAGCCGCAGCCCGTGCCCGCGCACCACACGCCCGGCATCCGGCTGCTCCTCGCCGGAGAGGATGCGCAGCAGGGTGGTCTTGCCTGCACCGTTGAGGCCGAGGACGACCAGGCGGCTGCCCCGGTCGACGGCCAGGTCGACGCTGGTGAGGACCTGGTGGCCGTCGTAGGACTTGGCCAGGCTGACCGCGCCCAGCGGCATTCGGCCGCACGGCACCGGCTCGGGCAGCCGGATCCTGGCCACCTTCTCCGTGCGGCGGGCTGGCTCCAGATCCGCCAGCATGCGGTCCGCGCGCCGGGCCATGCTGCGGGCCATGACCGCGGTGGCCGAGCGGGCCTTCATCTTGTTCGCCTGCGCGTGCAGGGCGGCGGCCTTGCGCTCGGCGTTCACCCGCTCCCGCTCCCGACGTCGCTGGTCCGCCTCGCGCTGGGTCAGGTAGGTGGCCCAGCCGGTGTTGTGGATGTCGATCGTCGCCCGGGTGGCGTCCAGGTGGAAGACCCGGTTGACCACACCGGCGAGCAGAGCGGTGTCATGGCTGATCACCACCAGACCACCCCGGCGGTCCCGGAGGAAGGTGCGCAGCCAGGCAATGGAGTCGGCGTCCAAGTGGTTGGTCGGCTCGTCCAGCAACAGTGCACCGTCGTGCCCGGCGAACAAGATCCGCGCCAGCTCCACCCTGCGCCGCTGCCCGCCCGAGAGGTTGCCGACCGGCTCGGTCAGCACCCGCTCGGGCAGCCCCAGTCCGGCCGCCACGCGGGCGGCCTCGGCCTCGGCCGCATACCCGCCGCCGGCCTGGAAAGCCGCCTCCGCACCGGCATAGGCACGCATCGCCCGCTCCAGCCCGCCAGGCCCGGCGGCCTCGGCCATCGCGGCCTCGGCCGCACGCAGCCGATGCAGCGCCGCATCCAGACCGCGGGCGGACAGGATCCGGTCCGTGGCCGTGACCGTCGGGTCGGCGGCGCGGGAGTCCTGCGCAAGGAACCCGACCGTGCCGGTACGGGTGATCGTCCCTGCGGCGGGCTTGGCACGCTCGGCCAGGGCGGTCATCAAGGTGGTCTTCCCCGCACCGTTGCGGCCAACCAGGCCGATGCGGTCACCGGGGGAGACGGTGAAGGAAATGTCCGAGAGCAGCAGGCGGGCACCTGCACGCAAATCGACATCGCGAACAGCAATCACGGTATTACGCTCCGAAAAAAGCGAAAGGACACACTTCTGGCGTGGAAGCGGGTCCTCAGCTAGGAAACTCGGGGCGTAGACATGCCTCTACCGTAACCGACACCCCCCGCACGCCACGTCCGCGAGCTCCTGGAGCATTCGGTGGCCGCCCCCGTATCTGACCGTTGGCCGGGCTTGCGGTGGGGCGGATGCTCCGTCTGGGGCAGTGACGCCGGCGGTCATGGCAGCTGAAGGTGCCGCAGCCGTGCTGCTGTGTCTTGGAATTCTTCGTGCCGTCGCGCGGCCTCTTGCTTGAGCGCCGCCGCCCAGGCCCGCGCCGACGTGTGAGGGCACCGGTCCCCCCTCGCTGCTCTGGGTGGGCTGCCATCCGTCGGTGCTGCTCTCCCAGGACACGCCCGTGAGCTGGGAGAGCGGAGTTCAGGGCGGGCCTTCGAGACCGTCGCCGGTCGCGCTCTCCGCGCCCACTGGTCGGTGCATCCTCGGCCCTGGCGGGCCTCCGGTGACCGACGGGGTCCGCAGGCGGTGAGGCGACTGCAGCCAGGTGAGGGCAGTAAGAAACAGAGCGGCTGAGGCTGGCGGGGGCTGAACGAGGCATACGTGACGGGTACTCCGTCGACTGCGGCCGCGTCGTGGCGCGCTTTCGTGGGCTGAGGACGGGCGGGCGTTAGTGGGTTCCTTCCCGATAGGAGGGAGCGGGCGCGCCTGGAGGCCCGGTTCGGAAGTGCTGACCCTCACCTTGCACGACTGCTTTTCCCAGCCCGAGGTGCCCGTGGAGCTGTTCGGTCGATGGCCTGTCCTACCTGTTAGAGAGCGCGCAGACCACAATCGTGCCACGACCTGCGGAAACGCTTTTCTCATCGGGTTCTGACGACCTGGCAGCCAGTTCTCAGCATCGTGTACCCGGTTCCTGAGATCGGGGCAGGCAGCTCTGAGAACTGTGGTGCTCCTGTCCTGAGAACCGTGACCACTGCTGTAGAAACTGAGCAGATTGACGTCACGTACATCAGCAGACGCCGTGACAGGGCGCGCCAGCCGCAGGTACAGATCAACGCCAGGTCGATCGGCATACCCTGGGGGCGGGGTTCATGCACTTGGCGCTCATGTACGTTAAGTTCATCTGGTCGGCCCCCAGGGCCGTTGCTCATGTACATCACGGCAATGCCCAGCCAGGGGAGGGCCCTTTGGGAGCGGTACGCAGACTGGTCGACGCCGACACAGGCGAGGCCATTCCCTATGCGCCCTACGCCTTCTCCGGTGAGCACATCCAGGTCGACAAGGCCAGGATCGAAGCGATCACCGAGAGCAAGGAATTCACCCCGAGCCAGAAGTACATGGTGCTGTGGTGGATCGGAGTCTCCCCTCAGGGCATGGCGCCGCTGAGGGCGACGGGCGCGGACATCGCCAAGAAGGTCGGAATGACCGCTGACGCTGTCGGCAAGATCAACCGGAAGCTCCTCAAGCGGCGCATCCTGATCGAGCGCGGGCGCATCGGTAACTACAGGCTCTACAGGATCAGCCCGTACATCGCCTTTCACGGGCCCGGCATCGAGCAGCGGGAAGCGATCAAGGCATGCAACCCGCCCGACATCCCCGGCTTCGACAACACCATCCCCTCGCCCTGGGAGGCCCAGTGAATAACGACGACAAGCACAAGCTCCTGGACGTCCTCCACCGCACCGCCGGCATGACCGCCAACCAGCGCCTGGTCGTCATGCTCTACGCGATGCACCCCACCGACCGCGCCGGCGCCGTCATCGAGACCGGCGCCAACCTCGCCAAGCTCGTCGGCATGTCCCCGACCGTCTTCTCCCGAACCCGCCGCCAGGCCGTCGAGGCCGGCTGGCTCGAAGAATCCGACCGGCTCGCACACATCAGCTACTACCGCCTCAGCACGAAAAGCACAGGCGAGGACGTCGTCATCCCCCTGCGCCGCGCAACCTGAGCAACTCTGAGAACCAGATCTCATGTACGTGAGGTCAATGAGAGCCGATCCTGGGATCGGCTCTCATTGACCTCACGTACATGAGCCTGCCGAGAGCCGGAACACCTGGACCAAGTACCGCCGTGAACAGACCCCGGCCGAGGAACCACAGCCGGAGACGACCCGTGATCTGCATGGGTTTCCGGAAGACGTGAGGCCAGGTGGCGTGGGACGCGATCAACTCACGAGCGGTGTTGGGGTTCCAGACCCGGCCGGATGCACTTCCAGGCCGCCGTCGGCGTTCAGCACCGGGCGACGGCCCGGGTAGGTACGGCGTGCTGTCTCCAGGTCACGCTCGTCGAAGTCGCCTCGGCGCGATGCTCGCCGACGACATGGGCCTGGGCGCCGACCGCAGCCTCGAAGACGTCATCTCGCGCACGATCGTCATCACCAGCTATGAGACGCTCCGCCGCGACGTCGACCTGCTGGCCCTGATGCCCTTTCGACCTGGTCGTCGCCGACGAAGCCCAGATGGTCAAGAACCACCGCACCGCCACCGCCCGTGCCCTGCGCCGCATCAAGGCCACCATCCGGGTGGCACTGACCGGCACCCTGGTCGAGAACAACCTCACCGAGGCGTGGGCCCTCATGGACTGGCTCAATCCAGGACTGTTCGGCACACAGCGCGTCTTCCGTGACCAGTCCGCCCGCCCCATCGAGGACAACATCGCCGATACCGAGCGAACCGCACGGCTGTCCGGCCTCATGAGCGCGTTCATGCTACGCCGCCGCAAGAGCGACCCGGGCATCCTGAGCGAGCTGCCGCCCAAGGACATCCGGCCGCGCGTCGTCAGCCTCACCCATGAACAGATCGAGCTCTACCAGCAGACCGCCGACGACACGTTCCAGGCGATCCGAGACGCCCAAGGAGCGTACCGTAAAGGCGTGTTGCTGGAGTTGTTCAACAAACTGCAGCAGATCTGCAACTCGCCTGCCCAGTACCACAAGGACCGCCTGGAAGAGGAGTACGACCCCGCGCGGGCGGCATCCCGATCCGGCAAGATCGGCGCACTCGACGACCTGCTGCCCGCTTTGACGGCACCTGACGAATCAGCACTGATCTTCACCCGGTACCGGTCCATGGCCAAGCTCCTTCTACGGCACCTGCGCAGCCACTCGGCTGGAGTGCGCACTGCACGAGGACGCACTCCGCCTTGCGCAGCAGTCCCCGGCATCCGGCTTCCCGAGACGGCCGAGCGACTGGGCACCGACATCGCTGATCTGCGAGAACAGATCTCGGCGTACAAGCCCAGCTGCGGTGGCGCCCAACAGAAACCTCCTGCGTAACGATCAGTGAGCACAGGAACGAGCTGCACATCAGAAGGCCGACACATCCCTGATCAAGCCGGGGGATTCACCGGTTCGGGTGTGCCACGCCGGGACGGTGGAAGAGAGGGGATCGCCATGTGGGAGTCCGAGGAGTTCGGTGCCGAGCACGAGGGCCGGCCCGGCCTCCTCCTGGCCGACGGCACCGAACCGGGCCCGGTCTGCTTCGACACCGGGAGCGGGCCCACGGTGCCCCAAATACCTGCGGCGGGGCCGGCAGACACTGATCCGCACCGACTCCGCCGGCGGCACCCACGCCTTCCTCGACTGGCTCTCCCGCCGGGGCCGATGGCTGTCGTATTCCGTCGGAATGACCATCACCGACCAGATCCACCAGGCCGTCCTGAAGATCCCGAAGAAGGCGTGGACACCGGCCTACGACGCCGGCGGCACCGAGCGGCCCGGTGCCTGGGTCGCGGAGATCACCGACATGCCCGACCTGAGCACGTGGCCCAAGGGCATGCGGCTGATCGTCCGCAAAGAACGACCGCACCCCGGTGCCCAGTTGCGCCTCACCGACCTCGACGGACTACGGCTGACCTGCTTCGCGACGAACACCAAGGGCGGCCAGCTCGCCGACCTGGAACTGCGTTACCGCAGACGGGCCCGCTGCGAGGACCGCATCCGAAACGCCCGCGACACCGGCCTGCGCAACCTGCCCCTGCACGACACCGCCCAGAACCGGATCTGGCTGGAGATCGTCTCCCTCGCACTCGACCTCCTCGCCTGGATGCCGATGCTCGCCCTGACCGCAGAAACACGCCGCTGGGAACCCAAGAAGCTCCGCCTGCGGCTGTTTTCCGCCGCCGCCCAGCTGGTCACCACCGGCCGCCGCCGCTGGCTGCGTTTCACCACACGATGGCCCTGGACCGACGAAGTCACCCGGGCAATCGACCGGCTCAATGCCTTGCCGAGCCCCGGCTGACCAGCCACACCGACCGCCCCAACGCCCCGCACCACCACACCGGGAAAGTGGAACCCGGCGCCCACCCGACGCGACAACCGGGCCGTCAACGTGCCCCAGCCCCGAAAAGACCGCACCTCGCAAACACAGATTCCCCGTCAGCACACCGACGAGGACTCATGAACGATCGAGGTTGGGGCGCACCTGATGCTCCATCAGCGCTTTCAGAATGCTCCACGCGCCTCGTCCACGCGCTCTACCAGTGCTTGGCCGCTCTGCGTAGCTTCGGTTGGCAGCGGCTCTACGGAAGTCGGCTTGGTTGGCCAGCGTCTTGGTGGTGTACGCCGAACAGGTGGGACTGTCCCGGACAGGCAAGACCGCTATGAAATATCGCTCGTCGCGCCAACACTTTGAGAGCCCGCCAGAAGGAGGGCTTCCATGAAGTACCCGACACGATTTGTTCCCCGAGGGGGATTGCGAATGTCGAAGGGCTCCCGATCATTAGTCGCCAGTATCGCGCTGGCCATGGGCCTCGCATTGTCCACCGGGACCGACGCCGCCGCGGACGGGTGGCAGGCGACTACGGATGTCTCGGACAGCAGCTACAACAACGGATACGCCAAGGAGTGCTCGTACTCCGGTGACCAGGTTCTCTTCGATACCGGCCAGGGCTGCTTCCAGCCGTACGGCGATTGGGTTTGGATCCGCGACCTCGACGCGAACGGAATCCCGGTCGGTATCACCTGGACGTACTACCCGCCGGCCGGCTCAGGTGGATCTGTCCGCAGTGGTGTGATCTACAACAGCTCGGGCAAGGACAGCGGCTGGGGCAACGTGAACAAGAACTTCATCGAAGGGGGCACGTTCAGTTGGCAGACCTGTGAGGTGAATGTCTCGACGGGGACTGTCTACTCCGGGACGTGCAGTGAGAGCCGCTCAAGGCCGTCCTGACCTTCTCCTGAGTACTCGTTCTCAGCATCCTGAGCAGGAGCGACGGTGGCCGCCGTCAGCAATGCGGCCACCACCGTTCAGGGTATGACCGGTCCAAACACCCTGAGATCGCTTCATCCTGAAGAAGCGGACGTGACACACCCCCTTTTCCTGCCTGCATGAGACGGCCGGTGAAGGGACGCTCCGCGTGCGGCCCATCGTCGGACAGCCGGGACCGGAGGTCTGCGCATCGCCGTCCGGTTACGGTCGGGTGCGCAGCAGCTCGGGGATGCGGCTGGTCTGTCCGAGCCAGGTGGCGACGTCTTTGTCGATGTACTCGACCAGGCGCAGGATCTCGGTGTGGGCTTCGGGGAGGGCGAGCCGGCGGGTCCGGCCGCGGCGGTCGGTCTGGCCCGGGAGGGGAACGCCGTCGATCTGCGGTTCGTGGTGGGCGGCGCGGTTGGGCCACGTGGCGCAACATCACCCTGCCCGCCGACCTGGCGACCGGGACCGTTCATGGTGCGGTCGTCGAACAAGTCGGCACGCGCGTACCAGGTGGCCCCGTACTCGGCGGCGAGCTGCTCCGCCATGGCATTACGCAGAACGACCTCGGCAAGAGCGATCACCTCGCTGAAGGCGGCCGACAGGCGCACGTTCCACAGGTACAGCTCCATCGCCGCCGGCGTGGGCGCGGCGGCGAGAAAGAGGGCCAGGCGAGGCCGGGAGATCAGCAGCTCCAGCAGCTTGAGCTGCGCTGCGGTCGGTTGTATCTGCACCCCCTGATGTGTCATGGCCGACAGATTCCCCGGTTCAGCCCTGGCTTACGTCACGCGACCGGGGTCAGACATTTGAGGGGCCTTCACCAGTCGGTGAAGGCCCTCAGCTATTGCCGCAGGCCTGGTAGCCGTCACCCGGCAACCGGCCGATGTCACGCGAACGAATGAAGCCAGCGAGTGTTCCAGCGGTGGCCGGCGAACCCCGTCAGACTGCGCGGCGTGAAGATCACGACTCAACCTGTCCTGGCTCTGCTGGGGACGAGCCTGCTCCTGGCGGCCACGGCCGGCTGCGCGGTCGACTCCCCGCCCCAGCACTCCGAACGGCTGCAGAAGGCCGCAGGACTGAAGACGTTCCAGATCGATACGATCAAAGAGCTGTGGGAGAAGACCTCGGAGCAGACTCCCTACAACCAGACGGATCGCTCTATCAAGGCCGAGGTGACACCACTGTCCAACGGCCTGTCATCCGAGTCCATCCGTATGTACGACGAGATCTCCGCAGCACTGGACCGGGCTACCAAGCGGCCCGGCCCCGACGAACCGCCCCCGCGAATCGTTGTGGACACCGCCTACCTCGACGCCAAGCCCTCCCGGACAAGCGGCGACTGAAACCAGGGAAGCCCGCCCAAGGCGCGTGCCAGTGCTCTCCCTGCCGCCATGACACCCGAGACCTCCGCGGCCGCGCTGACCGCTCGGGCCGAGTACCACAGCGACTGGCACGTCTACATCGACGACCCCGCTCTCGGCCCGCTCGGCTATTGCACCGGCACCGGCCCCTGGACGAAGTCGCCGCCGATGGACGAGGCACCGTTCACAGCGACCGTCGAGAAGGCCGGCGCGGCGTGGATAAGCTCGCTCCTTAATTCGCTTACGACCTGGGGAGCGATGCCGGTGAGGGGGTGGCTGGTCGCTCAGGGCTGCACTGCGTCGAACGGCAGAATGCGATGAAAGACGACCATGGCTTGGCCGGGGCCGTTGTAGTCATCGACGGTCTTCGCGTCGAAGCCGAGGCGGCGATGGAATGCGATCGAGCCGGTGTTTCCGAGTGACGTGATCGCCTTCAATCGCAGCGCGCCGTGGCGATGGGCGGCGTCAGCGAACGCCGCATACAGACGGCGCCCGAGACCGGTGCCGCGGGTGTCGTCCCGAGTAGCGATCAGGTGTACGTACCCGGTGCCGGTCGGGGTGACGAACCCGATGATGTACCCGTGGATTCCATCCTCGGCTCGGGCGACGAGACAGGTTTCACCAAACTCTTGCACCAGGGCCAGGAGGTGCAGGGAGCGAAGGTCGCGGTCTCCCCAGTATCGGTGGTGATCAGCGAGAACCTGGTGGATGTCGGTCATCCCTGCCGATGTGATCTGAGTGCGCATGACACGGATCATGGCAGGCGCCATGCCCGTTTGAGGAGCAGAAGTGCCAGCCGGCCCGTGACATGGCAAGGGCCTCACGGGTTGGGTGAGTTGTGACGCTTACGGGTCGACCTATGGAGCAGAGCCACTAAACTGCCTGTGTCACGGTGGTGAAATGGGAGAAGAACACCCGCTGGTGACACCGCGTCACGTGCCGGTGCGGCGATACGGGGCCCAGTGGCCCTGTCCCGCACCGGAGGACGTGTCCGCCCCGGCCCGCACGGGCCTACGAGCCGACGGGAGACCACACGTGCCGTCCCAGGGCAGCGCCCACCCGCCCCCCTCGCCCGGCACTCCGGGCGCTGACCCCGGCGGGCCCCGCTTCACGGACGCCTTCGCGCGCCGGCCCGCCGCGCCCCGGCGCCGGCTGCTGCCCGAGAAGCGCGTCTGGACCACCGTGGCCGGCGCGGCGGTGGTAACCGCCGTCGTGGCCCTCGCCGTGCCCGTCGTGGGCCGGGTCACCTTCGTGGCGAACGAGCCCGCGGCCCACGTGGCCGCCGCCGACGCCGCGCCCCGCCCCAGCCCTACGGGCGCCACGCCGGCGCAGCCCGCGCAGCCCGCGCCGGGCGGGTCCGGCGCGCCCTCCGGAGCCGCCGCCCCCGACGCGCCGCGGGCCCAGGGCGCCCCCGTGCCCGCCGCGCTGCCCGCCGCGAGCAAGGCGCCCGGCGGTAACGGCACGCAGGCGTCCGGGACGTCCGCCCACCCCAAGCCGCGGCAAACGCAGCCGCAACAGTCACAGCAGCCGACCAAGAAGGTCGCGTCGGACCCGGCCCCGGCCGGATCGATGATCGTGGGCACCGGTTCCAACCGCTGCATCGACATCCCCGGCGGCAACCCGCTCGACGGCCTCCAGCTCCAGATCCACGACTGCGACGGCCGGGCTCCGCAGCGCTGGGAGTTCCGCGGCGACGGCACGGTCCGGGCCATGGGCCTGTGCATGGACGTGGCCTGGGGTTCCCGCAACGACGGCGCCGCCATCCAGCTCGCCCACTGCAGCGGCAACCCGGCGCAGCGTTTCGTGATGAGCGGCGCCGGGGACCTCGTCAACCCGCAGGCGGACAAGTGCGTGGAGGTCAAGGACCGGTCCACGGGCGACGGCGCCAAGCTCCAGCTGTGGACCTGCTCCGGCACCAGCAACCAGAAGTGGCGCCTGGCCTGACGCGGGCCCCGGCCCGGCGTCAGCCGGCCGTGCCCCCGGCGGCGGTGGTGAGCGCTGCCGGGGAGCCGGCCCGGCCCGCCGGGGCCGGCTCTGCCGGGACGTCCAGTTCCGGCACGTCCAGCGCGCAGAGCGTCACCAGATCGTCCTCCGTGGGGAGTTCGATCTCCGCGACCCGGTACGCCTGCCGCTCCGTCATCGCCTGGAACACCTGACGGGCGGAACGGCCGTTACCGAACCGGCCGTCGCGGGGCATGTGCCCGAAGTAGCCGTGCAGCATCCCGCGCGCGTCGTCGGTGAGGTTGTACTGGTGTGCGGACGCGTGCTGTTCAACGATCCGCACCAGCTCGGGCGTGTTGTAGTCCTCGAACAGCAGAGTCCGGTTGAACCGCGAGGCGAGGCCCGGGTTCGAGTCGATGAAGTGCTCCATCTCGTTCGGGTAGCCCGCTACGATGACGACCACCGCGTCCCGGTGGTCCTCCATCAGCTTCACCAGGGTGGCGATGGCTTCCTGGGCGAAGTCGTTCCCGCCGCCCCCTCCCGCCGGTGCCAGCGAGTACGCCTCGTCGATGAACAGCACCCCGCCCATGGCCTCCTGGAAGACGCGCTGGGTCTTCGGGCCGGTGTGGCCGACGTACTCGCCGACCAGCGCGGACCGGTCCGCCTCCACCAGGTGGCCGCACTCCAGCAGGCCGACAGCGGTCAGGATCCTCCCGTAGAGCCGGGCCACGGTGGTCTTGCCGGTGCCGGGGTTGCCGGCGAAGACCAGGTGGCGGCTGAGCGGCGGCGCCGCCAGCCCGGCGACCTCGCGGCGCTGCACCATGCGCATCAGCTTGACCAGCGAGGCGACGTCGTGCTTGACGCCCTCCAGCCCGATCAGCCGGTCCAGTTCGGCGAGCAGGCTCTCCAGGCTCTCCGCCTCGTCCGCGCCGTCCCCGTCGTCCGCGCCCTCGGTGCCCCGGTCCTCCACGCCGTCGTGGGACGTGCCGCCGCCGGACTCGGCCGCACGGTCCGGGGCGCCGCCCGGCTGCGGCCACACGGCGTTCGCCACCCGCAGCGACACGCAGTCCTCGGTCACCGGCGCGGCCTGCGGATCGGCGCTCAGGTCCTCCTCGGCGTCCCGGACCCGGACGCGCCGCAGTACGGGCGCTGCGCCCGCGCCCACGTGCACGGCCGGGTAGCCGGGCGCCACGAGGTCCACGTCCTCGAAGACGCCGCCCCCGCCAGGCTCCACCACCAGGCCGTTCTTCCCGGCCGCCGTCACATGTACGTCCCGCAGCCGCGGCCGGGAGCCGGCAGCCACCACGATCCCGGAGCCGGCCGGGTCCCGGATCTCCACGTCCGCCACGACGGGCCGGGCGTCCTCGCCCACCACCAGCGCGGCCGTGCCCGCCCGCAGCAGCCGGGCCCCGGCCAGCCGGACCGTACCGGGTCCGAGGACCACGGCGGCCCGCTCCACGTCGGACACCCGGCAGTCCGTCAGTTCCGCCTCGCCCTGCCGCCCGGAGACCGTCACGCCCTGGCGGCAGCGCGCCACCTCCAGGCCGGCCACGCCGGCCCGCGCCTCGTCGGCCAGGTCGAGGCCCGACATGCCGCAGCCGGTGATCCGGGCGTCGGTGAGCTCCAACGAAGCCGAGGCCACCGCGTGCACCCCGTGCTCGGGCGACCGCGCGGCCCGCAGCCCGTCCAGGACGGCCGTGGCGCCGTCGCCCGCGTGCACAGCGCTGTACCGGGTACCGGTCACGGAGCAGCCGGTGAGGCGGACCGCGGCCTCGTCGGCCGCCAGCACGCCGTTCGCCCCCGCGTCCCGTACGTCGGTGTCCGCCGCCTCCAGCGCCGCCGCGTCCCGGACCGCCAGCGCTGTGCCGCCCGTACGGACGATCCGGACGCCGGTGAGCCGGACCCGGGCGGTGCCGTCGGCGGCCACGCCGGAGCCGCCGCAGTCGCGCAGGGCACAGTCCCGCAGCTCCATCTGGCCCGCGCCGGTGATGCCCACCGCGTCGGCTCCAGCGCCGGTCAGCTCGCAGCCGGACAGGCGTACGCCGCCGCCGTCCCGGCCGGGTTCCGCTTCCCGGTCCCGGTTCTTGTCCCGGTCCCGGTCCCGGTTCTTGTGCTGGTCCTGGTCCTCGTCCGGGGGCAGCGGGGAGCTGCCGAGGACACGGACGGCCTCCGCCCCGCAGTCCCGCAGCCGGGTGTCCGCCGCATCGACGGCGGCCTCGTCCTCCACCAGCAGCCCGCTGCGGCCCGGTGCCTCGACCAGGCTTCCGCGCAGCGTCAGCCGGGCCCGTTCGCGGATCCGCAGCGCCGAGCCGGTCACCGCGCGCACCGTGGTGTCGGTGACCTCCAGGAACGTGTCGCCGCCCGCGACCAGGCCCGTGCCGGTGATGCCGACGAGCAGGCAGGCGTCGAGGCGCACCGTGCCGGTGGTGCGCAGCAGCACTCCGGCCAGGTGCGCGCCGCGCAGGGTGAGCCCGCGCAGGGTGGCGGTGGCGTCGCCGAGCACGTCGAGCCGGCCGTCGGTGACGCCGCCGCCGGTCCACGCGCAGGCGCCGCCGGACAGCACGACCGCCGGCCGGTCGCCGGCGGTGCCGCGGACCGTGATCCCGGCCAGGACCGCGCGGACGCCGGGGGCGACCTTCAGCACCGGGGCGTCCGACTCGGCGTCCGTGCCCGTCTGCGTGTCGGGGGCGGCCAGGACGACGCCGGGCGCACCGCCGTCCGGGTCCGCCGGGTCCTGCGGGCCGGTGGCCGCGCGGAGCGTGACGTCCCGGTCCAGGCGGAGCCGTTCGCGGTGCACACCGGGCGCCACGAGCACTGTGTCACCCGGATCCGCCGCCGCGAGGGCGGCCGTGACGGTCTCGTATGCCACGGCGGCGCCGCCCGGTACGGCGCGGTGGGCGGCGAGGCGGTGCGGGGCGGGCGGGGTCACGGGGTTCCTCCGTCGGACGGGTGGTGGGGCCGGCCGGGCGGTGAGGGGGAGTCGCCCAGCTGCAGTCGGCCCATCCGGTGGGACGACATGTCGACGCCGAGCTGCTCCAGCAGGCGCTCTGCCCGGTTCAGCGCGCTCTCGGCCTCCTGCGCCCGGCTGGTCACCGCTTCGAGCGCCCGGGAGCCGGACGAGGACTCGCCGGCCCGCGCGCGCAGCGGGTCAAGGTCGCGGGTGGCCCGGATGAGTTCGCCGCTTGCGTTCAGGTACTGCTGCCAGGCGGTGTCCACGTTCTGCTGGTGCGTGGTCCGGGCAGGCCCGGGAACGGACGGCGCGGGCACGGTGGACGGGCCCGGCTCGCCGGCTCCGCCGCGGCGACGGGGGCGCTTGGGCGGCGGGGGGCCGTCGTAGCCGGCTCTGCCGCTGTCGCCCTGCCCCGGGTGCCCGGCCGCGCCGGGCCCGCCGGACGCCGGGGCCGGCGGCGCGGATGCGGCCTGCGGCGGCCCGACACGCCAGCCGCTGCCGTGTTCCCAGGTGAGGATGAGCGGCTCGCTCTCGCCGTCCCGGGGCCGCTTGCGTCCGGCGTCCGCCGGACGCTTCACCTCATGGCGGAAGCCGTCGCCGCCGGTGACGTGGATGTCCCGGCGAAGTGCCGCCGCGTACTGCTTCAGCACGAGCAGGCCGCCCGGGTCCATGGCGAACGGCTTCCTGCTGCGGATGAACCCCTGGAGCGTGTCGGAGGGCGGGTGGATGTGGCCCTGGGCCAGACGGGTGAAGAAGTCCTCGACGCCGATGCCCTTGGCCCCCAGGTCGTCGATGACCGGCTCGAGGTTCTTGTCGGCGGCGTTCTTCGCGGTGTTGCGCCAGTTGAACAGCTTCTTCGCATACTTCGCATACTTCTCCGGGTCGTCCACGTCCGTGGGCATGGGCTTGGCCCTGGGGTACGGCTTGTCGAGCCCGTCCAGGGTGCTGCGCAGCAGGCCTTGCGGGTCGAGCGCGGCGTCCTTCAGGGCGGCGAAGAGCGAGCCGCGCGGCTGCGGCAGTTGCGCCCCCGGCCCGAGGTGTTCCTCGCGCAGGTAGCGCAGCCGGCGCAGCAGCGCCATGGGGTCGTTGGACAGGGCCAGGTCGCGCATCGCGAGCCGGAGTTCGTCGGGGGAGATTCCGGCGTGCAGCCCGTCGGCGCCGGGCACGCGCGCCGACACCGCGGTGGTGGGCGGGTTCTTGTGGGAGCCCAGGCGCGAGTCGAGGTTGCCCGACACCTTGCCTGCGATGCGGGTCGGCGGCGGGGCGCCCGGGTGGTCGTGCACACCGGGCGCGGGGCCGACGGGAGGAGCCGACCGCGGGGCGTGCTTGTTCGGGAACAGCGGGTCGTCTCCGGTCGGGACGCCCGTGGCGTTGTCGCCCGGCGGGTCACCGGGCGAGCCCGTCCACTCGTCCCGGTGATTGGCCGGGTGCAGGCCGCCCTGGTCGGCCCGCGATGGGCCGACCAGCCGGCCCATCGGGTTCTTGAGGCTGCCGTGGTCCTGGGGCAGCTTGCCGGTCCTCCCCTTGGCGCCCGCGATCAGCCGGGCCACGTCGGTCGGCACGGCGGCGCCCTGCACGTCGTTGACGAAGGCCGCGCCGCGCTCCGGCAGGGTGTTGTTGCCGGCGGCGATGGCCCGTTCGGCGAGGCGGGTGTCCAGCGCGTCGATGGCACGGTTCAGCAGCTTCGGGGTCGCGGTGGTGGCCGGTGCCTTGCCGTGCGGCGGCACCGAGCTGTCGAACGACTCTGCGAGGGAGCGAAGCCGGTTCGCGTCGACGGGTTTGAACTCGCCGAGGCCGTCCAGGGAGTCGGCCAACTGCCGGATCACGTCCCGCGCGGCCAGCTGGTCGGCCTTCGGGATCCCGACCCCGCCCGGCCACAGGGAGTCGGCCGCCCGGCGCAGCAGGTTACGGGCGTCGTCGGCCGCAACGGTGAAGGCCGGCAGCGGCAGTCGGCGGTTCAGCTCCCAGGCGTTCAACTGGTTGAGCCGGTTGCCGAGCGCGGCAAACTCGCCCGCACCGTCGCCGAAGCTGAGGGCCTCCCCGTCCTGCCGCCTCAGCATCGTGGCGGCGGCGTCCACGAAGAGGTTCGGCTCGGGGGCGTACGGCAGCTGCGGGTGGATCATCGCGAGCCGGGTCCGTGCGCTCATGTCGCGCTCGATGCGCTGGAACAGCCCGGGCAGATCGCCCTCGGTGATGACCTTCGGGCCGCCCTTGCCCTTGCCCTTGCCGCTCGCCGCGGCGTCCGCGAAGTCCTTGGCGATCCTGGCGTTGGCTTCCTTGAGTAGATCGGACGTCGCCCCCTCTGCGGTGAGGTCGGGCGCGCGGTAGCCGCCGGCCATCATCAGTGGACGCAGCGGCGGCTCCGGCTCCTGACCGGCCGCGCGAACGGCGGCGTGGTCGGGCATGCACAGCGTTTCCTCGAAGTAGTTGAAGACGTGCCGGCCGTCGGGGACCACGTGCGGGTGGAAGTCGAAGTCCATGATGGAGAAGTAGGGATGGAGACCGCACTCCATCATGGTGCGGGCCAGATACCCGCCGACCGTGCTCTCGAGCACGGCGTTGCGGACCGTGCCGTACGGGAAGGAGCCGTTGGCCGGCTTGTACGGCACGCGCACCAGCGCCACCGGGTGGGGGAACCGGGCGTCCTTCAGCGCGGCGTGCATGGCGTTCCCGATGGCGGCCAGTTCGGCTTCGGGCCCGTTGACGCCGATCACGACCGCGACGCGCCCGTCGAACTCGTGCAGGCCCGTTCCGACCGTGTCCAGGAAGCGCTGCAGGCCGCCGTTGGCCAGACCGTCCCAGCGCACGATCGCGTTGACGACGAACCCCAGGGGCCGGGACTCGGCCACGCTCTCGCGGACGAAGTTCAGGTAGGCCTCTTCGTCCAGCGTGCCCGTGAGCGGGGTGGTCTGGCCGGGGTGGCCGTCGGGGAAGTTGACGAGCACCAGCCGGCCGTCGGCGCCCTGGCCCGCGCCGGGCGGTGTCCACTCGCGCACGCCGCCGACCGGTGCGGCAGGCACCGCTTCCGCAGTGTGCGTGGACGGGTGGGCGCCGACACCCTCGTGCACGTCCACGTCCATGGCGTCGTCGGCCACGCCCGGCGGCGACCCCCCGCCCGCGCCGGTGCCCGCCGGGGGCGGGGGGTCGCCGAGGAGGCGGCGGGGGGTGGGGGCGCCGCCGAGGAGGAAGCCGCCGCGGTCGGTGAAGATGCGTCCGATGACGCTCCGGATCTCGCGGTGGGTGGCCACCGGGTCCATGCCGAGTCGACGCAGCGTGTCCTCGGCCCGGTCGACGGCCTGTTCGGCACGGGCGTAGTCGTCCAGGGCCGCCCGGTGGGCGGGGGTGGGGCCGGAGGAGGGGCCGACGCCCGGCGGCGGCGCGACCTCGTCGAGCCGCTTCTCGGCCTGGCCCAGCCGGCTCAGCGCCTGCTCGTAGGACGCCCAGCCGTTGACCCGGGCGGAGGCCGCAAAGCCGGAGGTGTTGCCGATCACGACCTGGTGGGCGGCGTGGAACCGCCGGTTCATGACGATGGCCGCGTCCCGGCCGCCCCACTTGTTGCTGGTGGGCAGGATCGTCGGGCCGGACAGTCCGTCGCCGCCGAGCTGCGACGCCGGGGCCGGGCCCCTGCCCTTGCCGCCAAGAGTCGGCGGCGGGGCGGGCACGGCCGACGCGGGGACGGGCACGGCGCCGTCCCCGGCAGGTACGGGGGAGTGCGGGGCCGCGGCGGCCGGGGTGGGCGCCGGGGTGTGCGTGGCTGAAGCCGGGGGCGGGGTGGCGAGATCCGGGCCGCCGGTGCGGCCGGGGCGGGCCACCAGGTCGAGGGCGGCGTCGGCCGCGCCGCGCGGCGCGGCACCGGCGGTGTCCAGCGCGGGGCGCGCGGAGACCGCGGTGACGTTCTCCGCGCGGACGCCGTGTGTGACGGGCGGCGGACCCGCCGGACCGTCGCCCCGCAGCAGGCTCAGGGCCAGCTCCTGCGGGTTCAGGGCCGGTGCGGGCGGCGGCGCCGCGGCCGAGGCCGCCGCCGGGGGCGGGGCGGCGCCGCGCCCCGGGACACCGCGCCCCGGTACGGGCACCCCGTCGCCGGGCACCTTCGCCCCGGCGTTCACGGGCGGTACGGCGTGCCCGGCGCCGGTGTCGGGGGCGCGGACACCCGTGGCCGGGGCGTGGCCGGCGGCGGTGGCCGGGGGCCCGTGCGCCGCGCTCGTTCCGGGCACGTGGAGGGCACCGGTGGCCGGGGCCGGGGCCGCGTGGGTCAGGCCGGAGCCCGGAACCTCGACCGCGCCCGCCGGGTTCGGCACGAGGTGCGCCTCGCCCGTACCCGGCACCCGGACCGCGCCGCCGCCCGCGTGCGCGGCCGCACCGGTGCCCGCGCCCACGCCAGGAGGCTGCACCGCGCCCGTCCCGGGGACGTGGCTCACCGGGGCGGGCCCGACCGGGGCCGTAGCGGCGATCGAGTGCGCGTCCATCGTCCGTACCGGTGCGTCGCCGATGCGCAGCGAGATGCCGTCCGCCCGGATGCCGGTGACGGACACATCGCCCAGCGACAGCGCGTGCAGTTCACCGAAGGTGAGGCCGTCCAGGTCCTCGGCGTACCCGACCGCGCCCCGCGCCATCGACACACCGTCGCTCACGCCCGCCACCGGCACGCCGGAGACGCCGGCCGCTCCGGGGTGCACGCCCGGATCGGTCCGCGGGACGGTGTGCGCGAGCGGCGCCGGGGTGTGGGCGTCGCGCAGCAGGTCGATGGAGGTGTGGCCGTTCACCAGCAGGTTGCTGTCCAGCCGGACCTGGCCGCCGGCCAGGTCGGTCTGCGCCACCAGGTGCGGACCGCCGGGCAGCCCGCCGGGGATGCTGAGCCCACTCGGCGCGGTGGTCATCCCGTGCGGCGCGGCCGGCAGGTGCAGCTCCGTACCCGGCGGCGGCGCCATCGTGAATCCGCCCGGTACATGCACCCCGGCGCCGGGCGTCGGCACCCCGCCGACCAGCGAGCCGCCCCCGAGCCCGTGCATGGCAGGCGCGGTCAGCGTCCCCGGCCCGGCGTGCGCGCCGAGGCCCGGCAGTCCACGCATCCCGTCCAGGCCACCGAAGCCGAGAGAGCCGAGGTTGACCGTCGGCAGCTTCGTCATCGACAGGTGCACGAGGTCGGCCGTACCGGTGAACCCGGCGCCCGCGCCCGGCCGGAACAGCCCGCCCGGCGACGGGACCCCGGAGAAGCCGCCCGCGCCGAACCGCACCCCGGGCGGCGCCAGCGGAGGTACGGGCACCAGCGCGCCCGGCGAGACGTGCGTCAGCGTGCTGCCGCCGCGCACCACGGCCTCCGCCCGGCCGGCGTTGACGAGCAGCGCGTGCAGTTCCGGCTGGGCAATGCCGAGGACGCGCTCGCCGAACGCCAGGCGCGCGGCACCGCCGATGCCGAGCACGCTCATCTCGGCGAAGTTCAGCGGTGCCAGCGCGGCCACCGTGAACCGGCCCAGCCGCTGCACGTTGACCACGGTGTAGGCGCCGATCCTGCCCCAGCTGCCGGAGGCGTTGACGGTGGCGCGCGCCCAGTCGCCGCGGACGGTCACCACCACGTTCTTCCAGCCGTTCTGCCCGGCGGTGATGATGCCCCGGCCGATCGCGGACAGGTCGAAGCGCAGCGATGCGCCGATCTTCGCTCCCACGACCACCGGCACGACCACGAAGCGCGGCAGGCCGGTCAGCCGGGCGATGTTGCCCGCCTGGAAGGTCAGCGCCCGGGCGGAGTCGGCGATGCCGGAGGCTCCGCCCTTGAGGGTGTTGCCCAGGCCCTTGACGAGCTGGCCGACGTTGATGCCCTTGGTGCTGGGGAAGAGCACCCCGAGGAAGGCCAGGCCCAGTTCGAGGCCGCCGGCCTTGCCCTGGCTGAAGTCCACGATGGTCTTGATGAGCAGGGCGGCGTTCATGCCCCAGGCGATGATGCCGAGGATGCCACCGGTGAACACCGCGATCACCGAGATGATGATCGTGAGCCACTGGAAGACTTCCCAGAACAGGTCGCAGTCGCTGACCGGCTGCACCATCAGTGTGCCCGCGTGGTGCAGGGAGTTGCGCAGGTTCGTGGCGGCGGTGGAGACGTCCGAGGCGGCGCTGTGGGCGCGTTCCTTCATCGTCTCGCGCGCGGGGTCGTCCTCGGACATGCCCTGGGCGGCGCTCAACGCCTGGTCCGCCTCCGCCTGCGCGTTCGTCACGATGGTGGCGTACGTGCGCAGCGCGCCCTCGGCGATGCGGAAGGACTCCTCGACGCGCCCGACGAAGCGGTGCAGGTGCTCGTCGACCACGTCGCGCAGCGCGTCGGCCGTCTTGCCGATGAACCGCTGCCCGTCCCCGGCGGTGATCTGCAGCTCGCGCAGGCCGTTGTTGATGGTGCCTGCGGAGTCCGCCAGGTCCCGCATGGCGTCCGCGATGGACTTGAGCGTGGCCGGGTCGCCCGGCGTGGGGTCGGAACCCATGCCGAGGGCACTCCAGTCCCCGGGGCGTGCCGCCACCTGCGCCTCCTGGCCGTCTCCTCGTGCCCATCGCTGACACCTGGTCAACGCGGCCCGGACCACCGCCGGTTCACTCTGTGAACGATGTCACAGCTAGCCGTGGACGGGTCTGTTTCGTGAACCGTCCGCGTCCGGCGTGCGTTGCACAAGGGGACGCCGCCCCGGCGTGTCCGCCCGGACCGCCCGGATCCGCCCGTACCGCCCCGGAGGAGTGCTGTGCCCGACATCGCAGTCGACTACGAGCTGCTCAACCAGGTGGCCCAGAAGGCCCGTTCGCTCAAGGGCCAGGTGCAGCACGCCCGCGAGAGCAAGCAGGACTACTCGGTCGCGGATGTCGGCAGCGGCGTGCCCACCGCCATCCGCGCCTACTACTCGGTCTGGAAGAGCTCCTTCAAGCGCTCCGAGGAGAAGCTGGAGAAGCTCGCCAACCTCTACGAGGGCGTGGCCCGCGGCTGGGCCGACTGGGACTTCAAGCTCGCCGGTGAGGCCAGCAAGCAGGAGGCGTCCCTCGCCGCGGACCTCTACAAGACCCAGAAGGAGATCTGGGACAAGTGGCAGGAGCAGGTCCGCGCGGGCAACGTCGATCCCGACGACCCGCACGCGCCCAAGCCGCCGCAGGGCAACCGGCCCACCACGTGGACGACCTCGGACGGACACGGCAACTTGACCACCACCACGTACAAGTACGGTGAGGACGGCAAGCCGACCAAGATCACCACGGAGGTGCGCACGAGCACCGGCCTGACGAGCAAGGACGTCACGAACTACCACCCCGACGGCACCTACGACTCCTCGGCCACCGACGTCTACGGCAACGTCACCACCACCACCGGCAAGGCCGTCACCATCGAGGAGGACGGCAACAAGATCACCGACGACTCCTTCAAAAGCGTCACGAAGGCGCCCGGCGACGGCGGCGAGAGCACCACCACCGGCACCAGCCACTCCGTCTACAACATCACCACCGGGCACCGCGACACCACCACGACCTACACCCGGACCGGCCCGGACGACGGCGGCAAGCAGGAAACCGTCAAGGGCACCAGCACCACGGCCGTGGACCTCAACGGCCACGAGGTCGTCACCACGATCGAGGTCAAGGCGAACGGCAGCGGCACCAAGACCGTGGTGACCGACGGTCGTACCGAGAAGTGGGACAGCAAGAACGCGGCCGGCGACACCGGCTGGAAGTCCTCCGACGACTGACCCCGCCCGCGCCCCGTCCGGGCGTTCCGCAAGCCCTCAGACCACCTGCCCCTGTTCCACACACCCGCACCAAAGGAGCGATCCATGCCCGCCGGCAACATCAACCTCAACTACACCGAGATCGTCCGCGTTTCCAATGTCATGAACCAGGCCGTCAACGACATCAACCCGCACCTGCTGTCCACCAAGACCTCGGTCGAGGGCCTGCTCGACAACGGCCTGTTCATGCAGCAGAGCAGCCCGGCCATGAAGGCCGCCTACGAGAAGCTGACCGCCTCCCTCCAGCAGGCGGTGGAGAGCATCAACAGCTTCGCCATGCAGTTCACCAAGATCAAGGAGTCCGTGGAGAAGATGGACGCGGAGATCGCGGCCAGCACCAACAAGGCGTCCTGACCCGCCGCCCCACCCGGCCCTCGGGCCGTACGCGCGCGAACGGGCCGGGCCCCGCCGTCCTGCACGGCGGGGCCCGTTCCGGTCCGCGCCCCGGGCCCGGGGCCCGGGGCTCAGGCCCCGTCGTCCGAGCGCAGCACCGTCTCCGGGATCAGGACCGACACCAGCATCCCCGTCACCGGGTCCACCGTCAGCCCGCGCCCCGGCACCGGCCGGCCGCGCAGCTGGTCGTACGGCAGCCGCACGCCCAGCAGGTCGCCCTCGGCGGGGGACTGCGGCGACAGCAGCACACCGCGCCGTACCCGCCGCACCTGGCCCAGCCAGCCGATGCCCGCCGACGTCAGCGTCTCGGCAGTGGCGGCGACCGCCAGCCCGTGGCCCCGGTCCCGGCCGGTGGCCGCGATCTCCCGGAGCACCGGGTCGGCGGCCGGCATCTGCGCCAGCAGGTCGGCGTCGTCCACCAGGACCACCGCCGGGCCGGTACCGGCGGCCAGCGCGTCGCGCACCTCGTCCGCCGACGGGTCCGGCGACTCCAGCACCACCGCGTGCGGATGCCGGCGCAGCCCGCGAAGCGGCGACTCGCGCGGCGTGAGCACCACCACGCGTGTGCCGCCCGCCAGCAGCGACACCGCCAGGCTGGCCAGCGCCGTGGAGCGGCCCGCCCCGGGCGGGCCGCTCACCAGGAACGAGGGTGAGCCGGCCGCGAAGTCCACGCCCAGCGGCTCCAGATCGTCACCGCCGATGCCCAGCAGACCCCACAGCGGGCGCCGCCGCTCGGCCGGCACCTTCTCCCACGCGTCGGTGAACGCCACCTGCCGCGGCAGCGTGAGCACCCGCGCCGGACGGCGGGCAGCCGGCACGTCCCGGTCCCTGCGGGCCGCCTCCTCGCCGATCCGGCGCAGCGCCTCCGCCTGGTCCCGGCCGGTGGCCGTGGACGCGTCCGCGGCCTCCTCGCCGACCAGCGCCACCTGCACCTCCGTACCGCTGCCGCCCCGCCAGCCGCGGCCCTGCGGCACGACCGCCGGGATCTGCTTGGAGGAGATACCGGCCAGCATGTACTCGTTGCGGTCGGTCAGCCGCATCAGCAGCCGCTCGTCGTTGAGCGAGGCCACCTTGCCCGACAGCAGGGCGCGTTCGGAGGTGGCCACCACGTGGATGCCCATGGGGGCGCCCTCGCGGATCAGGGCGGTCAGCTCCTGCACCGGCCGACCGCTGTCGTGGTCGCCGAGCAGCGCCACGAGCGAGTCCCAGCCGTCGATCAGCAACACCACGTGTGCGGGCCGCTCGGCGGCCGGCAGCAGCCCGCGCAGCTCGGGCAGCGACGCCACCCCGTGCGCGGCCAGCAGCTCCTGGCGGCGGGCCATCTCCGCGAGCAGCCGCGCGTGCAGCCGACCCAGCCGCTCCAGGTCGGCGCGCGGCACCACCGCACCGCAGTGCGGCAGTGCCGTCAGGGCGGCCAGCGCGCCGCCGGCCGCGTCGATGCCGTACAGGTGGACGTCGGCGCTGGAGTGCCGGCGGGCCAGGGCCCCGGCGATGGTGCGCAGCACCTGCGAACGGCCCGAGCGCGGTGTGCCGATGACGTACAGGTGCCCGAAGGCGGACAGGTCCAGCTCCAGCGGCTCCTGCCGCTGCGCCGCCGGCACGTCGGCCAGCGCCCACGGCACCGGCGCGAGCCTGCCGTTGCCCGGGTCGGGGCGCCGGGGCAGGTCGCCCAGGGTGAGGGCGGTGGGCAGCGGCGGCAGCCACGGACTGGGCTGCGGTGCGATCGCCAGCTCCGCGGCGGCCTCGCACAGCACGTCCACCAGGACCGACAGGTCCGTCGGGCCGTCGGCATCGGCCTCGGCGGCGTCGTCCTCGGACGCCTGCCCGGGGGCGGGCTCGGCCGCGGCCCGGCCCAGCAGGGACCAGTTCACGTCGCTGGTCCAGATCGGCGCCTCCGCGGCGGCTGCGGGGGCGGACGCGTCCGCAGTCGGTGCGGCCGCGACGGCGTCCTCCCGTGCGGCGCCCACGTACGCCGTCTGGAACGGCAGCACTGAGCGGTGACCCACCCGCGCCAGGGCCCGGCCGGGCGTGGCGGCGGAGATGGTCACCGCGTCGTTGACCTCCAGCACGTCCTGGCTGTCCATGGTGTCCGTGACGCGCAGCGCAATCCGCAGGTTGGTGTTGGCGCGGATGTCGGCGGTGACCACACCGGCGGGCCGCTGTGTGGCCAGCACCAGGTGCAGGCCCAGCGACCGGCCGCGCTGCGCAATGGAGACCAGGCCCGGTACGAACTCCTGCACGTCGCGCGCGAGCGTGGCGAACTCGTCGATGACCAGCAGCAGCCGGGGCAGCGCGGGCAGCAGCGGGTTCCGGCGGCGCATGGCCCGGTACTCCGTGTGGTCCTTGGCCGCCGCGTCCGCCAGCAGCCGCTCGCGGCGCACCAGTTCGGCGCCGAGTGAGGACAGCGCCCGCTCCACCAGGTGGCTGTCCAGGTCGGTGACCATGCCAAGGACGTGCGGCAGCCGCACGCACTCCCGGAACGCGCTGCCACCCTTGTAGTCGACCAGTACGAAGGTCATCTCGTCCGGCCGGTTCACCGCCGCGAGCGACGCCACCAGGCTCTGCAGCAGCTCCGACTTGCCGGCGCCGGTGGTGCCCGCCACCAGCGCGTGCGGGCCGTCCTTGACCAGGTCGAAGACGACCGGCCCGGTGTAGCCGACGCCGAGCAGCGCGCCGGTGGAGGCGGGCCGCTGCTCCCAGCGGTGCACCAGGTCCGCGGCGGCGGGCGGCTCCAGCTCCAGCAGCCGTAGCAGGTTCGCCCGGTCCGGCAGGCCGTCGGAGCCGTCCGGGGTGATGTCGCGTACGGGCGCCAGCGCCCGTGCCACCCGCTCGCACCAGTCGGCGTCCACCAGGTCGGGCCGTATGCCCGGAAGGTCGGCGCTGCGGCTGCGGCGCAGTGTCAGCTCGCGTGCCCCGACCGCGCACACCGAGGCGCACTCCTCGGGGAGCATCCGTTCCTCCTGGTCCACGCAGATCAGGAAGACCCGGACGGCCGGGCCCTCCTTCAGCACCTGCACCACGCCCGGTACGTCGCGCAGCCGCCGGGCACCGTCCAGCACGACCACCAGGTCCGGCTCGGTGAGCAGGGCGCCGCTCATCGCCGCCTGTTTGGCGCGGGCCCGCGACCGCACGGCCGACACCAGCTCCTGGACCCGGTTGGCCACCGTCTCCGGGTCGTTGCCCAGGGTCACCGCCGGGCCGCCGGAACGCTCGGCGGCGACGCCGCCGTGGCCGGGGCGGGCGTGCGGCAGCCAGCGCACCCACTCCCAGGCGGGCGCGCCCGCCGGATCGGTCAGCACCGTGATCCGCACCTCGCGCGGGCTGTGCAGGATCGCAGTCTGCGCCACCACCCAGGCGGCGAGGGCGCGGGCGGCGGCCTGCTCACCCGCGATGCCGACCACGCCGTCCCCGGCCAGGTCCACGCCCACCGGCATGTCGGGGATGGTCCATTGCACGGAGCGGTGGTTGTCCTCGCGGGAGGAGTCCTCCACGGTCAGCAGCGAAGCCTGGCCCACTGTGCCGATGCGCAGTGCCAGATGGTCGGGGTGGGCGCGGGTGCGCTCCCACAGCCGGGCGCCGGGGCCGACCGCCCACAGCCCAGCCGCGGCCGGGTCGGGGCCGCCCGCCACGCGCAGTCGGCGCTCCCGGTCCACCTTGTCCCGTACGTCCTGCTCCAGCGCGCCGCGGCGGGTCCGGTAGCCGGCGACGGCCGCGGTGAACTCCTTCTCGGCGGCCCGGCGGCCGGTGACATGGTTGGCGACGGCCAGGAACGGGCTGAAGAAGGCGAACATCAGGAAGAAGTACGACTTCAATACGATCACCATGCCGACGCCGAAGAACATCGGCGCCAGCACGACGAGCAGCGGGATCGGCCGCTTCGCGGGCGGCGCGGGCGGCGACGGCAGGATGAAGCGTTCCGGCGTCAGCGGGGGCACGATCCGGGGCGGCCGGTTGAAGTCCAGATGCGCACCGTCGGCGGAGGGCGCGACGGCGGCGTCCGCCTCGGTCGGCTCGGTCACCCGCAGCAGGAACTCGCCCAGGGTCAGCTGTGCTTCTAGGGGCCACTCGCGCCAACCCTCGGGCAGCGGCTCGTACACCTCCTCGGCGGGATCGGGCAGCTCCGGCGGCGGCGGGGGCGGCAGCGGCACGGCGTCCGCGCGGGGGCGCTCCGGCGGGGGCTGCGGCTCGGACAGCGCGGCCTTGGCGTGCCCGGTCGCGGGGCCGGTGTGCACGAGCACGGTGCCGTCCGGGCGGACGGCGACCCGGATCCCGGCGGCGGGCACGTCGCGGCCGTCCAGCGGCACGGCGCTGCCCGGCAGCGGGCCCACGGCGTGCGTGCCCGGGGCCAGCATCCACACCCGGCCCGCCCCGGGGCCGCCGGTGACGTGCAGTTCGACCCCGGCGCCACGCGGCAGGCGCTCGCCGTCCGGGGTCCGTGACGGCGGCGCCAGCCGGCCGCGGGCGGGCCCGTACCGAGCCGGCTCGGCGGGGGCCGGGCCGCCGAGCCCGAGGCGCACGCCGTCGCGCACCCCGGCCGCCGCCAGCGGCAGCGCGGGGTCCACTTCGTGGTCGCCGACGAACAGCGCAGGCGGCTCGGGGCTCGCGGTCCCGGCCAGCCGCCCGGCCAGCGTCCCGGCGGAGGTGCCGGGGGCGGCGTCGACCAGCACGTCGCGGCCGGGGGCGGCCGGGTCGGTGCCCGGCTGACTGATGCTGAGGAAGAGTCTCACGGGTGGCGCTCGTTCCGTTCGGGCTGTGCGGAGACCCCGCGGGCGCCGCGGCCGGCGGGGAAGGGGGCGGGCTCGGGCTCGTCGAAGTCACTGGCGCCTCCGGCGCCCGTGCCGGCCGGCGGTCCGGCGGCGTCGGCGGTGCCCGACGCGGGCGGGTGCGGTGCCTGCCCGTCACCGGGCCTGTGCCCGGCGTCGGGTACGACTCCGGACCCGCCGCCCCGCGCGGCCGGCACCCCGCTCGCAGGCGGCACCCGCTCTGCCACCGGACCACTTCCGGCGGCGGGGGCCGGTCCAGGCTCCGCGAGGTCCACCGGTCCGTCATCGGGCGTCCGGCTGGTGACAGCGGGGACTTCGGCGGTGCCGGTGCGCCCGGCCGGCGCCACGCCCTGGGCGGCCTTCGCGTGCGGCACCTGCTGAGCCCCCCGGCCACTGCCGGCGAGCGGGGCCGGCTCGGGTTCGGTGAGGTCGGCCGCCGAAGCTTCGCGTGCGTGCTTGCCGCCGCCGTCGCCCGGTGTGTGGCCGGTGATCGAGGCGGGTTCGGTGCGGTCGGGCGAGGTCGGCGGGGTCCCGTCCTGGCCCGGCGTACGGGCGGGGCCCGTGGCCGCGATGTCGCCCGACGCCGGGGGCGCCATGCCCGGGGTGGCCGCGGTGTCGGCCGGAGTCGCCTTGCCGGCCGACGTCCGGGGCGGAGGCGGAGGCCGGTGGCCGCCACGGGCGGCGGTGCGCAGCGCGCGGGCGACGGCGCGGCTCAAGGCCGCCGCTTCGACGTCGGCGCCCAGCTCAGGGGCCAGCAGCCGGCCGTCCGCCTCCGCGTGCAGCGCCCACGCGTGCCCCGGCAGGGCCGCGCCGCCCGCGAGCACGCGTACCGCGCCCCGCTCGGCCAGCGCGCACAGCCGCGCCGCGGCTGCAGCGTCCGGCGCCCAGCACACAAGGACCGGCGGTTCGCAGTCGCCGTCCGCCGTCTCCAGCCGTTCCAGCAGCTCCGGCAGTGGGCGCCCGGCGAAACGGGCGTGGACGCCGCCGGCCACCAGGACCGGCGGCCCCTCCGGCAGGGAGTCCAGCTGCGCCGTGAGCGCCTGGAGCACGCTGCGGGCCGCCGGGCCGTCGCCCTCGACGGCGATCATGGGCGGACCGGCGTACCAGTCGGCCACGACCACGCCGCCGCTGCCGTGCCGGTCCACACCCAGGACCAGCGGCAGCCGCTGCCCGGTCTCCGCCTCCGGGACCCCGTCAGCGACGGAGCCGTCCTTGCCCAGCGGCGCGGCCCAGGTCCACGGCTCCGCGGCCTCGGCGGCGCTCCACGGCGCCGGCGGCGCCGGGACGTCACGCCCGGCGAGCAGGACCCGTACCCGGTCCCGGGCCGGGGCGAGGGACACCGCGACCGCCCGGCACGGCCCGGCGGCGTCGCGGTCGGCGCGGTCCAGCGCGTCCGCCGCGGTGCCCCGCGCGTCCGGTGCGGCCAGGAACGCCGCCAGCGTCCTCGCCCGGCGCCGGTCACGCCGCATCACCCGCCACGGCCGGGTCACCGCGCGGCCGGTCATCCGCGCCTCCCAGCGCGCCCGGCGCATCGCGCGCCGCAGGCCGCCTTGGCGGCGTACCACCCGCCCGCTCCACCACAGCAGCGCGACAACGGCAACGAGCAGGCCGGCCAGGATGATCCACGAGGTGCGGTCCGGCATCGGCAGCGCGGCGAGCGGGGCCGTGCCCGCGTCCCTGCCTGTCACGCGCAGTCCCGGTCGTGCCGGGCGGCGGTGTGCCGGGCCTCCCGCAGCGCGTGGTGCAGACGGGACTTGACGGTGCCGGGCGGGATCGCCAGCGCCCGGGCGGTGTCGGGTCCGGGAGACCCGAGCAGGTACGTGTACACCAGAACCTCACGGTGACGACGGGACAGTGGGGTGAGGAGCGCGACGACCTCCGCACGGTCAGCGACCCGGGCGGGGTCGTCGACCGGCGCGGCCAGATCGGGCGCGGGGGAGGCGAGCAGGGCGGGGCGGACGCCGTCACGACGGCTCCAGTCGATGACGACGTTCCGCGCCACGGTGAACAGCCAGGCGGCCGCGGGCTCCTGAGGATCCGTACGGGCGGACCCGGCCCCGGCGGCGGCCGGCGGGGGACGGCCGGCGTCCCGGCCGGAGTCGCCGCGCGCGGCCTGCCAGGCCCGCAGCAAGGTCTCCTGCACCACGTCCTCCGCGCGCTGCGGGTCGCCCGGCAGCAGGCTCAGGACATAGCGCAGGAGCGGCCCCCGGCGAGCCCGGACGGCCGCGGCGAACCGTTCATCCGGTAAGAGCGCTCTCGCATGGTCGGGCGCGGGAGCTGCACGGAAGTCCATGGTGCGGTGATCCCCGGGGAGTTCGGCGCAGGCGGGACCCTGTACCGGTTCCCGGTACATCGTTGGTCCTGCCACGGATTCCGTAGCCTAGCCTCGATGTTCGTGATGGGTCGTCGGCTTCGGTGGGTGGCCAATTCGTCGTTGTGTGTGGGCATGCAGACGGCCCGATCGCATCGCGCGGGCGCCGGGCCCTACGGTTCCAGTCGGTGGCTCCTCTGCCCGTCGGGGCGGGCCGTTGCTGGTCAGCCTGGGTGCGGGAAGGTGTCGAGTCGTCTGACCACGTCCGTGATCATGTCGGTCCATGGCCAGTGGCGGGCGAATCGCAGGTGCCACGATGTCGCCGGGCTTGGATGCGGGCAGCGCACCTACAAGATTCGCATCCCCGCGGGCATCAGGGAGGCCAGGAGCTGCGGATCCGCGAACTCGGAGGCCCTGGCAAGCACGGCGGTGCGCCAGGGGACCCTCGCCGGCCTCCTCGGCTCCCTCCATCAGCAGTCCCGGTATCGCGAAGAACTCCCGCAGCCGTGCGGCGACTTCCAGCGGAACCCGCGTACCGGCGGCACAGTCTCGAACCTGACGTTCCACCCGGCGGCCAATGTGGTGCGGCAGCGTTGTCCGCCGTCGAAGAAGTCCAGGTCGAAGGTGCTGAGCGCTTGATCGCTGTACGCGTGTAACGGGTCCCCCAACGTCACCCCGGACGCCCCGGCCTCGGCGGCCACTCAACCTTCGCTGAGAAAACCTAGCGGTCACCAGACTTCGCTGACAATGCTCAACCTTCGCTGTGAGAGGTCACCACCAATCCGGCCAGAACGCCCGACCCGACGCGTCTCGAACGCACTTCGTACGGTATTTGTACGGTGAAAGTGCGTGATTTTTACGGTTCATGGGGTAAAGTCTGGGTCAGGAGGTGTTCCATGTCCGAGATGTTCAACGCGGTCGACGCGCTGGTCGCGTCCCGCTCTCCGCTGCCGACGGCAGAGGAGCGCAAGCGGCTGCGCACCGCGCACGGCTTGACGCTGGACGAAGTCGCCGGCGCGCTGAAGGTGCGGCGGGCCACGGTGTCCGCCTGGGAGTCGACGAAGAAGCCGACCGAGCCGCGCGGCCCTGAACGTGAGGCGTATGCGCGACTGCTCAAGCAGCTCGCGGAGCTCTACCCCGCCCCGGTGCCCGCCACGTTCACCGGCGCATCCGACCCGGCGGAAGCCGAGACTCTGTCCACAGGTCCGGCCCCCGAGGCTGCGGTCATGACTGCAACAGAGAACACCCGGACCAGCCCCGCCCCCGTCGGCACTGCTCCGGCGGCCGCGCCGCGTCCGGCGCGCACCACCAGGCCGACGTCGACGTCACGACGGCCGGGCGCGAAGAAGGCGGCCCCGGCCGGTACTCCGGCGGGCATCGACTCGCGGTTCGAGAACGGCCCGCTGGCCGTTGTCGACGTCGAGGAAGGGAAGGTGCTGGCGTACTGCACTGGCGGCCTGGTCCTGGACGTGCCCGCCAAGTCCCTGCCGTCCCTGGTGGACTGGACCCTCAAAGAGGCGAAGCTCGGGCAGCCGAAGCTGTCCGGTCCCGGCAAGGACGCCGACCCGCTGCTCGTGCTCACCGAGGCCGCGCTGGAGCGCTACGGCCTCCCGGCCACGCTCACGGAGGAGGAGCGGCTTGCCGGGCGGCTCCCGGAGGGGCACAAGGTCATCAAGCAGCTGGTCCGCGCGGAGTGGAAGCTGACGAAGCGTGGGTTCGGGCCGTGGGCGAGGATCTATCGCCCGGCCATCGGTTCGGAGCGGGCCTGTGTGCAGCTGTGCATCCCGTCGTGGCACGCGCTGGACACCCGGCACTGGGGTGAGGCCGGGCAGCTTCCGCCGGCGGAGCTCGCACGGGTGCTGGGCGTGTACGCGTCCCGGGTGATGACGCCGCGCGGCTCCACGGCCGTGACCGGGCTGGAGCTGATGACCGCGCTGCACCCGCCGACCCGGGCCTCCGCGCCGGACGCCGAAGGCAAGCGGCACTCCGAGCACAACCCCGGCTCGCTGGGGAAGGGCCCGGTGGACTGCGCGCCGTGCGAGGCCCCGGACGGGCACCCGCTGCTCAAGGACCTGCCCCGCTTCCACGTCCGCAGCCCCGGGGAGAAGCTGTTCGAGGAGGCGTACGACTGGGCGCGGCCGATGACGGATGCCGAGTGCACCCTGCGGCACCTGGTCGGCATCGACGTCAACATGGCCTTCGCGGCGGGCACCAACGGGCTGAACGTCGGCCTCGGAGCGCCGACACACGTCAAGGCCCCGGTGTTCGACCCGAAGCTGCCCGGCTCGTGGCTGGTGGACCTCTCCCACGTCGACCTGTCGACGGTGAAGGTCGGCAAGGAGCGGGTGGAGCTTGACGGCAGCCTGCTGCCCAGCCCGTTCACACCGAAGGGCGAGCGCCCCGAAGGGCCGGCCTGGTACGCGACGCCCACCGTGGCGTACGCGGTGGAGATCGGCTACGAGGTGCGCCCGCTGGAGGCGTGGGTGCGGCGCGAGAACGGCCGATACCTGGACGGCTGGTACAACCGGCTGCGCGACGCCTACCTCGCCACCATGGCCGACCTCGGCGTCGACGCCGACCTCGCCCCGGCCGACTTCCTCGCGGCGATGGACGGCTACAAGGGCCGCGACCCGGAGCTGGCGATCGTCGTCTCCGCGGTCAAGGCCACGGTGAAGGGCGGCCTGGGCAAGCTGCGCGAGCGCCCGCGCGGGGAGGGCTGGCGGCCCGGCGAGCCGTGGCGCGCCCTGTCCCGGCCGACCTGGCGGCCGGACATCCGCGCCGCAGTCATCTCCCGCACCCGGATCAACCTGCACCGCAAGATCGTCAAGCACGCGTCGTTCACCGGGCAGTACCCGGTCGCGATCCTGTCCGACTGCGTCGTCTACGCGGCCAACGGGCCCTCGCCGCTGGACTTCCTGCCCTACCGGGAGGGCAAGCCGCTGCCCGGCGGCTTCAAGCTCGGGGTCAACCCCGGCCTGGTCAAGCACGAGGGCACCCAGTCCGTGCTGTGGGGTGAGGAGGTCCGCGAGCGGTTCAACGCGCCGGAGCTCAACTTGGCCCGGTACATCAAGGACGGCACCGTCACCGATCAGAACAACGGGGAGTAGGTAGGCGATGAGCATGTTCGGGGACGGCCTGGACCAGGCGGTGCAGAAGGCGTTCACCCGCCCAGCGCCCAAGAGCGCGGGCGCGCAGATGCGGTACCTGGTCAAGCAGATGAAGGGCACGAAGGCAGTCGCCCAGATGCTGCGAATCTCCCAGCGCACCGTCGAGCGGTACGTGAAGGACCAGATCAAGAAGCCCCGTGCCGACCTCGCCGCGCGCCTGGAGCGCGAGGTGAAGAAGCGGTGGCAGCCGCAGATCCGGGCCAAGGCCCGGCAGAAGGCGGCGAGCACGGGCGGCATCGTCATCGACACCCGCGCCCGCATGGGCTACACCGCGCCGATCGGGTCGACGGACCAGGACCGCATCCGGCACCTGACCGTCGCCCTGCCGCCCCGCTACGCCGCCCGACTCTTTGACGCCCAGGAGCAGGGCGCCAGCGACCAGCAGCTCAAGGAGATCGCCGCCGAAGCGCTCAAGGAGGTGTACTTCCAGGACGGCGGCCGCCGCGCGGGCAGCCTGGAGGAGGTCCGGTTCACGGACATCGAGCACCTGGAGTTCGACCTGTAGAGCGCCTGTCCCCGGACATCGTGCGAGCCCTGGACCTGCGGAGTGGTCCAGGGCTCGCACCGTGTGCCGCGCCTGGATGTCTGAGTCCCGCGGGGTGGTGAGGGGCAGCCGGTCTGGCTGGCCGGATATTTGGAGGGGCGCATCCGCGTGGGGATGCGCCCCCTCGTGGGCGCCGCGCTGGAACGCGGTGAGCCCGGTCCCTGTTTCATGGTGCAGCCACGACGCCAGGGGACCTCGGCAGCGAGTGCCGGAGGCAGCGTTGCAGGGACCATGGCATCCGATGCCCCGCTTCGGCAATGGCACCTGGACGAAAATGAATGAAAATAGTGGTTTCGTTCCTCTGATCTGCGGTTTTCGGATGGCCGGGGTTCTAATCGGCCACCCGTTCGCCATCCCTTGGCGGTGAACGCCTGGACGTGCATGCATCAACGACCCCACCCCGGGGGGCCACACATTGTGATGGTCGGGTCCCGGTGAGAGCATCAACGCGGTTGGCGGGCAGACCTGGAAGTCGCCGCCAGCAGTTCACGGTGCAGCCAATTCATCGCGCTTATAAGGGGCGTGATATGACGTCAGGCAGGAATCAGGTATGCGTTCGTTCTCCTCTCCGCCAGCTCCCGGCGGCCCTTCGCAGGGAGCTCTGACAACGACGGAACTGATTGTCGTGATCGTGGTCATCGTGGTGGCAGCGGGCCTCGCGGCTTTCGGGATACCGGTGTTCGGAGCCCTTGAGTTCATCGCCGGTGCTCTTTACGTTGCCTGCCGGTCCGTCAAGGCCATGCGCGCGGCAGAAGTGCCGCCGCTCGAGGCCGTCTGACGGTCCCATGGGACGGCGCGAGAACGCCGTTGCCGCCGACACCCGGCAGTCCCAAGCGCTCGCGCTGTGGCTACGTGCCCAGCGCGAGCGCCGAGGCGTCACCTACGCGGCAATGGCCAAACTGACTGGACACCAGTTCACCGCGTCGGCACTTTCGCGCGGCGCCAGCGGCAGGATTCCATCCCGCCGCCTGATGCTGGCATACGCGACCGCGTGCGACGCCGACACCAGGGAAGCGACGCGTCTGTGGAAGGCCGCGCGCAGGGCCGAAGAAGAACGCCGACGCCGCGCGGGCATCTCTCCGGAGTTCCGGGACCTGGCCGCATCGCTCCGCTCGGTGATGACCCACCCCGACCTCATCGACAGCTTCGGCAAGCTGCACGACGTCATGGTGGAGATGCGAGCCAGAGAAGGGCAGCCGTCCCTCAGCGACCTGCAGGCGGCAGCGGGGCGGACCCCCGACGGCCGGCACCGGCTACCCAAGAGCAGCCTCAGTGTCATCCTCAGAGGCGAGGCCGTACCCTCACGCGCTCACCTCACAGCGTTCATGGAAGCCCTGAACGTCTCCCC
>NZ_JBIRGM010000025.1:0-61138 GCF_044328025.1 Streptomyces sp. NPDC018000
CGCCAGGCATGGATCAACGACCCCGCCAAGCGACGTCAAACCGAACAACAGATCTCATAGCATCACATTCGTTTCATTTGACTTGACAGGCACCGGATCGCCTTCCTTGCTGGACATGGCGACCTTATGAGGGCGTCCGCAACTGTCAAGCAGGCCATGCAGCTGATCTTCGTGGGTGCCACCCGCCCTAGCCATCTCCTTGCCTTTGCCACCCAGCGGGAGCACGTCTCACCCCATCTGGCCGCGTTGGAGGGCCACGGCTGGGTGATCCAGGACGTGTCGGAGTCGTACCCGGGTAGGTATCCATCGTGCTGAATCCTCCTGTGCAGTGATTTGTTCACGGTGGGCGAGCGGCCAACCCGCCGGGTAAAGCAACTGTTTTCGGCCTCCAGGTCTCTGAAAGATCGACTTGGGGACTATTCCGACCTGGGTGGGTGCCGTACAGGCACGGCTCTAAAGGATGGCGAAGGCACTTCGCTCGTAGACCAGGACAGCAGAAGCCACACTGGGGAACGAACTGCCAGGTGCACCCGCGCCTTTCGCGACGTGCATTCTCGTGGCGGCCACGCCACGAGGGTTCAGGTCACGATGCCCCCTCTCCTTGTGCTGGAGGGGGCATCGTCGCGACGGGTCAGATGAGGGTGGGAGGGATGCCGCGCGGCCAGTGTCCGGGCCAGAACGCGGCAGCAGAGGGCTGGTCTTGGGCCTCGGTGGAGCCGTCGTACAGGAGGTATTCGGTCTGGGCTACGTAGCCTTCGCCGGGGGCGAGGCGTATTCGGATGACGCGTATGGGGCAGCAGCTGGCGACGTAGTCGCGGTAGTCCTGGGTGTGCGGGTACTGAAGGGGGTGGTCGTCGGGGTGGATGGTTCGGCAGACCGTTTGGGCATCGATCGTGCCGAGGATGATGAACCGGGTTCCGGGACCGAGGTTGAGGCAGATCCTGCGGCGTCCGGTGTGCTTGTCGGCGTACGGGAGCCTGTCCCAGTTGTCGAGGTGCAGCCCGATCAGCCGGCCGTCCTCGTAGTTGTCGGTGGTGGTGGTCATGTCGGGCTTGGCGAGGGCTTGGCCCAGGTACACCGTGTCCGGATCGCCGAGGGGGCGGGTGAGGTCTTCGAGCTCACGCCCTTCCTGGTACGCGGCCCGGACGACCTCCACGAGGGTGCTGTCCAAAGGTTTACGAGGGGCCATGACTGCCTTGACGTCTGCTTCGGTTCATGGGGTGCCACCGCCCGGCCGGGATGATCGCGCCGGGCTCATAGGTGGTCTCCTCGGGGCGGGTGGTCCGGGCGGTGGCGACCTCGCAGCGGGCTCGGAGGGCGGACGGGTCGCCGTAGGCGATCTGCAGGGGCACGGGCTTTTCTCCCGGGTCAGTCTTTCCCGACGGTGATATCAAGTTCGCTCACGAGGGCTTTGGCGAGGTAGGACTGCTGGCCGGGGTCGATGCGCACCTTGAGGTTCGCGACGCCGCGGATGGCCGACAGGTCGTTCTCGCGAAGGTCGGTGTTGCGGTAGCGGCCCGTGCCGAATTCGGTGAGCCGGAGCGTGCAGTCGGTGAACACGACGTCGGACAGGTCGCAGTCGGTGAACGTGGCCTCTGTGAAGACGCAGCCGATGAAGGCCACAGGGCCGGTGACGCAAACCTTCTCGGAGGTGGCGAAGTCGAGCTTGCAGCCTTCGAACAGCACGTCGTCGAGGACCAGGCCGTCCAGGGAGGCGCCCATCAGCTTGCAGTCCCGGACGTGGACTCGGGCCAGCTTGCTGCCGGTCCAGCGTGCCGAACCGAGCTCGCTGTCGCTGATCTCGACGCCGTGGAGGTTGACCGCCTCGAACTCGACCCGCTTCGCGCAGACGCCCGCGTTCCGGCCGGTGACGAGCTGCGTGTCCGCGAGGTCGAGTGATCGGAGATCGGCGTCCCCGTAGGCGAAGTCCTGGACGGTGCCGCGGGAGCTGTCGAGGCTGTCGACGTTACTCAGGTACAGGCCGGGCTCGTCCAGCTCCGGCAGGGTGATCGTGGTGTGGCCGAAGGTTCGGATGGCCATGGTGCCTCCCACCTACAGGATGTGGCCTGCGAACAGAACTGGTTCACCCACCAAGACCGCTGAGACGAGCACGCGGACAGCGAGCCAGCCGCGCCGCCCCTGCACATAAGGAACAGCGACAGAAGCCGTGCTCGAGCCGGGCCCAGACCAGGATCCTTGAGCAACTCACCAGGGAAGGGCGCGCGGCGCTACGCCAGATCGCCTCGCAGGGGGTGTACCGATTCGCATCGGCCGACGCGCAGACGTGGAAGGACGGAACCCTGCAGAATGACCGGAGCGGGGTTGGTGCCCCGTACACCAGGTGTCGGACGGGCCGCATGCGGTCGGGGCGGGCTGGCACCCCCTGCTCCTGCAGATGCGCGAGCAACTCGGCGCCCGTGAACCGGACTACCGGATCGCCAACCTGAAGGAGAGGCTTGGCGGCGCCCGCATCCACCTCCTGCAACCCGAGATACGGGCGCTGTGTGCTCGCCCCCTGAGCGTGCTTGGCCACAGCCGGATGGTGGTGATGACTGTCACCGAGACCACGAGCACCGGTGGTGACAGCCAGCGGCCGAGACCGCCGGCGGATGCTGGGCCAGGGCAGTGGCCACGCTCGCCAGCCCCGCCCGCCCCGTTCGGGCCAGGGGCGAGCCCGCTGAGACCCCCCAGGTTTGGAGTGCGCCGGCAAGGTCAGTGCCGGTTCCGACCACGCAGTTGCCCAGCGCCCACCGGCCCCCGTCCCCGGCTGTTTGTGCGTGGCTTTACGGCGATCCGCTGCCTTTCGTCGTGCTGCTGCGCCATTCGATCGCTTCAGCGACCTCATTGAACTCGACGAGGTGCTCACCGGCGCTGCGTTCAAGGACGGCTTTGACCTCTGCGGGCGTGACGCGGAAGAACTCCTTGCGGCTGTTGACCCGGTTGACGCGGCGCGAGGCGAACTCCTGGTGCAGCCGGGTTTCGAGGCCGACTGCGTCCTTGCTGAAGATCAGTGCGTGGACATCGAATCGGAAGGGCACAGCGGCGCCGCTCAGCTCATAGATGCGTTCCAGCGGTTCGAGGCGCCGCGTCATTCCGATCTTGACCATGCTGTCGCCGAAGGCGCCGACGTTGGAGATGACGTATACATAGCCGGTGCGGATGTTGGCCGCTCGGGCCTCCACGTCGTTCAGGGCCCCCTCGATCTCCGCGAGTTTCGCCGCCATCTCGGCTGCGGCCGCATGATCGCCTTGGGCCCGCAGCCTGTCCAGCGCGCTCTGGTAGTGGCTCATCTCCTTGTGCAGCTTCTCCCGCTCGCGATCCAGTTCCCGCTGAGCGGTTGCCTCTTCACGCTCGCGGGCGCGGGCCTCACGCTGGGCCTGCTTCTCCTCTTCCTTGCGATGCAGGAAGTCCGCCGTCAGACGCAGTTCCTCCACTCGGGCATCGTGGTAGGCATCAGAGATCCGGATGTCCATGGTGGCGCCCAGCTTGGCGATTGTCTCCCGGCTCTTGTACAGGCGGTCGACGAGCGAGGTGAGGCGGTGCGGGCGCATGCTGCGCACGGCGTAGTCGGCTTCGGCGTTGTAGGCGCGGAGCATGAGTTTCGAATAGTCGCGGATCATCTTGGTGCCTTGGCGGGCCGATCCGTTGACGGTCCAACCGCTGGCGCAGCGTACGGCCTGTTGTGAGCGGGCGAGTTCCTTGATCTTCGCCTTGATGGCGTCCAGCCGGGCTCGGTAGGCCACGGCATCGTCGAGCGGGTGGCGGTAGGCGTAGATCCCGATCTGTTGGAGCATCACGGTCTCGTCGGTGGTCACGATCCGCGTGCGCAGGTCGTTCAGTCGGCTCTCCGCCTGATAGACCTCCGAGCGGTGCTGCTCCGCCTCCTTCCGTGCCTTCTCCGTGTCCTTCGCGGCCTGGCGGGCGGCTGCCTGATGCTCCTTTGCCGTACGACGCGCCTCTCGCACGATCTCGTCGGCCTCGTCCACCGCCCGCCGGCGCAGTTCTTCGGCTTCCTGACGGGTCTGGCGCTTCAGCAGTGCCAGCGCCGCGGCGTCCGCGCCCTGGGTTTGCGAGATCCAGTCGCGCAGCTGCTCGGCTTCGCTTCCCCTCTCTCCCCGGCTGCGCCGGAACCAGCGTTGCCGGCGGGGCGCCGGGATCTCGGCCGCGGGCGCGGGGCCTTCTTCGTCCTGCTGGGCCGGAATCCACAGCTGCCAGCCATTGGGGGGTGGCGGCCAGGAGGGGTCCGGTGTCCAGTCCGCGGGCGGAGTCCAGCCGGTTGGCATCAGCCAGTTCGGTGGCGGGTTGAAACGATAGGCACCCATACGCCCCCCAGCGTCAAGATCACAGCGATCGTTCATCAGTCGGCCCTGCTTGATCATGGCGTGAGATCTGCATGCCAGGCAAGAGCGCCGAGAGACCACCTGATCACGGAGGGTGCGCGACTGTGTTCCCATCTGGGCGCCTGTTCTACGAGGTGTTCGCGCGTTCGAGCAGATGAACCGGCAGGCCCAGAGGCACAGACGGACCCGTTTCCCCGCACTGGGCACGTCAGCGGGATACTGCGAATACGAACTGTGAACCAGCTCCGACCAGCTCCTGCACCCAACGCAGTCGGCCCCGGCCATTGTGCACTGGGCCTCTATCAGTACCACCTTGGCGTTCACGTCGGCAGCACCGCGATATCCGCGATCGAGGGCGTATCCGCCGCAGCTCCCCCGCACCGGCTATCAGGGGAAGTAGATGGGAACGCACAATGGTTCCGGCAGACACGCCTCGAGGTAGGAGACGGGCTTGGGTCCTCAAAGGCCTCGGCATGTTACTCGGCACTCTGTTCATGCTGACCGCCGTGTCGGAGACATCGCCGAAGGCGTCAGGATCGGACGGCGCACCGTTCCGAGTATTTTCGGCGAGACGCCCACCCGTCTGTTCCCGGCGGCGGGTTCGTCGCCCTGCCGGTGGTTGGTCTGCCTCATACTCCTCGCCCCGCATTGGTCGGCCACTGCTGGCTGGGCCTTCGGGATGGCGATGGGAGCCCTCGACTGCTGACCGCGTACACGAGCACGTGCGGCGCTTTCCACACCGACAATGCCGTACTGATCCTGTCCGGGGGCCGCCGGAGGTGCTGAGGCTCCCGCTGTCGTCGGGCGAGCGTTTGCGGCGTGAGGGCGTCACGCCGGCCGTGCTCGGTGCTGGACCGGCCTGGTCGCACGGAGTGGGTCCCCGACGTGAGTCTCGCCTTGCACAGCGAGCGTCATGACGACGTCGGCCTCGCGCTCGGCGTCGACATCCGGCGCGAGCGTCCGGTCGCCAAGGCCCCGGCGCGAGCACGGCCTGTCCTGCGACGTGGCCCTCGACCGGTGCGCCGTCGGTGGTGGACACACCGTGCGACATGCTTCAAGAAGCTGTCCGAAGGTCTGCAGTCCTGGTAGCGGTGGTCGGTGGCCCGTGTGGCAGGCGGACCTGCCCGCGTCTCTGCAGGTTGGCGTGGTCAGTGCTCCCGACCCTACCGAAATGATAGGTAGCTGGTATCATTGAGTCATGCTGTATAAGACTCCCGTGCTCGACGCCGCAGACCTCAAGGTTCTGCACGAGGTGGACGGCCTGCGCGAGCGCCTGCGTGACGCGGTGCAGCAGGCGCCGATGAAGTGGACTCAGGATCTGCGTAAGGCGCTGACCGCGAGCGCGATCGCGGCGTCGAACACGATCGAGGGCTATCAGGTTGACGCGAAGGACGTCGCCGACCTGATGGACGGGGAGCGTGAGGTCGACGCCAGCGAGGAGAACAAGGCGGAGACCCTCGCCTACCAGCAGGCGATGACCTACATCCAGTCCCTCCACGACGTCGCCGACTTCCGCTACAGCAAGGAACTCCTCAACGCGTTGCACTGGATGCTCCAGGGCCACCACCACCCGCTGCGCACCGCCGGGCAGTGGCGCAAAACCTCGATCCGGATCACCGCGCCCGGTGACGAGCTCGCCACCGACTACGACGGACCCGACCAGGAGCTCGTGCCCGGCCTGACGGCCGAGCTGGTGGACTGGCTCAATGACGGCGACACCGAAGCTCACGTCCTGATCCGGGCGGCGATGGCGCACTTGAACCTGGTGAAGATCCATCCGTGGTCCGACGGGAACGGCCGTATGTCCCGTTCCCTCCAGACCCTGCTGATTGCCCGCGGCGGCGTTCTCGCACCGGAGTTCTCCTCGATTGAGGAGTGGCTCGGAATGCCCGGCAACACCTGGGAGTACTACAAGGTGCTCCGGGAGGTCGGCGGCCCGGTGTACTCGCCCGAACGCGACACCCTGCCGTGGATCAAGTTCAACCTGCGCGCCTACCACGAGCAGGCTCAGCGGGTGCAGCATCGGGTCGACCGCTCGAACCAGGTCTGGATCGAGCTGATGGAGCACGCCGACGCCAACGGGATCAGCGAGCGGCAAGTGACTGCCCTCCACGAGGTCGCGATGGTGGGCCGGGTGCGCCGCTCGCGCTACGAGCGGCAGGAAGCGATCAACACCCAGCAGGCAACCCGGGACCTGCAGGCCCTCACGAAGGCCGACGTGCTCACCGCGATCGGGCAGACGAAGGGACGCCACTACGTGGCCGGCCCCCGCTTCCCGCAGAACGTCATGGCGACCTCCCGCCGACCGCACCGCATCATCAACCCCTACGCCACCGCATAGCACCAAGGCAGCTGGACTCGCGCTGATCGAACTGCGGCGATGACGTCCACAAGGCGGCCCTGACCACCGTGGTCTCCTTCGACATCGGCCAGCAGCGGCTCGCCCGGATCAGCGACGACCAACGCGACTGCGTGAACCCGCTCCTGGGTGCGTGACTCCCCTGACGGATGATCCGCACCCATACGGTGTGTTACACGCCAGGGAGCGGGGCGCGGTTCGCGAGCACGCCGATCGACCGGAGTTGGCGGTCGCCCCTCTGGATGAAGACTGGGGCAAGGCGGTCCGGCTACAGCAGCCCACCGAGAGGTAGGACCCGCGCCACCCGCTGCTCATACCCGGCAGGGCTGCCTCCCCGAGCCACCGGGTGCGCCGACACGAGGTTCGTTGAGCCTGTGGCAGGAACTTCGTCCTTACGCTGGCGCACCCCCGGTGACGATCTGGAGAGCCGGGACGGCAAGCTGATGACGATGTTCGTCACCGTGAAGACCCTCGGCCCCGACGCCGATCCCGAGGACCCGCGTCGGGTTCCCGCACGGAGACTGACCGAGCAGGTCCTGCAGGAGGTCCAGCCGGGGCTGACACCTTCTCAGCCCGGCCGTGTGGGAGCTGCCCCGAGCGCCGGCATGTGCACTGCGCTGCTTACAGGATGTACTCCGCCATCAGTTCGGCTAGGTGGGCGATGGCTGGCCAGGTGGTGGCGATCGTCGTGTGGGCGTGGAGACGTCGCTGGGAGTGGACGTACATGGCCCAGTCGGCGGGGTTGTCTCCGGCTTGGAGGAACGCGGGCACGATCTCCAGGGAAGTCGGGTTGGAACAGGTCTTGGTTCGGTTGCCCGGTTCGGCCGGGTCGAGCTTGGTGACGCCGAGCGCGGTCTGGTTCTGGGCCGAGCGGGGGTTGATGCCCCAGAACGCGCGTTCTCCGACCTGGACGACCCCGGAGAACCGCCCGTACCTCGTCACGGGAATCAGTTCTTCCGATTCTTCGCCGGTCCTGACCATCTCCTCGGTGACTCCGAAGGACCGGGGGACCGCGTCGCGGTCGCTGCGTTCCCTGAGCCGGATGATGCGCAGGCCGGGCTGGTCGCCGGGCTTTCGGGTAGCCGGAGTCACAGCGGGGTCGGTCATGTCGACACCTGGCAGGACCAGCTGGTCGAAGGCGATCCGGCCGTCCTGCAGCCATGGCCAGATGTCCCGATCGCTCATCCGTGCGCGGCGTACGAGCAGGAGCCGGTCGGCTGTGGAGTCGAGGGCGAGGGCGCCGGTGATGAACTCGGCGAGGGCCGCGCGTGAGGTGCGGGTGGCTACGCGTCCGCGGCCGGCGGTCAGCGCCTCGGGAAGTGCGGTCAGCGGCATGGGGTGCTCGGTCGGACTGCCGGGCTTGGGCATGAGCTGTGCGGTGGGTTCCTCGTGCGTGTGCTGCCGGACGAGGATGGGCACGATCATCCGCTCGCCCGCCGGGACGAGCCAGACCGTGATCAGTTCGAAGGGGCCGTCGATGCCCTGGGGTACGGCGATCTTGGGCAGGTGGCCGGCCTGGCGGAGCGCGTCGTTGAGGGCGGAGGCGGCGCGTTCGATGTCGGTCGTGGCGAAGTCGGTGCCGGCGAAGCGCTTGGCGAGGGCGGCTTTGCTGGGATTGGGGTTGGCCGGGGCGATCGGGCGAAGGCACTGGACGTTCCGGCGGAGAGCCGGGAGGGTCTTCTTGAAGAGCTTCTTAGGATCGCCTTGACGCGTGCGCGAGAAGTAGGCGGCTCCTTCCATCTCCACGATGCAGGCGACGGGTTCGGCGAGCCGAGGGAAGGCTTCGGCGATCCTTGCGGCGCGCTCGGTCTCACTCCTTTCGTACTCGGCGCGTCGCGCGGCCTTGTCGGGGTTGGCGGAACGGGGAAGGCCGGCGGTCAGGTCCCGGGGGTCGCAGCGGTGGAGCGTGACGTTGATCGGCCCCGTGAAGCCGGCGGAAGCCGCTGTGGATCGGCCGGGGGTCAGGCCGAGCTTTGCGGCGGCAGCAACTTGCAGGCCCTGCCAGGTCCGGTCGGAGGACGCCCATACCTCGATCTCGTAGGTAGGGGCGTCGGGCAGTTCCAGAGGCAGGAGCGCCTTGGCGCGGGTCCGGGCCTTGGGCGTGGGCGCGAGCGGAGCCAGCCCCTTCTCCTCCAGTTGGTGGGCGACCCGGGTGAGGACCTCCATGTGGTCGCGGGGCTGGTAACCGTGGCCGACGGGGTGGTCGTGGACCGAGCGCGTCGGCGGGGCGCCGTCCTTGTCGGGGTAGCGGTAGGTCATGCCGGTGCTGTGGACGAGGTGGGCGGCGAAGGGCTGGGCTGCCGCGTCGCCAGGCGCGGTGCGCAGTTGGTCGAGGCTGGGTGGCTGATGGTGGGTGAGGCGAGCGAGGATCTCGGCGACGCCCGGCTCCCAGGTCCAGGTACTGCTCTCTCCGCGCCGCTGGATGGTGACTCCGCTCTGCAGGAGCATGGGCCGCTCGCGGCGGTGGACGAGTCCTTCCTTGGCGGACAGGAGGACGCTGGCGGTCGGGTCGCTGAATCCGCGGCGGGGGATGTACTCGACTGGGCGCGTCGCGAGGCGGGTCATGTTCAGGTCGACGTGGAGGTGGACTTCGGGGACGCCTGGCACCGTCTCGAGGTGGAAGGTCAGGACGTCCACGCTGGCTCCGGCCGAGCCGTCTGTGTCGGTGAGGGTTTCGGGTGCGCCGAGGTGCAGGGTGCGGCGGCCGTCTGCGCGGGTGGGACCGAGTCGCAGGTCGCGGTGGTGTCCCAGGAATTGGAGCCCGCTGCTGGTGAGGTGCTCGGCGACGAGGCTGGGCAGGAGGTTGAAGACGTGGCTCGGGGGGTTGGCGGTGCCATTGGTATGAAGGTCGTGGCGGGCGAGGTCGAGTTCCTCAGGGACCCACTCCAGCTGGCCGGCGCCTTCGAGTTGGCTGTACCAGTCGGTGTCGGGCATGTGGGGTGCCACGCGGGCCGAGGCCCATGCCGACAGGGCGATCAGCAGGAGGTCCGGGTCGACCTCGGTCCGGGACCGGAGCCATGCGGGATCGCGGGGATTGGTCTGTACTGAGGTGATGTCGGGGTCGATGAGGGTGAGCAGGTCCCTCAGTGAGCGGGTGGGCAGGTAGTCGGGTCCGCCGCGGGGACGACGGCCGGGCCGGGCGTCCCACGCCTTCTCCAGGAGGGCGAGCATTTCCGGCGGGCAGGTCGTTCGGTAGCCGGTGACGGGCCAGGTGGCTTCCGGCGTGAAGGTGAGGACGGTGGCTTGGGTGCTGCGGTAGGCGGGCATCAGCGGTGACCCCAGTCGATGTTGTCGAGAAGGTGGGAAGCCAGGCCCCAACAGGCCTTGGCGAGTTCGTGGTCGAGCTGCTTGGCGACGGTGGCCGCGGGGCCGGGGTCGGTGAGCCAGCCGTGCAGGAGCTGCTGTGCGGCGACGATCACGCTGGTACGTGCGGTGTCGGGGGCGGTTTCGTCGAGGTTCGCCGTGCGGGGGGCGAAGGCCGCGTCGCAGAGGTAGACCAGCACGGGCTCGTTGCCTCGGATGCCACGGCCGAGGGTCTGGTAGAGGGGAACGAGGAAGTTGCCGACGAACGCGGCGTGCTCGATGGGGTCGGTGAGCCGGGTGAACAGGACGGGCTCGCCCACCCGTCGCTGCCAACGGCGACGCTCGCTGCCGCGGAGCTTGCGCGCGAGGTCGACCGGATCGGCGTGGTCAAGAGTGACGTCGACAGGATTTCGAAGACGGCGCATCGCCTCGCGGCTGAGGAGCGAGAGCGGGAAGGTCGCGTCGTCGGCGGGCGGGTGGATCCGGGCCAGGTAGAACACGGCGCCGAGGGCCGCGACGCGGCGGGCGTTGAGGATGTTGTGGCCGCGTTGAACAGCGCCTTCGGCTGCCACGAGGATGTCGGCACCGGAGGCGGCGAAGGTGGCAAGACGCCGCCGGGGGATGCTGTGGCGGGTGGGCGGATCGTCGTCGCGGATGACATGGAGGGCCGTGCATGGAGTCTTCTGGTTGATGTAGTCGGCGACGGTTTGAGCGTCCCGCGTGCTCTGCACGGTGAACAGGACCTGCTGACGATCGGAGGCAAGACGCTGACGGGCCTGCTGGAGCAGCGACTCCCGCGCACCGGGGGCGGGATTGCAGATCCACTCGGCGGACGCACACAGGGCGTGCGCGTGGAGGGTCGGGTTACCTCCGGTGCCCGAGGTGAAGACCGGGCGGCCGTCGCGGTAGCGCGGCGGCCGGAAGAACATCTTGCTTTCCAGCAGCGCCGCCCTGGCCTTCTCGGGTTCGCGCAGGACCAGGTTCGGGGTGACGTCGAGGTGGAAGCGGGGCGAGGCGGGCATCCAGCTGGTGGCGGAGGCCAGGACGACGTTGGGCCCCTGGATCCCTTCGGCCTCCAGGAGGTCATGCAGGTGATACAGCAGCCACCGGCCCACACCACGCAGCCACAGGATGCTGAAGGACCCGCTGTCGCCGGCGGGGTTGGGCTGCCACTGCAGAGCCATCAGGTTGCCCGCAGCCTGTTCGGGCACGAAGGACATCAGGTCGCGGGGCGGCTGGCGGCTCCAGAAGTCGTCGCCGTCACCGATCTGCGACGGGCTGATGGCTGGCAGACGCTGGGCGACCTCGAAGAACGATGTGGTGATGCGCGCGGCCCACAAGCCGCCCTGCAGCAGCCGCGCGAGCTCCGCCGCCGTGCCCCGGGCCGTGATGCCGTCGAGTACCGGCAGATGGGCCGCGATCCACGCCTCGGCGGCCTCCTGCTCCGACATGAGAGTGTCGTGGGCCGCTGTCATGGCCTCGATCAGCTCGGCCCAGTTCTCCGCGGGCGCCTGGAAGGGTGCGGCGACCAGCGGCTCGAAGTGCTCTTCGAAGTACCGGTCGGCGGCTTCCTCCAGTTCCGCCTTGCGGGCGAAGTCGTTGCGCTCGCCGAGGCCGTGGAGGCTTCGGGACAGGCGCCGCAGGAGGCTGTACCCGGTGAACGGTCCCTCGGCGATGATCGCGCGCAGGTGGTCGGCACCCGGGTCGATCATCAGCCGGTAGAGCTCCGTCAGCGCCTGGTCGTGGCGGCGGAAGTGCTTGTCGCCCGCCGTCACCTCGGGGTCCCGCAGGACGAGGAACCACGAGTGCTCCAAGCGCTGTCCGATCCGATCCCCCACGCGATGGCTCCAGCCCCGGCCGGGTTGGGAGAGAATCTCGTGCAGCAGGAACCGGTCGTCGAACTGCTGCTGCACGGTGTCGGCCTCGTCCAGCAGGAGAACGGCCAAGTGATGCTGGGCCGCTTCGGCGACGCGGACCTCGATCTGGGACTGCGGCATCATCGTGGAAGCCAGGCCGGCAGCAGTGGTCACCCACACCTGGGCATCGGCCACATGGCGAGCCGCTGCGTGGGCAGGGCATCGCGAAAGGATCGGGCAGTCCCGGCGCCCGCGCTGGCCGTCCACGAAGAGCTTGCCCCTGCACGGCCGCTCCTCCCTCGGGAGCGGAGCCCGGTCGCTCCTGCTGGTCAGGCGCAGCTCCTCCACGTAGCACTGGTCGTCGGCGAACGCCGCTCCAGCATCGGCCCCGGTGGGGAAGGTGGTAGCGCCGTCGTGGAGGAGAGAGCGCCAGTAGCGGTCCTTGTGGACTCCCTCCCGGGTCCGTCCGAAGATGGGGACAGTGTTGATGCCGAGCGCCTGCAGGAAGGTGACCTTGGCGTACATGTCGCTACCCGAGGCGAGCACGAAGCCCACCTTGCCCCCGCGCTGGGCAACGATGTAGGCGATCATGTCCAGCAGCGTGGACTTTCCGCTGTTCATCAGACCCACCACGTGCCACAGACCGTCGATGACCATCTCCTGTGGCCGCTCCAGGAGGCGCCCTCCCGCATGGTCGGCCAGCAGTGCCTCCATCTGCTCCAGCCGCTTGACGAAGTTCCGGTTCTCGATCTCCGGGTGAGCGATCAGGAGCTCGTCCATCTCGGCGGCAGCCCGCTGGAAATCCTCCATGGTGAGAGGAATCGGCTCCCGTGTTCGGAAGGCCGTCGCCGCCAGCTCGGGCGGGGCCGGCACAGGGACGAACGTCTCAGGGATACGGATCTTTTCCCAGCTGCCGTCAGTTCGTTCGAAAGAGCACGTCGAACCAGGCGACGCCGGCCGATAGCCGCTCCCCGCCTTGTAGGGGGCGACTTCCTGAAGCTTCTGCCGGTAGACGTCATGGCGTGCCGCGGCGTACGGGGAAGGGCGCCGGGTGAACACCGTCGACAGTTCAGCCTTGTGCCCCGCCATGTCGCCTGGCTCGAACCCGCGCACCTGGGCGGGGAGCTTCACGTAGTGGTCGAGCTTCTCCCGCATCGTCCCGGTCTTGGCAACCGGGCCCATCAGCTCACGCAGAGTCCGGATCTGCGGGTCGAGCACCGGGTCCAGCCGCATGTACCCGGCGAGCACGGGCCACAGAGCGCCGATGCCCCGCCCCGGCATGTGATCGGCCAGGAACGACAGCCCCAGTTCGAGGGCACACAGCTCCCACGGCTTGAGCGGGCCGAGCATCGGCCGGACGCACTCGTCGTCCAGCTCCTTCACCAGCGAGGTGCTCCAGGAACGGGTGTCCCTCATCGTGCGCCTCCCACCTTGGTCGCGCGGATGCGGACTTGCCGCAGGAAAGCCTTCTCGTCAAGGACTTCGACTCCGGCGGCCCGGCCCTGGAGCTCGCGCTCCAGGTCAGTGAGGTAGCCAGGTGTCTGGAGGCGGTGCATCGGGACGACGATGATGCGCCGACGCGCCGGCACACGGGGATCGCTGCGGAACCCCCGGGCGAGGAGGGTGGGGCTCGCACAGTCCTTCGCGTCGATCGCCCAGCATTCCCTCCCCCCGACGGCGCTCACGGGTTCGAAGAACAGCGCCGCGTCCCAGGCGTCCAGACACGGCCATGGCTCAGCCCGGACCCGGTCCGCCGGCAGTTCGGCGAGCCGGTCCAGCAGCCGCCCTTCGAGCAGTCCAGGGTCGTGGAAGAACTGACGGGTTGCCCTGTGCTGGGTCCAGTACGCGCCCAGACAGGCCACCTCGAACCGTTCGGGCCTTCCGTCGCACCCTGGAGTGCCGCAGCCGCTCGCCCCGTCGTCGACCGGGTTGCGGCACTCCCGACAGCGGCTCAGCCGGACCTTCCCCGGACTCTCGACGGGATGGAGGATGTACGCGGTGCGTACGAACTTCGCGAGGTACGAGTCGCTGTCGGCGTCCGCCTTCGGCAGCTCTCGAGTCAACGCATGGACGTCGCGGTCGCTCAGCACGGGGCGATCGATCAGCAGGCGCCGCAAGCGGCAGTAGATGCGCTGGACAGCCTCCTCGTCGTCACCGTTCATCCGAGCGCACGACATCAGGGCCGCGAAGGTCTGGTTTTGAACCAACTCCGCCTCGACGTCGGCGTGACGGACCAGATCGGCTGCCTGCTCGGCGAACTCCGACAGCTCATCGCCGTTCAGCAGGACGGCTTCGAGATCACCGTCGGCGAGGGAGAGCCGAACGGGCCATGACCCCAGCGGGCGACGGCACCACTCGAACAGCTCAAGGTCGTTGCCAGGCCAGTCCGACCCCAGCGCCTGCGCCTTCCACCACAACCGCCCCCGGGCGTCACGCCAGGCGCGAGGCAACGGACTATGCGCTTCAACAGACCCGAAGTGCCCGGCATCCGCCTGCTGCCGGCCGAGCCGGATTCTCGCCAAGGCAGCACACAACAATTCCACTGTCACGTAGTCGTCCGCTGAGCTCCGCAGGCCCGTTCCGCTGGCGAGCACGACGTCCGGTGACTCCGCTGTCCCCTCCGCCGATGGACAGTCGCCTGGCGACTCCGGTGCGGCGGACTGAGTGGGCGCATGGCCAGCGAACCTGGCGGCTTCCTGAGTAGTACTCACAGCCGATCGATATACAGCACGTCACTGACAATGCGCTATCGGTTACGTGTAAATGTTCTTTGAGCGAACAGATACTCGATATGTGGGGTTGCGTTCCAGGGCGGGTGGCAGCTCCAGCTCCGCTGCCGTCGATCTCGGTGACGACCCAGATGATGCCGCAGGGGTGCCAGGGGCGGGCCCGCGACCAGATCGAACTCGCTGCCGAGACCCGCCGCTTCTTCCGTAGATGCCGGCATCGGCCGCACCCGTCCGCGGCTACTTCGGCGGCCCGCACGTCCGCTACGTCCGCCCGCGACGACGGATACGATGCCGCGGACCGCCTGGAGCTCCTGGCCGGAGCGCCGGCATCGCGGGCACCCTCCACCCCGAGCTCGGCGAGAACTTGTTCGACCAAGCCGTCGACGCGGCCGTCGGCATCAACGACGAGTCGGTCCGGCCCCCTTCAGGACGGGGTTGGCGGCGGGAAGAAGACCGCTTGATTGGTGTTCAGCCGGTGCCGGGCCCCGTCCTCGTCCATGGACCACAAGGCGGCCAGCCGTGGCAGGAGAGCGGGGAGGTCGGACGGGCGGCTCGGCCTGCCGTGGTGGCGGGTGAAAGGGCCGTCGGTTTCCAGGAGTACGCGATCGGGCGGGATCTCCCGAAGCAGTCGTTGGGCGCGTGCGGAGATGATCATGGCGGGGTTGACGGAGAACCAGAGGCCAGCGCCGACGGCCTCCTCCACCAGCCCCACCGGCCCGGTGTACCAGTGCAGGATCGCACGTGAGGCGCGGGCTTGAGCCAGCTGCTGGATGGTTTCGCGTTCGGCGCCGCGGCTGTGGATTGTGAGGGGGAGTGTGGCCATGTGTGGGTCGGACAGGATCCCCTCGAAGATGCGGAGCTGGGCGCGCCGGGAGGGTCGGCCGGCGAGGGAGAAGTCCAGGCCGATCTCGCCGATCCAGGAGGCGTCGGGCAGTAGGCGCAGGAACCGGGCGAGGTCGGCGGGGGTGAACGAGGCGGCGTGCAGGGGGTGCATGCCGAGCGCGGCCACGATCCCGGGGCGGCGGCCGAGGCGTGTGCGCAACACTCGATATTGGCCGGGATCTTCGGACACGGCGACGATGGCGACACCCGCCTCGGCGGCCTCGGCCATGATGCCGGCCGGGTGGTCGTAGCCCGTCAGACATCTCATCTTGTTTCGTGTCAAGCAGAGACGGGTTGGGGGTGGGCGTGGTGGGACCAGGCGGTGGCTTCGTCGTAGCGGGTGCGGGTCTTGAGGCAGCCGTGGAGGATGCCTACGAGGCGGTTGCCCACTTGTCGCAGGGCGGGGTTGTAGGCGAGGTCCCGGTCTCGACCCATTGACCCGGCTTCCAGGAATGCCGCACACGCGTGAGCCCACGCCGGCGGAACTGAAGCCATACCTCAAGGGATGGAGCCCCTACGGACCGGAGCGGCGCGACGGACGATGACGTGAGCAGCCGGCCAGAGGTGCGGCTCGCACGACTGGTGTCGGGCGGCGCCCGTCAGTCATCCTTGGCGATCCAGGATTCCCGCCGCCGCAAGCCGGGCTGTTCGTCGGCGCGGCCGCTCGGAGAGCTCGCCGCACGACATCCCCGCGCGTAGGCACCGGGATCGAGTACCGCCTAAGATCCGGCTGAGGTCGATCTCCACAGGGAACAGAACCGCCCCCTTGATCACCCCGCTGAACGCTCCACCGTCCCGGGCCTTCCCTGAACCTGCGCGGGTGCCCCGGATGCCAAGGCCGTTCTGCCATCTGAGAACAGGGACTTCCCGCAGCGCTAGGGTTTCCGGGACAGAGGGAATGGCACGCTGCCGACCAGGGGAACGAAACACCATGGGACACGGAGCACGAAAGCAACTGGCAAAGCTGCTCGACGCCTCGGAACGATGCGGGGACTTCAGTACCCGCATCGAGATGTCCGCCCGCGCGCTGCGGATCGAGGTCGACGGTGTCGGGGTGCTGCCCCTGCCGTTGCGCGCTCCGGTCACCAAGAAGCTGATCGCGCAGGCCCGGCAGGCCCGCTTCGGCCGCGGTGAGCAGACCCTGGCCGACACCAGCGTGCGCGATACCTGGGAGATCACCCCGGACCGGATCACCCTGGGCGGCCCCGACTGGGACCGCACCCTGAGCGTCGTCCTCGACGGCGTCCGTACCGCGCTCGGTCTGCCGCCCACCACCGTCCTGCGGGCCGAACCGCACGCGCTGCTCGTCTATGGCAAGGGCCAGTTCTTCCTGCCGCACCAGGATTCCGAGAAGGACGACTCCATGGTGGGTACCTTGGTGGTCTCGCTGCCCTCGCACCACACCGGCGGTGAACTCGTCGTCTCGCACGTCGGCCGGAGCGTCGTCCACCAGGCGTCCCGGGAGAAGCTGACCTTCGCTGCCTTCTACGCGGACTGCCTGCACGAGGTCAAGCCCGTCAAGTCCGGCTACCGCGTCACCCTCACCATGAACCTCCTCGCCGAACGCACCCGCCCGGCCGGCGAGGACGACGGCGGCCCGGCCGCCGACCTGGCCCACTGCCTGACCGAACACTTCACCGAGCCGGCCGAAGAGCGCTACGCCTACGGCCGCCAGAAAACGGCGCCCCCGAACCGCCTCGTGTACCTCCTCGACCACGAGTACACCCAGCGTGGCCTAGACTGGGACCGTCTCAAGGGTGCCGACGCCACGCGTGCCACCCGGCTCCGCCAGGCCGCCGGGCAGGCAGGCTGCGAGGCGGTCCTCGCATTGGCCGAGGTGAAAGAGACTTGGGACGCCGTACCGCCCTACGACCGCTATGACTACTACGGCGATGTCGAGCACTTCGACGGCTGCGAGGACGAGGAGTGCGTGGGTGAGTGCCTCCTCGACCCCGACGGGGAGCCCGGGGCCGAGCGCCGCCGCAGTGGCGACTTCTCCGACTACGAGCTGGGCGACCTGATCGACGACGAGATCACCCTCGCCTGGTGGACCCGCCCCGACGGCGCCGACGGTGAGCAGATCTCCCTGCCCGTCTCTTACGCCGAGGTGTGCGCCACCACCGAGAACAAGGACCTCACGCCCTACCAGTCCGAGTACGAGGGCTACATGGGCAACTACGGCAACACCCTGGACCGCTGGTACCGGCGGGCCGCAGTGGTGCTCTGGCCCCGGCAACGCTCGTTCGCGGCACGCGCCGAGGCCGGCTCCGAGGGAGCCCTGCGAGAACTCCAGGGCCACTTGGACACCGGGGAGTTGGAGCTGGCGCGTACGCTCGCCCGGTCGCTCGCCCCGGTCTGGAAGCATCGGGGTTCGGGCGAAGCGGCCGCTCCACTCTTCACTGCCGCCCTGCACGTCGCGGTGGGATTGGAGGAAGCGGACACCGCCGCGATGCTCCTTGCGCCCTTCGGGGTGGAGACCCTGGGCGAGCGACACGTCCCCGATCTCGCGGAAGCGGCCACACGGTACGGGCGGACGTGGTCGCGCGGGGCCGTCGGCAGCTGGTTCGGCCCGGTCGCCGCGTACACCGGGGCGGATCGCGCAGCGTGGCTCGAGTCTCTGCCCGGCCTCTGTGCCGCGCTGCGGACCGCTGACGGTGACGGAGACGCGGTGGCGGCACCGCTGGTCGAGGGCGTCTGGCAAGCGGCCGAGCAGCAGCTCACCGGCTGGCTCGACGTGGGCCGCGAGGCGGAGCGCCGCGCGGGCATGGAACGGCTGGGAGCTCCCTTGGCTTGCATCCTGCAGGCGTGCGACCCGAAAACCGCCGGCACGATCGTCACCGCGCTGCGCGGCCTGCCGGACACCGCCCTGGAATGCCTGCTCCCGGCCCTGCGCACCGCGGCCCGCCGACCGACGACCGTACGAGACGGGGCACCCGCGGCCCACGCCTTCCAGGCGCTCGCCGACCACTGCGAGGCCCGGCTCACCGCGGCCGTCACCCGCCCCGTACGCGCGGCGGACGACTGGTCACTCACCCCGGCCGGTACCTGCCGGTCCGGCTGCGGCCTCTGCCCAGACCTCGACGCCTTCCTCACCTCCCGCACCCGTCGGGTCATGGATTGGCCGCTCGCGAAGGACCGGCGCCGCCACATCCACAGCCGTATCGATCTGGCCGGCCTGCCCGTGTCCCACACCACCCGGCGTCAGGGACGGCCCTACACCCTGGTCCTGACCAAGACGAACGCGGTGTTCACCCGTGAGCAAGCGGCCCGCATCCGCACCGAGACCGACCTGGCGTGGCTGCGGGAGAAATGGCCCCGGCCACGCGGCTGAAAGGGTACAGACAAGCCGCGCGGTTCGCGCGCCTGGAACCGGCAGTCCGCACCCGGGACGCGGATGCCTCCGCGTCCCGGCTGGCCGCGCATCGCCACCTGCCGGTACCTCGCGGCCGCGCAAGCCTGGGCGGCCAGCGAGCTGACGCCGGGCGGGTAGGCCATTGGCTCGATCACCCCGTGGGGATCTTCGCGAAAACGCCCCCGCCACGAACACGAATCCGGATCATGGAGGCGTGGAGGATTGGCACGACTGCAACGACCCGGCCGAACTGCGCATCCGGCTAGATGTGGCGCTCGAGGAGAACGCCGAACTGCGTGCGAAGCTCGCCGAGCTCCAAACCGAGAACCAGCACCTGCGTACTCAGCTGGGCGTGCCCAGCACCGATGTCCCGCAGACGCTGCCCCCGGTCCCCGAACCCCTGGCGCCGACCGTCGTGGGAGGCGAAGGCCGGCTGCCGTACGCGGACGCGACCTCCGGCACGGAGGCGAAGATCGCGCTGTTCCGTGCCCTGTTCGCCGGCCGCGAGGACGTCTACGCCACCCGGTGGGTGAGCGCGAAGTCGGGTCGGACGGGCTGGAGCCCCGCCGAGGACAACCCCTTCGCCAAGAACAAGAACGACGCCGAGCGGGTGTTCTGGCCCCTGACCGACAGGGCCATCTACAACCACCTCTCCTGCCCAGAGCCCGGCACCAGGGAGACTCACCTGGGGCTGTACCCGCTGCTGGCAGACGACACCTGCCGGCTCCTTGCGGTCGACTTCGACGGCAAGGACGGCAGCGACTGGCGCGGAGACGCCGCCGCCTACGCCGCAGCCTGCCACGACGCCGGTGTCCCCACGCTGGTGGAGGTCTCCCGCTCCGGCGCCGGCGCGCACGTGTGGACCTTCTTCACCGCCCCCGTCGCCGCGGTCACCGCCCGCACGCTGGGGATGGCGCTGCTGCGCCGCGCGATCGACGTCCGCGGGCAGATGACGTTGTCCAGCTACGACCGGCTCTTCCCCGCCCAGGACCTGCTGCCGACGAACGCCAAGGGCAACGCCCGGTTCGGCAACCTGATCGCGCTCCCGCTGCAGGGGGCCTCCCGCCTCAAGGGCACCACGGTGTTCCGCGACCCGCACACCTGGGAGCCGTACTCCGACCAGTTCGCGCACCTGTCCCAGGCCGAGCGGCTCTCCCCGGCCCAGGTCGAGGCGCTCGTCGACAAGCTCGGCAAGGTCAAGGCGGGCCCGTCGGCGACCGCGCCGGTCCTGCCGCCCAAGCCCCGGCGGCGCGCGCTGGGCAAGGCCCCCGCGGTCGTCGAGGCGCACTTGTCGGCGATGCTCGCCATCTCGACCAAGGGCCTGCCGGCCGCCTTGCTCGCGGCGCTCAAGCACACGGCGTCGTTCCACAACCCGGAGTTCTACCGACGCCAGAGCCAGCGGTACTCCACCTGGGACACCCCGCGCTTCGTCTGCTCATTCGACGCCACCGACCCGGACTGGCTGAAACTGCCGCGCGGACTGGCGGATGAGACCACCCAGCTCATCACCGCCGCCGGCGGCACACTCACGATCACCAGCGACCTCCCAGACCTTCCGCCTATCGAGGCCCGCTTTGCCGGCGAGTTGACCGAGGTCCAGCGCCAGGCGGTCGACATGGTCAAGGACCAGACCAGCGGCGTACTCGTCGCGCCGCCGGGCTCCGGCAAGACGGTCATGGCCTGCGCGCTCATCGCCCACCACCAGGCCCCGACCGCAATCATTGTCAACCGCTCCGAGCTGCTGTCGCAGTGGCAGGACCGGCTCGCCACGTTCCTCGACCTCAGCGGCGGACGGGTCGGCTCGCTGGGCGCGGGCAAGGACCGCCGCGGTCACGTGGTCGACCTGATCATGCTCCAGACGCTCAGCCATCGCGACGCCCCGGACGGCCTGCTGGACGGCTACGGACTCATCGTGGTCGACGAGTGCCACGCCGTGGGCGCGCAGGGTGCCGAGGCTGCGATCCGCAAGGCCCGCGCTGAGCGGTGGATCGGCCTGTCGGCCACCCCCCTACCGGGCGGACCAAATGGATCCGCTGATCACCATGCAGTGCGGACCCATCCGATACGAGATCGCCGACGCCAGCGCCTTCGCCAAGCACCTCATCGTCCGCCCCACCTCGTTCACCATCGACGAGCCGGGCAACGACGGCGCCTCCTTCCAAGCGATCTACAGCGAACTCGCCGCGAACTGCGACCGCAACACCCAGATCGCCGCCGACATCGCCGACGCCTCTCGGCGCGGACGGTGCAGCCTGGCCCTGAGCAACCGAGTCGAACACCTCCACCAACTCGCCACGTCCCTCGCCGCACATGGCATCGAACCGCTGCTCCTGCACGGCGGCATGCCGTCGGCCGAGCGAGCCCGGGTCCGCACCCACCTGGCCGATGAATCGACCACCCCGCCGGTGCTGCTGGCCATCGACAAGCTGGCCGGCGAAGGATTCGATGCCCCTAGGCTCGACACCCTGTTCCTCATCAGCCCGATCTCCTTCAAGGGACGGGTGATTCAGCAGGTCGGCCGGATCATGCGCAACACCGAGACGAAGAAGTCCCACGTCGAAGCCCATGACTACCTCGACGCGGACGTGCCCTGGCTGGAACGCATGCACCACAAGCGTCGCCGCATCCTCGAACGCCGCGGATTCACCGCCACGACCCCCGAGACCCTGCTCCAGCCGCGCGCCCAGCCCGTTGTCCCCGCGCGCCACCGACCGGAGCCCTCACCATCCGCGCCGACACCGCCGGTGGCCGAGGTGCGGCGGTGGGCCAAGGACCAGGGGATGGACGTGCCACCGCGAGGCCGACTCCGCAGCGACATCTGGGAGGCCTGGCACGAGGCCCATCCCCAGGCTCAGCCTGTCAGCTGATCCGGTGCGCCTGCGGACGTGAGGCGAGGGCGTCCCAGGTCAGTCTGTGACGAACGACCTGAACACCCTTGCAACGGCACTACGTCCGGATCGACTACACGTTGCAGGCTTCGCCGGAAGTTGCCCCGTGGCGCCCGGCGGTCGGGATCGCACCCACGCTCAGTGACTCCGAACTGCTCACCCTCGCCGTAATGTCGGCGCTGCTCGGCTACAGATCCGAGCGGCGCTGGCTGTGCCGTGTTGCGGCGAACTTCCGCGGCATGTTCCCCTACGTACCAGGCCAGTCCGGCTACAACAAGCGGCTGCGAGCAGCCTCGTCGCTGCTCACCCGCATGATCCGGATCCTGGCGGCGGACACCACGCTGTGGAGCGACGATGTCTGTGTGGGCGACTCCACCCCGGTCGGCTGTGGCTGCTCGCGAGAGACCGCGAAGCGCTCCGACCTGGCCGGCTGGGAGCAGTACGGCTACTGCGCGTCGCACTCTCGGTACTTCTGGGGACTACGGCTGCACCAGGTGTGCGCGATCGGCGGGCTGCCCGTGCTGTTCGCACTGACCGGTGCCAAGGCCGATGAGCGCGAGACGTTGCGCGACATGCTCCACACCGCGCCGGACGTGACGGCCTCCCACTCCCGGCAGACGATCACCGGTGACAAGAACTACTACGGCCGCGAGTTCGAGCGGGACCTGACCGAGCGTGAGCTGGTGCTGTTACGGTCGGCCCGCAAGGGAGAAGCCGAGCGGGCCGGGGCACATCTGTTCAAGCCGCTGCTGCAGGTCGTCGAGTCGATCAACCAGACCTTCAAGGGACAATCCTGGTCGACCGCCGCGCCCCGGGCGGGCCCGCGCCCCCGCCGCTTTATCAGCAGCTGGACCATCTGAAACGGTACGAGGTGTTCGGCGGCGCCCTGCCGCTGCCGGGCACGACGGAGGTGGCCCGTCCGACCATCTCCACGACCATCTGGCGCACCCTCGCCGACCTCGCTCACCGCGTGCGTCTACGCCTTCGAGTCCTCCTTCAGCGGCGATATCGTCTGGACCCGCCTCGACCGCGTCGACGTCACCCGCGCCGCCCGCCTCGACCCGACCGCCGACAACCTGGTCGGCGATGTGACCGGCCGGTACGAGCCCCGTGAACCGTTCACCTTCGCCCTCGCGGGGGCGTGAGGCGGCTTACGCTTCCAGCTCGCGAAGCCGTGGCCTGGCGTCCGGGAGGGGTGGTCAGGGCACGAGGCTGTCGAGGTCGATGTCGAGGGGGATGGGGACGGAGACCTTCAACCGGTTGCGGTGGATGCCGGTGGCCACGTAGGTGCTGGTCATGGTGTCGAGTTCGTAGGTGTGGACGGTGGGGGCGCCGGTCTCGTCCTCGACGCGCCAGAAGTGGGGGATCCTGGCCTGTGCGTACTTGAAGGGCTTCAGGGAACGGTCGCGGTCCGCCGACTCCTCCGAGACGACCTCGATGACCAGGGCGACGTCCTCGGGCGCGTACCACGTTCGGTCGGGGTCGTACGGGGCGGTCGTGACCAGGATGTCCGGCTCGGGGCGGCTCTTCTTGTCGAGCCTGACGGTCATCTCACGCTCGGCGTCGAACCCGACGGGGGCGGCCTGGCGCAGGGCGAAGGTCAGGTTCTCCACCAGCCGGGCGTGCCAGGACCGCTGCGGCGACATCATGAAGATCAGGGCTCCGTCGATGAGTTCGGTGTGCCGCGGTGCCTGGGCGAGGAGGTCGAGGTCATCGGCTTCCCAGCCGCTGATCCTGGGCGGGATCATCCAGTCGGGGAGTTCGGCGGTCACGGCTTCCTCCAGGCGCCTCGAAGAGGTCAGGGGCCCTCATCCCGGATCGCGGACACGGGCGCAACGCTGGTGTCAGCATAGTCGAGCGACCGGACCTCTCACTCGGCCCGTGTGGGCCCGAGGAGCCGGAGGCCGGTGATCATCTCGGTGTGCATCTGGACGACGTGGTCCATGAACGAGCTGCTTCGGAGGAGTGGTGCACGTCAGCTTGAGCGCCGGGTCGAGGTCGGCCGACACCAGGCTTGCGATGTCGTCGAGGTCGCAGTGGAAGCCCCCCGTCCTTGTCCTCACAGGTCAGGGGCCCCGCAAGTGGTGCCCTGGCGTACGGCGGTGCCGCGGCTGGTTCCCGGGTTCTGCCGAGCCGTGCGGAGCGTCAACTGGTGCTGGACGCGGCCTGCCACGTGCGGGCCGCCCGCGCCCTCGACCGGCTCGCTCGGGACCTGGTCGACAGCTCGGAGTTCACCCGGATCGCCCTGGACGCGGACGCCTGGCCCTACAGCCGGCCGACCTCACCGGCGATGCCCGGGACACGGTGGATGAGCGGCTGCGTTTCCTAGTGGAGAAGGTCCGGCCTATGCCGGACATGAACCTCAGCTGACCCGCTCCACCCTCTGTACGGAAGGGCCCGCACTGCTGTACGGGCCCTTCTGCGTCATCCCCTACTTTGCGGACGCACACGTCCTAGTGGGGCGTATCCCGGCTCCCCAGTGGGAGATGAGTGGGAGATGATCATGGCATGGTGCTGCAATCAGGCGCTAGGAAATGCTCGATAGCGCTACCTGTACGGCCCTGGTTCAGCCGCCGGATTCGCCCGCGTGCGGGTTCAGGACACCTGCTCCCACCAGCACGAACAGCAGGATTCCGAGCAGGATCCGGTAGATCACGAAGGGCATGAAGCTCTTGGTGGTAATGAAGCGCATGAACCAGGCGATAACGGCATAGCCTACGCCGAACGCGATGAATGTCGCGAAGATCGTCGGACCCCACGACACGTGTCCCTCACCCGCGTCCTTCAGCTCGAAGACACCGGAGGCGAGCACCGCCGGGATCGCGAGCAGGAAGGAGTAACGGGCCGCCGCCTCGCGGGTGTAGCCCATCAGCAGACCGCCGCTGATGGTGGCGCCGGAGCGGGAGACGCCCGGGATCAGGGCCATCGCCTGACAGAAGCCGAAGATCAGGCCGTCCTTGACGCCGAGCTCCTTGAGCGTCTTGCGCTCCTTGGCAGCTCTGTGCCTGCCGCCTGCATCGTCGCGGGCGGCGAGGCGGTCGGCGATGCCGAGGACGATGCCCATGACGATCAGAGTGGTGGCGATCAGCCGCAAATCGCGGAAGGGTCCCTCGATCTGGTCCTTGAGCGTCACGCCGAGCACGCCGATGGGGATGGAGCCGACGATGACCAGCCAGCCCATCTGGGCGTCGTGGTCGCTGCGCATCGACCGGTCGGTCAGCGAGCGGAACCAGGCCGAGACGATCCGGACGATGTCCTTGCGGAAGTAGATGAGGACTGCAGCCTCCGTGCCGATCTGGGTGATGGCGGTGAACGCCGCACCCGGGTCGTGCCATCCGGCGAACGCTGCGGTGAGCCGCAGATGTGCGCTGGAGGAGATCGGCAAGAACTCGGTCAGTCCCTGAACGAGGCCCAGGACGAACGATTCGAACCAGCTCATGGGGCTTTGGCCATCCCGGATGTGATCGTGCATCGGCCGAGGCAGTGGGGGCCGTCGGTAACGTGCGCATTGCGGTCAAATGAGGGCAGGGCCGTGCCGGGCCCGGAGTACTTCGGTCGGTCGCGGGCAGGGTATCGCCCTCAGATGAACAGCGCTGCGCGTACCCCACGCCGGCCCACCGCCCCGGTGCCTGCTCCCACGCGTACCGGATCACTCGGCGGCGAGGCGGTGGCGCTTGCGCCAGGCGACGACGGCCGCACCGAGCCCCGTCAGCACGATGAAGCCCATCGCGGCCAGGAACGCGGGCGACATCGGTGACGAGGCCTCGCTGCCCGCGACGACATACGCGGCGGTGTTCGGGACCGAGCCGAGCCCGGTGGCCACCAGGAACTGCGGATACCCCATGCGCGAGACGGCTGCGCAGTAGTTGGCCGCCGCGAACGGCACACCGGGGAACAGTCGCAGCGCCAGCATCGAGCGGAAACCGTGTTGGCTCAGCTGACTGTCCGCCGCCCTGAGCCAGCGGCCGCGCAGCAGCGTACGGAGGGCGTCCTGCCCGAGCACCCTGCCCAGCCCGAACGAGATGCCTGCGCCGAGCACCGTACCCGCCAGCGCAGCGGCCAGCCCCGCCTGCGAACCGAACAGTGCACCGGCAGCGAGATTGAGCAGGGGCCGAGGCACGAAGGCCACGGTGCACACGCCGTACGCGACAGCGAACAGCACGACCGCGACGGCGCCACCGCTCAGCCGGGTGGGCCAGCCGGTGGCGAGTAACCGTTGGGGTTCGAGGAACAGCATCGCCGCCGCGGCGGCCAGCAGCACCGCCACGAGCAGCGTGAACCGGGACCAGGGCGAGAGGAGCGCCCTCGTGCAGCGTATGGCGAGGCCGCCTGCGGGCCGGTCGGCGGGGACGGGGTCGAGCATGCGGGGAGACTAACCGACGCCCGTGCGCAATCGCGGTCATGTGCACGGGACGAGCAAGGCGGCCGAAATCGCTCCCGCGCGCTCCCGGCGTCCCGCGGACCCGGCATCTCGCACGGCGGGGCGGAACCGAACCCCGTGTCCGGCCTGCCGCGTCCGCCGGAAAACCATTCGACGTGACCACACCCGTCGGCCATGATCGGACCCATGTTCCGGTACGCCTTCCACGCAGCGCAGTCCGCAGTCGCGGACGCGCCGAAGGCTGCCGTGAACCCCGTCACCGCAGCGGCACTTGTCGCTGCGGCAGCTTTCACCGCTGCCGCAACGCCCATCGACGGCGCCCGAAGCTGACCCTCCCCCGACAGTCCGGCGGACCCCGTAAGGGGAGGGTCGGCGGGGCCCTGGGGTCTTCTCTCTCAGCTTCGAGTTCCAAGGAATGAGCCATGCCCAAGACGGCATACGTGCGTACCAAGCCTCACCTCAACATCGGCACCATGGGCCATGTCGACCACGGCAAGACCACCCTGACGGCCGCCATCACCAGGGTCCTCAGCGACCGTGGAACCGGCACCTACGTGCCGTTCGACCGGTTCGACCGGGCGCCGGAGGAGACGCAGCGCGGCATCACCATCAACATCGCGCACGTCGAGTACGAGACCGACACCCGTCACTACGCGCATGTCGACATGCCGGGACATGCCGACTACATGGCTCGTCTACCCTGTCATGCAGCGAACGAGGGGCGGACGCGTGGAAGAAATCGATCTCTACCTACGTAAGAGCATCATCGTGAGAGAGGGCACCGAAGCCCTTACCTTCCTCACCCAGGAAGAGCGGGGGCGGGAGTGGGCAAAGAGGAACGACTACACCGTGCGCAAGGTGTGGAAGGACAACTTGTCGGCGTGGACTGACACCAAGCGGCCCGACTTCGAGCGTGCGCTAGCTGCGCTTCGACGCAAGGCGGTCCCAGCGCTCTGGGTATACGCGGTCGACAGGTTTGACCGGAAAGGCGCCGGTTCGGTCATCCGGATACTGGACGCCGGTGCGCGCCTGATCTTCGACTACGAGCGGCTCGACAGCGCCGACCCTCGGGACCGTGAACGAATCATCAGCGACGCGGAGCGCGCGAAAGCAGCGTCAGATCTCCTATCCCACCGGGTCCGGGACACGAAGCAGGGTCAGCGCCGGCGTGGGGAGTGGGTAGGGGCGGCACCTTATGGCCTCCGCAAGGACAAACGGGGGAAGCTCCACCACGATAAGGACTGGGACAACGTCATCCGCATCTTCAGTGATGTGGCAGAGGGTTACGCCCCGCGCGCCGTCGCTCGCCGCCTGACGGACGACAAGAAGCTGTCCCCAAAGGGTGGGCAGTGGGGCGCATCTACCGTGCGCCGCATCGTCTACAACCCCGTGTACGAGGGCTGGCAAGTCGTTGCGCTCTCCCGGGAATACACGTGGCCCGTGGCCTACCGGGACGAGAAAGGTGACCGTCTCCGCGTGTTCGCCGATGGAGTGGAGCCGGTACCCGCGGACCTAGTAGCCAAGGCTCGACGGGTGCACGCCGGCCACCAACGCGGGGCACTCGGCCCCCGGATCGGTAAGGCAACTCACCTTCTGACGGATCTGCTCAGGTGCGCCGGGTGCGGGGCCAAGATGCCGACGAGCGGGCGTTCCTACGTCTGCTGTGGGCATGCCATGGGGAAGGTGTGCCCCGCTCCTGCGTCGGCCATGCGGGCGCGCATCGAAGACTACGTATACACGGTGTGGCGAGACACGGTTTCTGGTGCCGACGTCAACGACGGCGACCCTCTGATGCTCGCCGTCGCAGAGCGCTGGGCAGCACTGACGGCCCCGGAGGAGACAGAGGCGGCCCACGAGGCTCTAGCCGTTGTCAAGGCGGCTGAAGCGGCCGTAGCGCGGCTTGCCAACGACAGGGCGAGCGGTATCTACGACGGAGCCATGGGAAAGCACTTCCCCCGCCTCGTCGCAGAAGCAGAAACAGCACTTACGGAAGCACAGGATCGGTACTCCGCGTTCAGTGGTGGGGCGGTGGACCTCACGATGTTCGACGACGCGGCACTCCTCCAAGAGGCATGGGAGGCTGCGGACTTGCCCATGCGGCGTGACCTCCTGCGGGTCGCGATCGACAAGATCACGGTCACACAGGCTGCGCGGCGTGGGGCTCCGTTCGACGGGGACGCACGTTGTGATATCGAGTGGGCGACCCCGGAAGAGGAGTAACTCCACATAGTGCAAACGGCCCTCGTTCTCGCCTTGAGTTCTAGTGATCGTCGCAACACCCCAGTTCAGGGGATGCGATGGACTTCAAGATCCGGGACCGGTCCGTTATTCAGGGGCGCCGTCCCTTGTCCGAGGAACGGCGCCTCTACCTTCAGCTCATGCAGCAGGGTGTGAGCAATAAAGAGGCATGCCGAACCGTCGGCATCAACGAGAAGACCGGCCGGCGCTGGCGTAACGGCCGAGCCCCGTCCGGCAGGAACGTCGGGGCGTCACCGATCACCACGGTGGCGCCCCCGCCCGGCCCCTCACGGTATCTGCGTGAGACCGATCGCATTCACATCGCCGACCGGCTGCGGGAGAAGGCCACGGTCCGGGCGATAGCCGCCGAGCTCGGCCGCAGCCCGTCCACGGTCGGCCGGGAGATCCGCCGCAACCGTCACCCCGTCAACGGCCAGTACCGCCCCTACGCGGCCCAGGCCCGTGCCGGTGCCCGCCGGCCCCGCCCGAAGCCCGGGAAGATCGGGCCACTCGTCGGCGGTGACGTCGAATGAGCGACCTGGATATCGTCGGCGGCGCAGCCGTCGACGTCGTACCGGTCATCCCGCAATTCCACTCACGCCTCAAGGCGATGGTCTTGCCCGTTGCCGACAGGGTGGGTGAAGAGGTCGGGCGCCGCATGGGAGAGGCGATCTCGAAGAACATCGTGGTCGCCATCCCGCAGGCCATCAACCAGGGTGGCAAGGCAGGGGCCAGGGCGGCCGGCCGCCAGGGCGACGACGCCGGAGGCGCGTTCTCCCGCAGTCTGAAGCGCAAGCTTGAGGTTGCATTTCGAAGCATGCCAAAGCTTCAAGTGGGCTTGGTAGATACGGGAGTTGATGCCGAACTAGCCCGCCTGCGCGCGACCGGGTCCGTCGCGGCCATGTGGTCGCGGCGCCCGGCAGCGTGACGCCGAGCCGCCGCTTCACCGCGCAGGTGTATGTCCTGTCGGCACGGGAGGGCGGCCGGACCACCCCGGTGGTCACCGGCTACCGGCCGCAGTTCTACATCCGCACCGCGGACGTCGTCGGCGACGTCGACCTCGGTGCGGTGGCGGTGGCGCGCCCCGGAGACACGGTCGACCTGGCCGTCGAGCTGGGCCGTGACGTCCCGCTGGAGACCGGGCTCGGCTTCGCGATCCGCGAGGGCGGCCGCACCGTCGGCACGGGCACCGTCACCGGACTGCTCTGAGCCGTGTCGCACCAGAGGCCCGCTTCCCGTACCCGCGGGAGGCGGGCCCGGTGCCGTAAGCAGGACTGACGGTACGACAGACACAGCCCTGGTGCTCGGGGCCGACGGCGTCACGGGCAGCGCCTGGAAGACCGGAATTCCGTACGGGCTCGGAGGGCGGGCGTGGATCTGTGCACCGCCGATCCGATTCTCGCTCTGCGTGGGGGCGACAACGACAGCGGAGTGTCCCTCGTGGACGCCGTCACCGCGAGCTCCGCCGGCCGCGGCGGCCCGTGCCGGGCTCGCCCGGTCGGCGGCGCACACCGAAGCCGTCGCCGCGGTCGTGAGCAGCGGATCCGGCACCCCACAATGGGGGAGTGAACGAGTCAATACCTGTCATCCGGGACGTGGACCAGGGCACCGCCAGACTCCTCCCCGACGTGGACCGGGACAGGGCCTGGCTCCTCACCGTCGACGGCGCACCCCAGTCGTACGTCGACCTCGACGCGCCGGACCATCTCGAATTCGAGTACGCGCGACGGCTGGCCCACGTCGTGGACTGCGCCGCAGCACCGGGCGCACCGCTGGACGTACTCCATCTCGGCGGTGGTGCGCTCACCCTGCCCCGCTATGTCGCCGCGACCAGGCCGGGCTCCCGCCAGGACGTCGCCGAGGCCGACCTCGGGCTCCTCGCTCTGATCACCGAGCATCTGCCGGTCCCCGACAGCAGCGGGATCACCGTGCACGGCACGGACGCGCGCAGCCTGCTGGAACAGACCCCGCCGGGCTCCGTCGACGTCCTGATCGCGGATGTTTTCGGCGGCTCGCGGGTGCCCGCCCACCTCACCACCGTCGAGTACGCACAGGCTGCCCGCCGCGCGCTGGGCGACGGCGGAATCTACGCCGCCAACCTCGCGGACGGCGCACCCTTCGGCTTCCTCCGCTCCCAACTGGCCACCTTTGCGGCCGTTTTCGAGGAACTCGCACTGATCGCCGAACCGGCGGTGCTGCGAGGACGGCGCTTCGGCAACGTCGTCCTCGTCGCGTCCCGAGGCCCCATCGACGCGGCGACGCTGACCCGCCGCTGTGCCGCCGATGCCTTCCCCGCCAGGGTCGAGCACGGGCCCGCGCTGGACCGGCTCGTCAAAGCCGCCCGGCCCGTCAGGGACGGCAAGGCGGTCGCCTCGCCCGAGCCGCCCGACGGAGCCTTCAGCATCGGCTGAGGCCGGCGACTCCAGAACCGCGAACGCCGCCGCGATCAGCGCGCCACGGGTGCCAAGGCCCGTGATGATCGCGGCGGCGGTCGGCAGACGGTAACTGCGGCCGGGGCGGTTCATGCGGGGTGCGGGGGCAGAAGCGCCAGACACCAAGGGACTGTCGCGGCCGCCACCCGCCCTGCCAGGTCCTTGCCCGACGGCGGTGAAGACGGTCAGGAGGACGGAGCGACGTCCACCAGCCGCACGGTGCTGAGGATCTTCTGGATCGTCGCGTCCGGGAGTTCGTCCTTGACGGAATCGGCTCCGTACAGCACCCAGGACGCGAAGTCGCCCTTCTTGTTCTTGAAGGTGAAGGCGATCGATTTGCCGTCGCTGTCACACTTCTTCCGCTTTGTGACATTGGGAGCGGTGGCTGTGACAACCTGGCCGGTCAGACCTGACTTGGTGGTGTACTGCTTGGGTTCGCTGATCTTGATGGTGCTCTGAGGCATGTGCTGCGCATAGGCGGCCCACACCCATGTGCCGGCCTCGCTCCTGGCGTTCTTGGCGGCATCGGTGGCGCCCTGGGCGCCCCTGGTGCCGGCGCCGGCCAGGCTCTTGTCCTCCTTGACACCGTCCTTGTCGGAATCGTCCACGCACCACTTGCTCTGGTAGTAGGACGGTGCGGAGAAGCCGATGAGGGGCGAGTGGTTGCCCTTCTTGTCGTCCTCGAAGTACGAGAAGGTGCCGGGAGCGTCGACCTCCCAGTCGCCGGGCACGTCGAACTGCGTGCCGAACTTGGGGTTGGTGACGACCTTCCAGCCCGGGATCAGGGGCTCGGCGTCTCCGTCGGTGCCGCGCGGGTTCGCCTCGGGCGAGGACGTGGAATCGGACGGCTTGGCGGGCGCCGACGAGTTCTTGCCGTCGGCGACGTCCTTGCCCTTGTCGTCGTCCTTGTTCATCACGACGACACCGGTGACTACGGCAGCCACGACGACGGCGGTGGCCGTGACGATCGCGATGGCGGTGGTCTTCTTCTTGCTGCCGTCGGGCTGCGGACCGTCGGGCGGACCAGGGACCGCGTACTGCGTCACGGTCGGCTGCTGGTAAGGGTTCGGCTGCGAGTAGCCGGGATGCTGTCCCTGCTGCGGATACCCCGGCTGCTGTCCGACCTGTCCCTGCTGCTGATATCCCGGCTGCCGATAGGGATTCGGCTGCTGGTACCCCGGCTGCTGGTACGGGTTCTGATTCTGGTCCTGCGGGTTCTGCTCGCCTCCGGGCGGCTGCTGTCCTGGCCACATGGCCAGTAACGATAGAGGGGTAGTGGCCGGTTTGTTACGCCTGCCCCCGTGAGCGGACGGTGATGGAGGTGATCAGCGGTCGGGGCAGGGGGTGGCTTCGGGGGATGGTCAAATAGTTCTACTCATGAGTAACATCTGGTCATGAGTGCTGCACAGATGACCGCCGGCGAGATGCTCGCCGCGACGGTTCCGATGGCCCGGACCCTCAATCTCGAGTTCCTGGAGACGACCGCCGAGCGTGCGGTGGTCCGTCTTCCGGACCAGGCCGACTACCACAACCACATCGGCGGACCACACGCCGGCGCGATGTTCACGCTTGCGGAATCGGCGAGTGGCGCGATCGTCATCGCGGCCTTCGGCGACCAGTTGTCGCGTGCCGTGCCGCTCGCGGTGAAGGCGGAGATCGGTTACAAGAAGCTGGCCATGGGTGTCGTCACCGCGACGGCGACCCTCGGCCGCCCGGTGGCCGATGTCGTCGCCGAACTCGACGAGGGCAAGCGGCCCGAGTTCCCCGTGGTCATCGAGATCCGGCGCGCAGACGGTGCGGTGACCGGGGAGATGACGGTCGTCTGGACACTTCGCCCGAACGCCTGATCCGGGACGGCTCCCTGAAGGGCCGCCGCGCACCCCGATGAGGGGGCGTGGCGGCTTTTCGTGCTGTCAGGTCAGACGGCGCGACAGGTAGCATTCCCGCCGTGCGCCGAGGAGTTGACCGGCGGGCAAGGGGACATCGGTACGGGAGGAACTGGCGTTGCACATCCAGGAATGGCTGGAGACCGTCCCTGCGGTCAGCGTTTACGTCCTGGTGGGCGTTGTCATCGGGCTGGAGAGTCTCGGAATTCCGCTGCCGGGCGAGATCGTCCTGGTCAGCGCGGCGCTACTGGCCGCTGGGCACGACGGAATCAACCCGTGGGTCCTCGGGGCCTGCGCCTCGGCCGGCGCGATCATCGGAGACTCGATCGGATACGCCATCGGCCGCAAGGGAGGACGGCCGCTTCTCGCCCGGCTCGGCGGTAGGTTCCCCAAACACTTCGGCGTGAGCCAGATCGCAATGGCGGAGCGGTCGTTCCACAAGTGGGGCATGTGGGCGGTCTTCTTCGGCCGCTTCGTCGCGCTGCTCCGGATATTCGCGGGGCCGCTGGCCGGCGTGCTTCACATGCCGTACTGGAAATTTCTGACCGCCAACGTGCTCGGCGGCATCGTCTGGGCCGGTGGAACCACGGCCGTCGTCTACTCGGTGGGGGTCGTCGCCGAGGCCTGGCTCAAGCGGTTCTCCTACCTCGGCCTGGTGGTTGCGGTGCTGATCGGCGTGACCTCGATGCTGGTGCTGAAGAACCGGGCCAAGAAGGCGGGGGCGCAGGGGCCGGTCGTCTCCGCTCCCGACGCGGGGGCCGTACCGGTGGCGGACTGACCGGTCGTGACGCCCCGACCGGCCGGTCGGGGACCGGCTGGGCCGGTGGCGGTGAGGGTCCGCGGAGACGTTGGGCGCTTCCTTTCGTCCGTCCGCACCGCCCCTTCCGTTGCGTTCCGCTCAGCTCTCGTGTGCCTGGCAGTGTGCCTTGGCCAGCTGCACATAGCCCACCGCGTTGAACTTGATCCCTTCCAGTTCCTCCTCGGTCAGCTGCCGCTTTACCTTGGCGGGTACGCCCGCGACGAGCGAGCCCGGGGGTACCTGCATCCCCTGCGGGACCAGCGCCTGTGCCGCGATCAGTGAACCGGCGCCGATGCGGGCACCGTTGAGGACGGTGGACCCCATGCCGACCAACACGTCGTCCTCGATGGTGCAGCCGTGGAGTACGGCGTTGTGCCCGACCGAGACGCGCTTGCCGACCGTGACGGGGAACCCGGGGTCCACATGGACGCTGCAGTTGTCCTGGATGTTGCTGTCGGCGCCGATGACGATGGGACCGCAATCGGCACGCAGTACGGCGTGGTACCAGACGCTGGAACCCGCGGCCATCGTGATCTCACCGATCACGACCGATGTCGGTGCGGTGAAGGCCTCCGCATCGATGTCCGGCTCCTTGCCGCCCATTCCCGTGATCAACGCCTGCTCTGCCATTGCCCGTTCCTCCATGCCCAGGGGCCGTACGGTCGCGGTCGTCCGATCGCAGCAACTCGGTCGCCGCTGTTCGACCGTGTCGGAGGAAAGGTATGCGACGGGCGGTGGAGCGCCGCCGAGTGGGGTGAACATCACAGGTTGCCGCGGTGATCACGCCGGGCGCCGCCGACTACCGTGTGCGGGTGCCCAAGAACAGGAACACGTTCTCTTCCCTCGCCGCCTGGCGGCGGCGCGCCCTGTCCCGGGCCGTCCACCGCGGCTGGCGCTGGGTGCAGGAGTCGGGTGCGGTCACCGCGGAACACCCCGGCCGGCTCCGGTTCGGCCGGATCGGCGAAGGCACCCGGCTGGCCTTCCCGCAGGGCACGGTCTTCGGAGAGCCATGGATCGAACTCGGTGCCCACTGCGTGATCGGTGAACAGGTCACACTGACGGCCGGACTCATGCCCGACCTGGACCTCGGTCCCGAGCCGATCCTGACCCTGGGGGACGGGGTGGTGCTCGGCCGCGGCAGTCATGTCGTCGCCGACACCAAGGTCACCATCGGCTCGGACACATACTGCGGACCGTATGTCTACATCACGTCCACGAACCACAGTTACGACGATCCGCACGAGCCGGTCGGCAGGCAGTGGCCGCGAATGGAGCCGGTCGCCATCGGGCCGGGCTGCTGGATCGGCACCGGAGCGGTGATCCTGCCCGGGGCCGTGCTGGGGCGCAACGTGGTGGTCGCCGCGGGTGCGGTGGTACGGGGTGAGGTGCCCGACCATGCGGTGGTGGCCGGTGCCCCCGCCCGCGTCGTACGCAGCTGGGATTCGGAGAAGGGTTGGCAGCCGCCGCTGCGTACTCCCGCTCCGGTGCCGATCCCGTCGGGCATCACCCCCGAGCAGCTGGTGGCCCTGGCGGATCCGGGCGAGACTCCGGGTCCGTCCGGCGACTGAGGGGCGGTGGCGCGTCGGATCCTCAGCCGCTCGCGATGCCCACTACGGCGACGCCGACCCCATCGGACCGAGCGCCGGCGACGGTGAGAGCGGGCGTATGTCGCGTGAGCAGCCAGCCGCCGAAGTCGGCCGGCCCCAGGAGCAGGCCGGCGGCCAGGGCGAACAGTGCTGTCATGGCATGCCTCGCAGTACAGTGCGATGAATGGTGGGCTGCACCACACCGGAGTGCGGCATTTTCGACTCTGTTATTCAAAATATTGGACGGAATGTGTCTGACCTCGATCAGCTCACCCGGTCGCTCGCGCGCAATCTCAAGCGCTGGCGAGGGGAACGCGGCTTCACCCTGGACGCGCTCGCCGCCCGTTCCGGGGTCAGTCGCGGCATGATCATCCAGATCGAGCAGGCCCGCACCAATCCGAGCGTCGGCACCACGGTCAAGCTCGCCGACGCGCTGGGTGTCAGCATCAACACGCTGCTCGACTACGAGCAGAGCTCACCGGTCCGGCTGGTGCCCGAGAGCCAGGCGGTGCGCATGTGGTCCACGGAGGCGGGCAGTTCCACCACGCTGCTCGTCGGTACGGAGGCCAGGGGGCCGCTCGAACTCTGGTCCTGGTGCCTGATGCCGGGCGACAGCAGCAACTCCGACCCGCACCCCGAGGGCACGGTCGAACTGCTCCACGTCACCGCGGGCGAGCTCACCCTCGTCGTCGACGGGACCTCGTACTCCGTACCCGCCGGCGGGTCCGCCACGTTCGAGGCGCATCACCCGCACGCCTACCGGAACGACGGATCCGAACCGGCCGAGGTCACCATGGCGGTCTCCATCCCGCCGGCACGGTAGGACGGCCAACCAGGACCCTTCGAGACGCTGTTGGCGTTGCGTTCCGTGCACGCACCCAACGGATCCGCAAGGCGCTGGCGGTGTTGCCGGGCGCGGTGGTCGTCGAGGGGCTGGGGGTCAGGGGCTGCGGTTCTCAGCCGTGCGCTCGGCAGAGGGCTTGAACAGGCACCCCGCCCCGATGCGACGGCAGCCAGCGGGACGCGAAGTCGACGGCGTCGGTGAAGCGGAAGAGCCGACTCGTTGACGACCCCACGGGGCCGATGCGGACAGCCGCACCGTACTCCGAGCGGGCGAAGTCCGCTCCCAGGGTCGCGAAGTCGCTGTCGTCCAGCGCGACGTCCTCGTACTCCCACCACTGGCGCCGGCCCCCGGCCGTCACCACGCAGCGATAGGTGCGGCGGGGCGGGGCGGGCACCCGGTACTCGCCGAGATGGAACGCGGTGCAGGTGTCGAACCCGGTGCCCAGCAGAAGCACTTGGGCCCGCAGGTCGTAGAGCCGGGCCAACGGGGAGTCCTCGCCGAGATGGCAGTCGGGGCGGTGGTGCGCCACCAGTTTCCGGGCCGAGGGGCCGAGCGCGGCGAAGGATGTCTGGGGGTGGACGCTGCGCGCCGCCCCTTCGGTGAGCCGCACGGCCTCCGCGAGACTGCCCATCGACGGTGCGGCCGACGTCGCCGGGTCGAAGGGCGGCATGCTCGCCCGTACGGCCTCCCGGGCCCGGTCGGTGAGACTGCGCACCTGGTCGAGGTAGTGCGGGGAGGTGTCGGAGTTCTCCGGGGTGAAGGCCGGGACGACGAGTGTGCCGCGCCGGCCGAGAGCGTCCCGTAACGCAGCGACCACCGCCCGGACCCCGCCGTTCACCGACCCCACCGCACGCATCGACGCATGCATCAGGAGGACGCCGTCGCGCTCCACGCCCAGCTGGGACAGTTGCCCGGCAAGCCCGGATCGGCTGTGGCGGACGGTCGGCGCAGTCGGAGTACTCACAGCCGGTCATTCTCCCAGTCGGGCGCCGAGTGTGACACCACGCACATTCGGACGAGAGACAGGCGTGCTGCGGCTACCGGCTCAGCGCGGGGATCTCGATGGCCGGGCAGCGGTCCATGACCATGTCGAGCCCGGCCGCGCGCGTGCGTTCGTACGCCTCGATGTCGACCACGCCGAGCTGGAACCAGACCGCCTTCGCGCCCGCCGCCACCGCATCGTCGGCCACGCCGCCCGCAAGCTCGCTGTTGACGAAGACGTCCACCACATCGACCGGAAACGGTATGTCGGCCAACGAGGCATAGCCGTCCTCGCCATGGACCCGCTCCGCCTTCGGGTGCACCGGGACCACCCGCTTGCCGAAGCGCTGAAGCACCTCGGCGACTCCGTAGGCCGCGCGCGACCGGTTGCCGGACAGGCCCACCACCGCCCAGGTCTCGCCCGTGTCCCGGAGAATCCTGCGGATCGTCTCTGCGTCTGCGTACATGACAGGGACAACGGACAGTGGACCCGGACCATTCCCGGCCGGGGCATAGGGTGGCCGGATGCAGGAGCAGTACCGGACAGTCGCCCGAGCGGGCGTGCACGAGACCGAGATCAACAGGTCGCGCTTCATCTGCGCGCTCGCCCCCGCCGCCACCGAGCAGGAGGCGCAGGACTTCGTCGCACGCATCCGCAGGGAACACCCGACCGCCACCCACAACTGCTTCGCCTATGTGATCGGCGCCGACGCCTCCGTGCAGAAGGCGAGTGACGACGGAGAGCCCGGTGGCACCGCGGGCGTACCCATGCTGCAGATGCTGACGCGCCGTGAGATGCGGTACGTCGTTGCGGTCGTCACCCGTTACTACGGAGGTGTGAAGCTCGGTGCGGGCGGACTGATCCGGGCGTACGGGGGAGTGGTCGGGGAGGCCCTCGACGAACTCGGCACCGTCACCCGGCAGCGGTTCCGCCTTGCCACGATCACCGTCGGTCACCAGCGCGCGGGCAAGCTGGAGAACGACCTCCGAGCCACCGGGCGGAGTGTCCGTGAGGTCCGCTACGCGGAGGCCGTCGTCATCGAGATCGGGCTGCCGGACGCCGATGTCGAGGAATTCCGTGGCTGGCTGGCCGACGCAACAGCGGGCGAGGCCGGGCTGGAGCTGGGCGGCGAGGCGTACGGGGACGTCTGACCGGGTCTCCACACCGAAGGCCCGGCGGCGGTCGGCGGTGGTGGGAGACTGTGGTGGGTGAGGAAAATGGGGCCCACCGGCGTCGCCGTGGTCGGTGCAGACGACGAGGGCCTGTGCCGGCCCGGTGTGATCACGGTGCGAGGCACACATGGCCCCGGGGGCGGAGGAAGAGAACAATGCAGGTCGGAGCCGGCTCTTGAGGATTCTGCACACATCGGACTGGCACCTGGGGCGGTCGTTCCACCGGGTCTCCCTGCTCGAAGCCCAGGCCGCGTACCTGGACCACCTGGTGGCGACGGTGCGCGAGCACAAGGTCGACGTGGTCCTTGTCGCGGGTGATGTGTACGACAGGGCCGTCCCGCCGCTGTCCGCGGTCGAACTCTTCGACGATGCACTGCACCGGCTCGCCGCCGCCGGTGTGCCCACCGTGATGATCTCCGGGAACCATGACTCCGCACGCAGGCTGGGCGTCGGTGCGGGCCTGATCGGGCAGGCCGGCATCCATCTGCGTACCGACCCCGCCCACTGCGCCGCCCCCGTCGTCCTGCGCGACGCACACGGCGACGTGGCGTTCTACGGACTGCCCTACCTGGAACCGGCCCTGGTGAAGGACGTTTTCGAGGCGGAGCGCGCCGGGCACGAGGCGGTGCTGACCGCAGCCATGGACCGGGTACGCGCAGACCTTGCGAGCCGCTCGGACACCACCAGGTCGGTGGTGCTCGCCCACGCCTTCGTCGCGGGCGGTGAGCCCAGCGACAGCGAGCGCGACATCACTGTCGGCGGGGTGGCCGCCGTACCCGCCGGAGTCTTCGACGGCGTCGACTACGTGGCCCTCGGGCATCTGCACGGCTGCCAGACCGTCACCGACCGGGTCCGCTACTCGGGCTCGCCGCTCGCGTACTCCTTCTCCGAGGCCGCCCACCGCAAGACGATGTGGCTGATCGACCTCGACGCCTCGGGAACGATCGCCGCCGAGCGCATCGACTGCCCGGTGCCCCGTCCGCTCGCCAGACTCCGCGGCCGCCTCGACACCCTCATCGACGACCCCGCGCTGGAGCAGCACCGGGAATCCTGGATGGAGGCCACCCTCACCGACCCGGTGCGCCCGGTCGAGCCCATGGCCCGCCTCACCGAGCGGTTCCCGCACACACTCAGTCTCGTATTCGAACCCGACCGGGCCCCCGACGACCCGTTCGCCTCGTACGCACAGCGCCTCAAGGGGCGCGACGACCAGCAGATCGCGGAGGACTTCGTGGCACACGTGCGGGGCGGGTCCGTAGACGAGCAGGAGCGAACGCTGCTGCGCGGCGCCTTCGACCATGTACGGGTGGACGACAGCGTGCACGAGGTGGACCGTTGAGACTTCACAGGCTCAGCCTCACCGCCTTCGGGCCGTTCGGCGCCACCCAGGACATCGACTTCGACGCACTTTCCTCGGCCGGGCTGTTTCTGCTGCACGGGCCGACCGGCGCCGGGAAGACCTCGGTCCTCGATGCCGTCTGCTACGGCCTGTACGGCGCGGTGCCCGGCGCCCGCCAGAGCCCCGGCACCTCGCTGCGCAGCGACCATGCCCCGGCAGACCTGCCGACCGAGGTCAAGCTGGAACTGACCGTCGGCGGGCGGCGCCTCGAAGTCACCCGGTGCCCCGCACAGCCCCGGCCCAAGAAGAAAGGCAACGGCTTCACGACGGAGAAGGCCCAGAGCCGGCTGCGGGAGTACCACCCCGACGACGGCTGGCGGCCGCTGAGCCGTTCCCACCAGGAGATCGGCGAGGAGATCAGCCGGCTCATCGGCATGAGCCGGGACCAGTTCTGCCAGGTGGTCCTTCTGCCGCAGGGCGACTTCGCACGCTTCCTGCGGGCCGACGCCGAGGCGCGTGGCAAGCTGCTCGGCAGGCTCTTCGACACCCGCCGGTTCGCCGCAGTCGAGGAGCGCCTGGCCGAGCTGCGCCGTACCGCCGAAACACAGGTCAGGGCCGGGGACGAACGCATCCTCGCGGTCGCCCAGCGGATTGCCCAGGCTGCCGGACCGGCCGCGGACGAATCGCCGCTGCCCGGCATCCAGCCCGGCGAACCGGGGCTCACCGACGGCGTGCTGGAGTGGGCCGCGACAGCCCGCAGCAGTGCCCGGGAACGGCTCGGCATCGCCGAGTCCGTACTGGTCATCGCCGAGGGTCGGCAGACGGCCGCACGCCTGGCCCTCGACAGCGAGCGCGAACTCGCCGGACTTCAGCGGCGTTACGAGGAGACGCAGCGCCGCGCCGCCGCGCTCGAAGCCGGCCGCCCCGACCACGACCGACACCATGAACGGCTCGCGCGGGCCCGCAAGGCGGACCTCGTCGCCCCCGCGCTGGAGCTGCGCGACGATGCCGAGCGCGCGTACCGCACGGCCCGCGAAGCCCGAGACCGCGCCCGTGCACTGCTGCCCGGCACCCTGGCCGACGCCGGTGCAGAACAGCTTGCGGAGCTGGAACGAAGGCTCCGCCAGGAGCTCGGCGGGCTCGACGCCGCCCGGCGCGCCGAGCGGCGCAGTGCGGAGATCGACGCCGGGCGGGCCGCACTGGAACGCCAGGCCCGGGCCGACGACGAACTCATCCACGAGGCGAAGAGCTGGCTGGCCGGCTGGGAATCGACACGCAACGGCCTGCAGGCACGCATCGAGGAGGCGCAGGAGGCCGCCACCCACGCCGAACAGCTTGCAGGCCGGCTGGAGCCGGTCCGCGCCCGGCTGGAGGCGGCCCGCAGCCGCGACGCGCTGGCCGTCCGGGCGACCGCAGCCGCCGAACGGCTGGCCGAGGCGCGTGAGCAGGCGTCCGGCGCCCACGAGTCGTGGCTGGAGCTGCGCGAACGGCGACTGCGCGACATCGCCGCGGAGCTGGCCGCGGAGCTGGTGGACGGCGAGGACTGCAAGGTATGCGGCTCGGCCGACCACCCCAGGCCCGCACGCGCAGCCGACGGGCATGTCGACCGGGCCATGGAGGAGAGGGCTCTCGACGCGTACCGGCGAGCGGAGGAGGTACGCACCGAGGCGGACCGGGAGCTCGGGGTCGTACGCGAGAAGCACATGGCGGCACGTGCCGCCGCGCTGTCGGCCGTGCCGCAGCCGAGGGACGGCGCCGACGCCGCCGGGCGGACGGCACCAGAGGCTGTCGCCGCCGGGTCGGCCATGTCCGGGACTGTCACCGCCCCGGCGGCCGTGCCTCAGCCGGTGGCCCGGGCCGAGGCGGTGGACGCCGACACGGACGGCTCCACGCGCCGCTCCCGCCCCGGTCCGGCCGCCGAGCCCGTCGCCGATCCCACCGTCACCGAACTCGGCGCGCTCGTCGACCGGTTGACGCTCATGCACGCCGAGGCACACCGGACCGCGGCCGGTATGCACGCGGCGCGCGAGGCCCTCGCAACCGCCGAGCGGGAACATGCCGAGCGCCAGGAGAGCCGGCAGCTGGCCGAGCGCCGGGCCGCCGCCCGTACCTCGCAGCGAGAAGGCCTGGACCGTGAACAGGCCGTGCTGGAAGAAGAGTTGGCTAAAGCCCGCAGCGAGTCCGGCAGCGTTGCCGAGCACGCCGAGTCGCTGGAGCGCCGGGTCGGTCTGCTCGCCACGGCAGCCGAGGCGGTACGCGAGGAGGAGACGGCCGCACAGCGCCGCAAGGAGGCCGACGGCCGACTCGCGGACGCCGCGTTCCGGGCCGGGTTCGACACCCCGCAGGCCGCGACCGCGGCTCTCCTCACCGATGCCGAACAGCGCGGACTCCAGCGTCTCGTCGATGCCTGGCAGTCCGAGGCGGCCGCCGTCGCCGACCGTCTCGCCGAGACCGCCACCCGGGCGGCCGCCGAAGGCCGGCGGGCCGCCGTGGACGTCGCGCAGGCCGCGCACGACACGGCCGAACGCCGGCTGCGGGACGCCTCAGCGGCACGTGCCGCCGCACGCGAGCGCTGCGCCGAGCTGGACCGGCTGTCGCGCAGCGCCGCGGACGAGGTGCGCAGGCTCGGTCCGCTCCGCGAGGAGTACGACCGGGTGGCACGGCTGGCCGGGCTCACCGCCGGTACCTCCGCGGACAACGAACGCAAGATGCGGTTGGAGTCGTACGTGCTCGCCGCGCGGCTGGAACAGGTGGCTGCAGCCGCCACCGCACGGCTGCAGCGCATGTCGTCCGGCCGCTACACGCTGGTCCACTCCGACGCCCGCACCGGAGGCCGCAGGTCGGGCCTCGGCCTGCATGTCGTCGACGCCTGGACCGGCCGCGAGCGCGACACGGCGACGCTCTCGGGCGGCGAGACGTTCTTCGCCTCGCTCGCTCTCGCACTCGGTCTCGCCGATGTCGTCACCGACGAGGCGGGCGGCGTACGGCTGGACACCCTCTTCATCGACGAGGGCTTCGGAAGCCTGGACGACCAGACTCTCGACGAGGTGCTCGACGTACTGGACTCGCTGCGGGAGCGGGACCGCAGCGTCGGCATCGTCAGCCATGTCGCTGATCTGCGCCGCCGTGTCCCCGTACAGCTCGAGGTGGTGAAGGAACGGCACGGATCGGCGGTACGGCACCGGACCGCCGACGAGGCCAGCGGCTGATGGCGCGCCAGGGGAGCGGCGAGGAGTAGACGACGCTCGTGGTCACGGAGCCGAGGGCGCCGATCCTCCCCGAGATCTCCTCCAGGCGCCTCATCGAGCGGGCGGTGACCTTCAGTACGAAACAGTCGTCGCCGGCGACATGGTGGGCCTCCACGATCTCGGGCGTCGTATCGAGCAGCTCGTGGAACGGCTTGTAATTGCCGTTCGGATAACGCAGCCGGACGAGAGCGAGAATCGGCAGCCCCAGCCGCTCCGGATCGATCACCGTGGCGTAACCGCTGATCCCCGGCCTCCTCCAGCCTGCGCACCCGCTCGGTCACGGCGCTCGGGGCTTCGCGTTCGAGACCCGGGACGGGCGCGAGCGACGCGACGCCGACCCGCTTACCGCACCGGCCGCCCTCGACGACTGCGGCTGCTGACCGGCAGGGGCGGACGAATACCCCCGGACGAATGCCCCCTCCCTCCCGCTGCTGCCGCCGGGGCGCCCCGAGGGAAGTGCCGGCAGCGGGAAGGGAGCGGAGGTGAGGAGGGGGCGAGAAACGGCTCAGAGCTTGGACAGCTCGTCCACGAGATCGTCGAGTCCCAGCGGCCCCTGCGACAGGGCGGCCATGTGCCAGGCCTTGGCGTCGAACGCGTCACCGTGTGCCTTGCGGGCGTTCTCCCGGCCGAGCAGCCAGGCGCGTTCGCCCAGCTTGTAGCCGATGGCCTGCCCCGGCATCGAGAGATAGCGGGTGAGTTCGCTCTCCACGAAGTCGGCCGGACGGCCGCTGTGGTTGCCGAAGAACTCCTGGGCCAGCTCAGGGGTCCACCGCTCGCCGGGGTGGAACGGGGAGTCCGCGGGGATCTCCATCTCCGCGTGCATGCCGATGTCCACGATCACCCGGCAGGCCCGCATCATCTGCGCGTCCAGGTAGCCGAGGCGGCGCTCGGCGTCCGGCAGGAAGCCCAGCTCGTCCATGAGCCTCTCCGCGTACAGTGCCCAGCCTTCGGCATTGGCGCTGACGCCGCCGATCGACGCCTGGTAGCGGGAGAGGCTGTCGGCGACATGCGTCCACTGGGCGATCTGCAGGTGGTGGCCCGGTACACCCTCGTGGTACCAGGTGGACACCAGGTCGTACACCGGGAATCGGGTCTCGCCCATGGTGGGCAGCCAGGTGCGGCCGGGGCGCGAGAAGTCCTCGGACGGGCCCGTGTAATACGGGGCCGCGGCGCCGCCGGGCGGGGCGATGCGGGACTCCACCTTCCGTACCCGTTCGGCGAGTTCGAAGTGCGTACCGTCGAGTGCCTCGATCGCCTCGTCCATCAGACTCTGCAGCCAGGCCTGGACCTCGTCGACCCCCTCGATGTGCTTTCCGTGTATGTCGAGATGGGCCAGCGCCTCCCAGGGACCTGCGCCGGGCAGGACCTTCTCGGCCTCGGTCTTCATTTCGGCGAGCAGCCGGTGGTACTCGGACCAGCCGTACGCATACGCCTCGTCGAGATCCAGGTCGGTGCCGTTGAAGTAGCGCGACCAGCGCGCGTACCGCTCACGGCCCACAGTTTCCGGCGCGCCCTGGACCGCGGGGGCGTACACATCGCGCATCCAGTCGCGCAGCGCCACGACCGACTCGGTGGCACGGCGGGCGCCGTCGACCAGATCGGTACGCAGCGCCGCCGGGCCGGCCGACGCGAAGTCCTGGAAGAAACCCGTAACGCCGTCGCCGGCCCACTCATCGAGCTGGCCTATGAAGGTGGCCGTGGCGCGCGGGCCGCCGAACAGCTTGCGCTCCAGGCCGAGCGCGAGGGACTCGCGGTAGCCCTCCATCGCGGCGGGAACCGCTCGCAGCCTGTCCACGACCGCCGCCCAGTCCTCGTCGGTCTCGGTCGGCATCACCGTGAACACCTCACGGATGCTGTGCGCCGGGGAGGAGAGGTTGGAGACCGTGCGTAGCCCCTCATCGGCCTCATGGACGGCGAGTTCCGCCGTGAGGCGCTCGCGCAGCAGGCGGCCGCAGCGGCGCTCGGCATCGCTGTCCGCGCCGGGCAACTGTTCGGCGGCGTCGAGTTTCACCAGGGTGGTACGGGCGAGCTGGGCAAGGGCTTCCTGCCCCGCGGGGGAGAAATCGGGAAGGCGGCGCGAGCTCTCCGTGACACCCAGATAAGTGCCGGTGATCGGGTCGAGTTCGATGAATGCGTCGACGTAGGCGTCGGCGACCTGACGGGGCAGCGCGCTGCTGGAAATGTCTGACATGAGGACATCCTCGTACGGCGGGGGCCTCCGCGTCATCATTCTCCGGTCTCACTGGCCTTTCCCATCCGATCCTGCGGACGGCGGCAGAAGCGGTCCGCACTCCCACTGCTGGAATATCAGCCGGGTCTCGACCCTGGCTACTTCGCGGCGCGAGGTGAATTCGTCGAGCACGAGGCGCTGCAGATCCGCTGTGTCGGTGACTGCGACATGGACCAGATAGTCGTCGGGCCCGGTCAGATGGAAGAGCGCGCGAGACTCGGGCAGCGTCCTGATGCGTTCGACGAACGGGCCGATGAGCTCTCTGCGGTGCGGACGGACCTGTACGGAGAGCAGCGCCTCCAAGCCGCGGCCGAGCTTCGCCGGGTCCAGCCGCAGTTGATGGCCGAGAATGACGCCGGAGCGGCGCAGCCTGGTCACCCGGTCAAGACAGGTCGACGGTGCGACCCCGACCTCGGCGGCCAGCTCGCGGTAGGTGGTCCGGGCGTCGTTCTGCAGCAGCCGCAGAATGTGCAGGTCCACCGGATCAAGAACGACTGAATCGGCCATCTGCCGAACGTAGCACGGGGCTTTCGTATGAAGACCCGCTGTTTGTTCAGAGTGATGTCATGAACACCGAATCCTCGTTGGTGCCCTCGACGACAACCCGCTCCAGGGCGCTGGCCACCGAAGCCGTGCACGCGGGCCGCGACGATCTCGCGGCCCTGGGCCTGCACGCCCCGCCGATCGATCTGTCCACCACCTACCCCTCGTACGACTCCATGGGCGAGGCCGAGCGGATCGACACCTTCGCCACCACCGGCGCCAGGCTTGAAGGACCGCCCGTCTACGCACGGCTGGACAACCCGACGACTGCTCGCTTCGAGACCGCCCTCGCCCGGCTCGAAAAGACGGAGAGTGCCGTGTCGTTCGCCAGCGGAATGGCGGCGCTCACCGCCGTCCTGCTGGTCCGCGCGAGCATGGGGCTGCGCCATGTGGTTGCCGTCCGTCCGCTCTACGGCTGCAGCGATCATCTTCTCGGCGCCGGCCTGCTGGGCACCGAAGTGACCTGGACCGACCCGGCGGGCATCGCGGAGGCCATCCGTCCGGACACCGGTCTGGTGATGGTGGAGACGCCCGCCAACCCGACGCTCGCCGAGGTCGACATCCGCGCGATCGCTCACTCCTGCGGTTCTGTGCCGCTGCTCGTCGACAACACCTTCGCCACGCCCGTACTCCAGCGACCTGTCGAGCACGGCGCACGGATCGTGCTGCACAGCGCCACCAAGTACCTCGGTGGGCACGGCGATGTGATGGGCGGGATCGTCGCCTGCGACGAGGAGTTCGCGGCCCGGCTGCGGCAGGTGCGCTTCGCCACCGGCGGGGTGCTGCACCCGATAGCGGGGTATCTGCTGCTCCGCGGCCTCGCCACGCTCCCGGTCCGCGTACGGGCGGCTTCCGCGAGCGCCGCCGAATTGTCCCGCAGGCTGACGGCCGATCCGCGTATCGCCCGGGTCCACTACCCGAAGCTGGGTGGGGCGATGGTCTCGTTCGAGGTGTACGGGGATCCGCACCGGGTGATTTCGGCCGTACGGCTCATTACACCCGCGGTCAGTCTCGGCAGTGTGGACACCCTGATTCAGCATCCGGCCTCCATCAGCCACCGCATTGTGGATGAGGGAGACCGACAGGCGTCCGGCGTCGGGGACCGGCTGCTCAGGATGTCGGTCGGTCTGGAGGATGTCGAGGACCTGTGGGCCGATCTGTGCCAGGCGCTCAGCTCGCAGGAGGCCGGTGGGCAGGAAGCCCTGACTGATCCGGACGGCAGCGCCAAGAGCGCGACGCCGGCCCCCCATGTGCCGGTCGGTCTATCGGCCCGCAGGCCGTAAGCCGAAGCCTGCCTTGAGGTGCAGGCTCTGACCAGCGGTCACGGGCCCGCAGGTATCCGCAGGCGTCTCTGCGGACACCTGCCGGGCCCGACCGCAGCCCGGTGCAGTCGGTCCCAGCGGCGACGCCTGACGCGTCGAGGTGTTCGGCGACCCGGACGCAGCGAAGGGTCGAGGCCCCGGTCGAGGGCGCCGGACCGGAACCGCTTCGGCCGCCGCCGTGTGTTGCACGGCCTCCGTGGCCTGAGCCACGCGACCCCGTACGCCGCCCGGTACCGGGCTTTCGCCGCGCTGGATCCGGTCGCGCGTGAGCGGCCGCCCGCCGGAGGGGGATACGTGCTGGACAGTCTGCGGAGTCTCGGCTGGGATGAAGGGGTGACAGCCGATACCGCTACCGCGACCGATGTGTTCGAGGACCACCGCCCCGTGCTCACCGGGGTTGCCTACCGCTTGCTGGGCAGGATCGCCGACGCCGAGGACGTGGTGCAGGAGGCATGGCTGCGCTGGTCGTCCGCATCACGTGAGGATGTGCGGGAGCCGCGCGCCTTTCTCGTAAGGATCACTACCCGTCTCGCCATCGACCGGTTGCGGCAGGTGCAGTCGCGGCGCGAGGCGTACGTCGGGCCGTGGCTGCCGGAGCCCCTCGTCACCGACTTCGGGCCGGCCGTGCCCGATATCGCGGAACAGGCAGTTCTCGCCGACTCTGTATCGCTCGCCGTGCTTGTCGTCCTCGAATCGCTGTCGCCGCTGGAGCGGGCCGTCTTCGTCCTGCGCGAGGTGTTCGGCTTTCCGTACGCCGAGATCGCCGCCACCCTGGATAGGACCGAGGCCGCGGTACGGCAGCTCGCGGGACGTGCGCGGCGCCATGTCGAGGAGCGCAAACCGCGCTACGACGTCGACCCGGCCCAGCGCCGTGACCTCACGGAGCGGTTCCTCGCCGCAGCGGCGGGCGGTGACATCGAGGAGTTGCTGGCCCTGCTCGCACCCGATGTGCGCCTCGTCGGCGACAGTGGCGGAAAGTCCAAGGCGCCGCTGCGGATCATCGAGAGCGCCGACAAGGTGGGCCGCTTCCTCTTCGCCGTGGCCCACGACCGGGCCACAGACCTCGACACCCGGTTCCTGGAGCTCAACGGTGCGCCGGCGCTTCTGATGCTCTCGGGCGGAAAGCCCGACACCGTCTTCCAGGTGGACGTCAAGGACGGACTCATTCAGTGCGTATATATCGTGCGCAATCCTGACAAACTCTCCAGCCTGGCCGACAAGTAGCCGGACTTCCCAGCCGCTGGGCGCACTCCCCATCGTCGCAAGTTCCTCCGGTTTCTCAGGGATCCCTCTGCCGTCCCTGCCCGCGAAGCCCCACGGCCTGCCCGGCCGTGTGGCCTTGCGTTGCGGGCGACTCGCCGCACCGCGAACGTCCCGTCAAAGCTCTGCGGCACAGGGCCGGTTCACTGCCTGACCGAAGGAGGATTGGTCTTGACCAAGGGTGCGTCCCGTCCTATCGTCTCAGCGTTAAGAGAGGGACCTTTAATAAATAATGTCGCGGAAAAGCCACTGGGCGATTGCGGAGGACAGGGTGGGGACCACGCAGTTGGAAACGGTGCAGGAGCCGAAGTACTGGCACCTCAAGACCGTGCTCAGCGAGGCACTCGACTCGGACTTTGAGGTGGGCGAGATCCTGCCCAACGAGCGCGAGCTCGCCGCCCGGTTCAAAGTCGCCCGAGCCACGCTCCGGCAGGCTCTGGAACAGCTCGAACTCGAAGGCAGACTGCAGCGCCGCCGCGGCGTCGGGACCACCGTCGCCCCGCCGCGCGTCGGGGTCGCCGTCTCCACCGCTCAGCGGGACTGGTCCGACGGCGGCGTCGGCGAGGCATGGCAGCCCGTGGACTGTACGAGGGCTGTCGCGCCGGCATCTGTGGTGGCCATGCTCGACGTGGACGGCGACGAGCCGGTGCACATCGTCCGCCGGATCCGGCTCACCCACGGACAGGCGGTCGCGGCGGAACTGCTGTACGTCCCGTCGTCGTCCGTGCCCGAACTCTCCGCGATCGACGCCCCGTCCGGGCCCGTCCGGGCCCGCAGCGTCCTGCGGGAACTGCACCGCCTCGGCCTCGACGGCCAGGACCGATCGGTGGAGCTCGGTTCGGCGCGCGTGGACGACGCCAAGGAGCTCGACCGGCTTCCCGGCGCCCCTGTTCTCGTCGTCACCACCCGCTATCTCGTGGCGGGCGGTACCGCCGCACTCTCCGTCGCCACCTACCGGGCCGACACCTGCCGGCTCACCTTCAGTGACTCGGGCGACCTGGAGATCGGCCCTCACGACCAGGAGCGCCAGGCCTCCTGAGCACGACCGACTGCGTCGGCCTTGCAGTGTCTGCGTACGGTCCGTCGCACTCAGCGGCGGGCCGTCACCGTTCCCTCCACTGCGAAGAGCTGCTCCTCGACATGGTCGAGAGCCAGCCGCAGAGCCCCCGTGGCCACCGCCGCCTCGCCGAGCAGCGACAGCGTGACCCGCGGCGGCCGAAGACAGCAGCGAGCCAGCTCACGGCGGAGCGGATCCAGGACACTGTCCAGCCCGGCGGCCCAGCCGCCGATCACCACAAGCTCGGGGTCCAGCGCCAGCACCAGCGCCGCGACGTCGTGCACCAGGCGCTGAACGAACCGCTCGACCGCCGCCTGCGCCCGGACGTCGCCATGCCGTGCCTCCGCGAACACGGCGGCGACCGCAGCCTCGTCCAATGGGTCCAATGGTGTGTCCGTCGAGGACAGAAGCTTCTCCGGCGTCGCCTCGCGGCCGAGGAGATGCAGCGCGCCGATCTCCCCCGCTGCACCGCCGAATCCGCGGTGCAGCCGCCCGCCGATCAGCGAACCGGCGCCCGGGCTCAGTCCGGCCAGGACGAACACGATGTTGTCGGACTCGGTGGCTGCACCCTTCCAGTGCTCCGCGACTGCCGCTGCATTGGCGTCGTTCTCCACGAGGACGGGGCAGCGGAAAGAGCGCCTCAGCCGCTCACCCAGCGCCAGACCCGTCCAGTCCGGCAGTGCGGTGCCCAGCCGTACGGTCCCGTCGGCCTCCACGATGCCCGGGCTGCCGACCCCGACCGCACGCAGACTGCTCCGGGCCACGCCCGTCCGCCGCAGGACGTCGGCGACCACGGCCCTGACCTTGTCGAGCCGGTCGTCGGCGCAGGCCGTCTCCGACACCTCGCGTGAGCTCGCGCCGATGATCCGGCCGTCCAGCCCAGACAGCAGTGCGGAGATCCGATGAGGGCCGATCTCGATGCCGAGCAGATGCCCGGCCTCGGTACGGAACCGGAACCGGCGGGCCGGCCGCCCTTGACGTCGGGCCTCACCCCCGTCGGGCACCGACTCGACGACCAGTCCGGCCTCGAAGAGCCCCTCCATGACGCCCTCGACCGTCGGCCGGGACAGACCCGTGATCCGGGTCAGGTCCGTGAGGGTGGGCGAGTCGGCGCCCCGGAGGGCGTGCAGTACCACCGCGGAATTGATCCGTCGCAGCAGCGACGGATCCCCACCGGTCAGCCGGCCCACGGTGTGTCCCTCCCAGCTCGTGCGCATGTCAGGCGGATGCTACTCGCTGCCCGGGTGCAGGGCGACTGCGGGCCGGAACGGGTATCCGGGGCCGGCGGCCCTCAGCTCGGAGTGACGAACCCCGACTCGTACGCTGCGATCACCGCTTGGGTACGGTCCCTCGCACCCAACTTGGCCAGTACGGCGCTGACATGGGTTTTCACCGTCTCGACACCGACCACGAGCTTGGCGGCGATCTCCGCGTTCGACAGGCCACGAGCCATCAGCCGGAGGACCGCAGCCTCACGCTCGGTCAGCGATGCCCGGTCCATGGCTGCCCGTGCCCTGCTCGTGCCGTACTCGGCGGCGAGTTGCCGGACGGCCGCCGGGAACAACAACGACTCGCCCGCTGCGACCAGGCGTACTGCGTGCACGATCTCGGTGGGCCGCGCACGCTTGAGGAGAAAACCGTCCGCTCCGGCGCGCAGCGCCTCGTACACGTACTCGTCGTTCTCGAATGTGGTGACCACCAGGATCTTCGGTGGCTCCGGCACAGTCCGCAACACCACCCGGGTCGCCTCGATGCCATCCATCAGCGGCATCCTGACATCCATGGCCACCACATCGGGGCGCAGCTGATGCAACAAAGGGATCACTGCGGCGCCGTCACCAGCCTCGCCCACCACCTCGATATCGGGCTGAGCCTCAAGAACTGCGCGCAGCCCCGCGCGGACGAGAGGTTCGTCATCGACCAGAAGAACAGTAATCGGCATCAGATCAGCCTAGGCCGTTCAATGGAAGACTTGCGTGTACCCTCCATTCGCCGTCGTACGGACCTGTCTTGGCCTTTCCGCCCAGCAGCGCGGCCCGCTCGCGGATGCCCCGCAGCCCACTCCCACCACCCGGCGTACCCGTCGAATCAGTGAGCGGATTGGTCACCTCCATCTCCAGTCGGCCGTTCGTGACGCTGATTCGCACCCGGACGGGAACCGCCCCGGAGTGACGGAGCACATTGGTGAGGGATTCCTGAAGGATGCGGTACCCCTCGCGGGAGACCGCCCCCGGAACCTGCTCCAGCGGACCGGACACGTCTGCATCGATCTTTGCCCCCGAACCGCGCGCGGAGTCGAGGAGGCGGTCCGCCTCCGCGAGCGTCGGCTGCTGCCCCACCGGTGTTCCCGATTCGCGCAGCACCCGCAGAACCCGCTCCAGATCGTCGAGCGCGTCCCTGCCGGTCTCCTCGATCGCGGTTAGTGCCCGCTCGGTGAACTCCGGGTCGTGAGCCGCCCGGGCAGCGCCCGCCTGCACGACAGCGACCGTCAACGCGTGCCCGATCGAGTCATGCAGTTCCCGTGCGATGCGATTGCGCTCCAGCAACTGCTCGGTGCGCTCCTCCAGAGCGGTCAAACGCTGCACCGGTGAGGGACCGAGGAGCCGACGGGCGGTCGCAGTGATCAGCTCTCCGCCCGCCGCGACCACGGCAAGCAGCACCAGGATGGGCAGAGGTGCCAGCAGCGCGTACCACCAGCGCGGCTCCACTCCGCGGACCAGCCAATCGCCGCTCGGGCCTGCCCCCGCTGCGGTAAGAACGAGGTCAACCGCGGTCGCCGGCAGCCACACCGTTGCGTACCAGACGCCGACGGCGAGCAGCAGGCGTATCTCCAGCCACAGCACTGTTCTCCAGCGATCCGCCCAGGAGCCCGCAGCGGTTGCGGAGATTGCGGCGCCGGGTCTGCCCCGCTCCGCAGGCGTGAGCAGGAGTTGGGCCTGAACCCCCTCGGCCAGCCGCATACCGGGCAACAACCCCACCGGCACAGCGAAGACCGCGGGTAACCACGGTGTGTCCATGGAGATGAACAGCCACACGCTGCAGACCGCTCCCGGGATGAGGAGATGTAGCCACCGGGTGTAGGTGACAGATGCGGCCAGCGGGCGAAGAAAGCGGAACATGCTGTCATCGTGTCAGTCCGCACGGGCCAGGCGGCTCCCCCGAGCGGGGGAGATGATCCCCACTTCCGGGGGAGGCCAGCCACCGGGCGCGACCGCGAGGCTGAGGACATGACCAGCATTGACGTCCATGACCTCACCAAGGAATACGGCACGACCCGCGCCGTGGACAACCTCACGTTCAGCGTGCGACCCGGCCGTGTCACCGGCTTCCTCGGCCCCAACGGCGCTGGTAAGTCCACCACCATGCGACTCGTTCTCGGCCTGGACCGGCCCAGCGGCGGCACGGCCACGATCGGTGGGCAGCCCTACGCCACGCTTGTTGATCCGCTGCGCCGGGTAGGTGCCCTGCTCGATGCCCAGGCTGCCCATGGCTCGCGCACCGCGCAGAACCACTTGCTGGCCCTAGCGGTCAGCAACGGCATGGGTGCGCGCAGAGTGGAGGAAGTCCTGGAGGAGACAGGCCTCGGCGCAGTCGGCGGAACGCGCATCAAGACGTTCTCACTCGGCATGCGGCAGCGGCTGGGCATAGCGGCCGCCCTGCTCGGTGACCCGGAGGTCGTGATGCTTGACGAACCGTCGAACGGGCTGGATCCGGAAGGCATCATCTGGATCCGCGAGCTGATGAAGCGGCTCGCCCGAGAGGGCCGCACGGTCCTGGTCTCCAGCCATCTGATGAACGAGACATCATCGTTCGCCGATCACCTGGTGGTCCTCGGCCGGGGCCGGCTCCTCGCCGACCTGCCGATGCAGGATTTCCTGGACTCCCGTAGCCGGCCCCGGGTGCGGTTGCGCACGACCGAATCCACTCGGCTGCGTGATGTCCTGATCCGTAAGGGATATGAGCCTGCGCAGGGCGACGACGGTCGTTGGACCGTCGAGAGTGCGAAGGCCGGGGAAATCGGTGCGATAGCCGCCGCCGAAGGCATTCCCATCCTTGAACTTGTCGACGAGCAGGCCACGTTGGAACAGGCCTACCTCGACCTCACCGCCGACGCCACGGAATTCGCTTCCGTGGCGACCTCATCCACCAACCGTCGGAAGGCCTGACCATGTCGACCACCGCAGTGCTGCGCTCCGAATGGATCAAGATCAGATCGGTGCGGTCCGTCGTTGGATCCTTGATAGCGGTCCTGCTCGTGACGCTTGCCATCACGGTGCTCGCATTCGCCACCGTCGGTCAGGCCGAGGCGGACAACGCGGACGCCGAGCCGCTCTTCGACGCCTTCTACGCATTGAACTTCGGCCAGATCGCGGCCATCAGCTTCGGGGCAACCGCGATCTCTTCCGAGTACCTCAACGGCGCCTTGCGGATATCGCTTGTTGCCGTGCCGCGTCGCAATCTCTTCTACGCGGCCAAGATGACGCTCGTCGGTGCGCCGGCTCTCGTCGTCGGCCTTGTCACCAGCTTCAGCGCCTTCACGGTGGGACAGATGTTCATGGGTGAGTACGCGATCGGCCTGGGGGAGCCGGGTGCCCTGAGGGCAGCCTTCGGCGGAGGGATATATCTGGCCCTGATGGCCCTGTTCGCAGCCGGATTGACGGTACTGCTCCGCAGCGCCGTGGCCGTGCTCAGCCTGCTCATTCCGTTCATCCTCATCGTCTCCTTCGTGATCGGTGATGTCGCTGGTGGTGCGGCACAATATCTGCCCGACCGAGCAGGACAGTTGGTGCTCCAGCAGAACCCCGAAGGCAGTCTTGGACCATGGAGCGGACTTGCAGTGGCGGCGGCGTGGGCGGCGGCCGCACTGCTGGCAGGCTGGTGGGCGATTCGGCGCAGGGACGTATAGCCCGCTGCCATGCCTTCGAAGAAGGGGCGAGACGGATGAAATCCCCTCACATCCCATGATGCGAGGCGGCTTGTCAGTGCCGGACGGTTTACTAGCCGCATGACCACCGCACACCACCTCCGCCTCATCGACGGAATGCGTACCCGGGACTTCCCCGCGGAGCGCATCCGGTCAGGCTCGGAAGTCAGCGGGCCCGGCTATCACACAGCGTTCCTGCATGCGGACATCGATCACTGGGACGGAGACGAGGTGGAGCGGCTTGAGCACCGTGCCCAGTGCCTCGCCGAGCATGACACGTTGCTGACGCTGCTCGCCGGTCGCTGGGGCAAGCCGCAGACGGTCAGTCTGTGGAGTGCGCAGGAGCGGATGATGGACGGTGAGGAGATTCCGGAGGCATGGGTCGAGACAGTTGCGGGCTGCGAGTACCTCCAGCTCTGGCGGATCGAGGACCGTTGGGTCGCCATGGGGCTCTACCTGGAAGAAGAAGGACCCGGTTGCGAGCTGAGCGTCGTAGTGACGGAGATTGATCCGCCGTGACGTGAGCAGGCTGCTGCCCGATGAGACGGAACGCGGCATCCGTCCGCCGTGTCCGGCCCGCGAGCCGCACCCTGCGGACGGGCCCTGTCACCAACCCTCCGCGATGGCCCCGTCGTCGCTCGCCGTGCTGGGCTGGCACCAGCCCGCTGCAACGGACCCGGCAGTCGCCAGCTGCGGCGGGCCCAACTTCCCCGTACTCGGACGGGCCCCGATCGTCGTGCCGACCGGCTGAGGGCCCTCTCGCCCGAAGGCTCCGGCCAATGAGGGACGGACCAGCCGCCGTCCCGACTCCCCATTCCGTGGTTGGTCACGGCCAAGGCGCGACGACAGCCACGCACACAACCATGACCAGGCGGCGGCCATCGGCGTCTCGCCGCCGCGCAGGCGCAGGGGTGTCAGGGCCCTTCGATGGTGATGGCGTCGCCGCATTCGAGGGAGGCGCGGAGGCGCCCGTACTCCTCCGCCATCGTCTGAGCGGTCCAGTGGGCGTTCAGGCCGCTGGGATTGGGGAGGGCCCAGACGCGGGCGCCGCCGATTGTGTGGTCCTGCGGACCGATCCGGGCGGTTCGTTTGCCGAAGGCGGTGCGGTACGCAGTGACCCCCACGACTGCCAGCCACTGAGGTCGCAGCTGCTCGACCTTGGCTTCCAGGATCCGTCCGCCCTCGCGGAACTCCTCGGTGGACAACTCATCCGCCCGTGCGGTGGCCCGGGCGACCACATTGGTGATGCCCAGGCCGTATTGCAGCAGTTCGGTCTGTTCTGCCGGCTTCAGCTGCCGAGGGGTGAAGCCGGACCGGTGGAGTACCGGCCAGAAGCGGTTGCCGGGGTGGGCGAAATGGTGGCCTGTTGCCCCTGTCATCAGGCTGGGGTTGATCCCGCAGAACAGAACACGCAGGCCGCCCGCGACCACATCGGGAACGGTGCGGTCGCGGGCGGCCCGGAGCTTTTCGGGAGTCATCCGGTTGCGGTGGTGGCCGTCAGAGGATGGAGCCCGGCGTGTATCCGGCGGCCTCGGGGTGCTGCTTGGTGATCTCCTCGATGCGGGAGATCAGGGCGGTGACCTGGTCTCCCGCCGCTCCCGTGAAGGAGAGCTTGTCGGCCATCAGCGCGTCCAGCTGTGCACGGTCCAGCGGGATGCGCTCGTCGGCGGCCAGCTTGTCGAGCAGCTCGTTGCGCTCGGCGCCCTGCTCACGCATGGCGAGGGCCGAGGCGACCGCGTTCTCCTTGATTGCCTCGTGGGCGACCTCACGGCCGACACCGGCGCGCACCGCACCCATCAGGACCTTGGTCGTGGCGAGGAACGGCAGGTAGCGGTCCAGCTCACGGGCGACGACGGCCGGGAACGCCCCGAACTCGTCCAGCACCGTCAGGAAGGTCTCCAGCAGACCGTCGAATGCGAAGAAGGCGTCGGGGAGCGCCACGCGACGGACCACGGAGCAGGACACATCGCCCTCGTTCCACTGGTCGCCGGCCAGTTCGCCGGTCATCGACGCGTAACCGCGCAGGATGACCATCAGGCCGTTGACGCGCTCGCAGGAGCGGGTGTTCATCTTGTGCGGCATCGCGGACGAGCCGACCTGACCTGGCTTGAAGCCCTCGGTCACCAGCTCGTGCCCGGCCATCAGACGGATCGTCTTGGCGACTGACGAGGGCGCGGCGGCCAACTGCACCAGTGCCGTCACCACGTCGTAGTCGAGCGAGCGCGGGTAGACCTGGCCGACCGACGTGAAGGCCTGCGCGAAACCGAGGTGCGCGGCGATGCGCTGCTCCAGCTCGGCGAGCTTTCCGGTGTCGCCGCCCAGTAGGTCGAGCATGTCCTGGGCCGTGCCCACGGGGCCCTTGATGCCCCGCAGGGGGTAGCGGCCCAGCAGGTCCTCGAGCCGCTCGTAGGCAACCAGGAGCTCGTCCGACGCGGTCGCGAAGCGCTTGCCGAGCGTGGTCGCCTGCGCGGCGACATTGTGGGAGCGGCCGGCCATGACCAGCTCGCGGTACTCGCCCGCCAGCTTGCCGAGCCGGGCCAGGACTGCCACCGTGCGGTCGCGCATCAGCTCCAGGGAGAGCCGGATCTGAAGCTGCTCGACGTTCTCGGTGAGGTCACGGGAGGTCATGCCCTTGTGGACCTGCTCATGACCGGCGAGGGCGTTGAACTCCTCGATCCGGGCCTTGACGTCGTGACGGGTGACCTTCTCGCGCTCGGCGATCGAGGCCAGGTCGACCTGGTCGACGACACGTTCGTAATCGGTGAGGGCACCGTCCGGCACCTCGATCCCGAGGTCCTTCTGAGCACGCAGCACCGCCAGCCACAGCCGGCGTTCCAGCTTCACCTTCTGCTCGGGGGACCAGAGGACGGCCAGCTCCGTGGAGGCGTAGCGGCCGGCCAGGACATTGGGGATGCGAGGCTTCGCAGACACAGCAGTCACGTGTCCAGATTCTACTGGCGGTTTGTGCAGGCCAGCGCCGCGGCCCGGTTTGTGGGTTGCTACGAGAGCGGGGTCGCATTCACCGGGAGCCACGTCGCCACCGGGCCGGGGTCGTGGGCATCCTCGGGAGTGACCCAGAACGCCCTCCCCAGTTCGGCGCTGTACTGGGCGCCTGTCCGCCCGTCCCCGGACGAGCGGCCGGTCAGGCGGCGCCCGATCCACGGCATCAGGTGACGGCGGGCGAAGCGGAGGTCGTCGACGCGTCGTACCGCCCATTTCGGAGGTACGGCGGCCGGGAGCGGCGTCCGCCAGTCGTTCTCCGGCGGCAGCCCCAGCGTTTGCCAGACTGCCTCCGCCACCCTGCGGTGCCCGTCGGCCGTCAGATGCAGCCGGTCGATGTCCCACAGGCGAGGATCGCCCAGGGCCGGCGCGCCGTACAGATCGACGACCGATGCTCCGTGGCGGGCCGCCAACTCGTCGACCAGGGAGAACAGCTCCTCCATCCGCGGACGGAAACGTTCCATCACCGGGCCGCTGCGACCGGGGCTGCGCATGAGCACAAGCTTCCTGCACGAGGGCGCGAGACGTTCCACGGCCTCTTCGAGCCGGTCGCGGACCATGCCCATGTCGCACTTGGGCCGCAGTGTGTCGTTCAGACCGCCGACCAGCGTGATGACATCGGCCTCCATGGCGGCGGCCGCATCAACCTGCTCGTCGACTATCTGGCCGATCAGTTTGCCCCGCACGGCGAGATTCGCGTAGCGGAATCCCGGAGTACGGGCCGCGAGCCGTCCGGCGAGGACATCGGCCCAGCCCCGGTACGAGCCGTCGGGCAGCAGGTCCGACATGCCCTCGGTGAACGAGTCGCCGACCGCGACAAGACTGGTGTAGGAGGCATTCATTTCCATGGCGGTGCGATCGTATCGCGGTGGAGTTCGGCCTCTCCCAGTTCGACCTCTCCCAGAAGGCGCCGGCCAGATACTGAGCGTGGCAGCGCGCTGTCGGCGGTCGCGCCCTCAGTTGCTCGGAGCCAGCCGCAGGCCGAACCCGGGCGCGGCCGAACCCGCACCTCGACCCAGCGGCCCCCGCCCACCGATCAGTGCGCCTGCGGCCGGCCCACCAGTTCGCGCAGCACATCCTCCATCGTGACCATTCCGGCCAGTCGATCGTCCTCGTCCAGAACCGCCGCCAGATGTGTGCGGCTGCGTCGCAGCGCGGTCAGCACGTCGTCGAGCGGTGTGGCGGCCCGCACCCGGGCGATCGGCCGCATCGCCGTCACGGGGAACGGTACATCGCGCGGTGTGGCGTCCAGGGCGTCCTTCACGTGGAGGTAGCCCAGGATCCGCTCCTCGCTGTCCATCACCGGGAAACGCGAGAAACCGGTCTCGTACGAGAGCTGTTCCAGCTGTTCCGGCGTTGTACCGATCCTCGCGTACATCACCCGCTCCACCGGCATCACCACATCCCGCACTGGGCGACGGCCCAGCTCAAGGGCGTGGTGCAGCCGCTCGGCCGCACGGTCGTCGACCAGCCCGGCGTCCCCGGCGTCCTTCACCAGCCGGGCCAGTTCGTCGTCGGAGAACGTGGCGGACACCTCGTCCTTCGTCTCCACCCGCAGGAGCTTCAGCAGCGCGTTGGCGAAGGCGTTGACGGTGAAGATCACCGGTCGCAGCGCCCTGGCGAGGGTCACCAGCGGCGGTCCGAGCAGCAGTGCTGCCCGTACGGGCTCGGCCAGGGCGATGTTCTTCGGCACCATCTCGCCGAGCAGCATGTGCAGATACGTCGCCACGGACAGCGCGATCACGAACGAGATCGGATGGATCAGTCCGTGCGGCACGCCCACCGCGTCGAAGGCGGGCTCCAGCAGATGCGCGATGGCCGGTTCGGCGACGATACCGAGGACCAGTGTGCAGAGGGTGATGCCGAGCTGTGCCGCCGCGAGCAGCGCCGATACGTGTTCGAGTCCCCAGATCACGCTTCGCGCCCGCCGGTTTCCGTTCTCGGCCTCCGGCTCTATCTGGCTGCGGCGTACGGAGATCAGCGCGAACTCTGCGGCGACGAAGAAGGAGTTGACGACCAGGGTCATCAGTCCGATGAAAAGCTGGACGACGGTCATCGTGCGTCCTCCGTCTGCTCGTCGTCGCCGGGCAGCGGCGCATGCAGCAGGGCTCGCGCGGCACGGCGCCCGGAGGCATCCACCACATCGACCCGCCAGCCAGCCAACTCGATCGAATCACCGACGGCAGGGATGCGGCCGACCTCGGTGGCGACAAGCCCGGCGAGTGTCTCGTACGGTCCGTCCGGCACCCGCAGTCCGATCCTCTTCAGCTGGTCGAGTCGGGCGGCGCCGTCGGCCGACCACAGGGTTCGTCCGTCAGCGTCCTCGCCCGCTGGTGCCAGGTCCGGCGTCTCGTGCGGGTCGTGCTCGTCGCGCACTTCGCCGACCACCTCCTCGACGATGTCCTCCAGAGTCACGACACCGGCCGTCCCGCCGTACTCGTCGATGACGACGGCCATGGCAAGCTTGCCGGACAGCCGGTCCAGGAGCCGGTCCACGGTGAGGGTCTCCGGTACGAGCAGCGGTTCGCGCAGCATCTGCGAGACGCGTGTACGGGGCCGCTGCTCGGCCGGGATGGCCAGCACGTCCTTGATATGCGCCACGCCAACGACAGTGTCCAGGCTGCCCCGGTAGACGGGGAAGCGGGACAGCCCGGTCGCCCGGGTGGCGTTCGCGACGTCCTCGGCGGTCGCCTGCACCTCAAGCGCGGTGACCTGCACCCGCGGGGTCATGACGTTCTCGGCCGTGAGTTCCGCCAGGTTGAGGGTGCGGACGAACAGTTCCGCGGTGTCCGCCTCCAGCGCGCCCGCCTTCGCCGAGTGCCGGGCCAGCGCCACCAGTTCCTGCGGGCTGCGGGCGGAGGCCAGCTCCTCGGCCGGTTCCAGGCCGAAGCGGCTCACGATCCGGTTTGCGGTGTTGTTGAGGTGGCTGATGAACGGGCGGAAGACGGCGGTGAAGGCCCGCTGCGGGGGCGCCACAGCCTTCGCCACGGCGAGTGGGGAGGAGATTGCCCAGTTCTTCGGGACGAGTTCGCCGACGACCATCAGGAACACGGTGGACAGCGCGGTTCCCAGGACTAGGGCCAGGGAGGACGCCACGCTGGGGGACAGGCCCACGGCCTCTACGGGACCGCGGATCAGCTTCGCGATGGATGGTTCGGAGAGCATGCCGACCACCAGGTTGGTGACGGTGATGCCGAGCTGTGCGCCGGAGAGCTGGAAAGTGAGGCTGCGTACGGCCTTCATGGCGCTCGCCGCGCCGCGCTCACCCCGCTCCACAGCTCGTTCGAGCTGACCGCGCTCGACGGTCGTCAGAGAGAATTCAGCCGCGACGAAGACGCCGCAGGCGAGCGAGAGCAATACCGCCACGAGCAGCAGAAGCACCTCGGTCATCGATTCACCTCCGTCCCATGATCGGGCAGGGGCAGGAGGACCGCTCGATGTCGGCGGTTTCTACTGGGAGGCTCGCCCATGGGCGGACGCTCACACCTTTCGGAAGAATCGGTCAGGAGACCATCCATCGTAAAGGATCAGCAAAGCGGTCCACCCTTTCGGGTGATCGCGTCAGTCTGTGAGGGGCTTTACCCAGCGCCGCCAGTGATCCTCGCGGTGGTAGCCACCCGCAGCCCACGTGTGATGTGCCCGTTCGTTGGTTTCCAGGACCATGGCGTCCACCCGTCGCCCGCCCAGAGAGGCGAATCGCTGTTCCGCTGCTTCCATCAAGGCGGTGGCGATGCCTTGCCGGCGGCAGTCCAGGTGTACGGCCAGCCGGTAGGCGGAGCATCGCCAACCATCGAAACCGGCTATGACGGTTCCCGCGAGAAATCCGTCACGCTCTGCGAGAAGCAGGGCCCCGGGATCTCGTGAGATGAGTCGCGCCACCCCGTCGTAGTCGTCGCTGATGCTCATTCCTTCCGCGGCTTCGCGCCAGAACTGCAACACGGCGTCGATATCTGTGAGGTTGGCGCAACGGATGTGGAGATCACTCATTGGGCGAGCCAAGCAGAGCGACAGCCTGTTCGGCGAGCGATTTGCGTGCGAAGGAATCGAGCGGGGGACGAGGTCTTGGGCCTGGGCGCGTACAGGCTTTGGCAGACCCGGCGGTCAGAGTTCCGCGTCAAGGATGTTCGGGAATGCTGTGCCGTTCGGGGGCCCGTCGGGTCGGGGCAGTGCCAGCTCGGCCCAGATG
>NZ_JBIRGM010000026.1:0-57962 GCF_044328025.1 Streptomyces sp. NPDC018000
ACATTCCTGTCGGCCCTCCCACCCACGATCCCGGCAATCGTGAGGGACCAACGACCCCACCCCTACTCGAATCACGCCTTTCTCAGCAGAATCCTTCAGGCCGATGCACTGCGAATGAATCCCGGTAGCACGTGCGTGCTCCACCGCTGAGGCACGGCCGCGCCTCAGCGGTACAGCGCGTCGACCTCCGCCGCGTACGCCGTCTCGATCGCCTTGCGCTTCAGCTTCAGGGACGGCGTGAGCAGACCCTGCTCCTCGCTGAACGGATGCGCCAGGATCCGGAACGTACGGATCGACTCGGCCTGGGACACCGCTGTGTTGGCGGCCACCACCGCCCGCCGGACCTCCATCTCCAGGTCCGGATCACGCACCAGATCCTCCGGTCTCATCGGCGGCCGCCCCTGCATGGACAGCCAGTGGTCCACCGATTCCCGGTCCACCGTCACCAGCGCCGCGATGTACGGCCGGTCATTGCCGACCACGATGCACTGCGCGACCAGTGGATGCGCCCGTACCCGCTCCTCCAGGCCGGCCGGCGACACACTCTTGCCGCCCGACGTCACCAGGATCTCCTTCTTCCGCCCGGTGATCGTCAGATAGCCGTCCTCGTCGAGCGCACCCAGATCCCCGGTGGCCAGCCACCCGTCGCGCAGCACTGCGGCGGTGGCCTTCGGGTCGCCCAGATAGCCCGCGAACACATTGTCGCCGTGCACCCAAACCTCGCCGTCCCCGGCGATGCGCACGGTGGTGCCGGGGATCGGCTGCCCCACCGTGCCGTACCGGGTGCGCTCCGGCGGATTGGCGGTGGCCGCCGCGGTCGACTCGGTCAGCCCGTACCCCTCGTACACCGTGATGCCCGCACCTTCGAAGAACAGCCCGAGCCGCCGCTGCATCCCCGAACCGCCGGACATGGCGTGCCGGATCCGGCCGCCCATCGCCTCGCGAACCTTCCTGTACACGACCTTGTCGAAGAACTGGTGCTGCATCCGCAGCCCGGCGGACGGCCGCGGGCCGGTCCCGAACGCCCGCGCCTCCACCGCCTCGGCGTACTTCACCGCGATGTCCACGGCCTTGTCGAACGGCTCGGCCCTGCCCTCCGCCTCGGCCTTGCGCCGGGCGGCGTCGAAGACCTTCTCGAAGATGTGCGGCACCGCCAGGATGAACGTCGGCCGGAACGACACCAGGTCCGGCATCAGCGCCTTCGCCGACATCTCCGGCTGATGGCCCAGCTTCACCCGGCCGCGGACCGCGGCGAGCTCCACCATCCTGCCGAAGACATGCGCCAGCGGCAGGAAAAGGAGAGTGGCGGCCTCGTCGCCCGGCTTGGAGCGGAAGACCGGCTCCCAGCGGGAGGCCATGGTGTCCGTCTCGAACATGAAGTTGGCATGCGTGATCACACAGCCCTTGGGACGTCCCGTCGTACCCGAGGTGTAGATGACGGTCGCCACCGACTCGGGCCTCACCGCGCGCCTGTGGCGGTGCACCACCTCGTCCTCGACATGGGTGCCCGCGTCGACAAGCTCGGTCACCGCGCCCGCGTCCAACTGCCAGAGCCGTTTGAGCTGCGGCAGCCGGTCGATCACCGTCGCGACCGTCATCGCATGGTCCTCGTGCTCGACCACGACGGCGGACACACCGGCGTCGTGCATCATCCAGAAGACCTGTTCGGCCGAGGACGTCGGGTAGACCGGCACGGACTGGGCGCCGACCGTCCACAGCGCGAAGTCGAAGAGCGTCCACTCGTAGCGCGTACGCGACAGCAGGGCCACCCGGTCGCCGAATCTGACGCCGTGCGCGATCAGCCCCTTGGCGAGCGCCAGCACCTCGTCGCGGAACGTCGCCGCAGTGACATCCTGCCAGTGTCCGCTCGCGTCTTTTCGGCCGAGCGCGACCCGGTGCGGATCGTCTTCGGCGTAGTCGAACACCACATCGGCCAGCCCGCCCACGAGGGGCGCGGCCGCCATGGGTGGGACAGTGAACTCGCGCAATGACCTGCTCCTTGTGGCGCTCCGCACAGCGCCGTGACGCTACCCCACCGGGCGGCGCGGCGGGAGGGCCCCGTAACGGCGGACAGGTTCTCAGCCCTGGCCGACCGTCGTCCCCAGGGCAATGCGGTGCTCACCCGCGTACACGTTCATGGAAGGACCCCGCAGAAAGCCGACGAGGGTCAGTCCGGTCTCGGCCGCCAGATCGACGGCCAGGGACGACGGTGCCGAGACAGCCGCGAGCATCGGGATCCCCGCCATCACCGCCTTCTGGGCCAGCTCGAACGAGGCCCGCCCCGACACCAGCAGAATCGCCCGGGACAGCGGCAGCCGGTGGTCGGTCAGAGCCCGGCCGACCAGTTTGTCGACCGCGTTGTGCCGGCCGACGTCCTCGCGGATGTCGAGCAGCTCACCCGTCTCGGAGAACAGCGCCGCCGCGTGCAGCCCCCCGGTCCGGTCGAAGACATGCTGCGCGGCGCGCAGCCGGTCGGGGAGGGCGGCGAGCAGGGCGGGCTCGACCCGGACCGGGGGAGCGTCGGCGACCGGATGCCGGGTCGTGGTGCGTACCGCGTCCAGGCTCGCCTTGCCGCACAGCCCGCAGGACGACGTGGTGTACACATTGCGTTCGAGTGTGATGTCAGGGAGCGGGACGCCGGGGGCGAGCTTCACATCCACGACGTTGTACGTGTTGACGCCGTCCGCCGTGGCCCCGGCGCAGTAGACGATCGACTGCACCTCGGAGCCGTCACCGATCACGCCCTCGCTCACCAGGAACCCCGCCGCCAGCGCGAAGTCGTCGCCCGGCGTGCGCATCGTGATGGCGAGCGGCTTGCCGTTCAGCCGGATCTCCAGGGGCTCTTCGGCGACGAGCGTGTCGGGGCGCGTGGAGACGGCCCCGTCCCGGATACGGATGGTGCGGCGACGTTCGGTGACCCGTCCCATAGCGGTTAAACCCGATTCTGTACGTGTTGGAAGCCGAACCGGGCCTTGACGCAGAGGTTGCCGTGGGTCACCGGATCGTCGTGCGGAGAGGTCCGGCAGGCGTTCTCCGGGACTGCGCCCGCGGCCCGCATCTGGCCACAATGCGGCCTACAGTATGCCTTCTGGGTGGTCAAGGCTGTCGTCAAGCCTCCAACGACCGGATGCTATTCCTGTGGGATCACGTGCCCCCGTACCGGGCAGTAGCGACCAACACTGGATGGTTCCTGCCCTATGTAGCGAGGGGATCTTGTACATGACCGGCTCACGTGTCGTGGCGCTCGGCCACTATCAGCCTGCCAAGGTGCTGACCAACGACGATCTGGCGGCCATGGTCGACACCAGTGACGAGTGGATCACCAGTCGCGTCGGCATCAAGACTCGCCATGTCGGAGGCCCTGACGAGCCGGTGGACGAGATGGCCGCGCACGCGGGGGCCAAGGCGCTCGCCGCGGCGGGGCTGCAGCCCGCCGAAGTCGATCTGGTTCTTGTCGCGACCTCCACCGCGATCGACCGATCACCGAGCATGTCGGCGCGGGTCGCCGCCCGGCTCGGCATGGGCATGCCCGCGGTGATGGACATCAACGTCGTCTGCTCCGGCTTCACTCACGCACTCGCCACAGCCGACCATGCGATCAGAGCGGGCGCGGCCGAGCATGTCCTTGTCATCGGCGCCGACAAGATGGCGGACATCGCGGACTGGACCGACCGCAGTACCTGTGTCCTGCTCGGTGACGGAGCCGGTGCGGCGGTCGTCGTCGCGGACCCGGACGGCGGCGACCGGCCCGGGATCGGCCCCGTTCTGTGGGGATCGGTGCCGGAGATGGGGAACGCGGTACGGATCGAGGGGACGCCCCCGCGGTTCGCGCAGGAGGGGCAGTCCGTGTACCGCTGGGCCACCACGCAGTTGCCGCCCATCGCCCGCAAGGTGTGCGAAAAGGCCGGTGTCGCCCCCGAGGACCTGGCCGCGGTGGTACTGCATCAGGCCAATCTGAGGATCATTGAACCGGTCGCCAGGAAGATCGGTGCGGTCAATGCGGTCATCGCCCGGGACGTAGTGGATTCCGGCAACACATCCGCGGCCTCTATCCCGATGGCCCTCTCCAAGCTGGTGGAACGCGGTGAGGTCCACAGCGGAGCGCCGGTGCTGCTTTTCGGCTTTGGTGGGAATCTTTCGTACGCGGGTCAGGTGATCCGCTGCCCCTGAGGGGCGTTGCAGCGGCTGAGCACCGAGGGCCGGGTCGATCTGCGGCCCGCCCAGGGTGCGGTGGGCGCGGCCGGCGGTGTGCCGGGCCCCCACCGTCGTCGTCGGGGGCGGGCCGGACCTCCTCGGACTGCCACAGGCCGCGCCGGGCGTCGGCGGGCCGGCGGATCAGTGGCAGGGTGCCCAGCAGTTTCCGGATCATCCTCAGCCGGTCGTCGTCGATGTCGCTGACGCGGTCGACGCCCACCCCGTACCGGTCCCTTCTCTGAACTACCGATGGCCCAGGCGAACGGGCGGGAGGGAAGATCGTGATTCTCTGGCTCGCCTCAGCGCCAGGGACTACGGTCGTGAGCGTGATCGAACACAATGCCCTCAGTGTCACCCGCGAGGCCTACGACGCCGCTGCCCCTATGTACGCGCAGCTGTTCCGCGACGAACTGCGTGACAGGCCTTTGGACCGCGCGATTTTGAGTGCCTTCGTCGAGGTCGTCAGTGCGAGTGGGGACGGTCGGGTCGCAGATCTGGGGTGCGGGCCCGGCCATATCACCGCTCATCTGGATGGGCTGGGGCTGGCGGCGTTTGGCGTTGATGCCTCTCCTGCGATGATCAAGTCAGCTCGACAGGCTTACCCGGGCCTGCGGTTCGACGTGGGCTCGATGGCCGCGTTGGACATCGCTGACGGCGCGCTGGGAGGTGTACTTTCACGTTGGTCCATCATCCACACTCCGCCGCGAGAACTCCCCTTCATCTTGGCGGAGTTCCACCGTGTGCTGGCACCTGGCGGCCACCTTCTGGTCGGCTTTTCGGCCAGCGACGACCCGTCTCACTCGACGCAGGTCTTCGATCACGCAGTCGCACCCGCCTATCGGTGGTCGCCTGATCACCTCGCCGCGATGTTGCGCACGGCCGGTTTGGTCGAGGTGGCCCGGATGGTTCGCGAGCCTCAGCCCACCGACCGGCGACAGTTCAAGGAGATTCACCTGCTCGCCCGCAAATCCGAGGCAGGGTCTGCCCAGCCGAACGCGTGACCGCACCCGGCCTGCCGGGCGGAAAACCGTTGGGCTCCAGGCGTCGACTCGTGATCAGGGCTCAGAGGGGATCGAGGAGCATCAGGACCTCGTCCCGGGTGTCGTTGGGCGCGAGGCGGAGTGCCCCGGGCCAGCGACCGACCTCACGCCATCCGAGTCGGCTGTAGAAATCCTCCAGCCCCTCGTCTCCCCGGGCCGCGAGATGGAGCTGTTCGAGCCACAGTTCGGTGCGGGCGATCTTCCGCAGCTCACACATGAGGGCGGAGCCGACGCCGCGTCCGCGGAATTCGGGGTGGGCTTGAAGGTGGTTGACCGTGCCCCAGTGCCCGACGAGCCGGTAGGGGTCACGGTTGAGGACGACCCATCCGGCAAGAACATCGTCGAATCTGGCGGTGATGAGTCGGCTGTGTTGTGGGTGGAGGCGGCTGAGGAGCTTGTCCGTGACGGGCGCGACGTCGTGGTCTTCGACGGGTGGGAAGGGGAAGCCGGCGGCGCCGCCCGCGTTGGTGACTGCGATCCAGCATTCGATCAGCTGACGTCGGAGTTCGGGAGTGACCTCCTGGGCTTCGGTGATCTGGACGAGGTCGGGTATGCGTTTGTGCGTCATGAAAAGCAGCATGTCAGCGGGGTCTGACATCGGGATGAGTCAGCTTTTTGAGTTCCGGCGGCCGACCTCGGTGGCGTGGGCGGCCCTGGACGGCCCGATTCGGCACCGATGAATTCCGGCCCGGCCCGTCCCGGTACGCGCTTCGAACGTCTCCTGTGCCGGTGGCCGGCCCACGACCGGCCGAACGGCTTTGTCCTCGGTGTGGAGAAAGTTGTAGCGGATTCCTGCGCAACTTCTTCCCACTCCCGGCAACCGCTGCTACGTTCCCCTCGAAAGCCCGACGGACAGGCCGATGTGGCGGGGAGGGGCGTGTGAGACGTATGACGGCACGACCCGCGAATGCACATCAGGCGCGACTGCTCGGGCTGTTGCGCGACGGCGGGCCCAACTCACGGGCTCAGCTGGGGGATCAGGTCGACCTCTCCCGCTCCAAGCTCGCCGTCGAGGTCGACAGGCTGCTGGAGACCGGGCTCGTCGTGGCCGACGGACTCGCCGCATCCCGCGGAGGGCGTCGCTCGCACAACATCCGGCTGGCGCCGCAGCTGCGCTTCCTCGGCGTCGACATCGGTGCCACATCCGTCGATGTGGCCGTCACCAACGCCGAGTTGGAGGTTTTGGGCCACCTCAACCACCCCATGGACGTGCGCGAAGGGCCCGTCGCCGTCTTCGAGCAGGTGCTGTCCATGGCGGCCAAGCTGCGGGCCTCCGGGCTGGCCGAAGGCTTCGACGGCGCGGGCATCGGTGTGCCCGGACCGGTCCGCTTCCCCGAAGGGGTACCGGTCGCACCGCCGATCATGCCCGGCTGGGACGGCTTCCCGGTCCGCGAGGCGCTCAGCCAGGAACTGGGCTGCCCCGTCATGGTCGACAACGATGTGAACCTGATGGCGATGGGGGAGCAGCACGCGGGCGTCGCACGCTCCGTGGGCGACTTCCTCTGCGTCAAGATCGGTACGGGCATCGGCTGCGGCATCGTCGTCGGCGGCGACGTCCACCGCGGTACGACGGGCAGCGCCGGAGACATCGGCCACATCCAGGTCGAACCCGAAGGACGCGCCTGCGCCTGCGGCAACCGGGGCTGCCTGGAAGCCCACTTCAGCGGTGCCGCGCTCGCCCGCGACGCCGAGGACGCGGCGCGTGCCGGGCAGTCGGCGGAACTCGCGGGCCGGCTGGAGGCGGCCGGAAAGCTCACCGCCGCCGATGTGGCCGCCGCCGCGGCCGCCGGCGACGCCACCTCGCTCGACCTGATCCGCGAAGGCGGCAACCGGGTCGGCCAGGTCATCGCGGGACTCGTCAGCTTCTTCAATCCCGGACTGGTGGTGATCGGCGGCGGTGTGACCGGCCTCGGCCACACGCTGCTCGCCAGCGTCCGGACCCAGGTCTACCGGCAGTCGCTGCCATTGGCCACCGGCAATCTTCCCATCGTGCTGGGCGAGTTGGGGCCGGCCGCCGGAGTGATCGGCGCTGCCCGCCTCATCAGCGACCACCTGTTCTCACCGGCCTGACCCTGACTTCCGGGCCGGCAGTACATCGGCACACACCGGAAATACCCGAAACACCGGAAATACCTGAGATACCGGAGACATCTGCACCGCCGCACCTGGTACAGCCCTGCTTGCTCACCGGCCTTCCCCAAGCTCTCGGCTGCGCTCGAGCAGGGGAGACCCCATTCGCCGAGGGGATCGTCATGGCACCAGAACCACCCCTGCTCACCATGTCCGGCATCACCAAATCGTTCCCCGGAGTACGCGCCCTCGACGGCGTGGACCTGGAGGTCCAGGCCGGCGAAGTCCACTGTCTCCTCGGGCAGAACGGCGCCGGCAAGTCCACCCTCATCAAGGTGCTCGCCGGGGCGCATCAGCCCGACGGCGGCGAGATCACCTGGCGCGGCGCACCGGCCGCGCTCAAGTCGCCCATCGCCGCGATGCGCCTGGGCATCGCCACCATCTACCAGGAACTCGACCTGGTCGAGGGTATGTCGGTCGCCGAGAACGTCTTCCTCGGCCATGAACCCACCACCGCCCGCTTCGTCGTCCGCACCCGCGAGGGCCGCATGGCGGCCGCCGCACTGCTGAAGCGTCTGGGCCACCCGGAGATCGACCCGGCCCGGGCGGTCGGCGAACTGTCCGCCGCCCAGCAGCAGATCGTCTCCATGGCACGGGCGCTCTCCCACGACGTACGGCTCATCGTGATGGACGAGCCGTCCGCCGCACTCGACCCCGACGAGGTCGACAACCTCTTCCGTGTCGTCGACGCCCTCACCGCCGACGGGGTCGCCGTCGTGTACATCTCGCACCGCCTGGAGGAGATCCGCCGGATCGGCGACCGGGTGACCGTGCTCAAGGACGGCCGCGCAGTCGTCGTGGGACTGCCCGCCAAGTCCACACCGACACGCGACATCGTTGCCATGATGACCGGCCGCAAGGTCGAATACGTCTTCCCGCCACGCTCCACGGGCAGCGCGGAAGCAGCAGTGGCGGAGCCGGTGCTGAAGGTCGAAGGACTGGCCAGGAAGGGCGAATTCGCCCCGGTGGACCTGGAACTGAGGCCCGGCGAGATCGTCGGTCTGGCCGGACTCGTCGGCTCGGGGCGTTCCGAGGTCCTGGAGACCGTCTACGGTGCCCGCAAGCCGAGTGCCGGGCGGGTCACCGTGGCAGGCAAACAGCTCCGGCCCGGCAGCGTGCGCGCGGCCGTCGCCGCCGGCATCGGGCTCGCCCCCGAGGAACGCAAGGCGCAGGCCCTGCTGATGCTCGAATCCGTCACCCGTAACGTCTCCGTCTCTTCGATGTCCCGCTTCTCCCGGGCCGGCTGGATGGACCACAGGGCCGAGCGCGGGGCGGCCCGCGCCGCCACCCGCGAACTCTCACTGCGCCCCGACAACCCGGACACCCCCGTCCGCACGCTCTCCGGCGGCAATCAGCAGAAGGCCGTCCTGGCCCGCTGGCTGCTGCGCGGCTGCCGGGTCCTGCTGCTCGACGAACCGACCCGCGGTGTCGATGTCGGCGCGCGCGCCGAGCTCTACGCCGTGATCCGCCGGCTGGCCGACGAAGGCCTCGCAGTGCTGCTCGTCTCCAGCGAGGTGCCCGAAGTGCTGGGCCTCGCCGACCGGGTGCTGGTGCTCCGCGAGGGCCGCGTCGTGCATACCGCGGACGCCCGGGAGCTCGACGAGCACCGCGTACTCGACCTGGTCATCGAAGGGAGCCCGACGTCATGACGCAGCCCGTCTCCTCGGCGCAGCAGGGCGGGCCGGAAAAGGGGGCCACCCCCGCCTCGGTCGCCGAACCCCGTAAGAAGGGCGGACCTTCGCGCACCTTCGGCCTGCGCGCGGACGTCCGTAACCTCTCGCTCCTCGGCGTTCTCGCCGTACTTGTCGCCGTCGGCGGATTCACCGAGCCCGATGCCTTTCTGGACACCGGGAACCTTCAGCTGATCCTGACCCAGTCGTCCGTCATCGGCGTCGTCACCGTCGGGATGACCTTTGTCATCACCAGTGGCGGCATCGACCTGTCGGTCGGTGCGATGGTCGCGCTCGCCTCCGTCTGGGCGACCACGCTCGCCACCCAGGAGTACGGCTTCGCGGGGATTCTGTTCACCGCCGTGATCGTCGGGCTCGGTGCCGGGCTGGTGAACGGGGTGCTCATCGCCTATGGCCGGATGGTGCCATTCATCGCGACGCTGGCCATGCTCGCCTCGGCCCGCGGGCTGGCCCTCCAGATCACCGACGGCAAGACCCAGATCGTCACCGTCAAGTCGGTCCTCGACCTGGGCCTGCCCGACTCGTACGTCCTCGGCATCCCGCCCCTGGTCATGATGTTCGCCGCGGTGACCTTCATCGGTTGGCTGGTGCTGAACCGTACGACCTTCGGACGGCGTACCGTCGCGGTCGGCGGCAACGCGGAAGCGGCCAGGCTGGCCGGCATCGACGTACGACGGCAGCGGCTCTGTCTCTATCTGCTCTCCGGACTGTGCTGCGGCATCGCCGCATTCATGCTGATCATCCTGTCCGGCTCGGGACAGAACACCAACGGCAATCTTTACGAGCTCGATGCCATCGCCGCAGCGATCATCGGCGGCACCCTGCTCAGCGGTGGACGCGGCACCATCGTCGGCTCTGTGCTCGGCGTCCTCGTCTTCACCACCATCACCAACATCTTCGCTCTCAACAATCTGCAGAGCGACGTCCAGCAGATCGCCAAGGGTGCGATCATCGTCGCCGCCGTCCTGGTACAGCGCCGCACATCGGCGCACGGGGAGACCTGAGCCCTCAGAGCCTGTCGGGCGCACTCCCGGCAGCTCCGCTTCTCCATCCCACCCACCGCCCGTACGCCATGTGTGACATGTCATGCACCGGATGAAGGGTTTGACAGCCATGCCAGAAACCAGCCGCAGACGACTGCTCTTCGGCACCGCGGCCGCCTCCGCGGGCGCCCTCCTCACCGCCTGCACCAGCAACGAGCCCAAGAAATCCCAGACCGCGCAGAGCAATCAGCCCGCCGCCGACGACAAGCCCGGCAAGCCCGTCACCATCGGCTTCGCGGGCCCTCAGGCCGACCACGGCTGGCTCAACGCCATCAACGAGAACGCCAAGTCGCGGGCGGCGAAATACTCCGAGGTGACCCTGGAGATCACCGAGGGCTCCAACGACACCGCCGCCCAGATCGGCCAGGTCAAGACCCTCATCAACAAGAAGGTCGACGTCCTCGTCATCCTCCCTGCCGACGGCAAGGCGCTCACCCAGGTCGGTCTGGAAGCGATGAAGGCGGGCATCCCCGTCGTCAACCTGGACCGGATCTTCGCCTCGCCGCAGGCGTACCGCTGCTGGGTCGGCGGCGACAACTACGGCATGGGCCTCAACGCCGGTACGTACATCGGTGAGCAGCTCAAGGACAAGGCGAACGCCAAGGTGGTCGAGCTGGCCGGCATCGACAACCTGGAGCTCACCAAGCAGCGCAGCCAGGGCTTCGCCGACGCACTGAAGAACTACCCCAACATCAAACTGGTGGCCCGCCAGGCAGCTGATTTCACCGTGGAGTCGGGCCAGGCGAAGATGGCCCAACTCCTTCAGGCACAGAAGAAGTTCGACGCCCTGTGGAACCACGACGACGACCAGGGTGTGGGCGCGCTGCGCGCCATCCAGCAGGCGGGCCGCGACGAGTTCCTGATGGTCGGCGGCGCCGGGGCCAAGTCCGCGATGGATGCCATCAAGGCCGACAACAGCGTGCTGAAGGCCACCGTTCTCTACCCGCCGACGATGGCCGCGTCCGCCATCGACCTGGCCCGCGCCCTCGGACAGGGCAAGGGCATCGGCGGCCTGGCCGAACTGGAGATCCCGACCGGTCTCACCCTCTACTCGGCCGTGGTCACCAAGGAGAACATCGACCAGTACCTGCCGACGGGCTTCAGCTGATCCGCCCCGCAGGAGGGTGCCGACCCTCCTGCCGCACCCATCGAACGACCGACGAGGAGGAAGCCCGGATGGCCCGTAGGGAAGAGACGGATCAGGAGGCCGCAACGCCACCGCCCACATTTCGGCCGATGACGAGTGCGCCGACGCTCGGCATCGGCATGGTCGGATACGCGTTCATGGGCGCCGCCCACTCGCAGGGGTGGCGCACCGCGGGACACGTCTTCGAGCTGCCGATGAAACCGGATCTCGCCGCGATCTGCGGACGCGACCGGGCGGCGGTCGACGCCGCGGCGGCCCGCCACGGCTGGGCAGCGGCGGAGACCGACTGGCGGGCCCTCATCGCCCGGGACGATGTGCAGCTCGTCGACATCTGCACCCCCGGCGACAGCCATGCCGAGATCGCCATCGCCGCCCTGGAGGCGGGCAAGCACGTGCTGTGCGAGAAGCCGCTCGCCAACACGGTCGCCGAGGCCGAGGCCATGACCGAGGCAGCGGAGCGCGCGGCAGCCCGCGGCCAGGTGGCGATGGTGGGCTTCAACTACCGCAAGGTGCCCGCTATCTCGTACGCCCGGCAGCTGATCGCCGAGGGGCGGATCGGCACTCTGCGGCATGTCCGCGCCACCTACCTCCAGGACTGGCTCGTGGACCCCGAATCACCGCTCACCTGGAGGCTGAAGCGGGAACACGCCGGCTCGGGAGCGCTCGGCGACCTGGGGGCGCACATCGTCGACCTGGCACAGTATCTGGCGGGGGAGCTGCTGGTCGGGGTGTCGGCGGTCAGGGAGACCTTCGTGACGGAACGGCCGCTGCTCGCCGGTCCGTCGGCCGGGCTCTTCGGCGCCGCGGACCCGGGAGCGCGAGGAGCTGTGACCGTCGACGACGCTGCGCTCTTCACCGGCCGGCTCGCCTCCGGGGCGCTGGCCTCGTTCGAGACGACCCGGATGGCGGCCGGACGGAAGAACGCGTTGCGGCTGGAGATCAACGGGGAGCGCGGCTCGCTCGCCTTCGATCTGGAACGGCTCAACGAACTGTCCTTCCACGACCACACCGAACCTGCCACCGCGGCGGGGTTCCGACGCATTCTCGTCACCGAACCCCAACACCCCTACCTGGAGGCGTGGTGGCCGCCGGGCCACGCCCTGGGCTACGAGCACACCTTCATCCACCAGGCCCGTGACCTGGTGCGGACGATCGCCGAAGGAGCCGCCCCCGCACCGTCGTTCGCCGACGGACTTCAGGTGCAGCGGGTGCTCGCAGCGGTGGAGGAGAGCGCCGAGAAGAACTCCGTACACACCCCCGTAGTTCTCTAGGAGGTCCTGCGCATGCCCCGTCCCTTCACACTCTTCACCGGCCAGTGGGCCGACCTGCCGCTGGAGGAGGTCTGCCGGCTCGCCCGGGACTTCGGCTACGACGGGCTCGAACTTGCCTGCTGGGGCGACCACTTCGAGGTCGACAAGGCTCTAACCGATCCCGGCTATCTGGACGGGCGGCGGCAGCTGCTCGACAAGTACGGACTGAAGTGCTGGGCGATCTCCAACCACCTCGTCGGCCAGGCAGTCTGTGACAACCCGATCGATGAACGGCACCAGGGGATCCTGCCGGCGCGGATCTGGGGAGACGGTGAACCCGAAGGAGTACGCCGCCGGGCCGCCGAGGAGATCAAGAACACCGCCCGCGCGGCCGCCGCCTTCGGGGTGCGTACCGTCATCGGCTTCACCGGCTCCTCGATCTGGCACCTGGTCGCGATGTTCCCGCCGGTCCCGCCGCACATGGTCGAGCGGGGATACGAGGACTTCGCCGCGCGCTGGAACCCGATCCTGGACGTCTTCGACGCTCAGGGCGTGCGGTTCGCCCACGAGGTGCACCCCAGCGAGATCGCGTACGACTACTGGACCACACACCGCGCACTGGAGGCCGTCGGTCACCGGGCCGCGTTCGGGCTGAACTTCGACCCCAGCCACTTCGTCTGGCAGGACCTCGACCCGGTCAACTTCCTCTACGACTTCCGGGACCGGATCTACCACGTGGACTGCAAGGAGGCACGCAGGCGCCTGGACGGCCGTAACGGTCGCCTCGGCTCCCATCTGCCGTGGGGCGACCCGCGGCGCGGCTGGGACTTCGTCTCCGCCGGGCATGGTGATGTGCCGTGGGAGGACGTCTTCCGGATGCTTCGGGCCATCGAGTACGAGGGGCCGGTCTCCGTCGAGTGGGAGGACGCGGGGATGGACCGGCTGACGGGTGCGCCGGAAGCGCTTGCCACGCTGAAGCGGTATGACTTCGACCCACCGTCCGCGTCGTTCGACGCGGCGTTCGGAGGCGGCGACTGACCGCTGCCGCACCGGCGCTGCCCCCGGACCCGCGTTCCTCGGACGGCGAACCACGTCCGTCAGGAGGTTGAGGACCGGGGTCCGGGGTGGAGTCGAGCCCGGAAGAGGGGTGGGGACGGGGAGAGGGCCCGGGGCCGCACCGCGCTCATTCCTGCCCTCTTCCCTCTTTCGGCCTCACCCACGATTGGCAGCGGCGTCGCAGCGCCTGGGACCTTCGCCTCCCGCGTTGTCGTCAGTCGCGATGACTCCGCCATCACTCCTTCCTCCGCCTTGGATTCGAAGGCCCCAGGCACTGCTCCTTCTCCCACTGCCAATCGTGGGTGAGGCCGTTTGTCCTGGAGCGGGAAGAAGTTCAACAAGACCGTTGCGCCAGGGCTTTCCGTTCCGGACGAACAGGTCTACCGTCCTCATCGCGTACATGGCACATCCCTGGTCACCGGCGCCCCACAGGCCCCGAATGGCCTGCGCGGCAGTCCCCGCGCTGAACGGCACGGCAGCATCCGCCCGTACAACCGGCACGGCAGCATCCGCCCGTACAACCGGCACTCTCCGGAGGACACTCGTGCACAGAACCAGATCCAGAAGCAGGAACAGAACGCGGCTCCGAGTCCGTAAATCCCTCGCGCTGCTCACCGGTGGCCTGCTCGCCGCGGCCGCTCTCGCCCTGGGCGCCTCGCCCGGAGCGGTCGCGGCGGGACCGTCCTCGCCGGCCGCCTCCGACGCCGCGGCCGAGGAATTCCAGCAGGTCACTCTCGCCAAGGGCGTTGCCGAGACCGGTGAGCCCATGACGCTGGCGGTGCTCCCCGACCGCAGCGTTCTGCACACCTCGCGCGGCGGCGAGGTGTGGCTCACCGACAGCGGAGGCAACACCACGCTCTCCGGCGTTCTCCCCGTCTACTCGCACGACGAGGAAGGCCTCCAAGGCGTCGGCATCGACCCGGACTTCAGCGAGAACCGGGCGATCTATCTGTACTACGCGCCCCCGCTGAACACCCCGTCCGGAGACGCACCCGAGAACGGCACCGCCGCCGACTTCGCCAAGTTCGACGGAGTGAACCGGCTCTCGCGTTTCGTCCTCAAGCAGGACGGCACCCTCGACACCGCCAGCGAGAAGAAGGTCCTCGACATCCCTTCCTCGCGCGGCATCTGCTGCCATGTCGGCGGTGACATCGACTTCGACGCTCAGGGCAACCTGTATCTGTCGACCGGCGACGACTCCAACCCGTTCGCCTCCGACGGCTACACCCCGATCGACGAGCGGCCCGATCGCAACCCCGCGTTCGACGCCCGCCGCAGCTCCGGGAACACCAACGACCTGCGTGGCAAGATTCTCCGTATCAAGGTTGCCGACGACGGCACGTACACCGTCCCTGAGGGGAATCTCTTCGCCCCCGGCACGCCCAAGACCCGCCCCGAGATCTATGCGATGGGCTTCCGCAACCCGTTCCGCTTCACCGTCGACAAGCCCACCGGCATCGTGTACGTCGGTGACTACGGGCCCGACGCGGGTGCGGCCGACCCCAAGCGCGGGCCGGGCGGGCAGGTCGAATTCGCCCGCGTGACCAAGGCCGGCAACTTCGGCTGGCCGTTCTGCGCAGGCAAGAACGACGCGTACATCGACTACGACTTCGCGACGAAGACGTCCGGTGCGGCCTTCGACTGCGCCGCACCGAAGAACACTTCCCGGTACAACACCGGGCTGGTCGACCTTCCTCCGGCCGAGCCCGCCTGGATCCCGTACGACGGTGCGTCCGTGCCCGAGTTCGGCAACGGCTCCGAGTCCCCGATGGGCGGACCCGTCTATCACTACGACGCCGGCCTCGACTCGGACGTGAAATTCCCCGAGGCCTACGACGGGAACTTCTTCGCCGGAGAGTTCGGCCGACGCTGGATCAAGCGCATCGACCAGGAATCCGACGGCACGGTCAAGTCCATCAACGCCTTCCCGTGGTCGGGAACCCAGGTGATGGACATGACGTTCGGACCCGACGGTGCGCTGTACGTCCTGGACTACGGAACCGGCTTCTTCGGCGGCGACCAGAACTCGGCGCTCTACCGCATCGAGAACATCGCCGGCGGGCGCTCGCCGATCGCCAAGGCCACCGCCGGCAAGACCTCGGGCACCGCACCGCTCAAGGTCGCCTTCTCCTCGGCCGGAACCACCGACGCCGACGGTGACGCTCTCACCTACACCTGGGACTTCGGCGACGGCGGCACGTCGACCGTTGCCAACCCCACGTACACGTACAAGAAGAACGGCACCTATACCGCGACCGTCACCGCCAAGGACCCCACCGGACACACCGGCTCGGCGAACATCCATGTGACGGTCGGCAACACGGCCCCCAAGGTGAACCTCGAACTCCCCGGTGACGGACAGTTGTTCTCCTTCGGGGACGAGATTCCGTTCAAGGTGACCGTCACCGATCCCGAGGACGGCACCATCGACTGCTCCAAGGTCGAAGTCCGGTTCATCCTCGGCCACGACAGCCACGGTCACCCCATCACCACGGCCAACGGCTGCACCGGCACCATCAAGACCGAGATGGACGGCGGACACGACCCCAACGCCAATATCTTCGGAGTCATCGACGCCTCGTACACGGACGGCGGGGGCGGCGGCCAGGCCGCACTGTCCGGACACGACCAGGCCGAGGTGCAGCCGCGCCACCGGCAGGCCGAGCACTACGGCGCCTCCTACGGCGTCGCACCGCAGAACAAGGCGACCGCGCACGGCGGAAAGACCGTCGGCAACATCCACAACGACGACTGGATCTCCTTCAAGCCGTACCTCCTCGGTGACTCCACCAAGCTGACCGCCCGGATCTCCTCCGGCGGCGTGGGCGGATTCCTGGAAGTCCGGTCCGGATCCCCGACCGGCACGATCCTCGGCTCCGCACCCGTACCGGTGACCGGCGCCTGGGACAACTTCCAGGACATCGACGTACCGCTGCGCGGCGTTCCGAAGAAGTCCACCGAACTCTTCCTGGTCTTCAAGGGAGGCACCGGAGCGCTCTACGACATCGACGACTTCGAGCTCTCCAACAGCGCCCCCGACAGGACCGCCAAGCGGGTCCTCGTCTTCTCGAAGACGGCCGGCTTCCGGCACGACGCGATTGCCGACGGCATCGCGGCACTGAAGGAACTCGGCAAGAACAGCAACATCACCGTCGACGCCACGGAGGCGGCCGGCCAGTTCACCACCAGCAACCTGGCGCGCTACGACGCCGTCGTCTTCCTGTCGACGACCGGTGATGTGCTCAATGGCGACCAGCAGAAGGCATTCGAGAACTATGTGGCCACCGGCGGCGGCTACATGGGCATCCACGCGGCGGCGGACACCGAGTACGACTGGTCGTTCTACGGCGGACTCGTCGGGGCACACTTCTCCTCGCACCCCGCGATCCAGCCCGCCACCGTCCGTGTCGAGGACCACAACAACCCGGCCACCTCCCACCTCGACGCCGAGTGGAACCGCACCGACGAGTGGTACAACTACCGCACCAACCCGCGCGGTCAGGCCAAGGTCCTCGCCACGCTCGACGAGACGACCTACACCGGAGGCACCATGAAGGGCGATCACCCGATCACCTGGTGCCAGACCTACCAGGGCGGCCGCTCCTTCTACACCGGCCTCGGCCACACCAAGGAGTCGTACACCGAACCGGCCTTCCGCCAACTGCTGCTCGGCGGTATGCGGTACGCGGCCGGTCAGGTGCAGGCCGACTGCAAGCCCGTCACCGGCTACCGGTCGATCTTCAACGGCAGGACACTCGAAGGCTGGAAGCAGGCGGGCCCAGGAAAGTTCGACATTGTCGACGGTGAACTGCGCTCCGAGGGCGGCATGGGGCTGCTCACGTACCAGGCCAAGGCACTCGGGTCGTACTCGCTCAAGCTCGACTGGAAGATGCAGGGCGACGACAACTCCGGTGTCTTCGTGGGCTTCCCGGAGTCCGACGATCCGTGGTCCGCGGTGAACAACGGCTACGAGGTCCAGATCGACGCCACCGACGCACCCGACCGCACCACGGGCTCGATCTACACCTTCAAGGCCGCGGACATCAGGGCCCGCGACCGGGTCCTGAGGCCGCCCGGCCAGTGGAACAGCTACGAGATCAAGGTCCAGGGCGAACGTCTCCAGGTCTTCCTCAACGGAGTGAAGATCAACGACTTCACCAACACCGATCCGGTACGGAGCCTGAAGGACGGCTACATCGGCATCCAGAACCACGGTGCCGATGACCACGTGTCCTTCCGCAACATCCAGCTGAAGGAACTGCCCTCGGCATAGGGCGTGTTGCGAAAGTACCGTCCGGCCGGGGGCGGGCGGGCAGGGACATCCTGCCCGCCCGCCGTCCCCATCCGATCCTGTCCCCCTCGTCGCACAGCGCCACTTGCTCTGCCCAGCCAGGACCCCAGCCAGGGAGGCAGCCCGTGTCAGCGCCCGTTGTTCGTACCGGAGTCTGGTTCATCGGAGCACGCGGCTCCGTCGCCACCACCGCCACGGCGGGGTGCGCGGCGGTCGCGGCGGGGCTCCACCCGGCGGCAGGCCTGGTCACCGAGACACCGCCCTTCGCCGACAGCGGGCTGCCCGGCCTCACCTCACTGGTCTTCGGCGGACATGACACGGTCGGCTGTCCGCTGCCCAAACGGGCCGAGACACTGGCCGACGGGGGAGTGCTGCCGCACGGCCTGCCCTCGGCGGTACGCTCCGAACTCGCCGCCGCCGACGCGGAGATACGGCCCGGCGGGCCACTGCCCGGCGACACCCGCAGCGACGAAGAACTCATCACCGCCTTCGCCGCCGACCTCGCGGACTTCGGACACCGCAACGACCTGGCCAGGACGGTCGTGGTCAACGTCGCCTCCACGGAACCGGTCCCGGCCCCCGGTGAGCGGCGGCTGCCCGCCAGCTCGCTCTATGCCGCGGCAGCGCTCCGGGCCGGCTGCCCGTACATCAACTTCACCCCTTCGACCGGGCTGCGCACCCCCGCCCTTCAGGACGCCGTCGCAGGCTGCGGACTTCCTCACGCGGGCCGCGACGGCAAGACCGGCCAGACGCTGCTCCGCTCCGTGCTCGCCCCGATGTTCGTGCAACGCGCCCTGCCCGTACGGGCCTGGTCGGGCACCAACCTGCTGGGCGGCGGGGACGGAGCGGCGCTGGCCGACCCGGGCGCGGCCGCGGCCAAGAACGCGGGCAAGGAACGCGTCCTCGCCGACACACTGGGAACCGCGCCCGAAGGCGAGGTCCACATCGACGACGTACCGGCCCTCGGCGACTGGAAGACGGCCTGGGACCACATCGCGTTCGACGGGTTCCTCGGGGCACGCATGGTGCTCCAGACGACCTGGCAGGGGTGCGACTCCGCACTGGCCGCGCCCCTGGTTCTGGACCTGGCCAGACTGGTGGCCCGCGCCCACGAGAAGGGGCTGACCGGCCCCTTGCCCCAGCTCGGGTTCTACTTCAAGGACCCGGACGGCGGCCCTGCCGCACTCTTCGAGCAGTACATGGCGCTGCTCGCCTTCGCCGAAACGCTGCGGGGGGAGAAGTGACGGTACGGGCCTGGGCGGAGCTGCTGCGGGTGTCGGCGTTGTTCACCGTCCCCGGCGACGCACTCGCCGGGGCGGCCGCGACGGGCCGGCGCCCCGACCGGGGCACCGCGCTCGCCATGGGCGCGTCGCTCTGTCTGTACGAGGCGGGGATGGCGCTCAACGACTGGGCCGACCGCGACGAGGACGCCGTCGACCGCCCGCACCGGCCGATCCCCTCGGGCCGCATCGCTCCCGGCGCGGCCCTCGCGGCGGCAGGCGCGCTGACGGCCGCGGGCCTGGGCCTCGCCGCACGGGCCGGCCGCCCGGCCCTCGCGGTCGCCATGGGGCTGGCGACGACGGTCTGGGCGTACGACCTCCGCCTCAAGCACACCCCGGCGGGTCCGGCGGCGATGGCGGCGGCACGAGGGCTGGATCTGCTGCTCGGGGCCACCGCCACAGGTGCGGTGAAGAGGACGACGGGATCGGGGTCGGGCTCGGGACCGCGCATGGGGTCGGGATCGGGGGCAGGTGCGGGTGCGGGGTCGGGCCCGGGGGCGCGCACGCGCTCGGCCGCGGCTTCGGCTCCGCGTGGCTTCGTTCGCGGCGCCCTCCCGGCCGGTGCCCTCCCGGCCGCCGGCCTGCTCGGGGCGCACACCTATGCCGTCACCGCCGTCTCACGGCACGAGACCCAGGGCGGATCCACCACGACACCCCTCGCCGCGCTCGCCGCCACTGCCGCACTGGGCGCCGCGGCGCTGCGCGAGCAGCGCGGACCGGGGGACGCGACCCCGGATGCGGGACGCGGCAGGAAGCGGGAGCCGCACGGGTCGTACCGGCCATCGGCGCCCCCCGCCTTCACCGCCCCCCGCCTCCTGCTCACCGCGCTCACCGGCTCCTACTTCCGTACCGCCGCGAGGCCCCTCCTCCACGCCGCCCTCAACCCGTCCCCGCCGCTCACCCAGCGCGCCGTCGGCGGCGGCATCCGGGCGATGATCCCGCTCCAGGCCGCCCTCGCCGCCCGCGCGGGAGCAGCAGGTACGGGGCTCGCCGTCATGGGACTCGTACCCCTCGCCCGCACCCTGGCCCGGAAGGTGAGCCCCACATGACGATCCGCCTCGGCTACGGCACCAACGGGCTCACCGACCTCCGCCTGGACGACGCCCTCGCACTCCTCGCCGATCTCGGGTACGACGGCGTCGGCCTGACCCTCGACCACATGCACTTCGACCCCCTCGCCCCCGACATCGCCGCGCGCACCCGCCACGTGGCGTCAAGGCTCCAGGAACTGGGCCTCGGCGTCACCGTGGAAACCGGCGCCCGCTACATCCTCGACCCCCGCCGCAAGCACGGTCCGTCCCTCCTCGACCCGGACCCCGAGGCCCGTGCGGCCCGCACCCGGCTGCTCGTCCGGGCCGTCGGCATCGCCGCCGACCTCGGCGCCCACGCCGTGCACTGCTTCAGCGGCATCACCCCACCGGACACCACCCCCGACACCGCATGGCAGCGGCTCACCGACTCCCTCGCCCCCGTCCTGGACGCCGCCGACCGCTCCGGCATCCCCCTGGCGATCGAGCCCGAGCCCGGACACCTCCTCGCCACCCTCGCCGACTTCCACCACCTCCGCGTCCTCAGCGGCGATCCACCACCGCTCGGACTCACCCTGGACATCGGCCACTGCCAATGCCTGGAGCCCGCCCCGCCCGCCGACTGCGTCCGCGCCGCCGCGCCCTGGCTGCGGCACGTCCAGATCGAGGACATGCGCCGCGGCGTCCACGAACACCTCCCGTTCGGTGAAGGCGAGATCGACTTCCCGCCCGTACTCGAAGCGCTCGACGCCCTCCCGGCCACCGGCTACCGCGGCCTCACCGTCGTCGAACTGCCCCGTCACTCCCACGCCGGCCCCGAACTCGCCCGCACCTGCGTCGAGTTCCTCCGCAAGCACAGTCCGTCGAGCCGCTGAAACCGCCGAAGGGAGCAACGCCATGCCTGAGACCGCGACGACCACCCCGCTGCTGACCCGCAAGGAACTCGACGCACAACTCGGCGGCGCCGCGCGCGCCTGGCTCGACGAGGCCCTCGCCGAGGCCGAACACGCCGCCTCCCACGAGGACATCGAACAGCCCGGCGGCCCGTACGCCGTACCGCCGTGGGAACTGCGGTACGCCGCGGCCGGCCGCTGCTGCGGACTCCAACACGCCGACTCCGTACGCGCCCTGCTGCTCATCGAAGCCCGCGCCGCACTGCCCGCCCTGACCAGGCTCTACGAACAGGGCACCGCAGCCGAACGACGCGCCGTCCTGCTCACCCTGCACCGGCTGGACCTCGGCCCCACCGCCCTTCCGCTCGTCGAGGACGCCCTGCGCACCAATGACACCCGGCTGGTCGCCGCGGCCGTCGGCCCGTACGCCGCCGCCCATCTCGACGCGCACAACTGGCGCCACGCCATTCTCAAATGCCTGTTCACCGGTGTCCCCGTGGATGCCGTCGACCAACTGGCACAGCGCTCGCGCGGCGACGCGGAACTCGCCCGCATGCTCGGTGACTTCGCGGCCGAACGCCTCGCCGCGGGCCGCAGCGTCCCCGCCGGTCTCACCCGCGTGCTCGACCTCACCACCCCCGGCCCTGCCGCCCCCACGGAGGAGTCCTGATGCGCATCTTCGACCCCCACATCCATATGAGCTCCCGCACCACGGACGACTATCAGGCGATGTACGACGCGGGTGTCCGCGCCCTCGTGGAACCCTCCTTCTGGCTCGGCCAGCCCCGCACCTCACCCGCCAGCTTCTTCGACTACTTCGACGCCCTGCTCGGCTGGGAACCCTTCCGCGCCGCCCAGTACGGCATCGCCCACCACTGCACGCTCGCCCTCAACCCCAAAGAGGCGAACGACCCCCGCTGCACCCCCGTCCTGGACGCCCTGCCCCGCTATCTCGTCAAGGACTCCGTCGTCGCCGTCGGCGAGATCGGCTACGACTCCATGACCCCGGCCGAGGACACCGCCCTGGCCGCACAGCTCCAGCTCGCCGCCGACCACGGCCTGCCCGCCCTCGTGCACACCCCGCACCGCGACAAGCTCGCCGGTCTGCACCGCACCCTCGACGTCATCCGCGAATCCCACCTCCCGCCGGAGCGGGTCCTGCTCGATCACCTCAACGAGACGACCGTGAAGGACGCCATCGACAGCGGCTGCTGGGCCGGCTTCTCCGTCTACCCCGACACCAAGATGGACGAAGACCGCATGATCGAGGTCCTCAGGACCCACGGCACCGAGAAGATCCTGGTCAACTCGGCCGCCGACTGGGGCAGGAGCGACCCCCTCAAGACCCGCAAGGTGGGCGACGCGATGCTCGCCGCCGGGTTCGACGAGGACGATGTCGACCAGGTGCTCTGGCGCAACCCCGTCGCCTTCTTCGGGCAGAGCGGACGGCTCCAGCTCGACATCGCCGCGCCGGAACCACTTCACGAGGGCAACTCCATCCTGCGCGGCGGGGAGTGAGGCGATGCGCTTCCGCCACCCCGACGGCTCCACCGTCCACCTCTCGTACTGCACCAACGTCCACCCCGCAGAGACGCTCGACGGGGTCCGCACCCAACTGCGCGACCACTGCGAACCGGTCCGCAAACGCCTCGGCCGGGACAGACTCGGCATCGGCCTCTGGCTCGCCAGGGACGCGGCCCGCAGCCTGATCGACGACCCGTCCCGGCTGCGCTCCCTGCGCGCCGAACTGGACCGCCGCGGCCTGGAAGTCGTCACCCTCAACGGCTTTCCGTACGAGGGATTCGGCGCCGACGAGGTCAAGTACCGGGTGTACAAGCCGGACTGGACGGACCCCGAGCGGCTCGCCCACACCACCGACCTTGCCCGGCTCCTGGCCGGTCTGCTCCCCGACGACGTCACCGAAGGGACCATCTCCACCCTCCCGATCGCCTGGCGCACCCCGTTCGACTCCGACGCCGAGGCGGCCGGTCTCGCACACACCGCGCTCACCACCCTCGCGCAGCGCCTCGACGCGCTGGCCGAACTCACCGGCAAGTCCATCCGTATCGGCCTCGAACCCGAGCCGGGCTGCACGGTCGAGACCACCGCCGACGCCATCGCACCGCTCACCGCCGTCGGACACCCGCGCATCGGCATCTGCATCGACACCTGCCACCTGGCCACCTCCTTCGAGGACCCCGACAGCGCCGTCGACGCACTCGGCACAGCGGGCATCCCGGTCGCCAAGGCCCAGCTCTCCGCCGCACTGCACGCCGAACACCCCCACCTCCCCGAGGTACGCACCGCACTCGCCGCCTTCGCCGAGCCCCGCTTCCTCCACCAGACCCGCACCGGCACCGCCGCCGGGCTGCGCGGCACCGACGACCTCGACGAGGCGGTCACCGGCGGGGCCCTGCCCGACGGCGCCCCATGGCGCGCCCACTTCCACGTCCCCCTGCACGCACCTCCCGCACCACCGCTCACCTCCACCCTTCCCGTGCTCCGGTCCACGCTGGCCCGACTGGTCGGCGGCGCACGACCCCTCACCAGGCACCTGGAGGTCGAGACATACACCTGGCAGGCGCTCCCCGCCGCACTGCGCCCCCGCACCCGCACCCAGCTCGCCGACGGCATCGCCGCCGAACTCACCCTCGCCCGCGACCTCCTGGTCGACCTCGGCCTCAAGGAGCTCCCATGACCGCAGCCGAGCCGACCACCACGCAGCCCACCACGCCCACCCCGCTCCTCGTTCTCGATGTCGTCGGCCTCACCCCACAGCTCCTCGACCACATGCCGCACCTCAAGGCCCTGGGGCAGTCCGGCACCCACGCCCCTCTCGGTACCGTTCTCCCCGCCGTCACCTGCGCGGCCCAGTCCACCTTCCTCACCGGCACCACCCCCGCCGAACACGGCATCGTCGCCAACGGCTGGTACTTCCGCGAACTCGGCGACGTCCTGCTCTGGCGCCAGCACAACGGACTGGTCGCCGGGGACAAACTCTGGGACGCCGCCCGCCGCGCCCACCCCGGCTACACCGTCGCCAACATCTGCTGGTGGTACGCGATGGGCGCCGACACCGACATCACCGTCACCCCGCGCCCCGTCTACTACGCCGACGGCCGCAAGGAACCCGACTGCTACACCCGGCCGCCCGCCCTGCACGACGAACTCACCGAGAAACTCGGCACATTCCCCCTCTTCCACTTCTGGGGCCCCGGCGCCGACCTCGTCTCCTCCCAGTGGATCATCGACGCGACCCGGCACATCCTCGACACCCGCCACCCCGACCTGGCCCTGTGCTACCTCCCGCATCTCGACTACGACCTGCAGCGCTACGGCCCCGACGACCCCCGCTCGTACCGGGCCGCAGCCGATCTCGACCGGGCCGTGGCACCCCTCCTGGACGACGCCCGCCGCGAAGGCCGCACCGTCGTCGCCCTCTCCGAATACGGCATCACCCGCGTCGACCGGCCCATCGACATCAACCGGGCCCTGCGCCGCGCCGGCCTCCTGGAGGTCCACACCCAGGACGGCATGGAATACCTCGACCCGATGGCCTCCCGCGCCTTCGCCGTCGCCGACCACCAGCTCGCCCACATCTACGTACGCCGCCCCGAAGACCTCGAAGCAACCCGCGAGGCCCTCCAGGACCTCCAGGGCATCGATCAGCTCCTCGACGACGAGGGCAAGAAGGCACACGGCCTGGACCACCCACGCTCCGGCGAGCTGGTCGCCGTCGCGGACCCGGATGCGTGGTTCACGTACTACTACTGGCTCGACGACACCCGCGCGCCCGACTTCGCGCAGCTCGTCGAGATCCACCGCAAACCCGGCTACGACCCCGTCGAACTCTTCCTGGACCCCCAGGACCCGTACGTCCGGGTCAAGGCCGCCGCGGCCGTCGCCCGCAAGAAACTCGGCATGCGCTACCGCATGGCGGTCGTACCGCTGGATCCGGCACCTGTTCGCGGCAGCCACGGCCGCCTTCCCACGAGTGACGAAGAAGGTCCGCTCATCCTGTGCTCCACCCCCCACGCGTTCACCGGACCCGTCCGGGCCACCGAAGTGAAGTCCTTGCTCCTCACGCTCGCCGGCCTCGCATGAGACCGGTCCGTGCACAGCGTTTCGGGCATCTTCGAGAAAGAGAGAGACCGTGACCGCGTACAACGACCAGTCCGGAACGGACGGCGCCCTGCGCCGCAGCCTCGGCGTCAGCCGCCGCCACTTTCTGAGCACCTGCACGGCCGCTGCGGCAGCGGCGATCGCCGCGCCCGCCTTCGGCGCGTCGCCGGCCCTCGCCCGGGCCGCATCCGGCAAGGGGCGGGGCCTCGGCCGGGCTCTGGTCCCGGCGGCGAAACGAGGAATCATCCTCTACACCGTGCGCGATGCCACGGGACGGGATCCGCTCGGCACCGACCTTCCCTCGGGCTTCCGTGAGGTCTTCAGGGAATTGGCCCGCTACGGCTACCAGCAGGTCGAGTTCGCCGGGTACGGCCAGCACCCCAACGCACCCGGCGGAAGCAACCTCGAATCGGTGGAAGGCGCGAAGCTGCTGCGCTCGTGGCTGGACGACTACGGTCTGCGGGCCCAGGGCAACCATGGCTTCATCCCGTCGTCCTGGCCGCTGAGCCAGAGAGACCTGGACCAGTTCAAGCGCCACCTCGAGATGGCGAACATCCTCGGCATGGAACACATGGGCACCGGTGGGGACCCCACCGGCAGCGCCTACCGTGCCGACTGGGACGTGGCCGCCGACAAGTGGAACACGCTGGGACGGATCGCTCAGGATGCGGGCATCAAGCTGTACACCCACAACCACGACGCGGCCTACGGCTTCCTGCTCGACGGCGGCCCGCTGGACGCACAGGGCCGCCCCACCCGCAGCTCAGGCATCCGCAAGCTCGAGTACTTCCTTCAGGTCACCGACCCGAAGTCCGTATGGCTGGAGATGGACATCTTCTGGGCGCACGTCGCTCAGTACAAGTTCCACACCTACACCGCGCACGACGGATCGCAGCAGGAGAACATCTTCGACCCGGCGGCACTGGTCCGCTCCCACACCAAGCGCTACCCGCTGTTCCACGCCAAGGACGGCATCGCCAACACAACCAGCGGCAACGGCTACGACATGGTCCCCTTCGGTACCGGGGACATCGACTACCGGACGTTCTTCCGCCGCGTCGGGGCGAAGAACTACCACAACCCGATGGTCGAGCAGGACAACGCACCGAGCTCGACCGTCCCTGCGCAGTCCCTGAACCATGCTCGGACCGGCTACGACAACTTGGCGGCGCTGCGCAAGTAGGCATCGGCGGCACCGGACGGGCGGTCCGTGTCTCACCCCGAAATCCTGGCGACCAGGAACAGCACAAACGCAAACGTGCGCCTGGTGACATCAGGCACGGATTTACCAAGCGTACGCATTCGACGACAGAGTGTACGTAGGGCGGGGCAAGCGCGCCGGTTTGCAGCGAGCCCGTCCGGAGCACCGCACTGACCACAGGAAACGCAGGTGAGAGGCACCCCGAACCCCTGGTATTGTTTTCCATGTCGCCGCGGGAAACCGGGGCCGACCACCTGGTCCGGGTGGCGGAATGGCAGACGCGCTAGCTTGAGGTGCTAGTGCCCTTTATCGGGCGTGGGGGTTCAAGTCCCCCCTCGGACACCAGCAGAGACCCCAGTTGATCTGGGGTTTTTCTGTTTCTCCGGCTATGGCGTGACCAACCACGTGACCAACAGTCGAGCGAACTTCCTGGTCGGACCAGGGATGACAGGCCGAGACGGCTGGCACTGGAAGCGGCCGGCTTCTTCGCTGCCTCGGCGCGACGCCTGCCGTACCGCGCCATGGTGTAGCCCGGCGAGTTGTGCGGGGCGTTCGGCTAGACCTCTACCGGGTTCTCGTGGGCGTCCAGATCGTTCGTGATCTTCGACGCCCGCCAGTCGTGCAGCCGGAAGTTCTCCGGCAGATGCAGACGGTTGCATGCCGTCCGCCGGCGAGCCGATACCTTCTCGGGGTCCTGCGATCCGCCAGCCTCCCCCCGGTACAGCTTGAAGCCGTCTCGGGCGAACACGAGGTCGTGGTCCACCCAGAGATCCCCGAGGTGTTCCCGCTCCGCGTCCTGGCGTTCGGAGGAAGTGCGCCGTCTCGTGGTCGTTGAGGGTCGGGAAGTCCGGCTCAGCCGCCTTGATCTGCCGCTCGGTCGGCGGGTTCGCCGTGTGGGCCGGGTTGACCGCGAGGAGCTTCCTCGGTCCGGTCACCGAATCCAGCGCCGCCGACAGGATGCTGTGGATGTGGCGGATGCTCTTGGGGTCGAGCGGCTTGTCGCCATCGGCCTCGATCGGCGCGGTCTCCCCGACGCCCCGCGTCCGGTGGGGAACCGGACCCGGGGCGTCGCATGATCGTGCGTCAGTGATCGGCGGCGTACGAGACGAAGGCGGCCCACTGCCGGGGCGCGAAGGCGAGCTGGGGGCTCTGCCTGTCCTTCGAGTCCCGCACACGGACGGTGCCCAGGGCGGAAGCGACCTCGACGCAGGCAGCTCCGTCGGGATTGCTGTGGCTGCTCTTGAACCACTCCAGTTCGGTGCCGTCACCGGTCGGGGGCTTCAGGCTCATGTCTCTCCAAGCAGTTTCTCGATGTAGGACAGCGACTCTCGTGGTGTGAGTGCCTGGGCTCGGATGATCCCATAGCGCAGTTCAAGGATCTGGACCTCCCGGCGATCAGAGATCAGGCGGCTAACCAGCTGGATGTCGGTGTGCCCCACGGTGGTGCCCTCCTTCAGTCGCAGGAGATGGAAGGGACCGTCGAGTCCGGCGTTGTCCTCGCGATCCATGGGCAGTACCTGGATCTCCACGTTCCGCATTTGCCCGATCTCCAACAGCCGTTCGAGCTGTCGGCGCAGCACCATTTTGCCTCCGACCGGCCGACGCAGGGCAGCCTCATCCTGCACGAAGTTGAAGGCCGGGATCATCCCCTTTTCGTCGATGATCTGCTGCCGTGCCAGCCGCGCAGCAACGAGCCGTTCCACCTCCTCCTCGGAGAATGCGGGCCGCCGTGACCCGAACACGGCCTTCAGATACTCCGGCGTCTGCAAGAGGCCGTTGACGACGGAGTTGTCGTAGGTGCAGATCTCGACCGCCTTCCCCTCCAACTTCGCCAGATCCCGAACCTTCTTCGGATACCGAGCCTCCTCTGCCTCCTTCTTCAGCCCGGCGATCAGCCCACCGGCTTCCAACACCCCGTCGGCCTTGGCCAGAAACGCCTCGCTCGGCGCCCGCCGCCCCCGCTCCACCGAGGAGACTTGTTCCTCGCTGTAGCCGATGGCCGTTCCCAACTCGGCCTGGGTGAGCCCCTTCCGCTCGCGGCATGTCTTCACGACCCGGCCGACCGTCCGCAGTACGGCCGCCGACTCCTCGTCGTCACCGTCGTACGGCTCCATCCCGTCGCCGCCCTGCGTTCCCTGTCCCGTCACACCCACGCTCGCGCACCTCCGTGTCCGCCCCGTCCGTACCCAACTGCTCGTCGGCGCACCGCGTAACGCCACGCCGCCCGGACAGAGCTGGACAGCACCCGGACAGTGACGCTGCGTACCGTCGTCGTTACTGGTCAGCGTAGAGGTGGCCGACCACGCTGAGTGACATGAATCCCGATACTGCCCACTCGCCGGGATTCCGCCCCGGGCCCACGCAACACACCGCTCCCGCCCGCCACTTCACGATCCCCCTCTCGGCCACCCCGCGCGGTGCCTGCCTCGCCCGCCGCCTCGCGTCCGAGGAAATCCACCGCTGGGGCTGGCCGTACGACTCCGACGTCAACCGGACAGCAACGCTCCTCGTGGCGGAACTGGCCGCGAACGCGGTGCGGCACGGCCGGGTACGGGGCCGCGACTTCCGCCTGCGGCTCACCCTCCGCCCAGGGGGCCCAGCCCTCCGTATCGAAGTCACGGTCCTCGGTGCAGTACATGCGACCGTCTACCGGGCGGTGAAGGGAGCGCGAAGGCGTGGGGGCGTCCCCCGCGTTATCGAGAGCGCCCGAGACAGGCGCACAGGGGCAGAGGGGCACAGAAGGCGAAGGCCAGGAACCCGGCAGAGGGGGATGCCGGGGTCCTGGTGACGGAGTGCGGTCGTCAGGCAGTGACCTCGGAGTGGGCCGGCAGTGGCGGGCGAACGCCCGTAAGTGCTTCCGCGTGGGCCAGGAGACGGGGAGCAAGGTCGGGGTACCAGCCACGGGCTACGGCTTGCAGCATCTCCGCCAGGGCCGCGAGTTCTCCGATTCGGCCGGCGGGGGTGTCGAGAATCGGCGCGAACTCCTTTCGGATGCGGGCGGCTACGTCGGGAACGAGCAGGCTGTTGGCGTGCAGGAGCCCCGCGTCATAGCCGAAGGGCACGAGGCCCCACCGCTCCCAGTCCAGCAAGCACAGGGGCGCGGCGGTGAGGTTGCCCCAGTGCAGGTCACCGTGACCGGTCACCCGCTCCACCTTGGCGGGGGCCGGGACGCCAAGGAACTGGGGGAAAGCCCGTTCGATCCACCCGCCCCGGACGGTCGTCTTCACACCCTCCGCTTCAGCGAGCAGGGCGAGGGCTTGGCGAAGGTCTGCCCACCACCCATCCGGCAGCCCCGGGTCGTGGTCGATGTCGGCCCGGCCCGGGGACACCACGGGTTGCGTGAGGTAGTCCAGGACTTCGGCCTCGAAGGCCCACTCGCCGTCAGTCCAGTCGTGCACCCCGTACAGGCTGGGGCGGGGGACGCCTTCGGGCACGAGCAGGGAGGCACCCACGATGCCTTCCCCCTCCTTCCTGCCCGCGTTCCTCTTCGCCGTCCGGCTCACCCGTAGCCACCGGTCCCCCGATCGGCGTCCGAGGGTGATGCCGAGGAAGCCCCATGCCAGCGACCCCGTGCACCGGAAGCCCAGTGCCTTGGCAGCCCGGTCGTGGGCGGCCTCCATCAGAGCCTGCACCTCCTCATTCAGAGGCGAGTTCATCCGTTATCCTCCTGAGTTCCTGGGTCGTCAGCGGCGCAGCCAGAGCCTTGGCCACATCGTCCCAGTGCTCGCGGGTGCTCGCGGAAGTCAGGACGACATCGAGGCCAGGGCACGAGCCAGCGGCCAGCACGGCAGCGGCTGCGGCCGACAGACCGGGGCGGATGAGGTTCACCAGTTCGGGTGTCATGGCAGCCAGGAGTTCGCCGCCATGCAGGGGAGCGGAGCCGAAGGTGATCAGCCCAGCGTCCTTCGCCTGCACCAGCGGTCCGCCGCCGTTCAGGGCCTGTCTGATCGGGGCATCCGTGATCAGACTGACGGGCATCTGCAAGCCCGTGCAGTGGTGCTCGGCGGAACCAGCTGCCTGCCGGGCGAGCGCGAGCAACTCGGGCACGCTGAACGCCCCGGAGGTCAGGCCCGACCAGGTGGCGACGCCGTACCCGCCGATCCTGCCCGCGTGGGCGAACTCTTCCAGCGCCGTGAAGGCTTCCCGCACACGCCCGTGCAGAGCAGCACGGTCAAGGCCGTGCCCGTGGTGCTCAGGGTTGTGCACGAACACCAGGTCCACGCGCCCGAGTGCGGCCAACGAGCGCTCCGTCTGCCAGCGGACGAAGCCCCGTTCAAGGCTGTGCCTACCGGCCGCCTCGCCTTGGGTGAGCACGCCGTCAGCCAGGGCGCTGCGCCCTTGTACCGCCTCGAAGAACCCCGTCTTCGTGGCTACGCGAACCGTCGGGAACTCCCCGAGAACTGGGCGCAGTTCCTCATGCGCCCGGCCATGGGCATAGTTGGGGGCCGTGTCCACCCAGGGGCTACCGGCAGCCAGGGCGGTGCGTGCCGCCTGACTGATGGCACGCACGCGGTATGTCCCCAGGGAGAGAGCGGCGGTCACAGCGCCGTCCCCACCACTGCGACGGCATGGCCTTCGATGAGGACGGAGACCAGTTCGGCCACCTCCTTGACCTCAAGTCCAGCGGAGTCCGCCAGCTCGCCCAGCGTGGTCGGCTGGTTGGTCAGCAGCGTGCCCAGCGCAGGCGCGGCGGACTCGGCGAAGTCCCACGCGGTACCGGCCGCCGAGAAGGTGACCGTGCCCTGTTCGCGGTTCGCGGTGAGGCGACCCCTCGGAGCGGTGAGCTTGACCGTGATCTCCGTCCGCGCGGGGAGCCCGTCCACGTACGGCAGGGACGGAATCGCGTGGCCCAGGTCCGTCGTGTCGATCGACTCCGCCCACCGCTCCACAAGGCGCGGGTCCGCCATCATGTCGGCCACCTCACGGCGCACGGAGTCGGTGAAGTCCGACTGTTCCGCCAGCGACCCGAAGCGAGGAATGTCCCTGCGCAGCGCGAGGGAGGCCCGGAGTTGATCGACGACCCACAGCATCAGGTCAGCGCCCGTGTGCGGGACCATCCCGAACGTGAGGTGGAGGGACTCTGTCCCCTGGTCAGCGGTGACCGCGTGCCACCAGCCGCGCGGCAGGTATAGCACGTCACCTGGGGACAGAACGAGGTCCGTCACCGGGTCGCCTTCTGGCTCCTCCGGCGACTCCAGGTCCCGGAAGGTGGGCGCCTCACGGGTCATCCCCCACAGGCGCCACCGCTTCGAGCCGTGCAGTTGGACCACCACCACGTCGTGGTCGTCCCAGTGCCGGCCGAAGCCTTCCCGCTCGGTCCACGAGGCGTACACGTTGGCCTGCACGGAAGTCCCGAGGAAGCGTTCCAGCCCCTCCGTAGCCGCCCCCACGGTGGGGTGGATCTTCTCCACCGCGTCGAGGACCAGCGACGCCCCGTCCCTGAGCTGCGCGTGGAGGTCGGACGGTTGGATGCGGGACCAGGTGACCGCGCGGCGGTTCGTGGTCGGGATCGCGTAGCGGTGCAGCGGGACCATCTCGCCGTCAGCCGACAGGCGCAGCCGGGGCGGCTCCAGCCGCTGCGTGGCGATGATCCGGTTCAGGTCATCCCAGGAGAACAGACCCGCCGCGTCGGCGACTCCGGGGAAGTGCGCGTAGGAGCGGTGGTACGTCTGGGCGAGGAACGTGTCCCCGCCCAGACGCCCCGCCCACGAGGCTGCATCAAGCACCGTGGGCGCTCCCGTCAGTCGTTGCCGTCGGAACGGCCACTGCTGACGTCGGACTCCTGCTCGGCACGCGTGCGCGCGGCCACGATCTTCCGCTTCGCGACGAGCAGGCCACCCCCTTCGGGGGTAACCGCAGTGGTGTTCTCTTCCATCATCGGACTTACCTCTCTCTTCTCGGGAAATCCCACCGGGAATCCGGCAGGAAGCAAAGGGCACAGCGACGAGCACGGCGGTTACCGGATCGCAAGGACTCCGGCCATGAACAGGGCCAGGCCGCCGGACATCACGCCGTGCCCGGCGTGGTCAGGCGCCCCGCGCACTGGGGGCACCCGCACGGCGGGTACTTGGTCGGCGCACCCAAGATCACCGCATTGCGCGGGTTCACCTTCACCGTGCGCACCGGGCCGCACGTCCTACCGCCGTCGTACGACACGCGCAGAGTCATGCGTCCGCCGTCGGGGTTTCTCGTTTCGTCTCGCTCGGTCGCCGCCATGAGGGAAATCATTGACCCGGAAAACGGCGGCTGCGTAGTTCTTTCCCGTCATGGACTAAAGATCATGAACGGCAAACGGCAGACCACTCCGCCAGCAAGGCTCGCGCCTCTTCCCCGAACAGCGCATAACTCTCCAGCGTGGAGAACAGTTCCAGATGCATTTCGATGTCTCTTGGGTCTCTCAGGATCACGACACCGGTCGTGTTCTCCGCAGTGGCCAGCGTGTTGTCATAGACGGTGAAGGTGTCCATCGGAGCCATGGGCTTGTATCCCGCGATGGGGATAATGCCGAGCTTCACGTTCGTGAGGTGGGTCAGTGAGGCCAGCCGGTCAATCTGCATCGCCATCGCAGCCGGGGGCAGGAGCGGCCACCTGACGGCCTGCTCAGTCAGGATGAAGGTAAACCGCTTCTTCGTGTCGTAAAGAACCTCCTGCCGCTCCAGCTTCCTCGCGATCGTCTTAGTGGCATCGGCCGGATAATGGGCAAGACTGGCCCGGATGTACTCAGGAGTGGACAGCAGCCCTGTAATCATCGAGAGCAGGAAGAATCGGAACTCCGTAGACGAGGATTCAAGCGCCGCAAGCTCAGTCTGCTTCTTCTCCAGGCCCCTACGCCGCAGCGAGCGAAGGTCTTGCCATTCGGTGTTGGCCAGCCTCGCGAGGGCAATGACCTCCTCGATGACCTCGGGCGGAGCCAAGACGGCCCGGAGGATTCTTTCCAGGTCCAGCAGGCTCGGTTGGGCTTTCCCATTCTCGATCCGGCTGATCTTTGATTGGGACATGTTGCAACGCCGAGCGAGCCGGTCCCCACTGAGGCCGGCTCGCTTGCGTAGTTCTTTCAGCAGGGCAGCAAGTTCCTGTTTTGGCTGCCCAAGCTGTTCAGGATCGAAGGTCACCCGCTGCTCACGTACTCCAGGAACGGAACGGATTCGGCAACGGCAATCCGTTTCCATTGCCGGTACGGCTCCGGGTCGCCCTCGCGCAGTTCCCGGTTGATCTGCGTCCCGTCTCCCCGGTAGTTCATCAGGACCACTTTGGACTCATCGAACATCCAGAAATCCTGATCCGGCAGCCCCGGGTTATTCCGGTCGGTGAGATCGAGAATGCGAATATCCTCGCCCGCCTTCACGTGGTGCCGGTAGTAATACTCGAACTCGAACCGAAGGTAGTCCGAGAGCGGGTGGGTCACGACGTGCACCCTGCCGACGCTCTTTCCTTCCGAGGTCCATTGCCGGACCTCGTCCATCCAGCCGGACGTGTAATCGTCCGGGGAATTCTCACCTGCGAGGAAGCGCTTCAGCTTCTCCGCTTCCTGGGGCATGGTGTAGACGGGCAGCGTCTCCAGCCGCCACGCCTCACGCTCCATGGAATCGAAGCAGTCGTTCCACGCGTCACCATCCAAGTGCACGAATTGCCTCCCTGAGAACCGCCTCGGGGATTTCCACGAGCCCTTCCCCGGCGGGCGGGGTGAAGGCGTTGGACACGTCGCCCTGCACCACGAACGATCCGGTCGCCGTGCGGTACACGTTCGGGCAGTCCTTCTCTCCGCACTCGCCGTTGCCATTGCCCGTGAGCCGGGTGAGTGACGAACGTTCGGACATGCCAAACCCCCTTGCTCTGGCCCCGTTTGGGGCGTCTGCCGAACGACAGTAGAGGGGGTGGCGCTACGCGTCCATGCGTGAACGCGACTATGCGTGTCCTTGCATAAACAGGTCCCGACCGCCTCGGCCCACCCCAGTACGTGGTCACGTACGCGCCTGTGCAGACTGGGCGTAGCCCCGCGCGCTGTCCGGGAAGCCTGACCAGGGACGGAAGCCTCGGAGGAGGGTTGGTCAGGTGACCAACGCATGACCGACAGGGGCCCGAGAGGGCCTGAAACAGCAGGAACGAACAGGAGAAACGCCCGCCGAAATGGAGCCTATTGACGGGCGTACGGTGGCGAGGGCCTCGACCTGACGGTCGCGGTCCTCGTTGCATGTTCGTAGCTCATGGTGATGCGGGTTCGCGCGGCGCGCCGGAGCGCAGGCGTCAGCCGGTCAGCGACGCGATGTGGTCCCGGACGGCCCCGGTCACGGCCGCCGCGTGGTCGTTGAGGTAGAAGTGCCCGCCGGAGAACGTCCTCAGTTCGAAGCCTCCCGAGGTGTGCTCGGCCCAGCCGCGGGCCTCCTCTGCGCTCGCCACCGGGTCGCTCTCGCCGAGCAGCGCGAGCACGGGGCAGGGCAGGGCGGGCCCGGGACGGTAGCGGTACGTCTCCACGGCCTCGTAGTCGGCGCGGATCACCGGCAGCAGCAGGGCCCGCATCTCGGGGTCCTCGAACATGCGCGGGTCGCTGCCGCCGAGCCTGGCCATCTCGGCCACGATGCCCTGGTCGTCGCGCCGGTGCACGTTCTCGTCGCGGAAGCTGGTCGGCGAGCGGCGGCCGGAGACGATGACGGAGAGCGGCGGGGCGCCCTCATCCGCGAGCTGCCGCGCCACCTCGAAGGCGACCAGGGCGCCCATGCTGTGGCCGAAGAAGGCCAGCGGGCGGTCCGCCCAGGGGCGTATCGCCGCGGTGGCCTGCCGCGCCAGCTCCTCGACGGAGCGCACCACGGGTTCCTTCCTGCGGTCCTGGCGCCCCGGGTACTGGACGGCCAGCACCTCGATGCCGGGCTTCAGAGCCGCGGAGACGGGGTGGTAGTAGGTCGCGGCGCCGCCCGCGTGAGGAAAGCAGACGAGCCGGGTCCTGGCGTCCCCGGACGGGTGGAAGCGCTGGATCCAAGCGCTCTTTTCCTGAACGCTGCTCGTCACCTGGGGCCCCTTACGGATGGGTGGAGTACCGGAGCGGGATTGCGCCCGCCGGAGAAGCCTCTCAACGCGCCCGCCCCGGGCCAACCCCTAGCTGGGGTGCCTAGGGGGCTTGCGACCTGGGGGGCCGATAGGGAGCGGGAAAGCGGAAAAGAAAGGGGTCCCACCGCCCGGGGGAGGCGGTGGGACCCGGTCGGATGCCCTGCCGGGGGTTAGGACATCCAGCCCTTGGGGGTGGCTTGCCCGGTGGCCCCGGGGGATGGGCCACCGGGTTGCGGTGTCGCGGCACTAGGCTGCCGCGGTCGCCGCCTCCACCGGGCGGAACCTGGTGGCGCGCCAGGTCGGCAGCAGGGTCGCCGCGAAGGTGATCACGACAGCGCAGGCCACGACCGTGAGGTAGATCCACAGCGGTACGGACGGGACCACCTTGTCCAGCTTGGCGAGGCTGTAGGGGAAGAAGGTGATGGTCGCGGCGACCGTGCCGAGGAACACCCCGACGATCGCGGTGAGCACGCTCTCCACGCTCATCATCGCCATGACCTGCTTCCTGGTGAAGCCGGTGAGCTGCTGGAGCCCGAACTCCCTGCGGCGGCGGCCGGTGGCCGCGATCAGAGTGTTGATCACGGAGATCGCGGTGTATCCGACGATCAGCCCCACCACCAGGTAGTTGATGGTGGCCAGTTGCTGCTGGCCCCCGGTGCGCCCGGCGGTCAGCGCGCCGCTGTCCGATACTTCGACGCCCGGCTGGTCCTTGACGAGCGCGGTCACCGCGGCGGTCACCCTGGCGGGGTCGGTCCCCGCGGCGTGGTGCACCAGGATCTGCTTCGCGACCCCGTCGGTGGTGTGCGGGGCCAGCAGCGGGGCGGGCATCAGCAGCGCCGTCGCGTCGCCCTTCGGGTGGTAGGTGGCCACCACCCTCACCTTGACCGGGGTGCCGTCGCCGAGCCTGAGGGTGACGGTGTCGCCGACCTTGCGCCCCAGGGACTCGGCGTGTTCGACGGGCAGCGCGACGCTGTCGCCGCGCAGGTCGGACAGCGACCCGGTGGCGGCGTGCACCGTGAGGCTGCCCGCGTCGTCGATGCCCTGGAGTGGCCAGCCGTCGCCGGTCTGGCCGGTGTCTTCGGGGCTCTGCACGAAGCCGGTGCTGGTCACGTAGGAGGACGCCGCGTCGACGCCCGGCACCTGCCGCACCCGGTCGAGCGTGCCGGGGGCGAACCCGCCGGCACTGGAGGTCACCACGTCGTCCGCGCGCAGGACCCCGTTGCGCGCGGCCCGGTTGGAGGCGTCCTCGATCTGCTGCATGTACAGGGTGCCGCTGGCGACGCCGGTCAGCAGGATGATCGGAGTGATGGTCGAGGCCATCCGGATGGTGTGGGCGCGGGAGTTGAGCACCGCCATGTACCCGGTGAGGCCGGTCAGCGCGCGCAGCGGGCCCTGGAGCAGCCACACGATCGCCTTGGTGAAGCCGGGGGCGAGCAGTGCCAGGCCGATGGCCCACATGATGCAGGCGGGGCCCGCCGTGCTGGCCGTCAGGTCGCCCTTCATCATCGTCACGGTCATGACGGCCATGCCGACGCCGCCGACAAGGAAGAGCACCGACAGCACGATCCGGGTGCGGGTCAGCCAGCGGCCCTCGATGGCGCTGCTCGCCAGGGCCTCGGTGGCCCGGGTTTCGGCGACCTTGCGGGCGGTGATGTACGCGGCGCCGACCGCCGCCAGCAGCGAGGCCACGACGGCGACGACCGCGGGCGCCAGGCTCTGCCGGAACTCGACGGCGCCCGAGATGATCCCGGCGTCGACCAGCTTGTCGAAGAGGAGGTCGCTGAGCAGCGCGCCCGGCAGGCAGCCGAGCACCGAGGCCAGGACGGACACGACCAGCGTCTCGCCGAGGATCATGCGGCGCAGTTGGGACGGGGTGGTGCCGATCGCCTTCAGCAGGGCCATCTCACGCTGCCGCTGCTGCACGGTCAGACCCAGCGTCGAGGACGCCCCGAACATGGCTACCAGGATCGCCCAGCCGCCGAAGATCGCGGAGAGCATGATGAGGTTCTCCTGGCCGGCGGCGGCCTGCGGGAACTCGGCGAGCCCCCGGTTGTCGCCGGTCAGCGTCACGGCGGCGGCGCCGTCCAGGGCCTTGTCGATCCGGTCGCGCAGCTCGGTGACGTCCGTGCCCGGCTTGGGCAGCACCCCGATCGCGTCCACGGTGTCGCCGCCGCTGAACGCCGCGGCCTGCTCGTCGCCGAAGAACACCGCGGGCTGTGACGCCGTACGTCCACCGGACTGCTTGACGATGCCGGTCAGTTGGAACTCCTGGGTGCGCCCGGCGGCGACGATCCGCACCTGGTCGCCCACGTGGGCGCCGGCCAGCTCGGCGAGACCGGAGTCGAGCACCACGTCACCCGCCTTGCCGGGCCGCGACCCGGAGGTGAGGGTGTAGGGGGCGAGCCGGGCGGAGTCCCAGCCGTGGCCGAGCGGGCGGTGCTCGTCGCTGGTGGCACTGTCGGACAGGTGCGTGACCGGGTGGCCGTCGCGGACGACGGCCACGGGGAAGGACGCGTCGGCGACCGCCCGCTCCACCCCGGGCACATCCTCGACCGCGCGCAGCCGCGCCTGGTCGAGCCGCACCCGCTCGGAGAGCTGGGAGCCGTCGTACTTCTGATCGCCCGCCACGACGATGGGCGCCGCGGCGAACCGCTGGGCCGGCACCGCGTCGCGGACGCCGCTCTCCATGAGCCCGCCGCAGGCCATGATGAGGGCCGCGCCGAAGAACATGGCGATGAAGGTGGCCACGAATCCGCCGAGTCGGAACCGTAGCGTGCGCAGGGCCAGGGACAACATCAGTACATGCCTCCGGCGGCGGTGGGCTGCTGGCCGTACGCGCCGGGCACCTCGTCAGCCCACGCACCCAGGCGGGTCATGCGCTCCGCGACCGCCTCGGCCGTCGGGTTGTAGAAGTCCCCCACGAACCGGCCGTCGGCGAGGAACACCACCCGGTCCGCGTAGGACGCGGCCACCGGGTCGTGCGTCACCATCACGATGGTTTGCCGCAGCGCCCGCACGGACTCCTGCATCAGCAGCAGCACCTCGCGGGCGGTACGGGTGTCGAGCGCGCCGGTCGGCTCGTCGGCGAAGATCACCGCGGGCCCGGTCACCAGGGCGCGGGCGATCGCCACGCGCTGCTGCTGGCCGCCGGAGAGCTCGGCGGGACGGTTGTTCGTACGGTTGCCGAGCCCCACCCGCTCGATGACCTCCGCCACCCGCTTGCGGTCGGGACGACGCCCCGCGAGCTTCAGCGGGAGGGTGACGTTCTGCACCACGGAGAGGGCGGGCAGCAGGTTGAACGCCTGGAAGATGAAGCCGATGCGCTCGCGCCGCATCTTGGTCAGCGTGGTCTCGTCGTAGTCACTCAGGTCCTCGCCGTCCAGCAGGACGGTGCCCGAGGTCGGCCGGTCGAGCCCCGCCGCGCAGTGCAGGAAGGTGCTCTTGCCCGAACCCGAAGGACCCATCACGGCGGTGAAGCTGCCGCGCTGGAAACTCAGGCTGACGCCGTCGAGCGCGGTCACCGAGTTGGCGCCCTGGCCGTACACCTTGCGAACGGTGTCGAGCCGTACTGTGTCGTCTACAGCGCTGGTCGTGTGCATTCAAACTCCCTGAAGCTGTCGCGTGAGGGACGCGATCACGTTGTCAACGCTATGGACGGGCAGGGGGGTAGGCCGATGGGTCTTCTTCCACAAGTGGGGTAGAGAAACTCCTACCCCTGACCTGGACCAATCCCCACCGCTTCACCGGTGTTCACATGCGATCCTTCAGAAGGACGTGGGACTGGGCCGGGTCATGAGTCGGGCCACCCGGAACACCCCGGGACCACAAACCGTGCGCGCCGCGTGACCGCGCACGCGGGGGCGTGTGCGGCCGGGGGACACAGGAGGTTGGGGCAGTTGGACAAGGTTGGGGCCGCACGGTCACCGAAGCGGCGCGGGCTCGCGGAGCGGCTGCGCTGGTGCGCACGGGGGCTGTTGGTCGCCGTGCTCTCCCAGGCCGGCAGCGTCGTCCTGTTGAGCGTCACGGTCATCACCCTGGCCACCCTGGTGGTCGGCATAGGCTTCCTCATCCTGCCGGTCGTCATGATCGCCGTGCGCGGTCTCGCCAACTTCCACCGGCGCACCGCCCGCGAATGGTCGGGCGAGGCCATCGACACCCCCTACCGGCACACCGCCGCGGACGGTGCCCACGACACCGAGGGCACCTTCGCCCACTGCCGTCGACTGCTGTCCGACCCCGCCACCTGGCGGGACATCCTGTGGATGCTGCTCGACGCCCCCGTGGGCCTCGTCCTCGGGCTGCTGCCCGCGGCCTGCGTCGCCTACGGCCTCAACGGCATGTTCGTCACCCCGTTCCTCTGGGAGAGCATGGGCCCGCACTGGGGCTTCGGCGCGACCTGGTTCATCACCGACCAGGGCGACGCCAACCTCGCCATCCCGCAGGGCCTCCTCCTCGTGGCGCTCGGCCTGCTGATCGCGCCGACGCTGGGGCGGCTGCACATCCGCTTCAACCGCGCGCTGCTCGCGCCCACCCGCAACGCCCGCCTCACCCTGCGCGTGGAGCACCTGGCCGAGACCAGGTCGGACGCGGTGGAGGCGCAGGCCGCCGAGCTGCGCAGGATCGAGCGGGACCTGCACGACGGGGCGCAGGCCCGCCTCGTGTCGCTCGGCATGAAACTCGGACTCGCCGACACCCAACTGGAGACCAACCCCGCCCTGGTGCGCCAACTCCTGGCCGACGCAATGGAGTCCAGCAGCCAGGCGCTGAACGAACTGCGCGACCTGGTGCGCGGCATCCACCCGCCGGTGCTCGCCGAGCGCGGGCTCGACGGCGCCGTCAGGGCACTCGCGATGGCCCTGGCCATCCCCGTCGAGGTCTACATCGACATCCCCAGACGGCCCCAGCCGCCGATCGAGTCCGCCGCCTACTTCGTGATCGCGGAGGCGCTCGCCAACGTCACCAAGCACAGCGGCGCGAACCGTGCGAGCATCCGGCTCTGGTACGCCGACGGCAGACTCCGCGCCCAGGTCGGCGACAACGGGCGCGGCGGCGCCAAGGCCGAGGGCGGCAGCGGCCTGCGCGGGCTCCAGCGCCGTCTGGCGGCCTTCGACGGAGAACTCGACATCAGCAGCCCGGTGGGCGGACCGACCCTAGTGACGATGGAGTTCCCGTGCGAGTTGTGATCGCGGAAGACCTGGCACTGCTGCGTGAGGGCCTGGTACAACTGCTCACCGCACACGACTTCGAGGTGATCGAGGCGGTGGACAACGGCCCGGCGATACTGCGGGCCCTGCTCACCCACCGGCCCGACGTGGCCATCGTCGATGTGCGGCTGCCCCCCACCTTCACCGACGAGGGGCTCCAGGCCGCCGTCCAGGCCCGCGCCCAGGTGCCGGGGCTGCCGATCCTGGTGCTGTCTCAGCACGTCGAGCAGATGTACGCACGGGAGTTGCTGTCCGACCAGCACGGCGGCGTCGGCTATCTGCTCAAGGACCGCGTCTTCGACGTGCGCCGCTTCGTCGACATGGTCAAGCAGGTGGCCTCTGGCGGGACCGTGATGGACCCCAAGGTGGTCTCCGAGCTGATGACCAAGCACGACACCGAGACCAGCCCGGTGCACAGCCTGACCGAGCGGGAGCGCGAGGTGCTCGGCCTGATGGCCGAGGGCCGCTCCAACGCGGCTATCGCCGCACGGATGTTCTTCTCCGAGAAGGCGGTCAGCAAGCACACCAACAGCATCTTCTCGAAGCTGGGCCTCGCCGCGTCCGGGGACGACAACCGCCGTGTCCTAGCGGTACTCGCCTACCTGAACGCGGAGGCTCAGCACCCGCCGACGAAGCAGGAGCGGAGCACCCCATGAGCCACGCCGCAGCGGCGTCCATCCAGCCGCCCCCCCGGGCCGGACGAAAGCAGTGGACAGGACTCGCCGTCCTCATCATCGCGGTCCTGCTGGTCTCGCTCGACATGCAGGTCCTGTCCTATGCACTGCCGTTCATCAGCGCCACGCTGGAGCCGAGCAGTGCGCAGCTCCTCTGGATCGTCAACATCTACCCGTTCGTCCTCGCCGGGCTGCTCCTGACGATGGGCGCGCTCGGCGACCGCATAGGCCGCAAGCGGCTGCTGTTGAGCGGCGCCGTCGTCTTCGGCGTGGCCTCCGTGGCGGCGAGCATCGCCTCCAGCCCCTCGATGCTGATCGCGACCCGCGCCCTGCTCGGGCTCGGCGGCGCCACCCTGATGCCGTCCACTCTGTCGCTGATCCGCACCATGTTCCGCGACGACGGGCAGCGCAGGATCGCTATCGCCGTGTGGACCGGAGCGTTCGCCGGCGGGGCCATCCTCGGCCCGCTCCTCGGCGGCGTGCTCCTCGAACACTTCTGGTGGGGCTCGGTCTTTTTGGTCAACCTGCCCGTGATGGTGCTGCTGCTGGTCCTCGGGGCGTTGCTGTTGCCGGAGTCCAGGGCCGAGGAACCCGCCAGGTTCGACCTGTTCAGCGCCGCCCTCTCGCTGGCCGCGGTGCTGCCCGCCGTCTACGGAATCCAGCAGATCGCCGAGGACGGTGTCAGCGCCGTGCCCGTGGCCGCGTTCGCCGTGGGCCTCGCGGTCGGCTGGTACTTCCTCCGGCGCCAGCGCACGCTCGCCGAACCCCTCCTCGACATACGGCTGTTCGACGACCGGGCGTTCAGCGCGTCCATCGCGACGAGCGTGCTCGCCATCTTCTCCCTGGTCGGCTCCGGCCTTTTCACCGCCCAGTATCTCCAAATGGTGCTGGGCTTCGGCCCGTTGAAGGCGGGCCTGTGGGCGCTGCCCGCCGCGGGCGCCGCACTGGTCAGCTCGGGGCTCGCTCCCGTGCTGGTGCGTTTCGTGCGCCCCGCGGTGGTGGTGACCTGCGGCCTGGTGGTCGCGGCGCTCGGGTACGGGGTGCTCGCCCAGATGCACGCCGACTCCGGCGTCGGGATGCTCGCGACCGGCACCGTGGTCATGGCGGCCGGTATCACCCTCGTCATGACCACCACCTCCGACCTGGTGATCGCCACCGCCCCGCCGGAGCGTGCCGGGTCCGTCTCCGGGCTCTCCCAGACCGCCACCGAGTTCGGCGGCGCCTTCGGCATCGCCATCCTCGGCAGCATCGGCACCGCGGTGTACCGGAACGACGTGGCCGGGCGGGTACCGGCGGGGCTGCCGCAGGGCGCCGTAAACTCCGCGAAGGACACCCTCGGCGGCGCCCTGGAGGCATCCCGCCATCTGCCTGCCCGCACCGGCGGCGAACTCCTCGCCGTGACACGGGAGGCCTTCGCCCACGGCCTGCGCGCCGCCTCCTGGACCGCGGTCGGGCTGCTGCTCCTCATGGCGCTGGTCTCGCTGGTCCTGCTGCGGCACGCGCGGGGAGCGTCCCCCGAGACGGCTGAGGCGCCCGCCGTGGCAGGCGCGGACGGCGAGATCCCGGCGGTACGCGGGCGGGGCTGAGCCCGGTACGTGACGAAGGAGGCCGGCCACCGTTTCCGCGGTGGCCGGCCTCCTTCATCGTCTGCCGCTGTGCAGTTGTGGGTACGGCCGGCCGGTCCCGGGGTGACCCCGGTCCCGGCCGACTCACCGGCGCCGGCCGGTGCGAGCCGTGTCAGTCGGCATCCAGCTCGCTGTCGAGGATGTCGAACAGCTCGTCCGCGGAGACCGACTCCAGTTCCGCCCGGTCGTCTTCGAGCGTGCGCTCGTCGCCCGGCCCGGCCATCTCGCTCCACTGAGCCACCAGCGCCCGCAGCCGGGCCGCGACCCTGGTGTGCGCGGCCTCGTCGGGCACGGCCGCGCTCATCGCGGCCTCAAGGCCTGCCAGTTCGGCCTCCAGGGCCTCCAGGGGCGACGCCGCGGCCCCGTCCCCGACCAGCTCGGCCCGCAGGTGATGGGCCGCGGCCAGCGGAGTCGGGTGGTCGTAGATCAGCGTGGACGGCAGCCGCAGCCCGCTCACGCCGCCCAGCCGGTTGCGCAGTTCGAGCGCCATCAGCGAGTCGAAGCCCAGCTCCACGAAGCCACGCATCGGATCGACGTCCTGGGCCCGCGCGTGGCCCAGCACCTCCGCCGTGTGCCCGCGCACCAGGTTCAGCAGGGTGCGTTGCTGCTCCTCGGGTGCCATGCGCGCCAACCGGCCCGCGAGTTCGGCGCCCAAGGCCCCGTCCTCCGTACTGTCACCGCCACGGGCCACGGCCCTGCGGGCGGGCGCCCCGGGCAGTGCGCGCAGTATCGCGGGCACACCCTCGGCGCCCTGGCCGGTGGCGGCGCGGGTGACGTCGAGCGCCATGGGGAGCAGCACCGCGCGGCCCGGGGTGCCCCCGGCAAGCGCCGCGTCGAACTGCGCCAGGCCCTCGTCCTCCAAGAGTGCCCGTATCCCGGAGCGCTCCATCCGCCGCACGTCGGCCTCGGCGAGCCGGCCGCCCATCCCCGTGCCCGCACTCCACAGGCCCCAGGCCAGCGAGAGCCCGGCCAGGCCCTGGGCCCTCCGGTGCTGTGCCAGGGCGTCGAGGAAGGCGTTGGCCGCGGCGTAGTTGGACTGCCCGGCCGCGCCGAGTGTGCCCGCCGCGGACGAGAACACCACGAACGCCGCGAGATCCGCGTCCGCCGTCAACCGGTGCAGGTTCAGCGCCGCGTCCACCTTGGGCCGCAGCACGGTCTCGAACCGCTCGGGCGTCTGCGAGTCCAGCGTCGCGTCGTCGAGGACTCCCGCGGTGTGGATGACACCGGTCAGCGGGTGTGCGGCCGGAATCCCGGCGAGCGCGGCCCTCAGCGCGCCCTCGTCGGCCGCGTCACAGGCCACGATGTCGACACTCGCGCCGAACTCGGTGAGCTGGGCGGCGAGTTTGTCGGCCCCGTCGGCGGCCGGGCCGCGACGGCTGAGCAGCAGGAGATGCCGTACGCCGTGCTCCGTGACGAGGTGACGCGCGAGTACCCGGCCGAGCCCGCCGGTGCCGCCGGTGACCAACACGGTGCCTTCCGGCGCCAGTCGGACCTTCCGGGTCTCCGTTTCCGTGCCGTCCGCTCCGTCGGCGGCGGCCGTGACCCGTGCGAGCCGGGGGGCGAGCGCGGTGCCGTCGCGCAGGGCGACCTCGGGTTCGCCGCCGGTCGCCGCCGCGGCGGCGGGCAGGGACTTCCAGGACTCCGGCGTGCCGTCCACGTCCACCAGCGCCACCCGGCCCGGGTGCTCCTCGCGCACGGCGCGCACGAGGCCCCACACCGCGGAGCCCGCGAGGTCGAGCACGTCCTCGGCCCCGCCGCCGGGGCGGGGCGCGGACACGGCCCGCCGGGTGACGACGACGATTCGGGTGTCGGTGAACCGCTCGTCCACGAGCCACCGCTGGAGCAGCGACAGCACACGCCCGGTCGCGGTCCGCACTGCCGTGGCGGTCCTCGCGGACACCGGGACCGGCTCGGAGCCGGACGGTGCCGTGTCGGGTCCCTCGTCACCGTGGAGCACCACGATCGCGGGTATGTCGGCAGGCAGTTGGGCCTCGGCGTCCGCCCCCCAGGCATCCGCCGCGGTGTGCGCGCCGGACGGCCGTACGGTGAGGAGCGCCGCCGCCGGGTCGCTCACCGAGGAGAGCGGCACGGGTGTCCAGTCGACGCCGAACAGCGGCTGCTGACCGGCCCCGGCGCTCGGAAGCTGCTCGGCGGTGATGGCGCGCAGCAGGAGCGACCCCACGGACACCACGGACTCGCCCCTCGCGTCCGCCGCGACGACGGACAGCGCGTTCTCCGCGGTACGGGTGATCCGCACCCGCAGCCGGGTCGCCCCGGACGCGTGCAGGTTCACGCCCCGCCACGCGAACGGCAGCAGCATGCCCGACTGCTCGCCGCCGCTCTCGAAGCCCCCGAGGTCGGAGGCGTGGAGCGCGGCGTCGAGGAGCGCCGGGTGCAGCCCGAAGGCGGTTACGTCGCCGTGCGCCTCGTCGGGGAGGGTGACTTCGGCGTAGACGTGGTCGCCGTCGCTCCAGGCGGCGGTGAGGCCCTGGAAGGTGGGGCCGTAGTGGTAGCCCTGGTCGGCCAACTCCTCGTAGGTGTGGTCGAGGGGGACCGGCTGGGCGTCGGGCGGCGGCCAGGCGGTGAGCGCGGGGCCGGGGGCGGTGGGTTGGGGTGTGAGGGTGCCTTCGGCGTGCTGGGTCCAGGGTGCGTCGGCGGCCTGGAGCCGGGAGTGGATGGTGAGGGTGCGGCGCCGCTCGTTGTCCGGGGCGCCCACGGTGACCTGAAGGTCGAGGCTCTGGTCCTCCGGAAGTGCGAGCGGCGCTTGAAGGGTGAGTTCTTCCAGGTGGGGGGTGCCGGTGTGGTCCCCCGCGTGGATGGCGAGTTCCACCAGCGCGGTCCCGGGCAGTAGCACCGTGCCCATGATGCGGTGGTCGGCCAGCCAGGGGTGGGTGTGGGCGCTGAGGGAGCCGGTGAGGATGGTCTCCTCGGTCCCCGCGCGCTGGAGCACGGCCCGCAGCAGGGGGTGCTCGGCGGAGACCTGCCCCAGGGCGGTGACATCGCCGAGTTCGGGGGTGGTCTCCAGCCAGTAGCGCCGGTGTTGGAAGGGGTAGGTGGGCAGGTCGACCGGGCGGGCCTGGTCGTGGGTGTGGAGGGTGGTCCAGTCGATGGTGTGGCCGTGGGCCCAGAGTCGGGCCAGGGCGGTGAGGGCTTCGGGTTGTTCGGGCCTGTTCCGGCGCTGGAGGGGGATGGTCTGGGCGTCGGTGTCCTCGGGGAGGGCGTCGGTGGCCATGGCGGTGAGGACGGCGTCGGGGCCGATCTCCAGGAAGGTGGTGACCCCGTCCTCGGTCAGGGCCCGTATCCCGTCGGCGAAGCGGACCGCTTCCCGTACGTGCCTGACCCAGTACCGGGGCGAGGTGAGGTCGGCGGGGGTGGCGAGTTGCCCGGTGACGTTGGAGACGACGGGCAGCGTGGGCTCGTGGAAGGTGAGGCCGTTCACCACGCGTTCGAACTCGTCGAGCATGGGGTCCATCAGGGGTGAGTGGAAGGCGTGGGAGACCTTGAGGCGGGAGGTCTTGCCGCCCTTGGCCTTTACGGCCTCGACGACCGCCTCCACCGAGGCGGCAGTACCGGAAACGACCACGGAGCGGGGGCCGTTGACGGCGGCGATCGCCGCGTCGTCCACCCCGTCCAGCAGTTCGTGTACGTCGTCCTCCGTGGCCTGGACGGCGGCCATCACGCCACCGGCCGGGAGGGCCTGCATCAAACGGCCCCGGGCCGCCACCAGCGCGGCCGCGTCCGCGAGGGAGAACACGCCGGCCACGCAGGCGGCACTGATCTCGCCGATGGAGTGTCCGGCCAGCACGTCCGGGCGCACGCCCCACGAGGCGACGAGCCGGAACAGAGCCACCTCGACGGCGAACAGGGCGGGCTGCGCGTACTCGGTGCGGTCCAGCAGAGCGGCCTCGTCCGAGCCCTCCGCCGCGAACACCACGTCCCTCAGAGGCCGCGGGAGCAACGGGTCGAGGTGCGAACACACCTCATCCAAAGCATCCGCGAACACGGGGAAGGCTCCGGCGAGTTCACGCCCCATACCGATGCGCTGGGCGCCCTGACCGGTGAACAGGAACGCCAACCGGCCCTTGACCGCGGTCCCTTCGACCAGGCTCGTCGTGGTCTCACCGGCCGCCAGGGCCCGCAGGCCCGCGATCGCATCGTCGCGGCCGGTGCCGAGGACGACCGCGCGGCGCTCAAGCTGCGCACGCTTGGTCGTGAGCGCCACGGCCACGTCCACCGGGTGGGGGGCGTTCTCGCCGTCCAGCAGCTCGGCCAGGGCCTGCGCCTTGGCACGGAGCGCCGCCGGGCTCGCGGCGGACACCGGGAGCAGCACGGGGCCTGAGGGGGCGGGGTGCTCGGCGGGGGTGTCCTGAGGGGGTTCCGGAGCCGGTGCCTGTTCCAGGATGACGTGAGCGTTGGTGCCGCTGATCCCGAAGGAGGACACGCCGGCCCTGCGTGGCTCCTCGCCGCTCCAGGGCACGGCCTCGGTCAGCAGTTCCACCTGACCGGCCGTCCAGTCCACATGGGGCGTCGGCTCGTCCACGTGCAGGGTCTTGGGCAGTACGCCGTGACGCATGGCCATGACCATCTTGATGATTCCGGCGACACCGGCGGCGGCCTGGGTGTGGCCCAGGTTCGACTTGACGGAGCCCAGCCACAGCGGGTTGTCGGCAGGGCGGTCCTTGCCGTAGGCGGCGATCAGGGCCTGCGCCTCGATCGGGTCGCCCAGGACCGTGCCGGTGCCGTGCGCCTCCACCGCGTGGATGTCGGTGGGGGAAAGGTGGGCGTTGCTCAGCGCCTGGTTGATGACGCGCTGCTGGGACGGGCCGTTGGGGGCGGTGAGGCCGTTGCTGGCGCCGTCCTGGTTGACGGCGGAGCCGCGAACCACCGCGAGCACGGGGTGGCCGTTGCGCTGGGCGTCCGACAGGCGCTCCACCACCAGCACGCCGATGCCCTCGGAGAGACTGGTGCCGTTCGCCGCCCCCGCGAACGCCTTCGCCCTGCCATCGGACGCGAGGTTGTGCGCCCGGCTGAAGTCGATGAACGTCTCGGGTGTGAACATCACCGACACACCGCCCGCGAGCGCCAGTTGGCATTCGCCGTTACGCAGCGCCTGCACGGCCAGGTGCAGCGCCACCAGCGACGACGAGCACGCGGTGTCGACGCTCACGGCAGGGCCTTCGAGGCCGAGGGTGTACGAGACGCGGCCGGAGGCGACGCTGCCCAGGCTGCCGTTGCCGAGGTAGGTTTCCACGCCCTCGGGGACGGGGGAGTTGCCGAGGCGCGAGGCGTAGTCGTGGTACATGATGCCGGTGAACACGCCGGTGCTGCTGCCGCGCAGGGCGTGCGGGTCGAGCCCCGCGCGCTCCAGCGCCTCCCACGACGCCTCCAGGAGAAGGCGCTGCTGGGGGTCGGTGGCGAGCGCCTCGCGGGGGGAGATGCCGAAGAACTCGGCGTCGAAGTCCGCCGCGTCGTAGAGGAAGCCGCCCTCGCTCGTGTGGCTGGTGTTCGGCCGCACCCCGCTGGTGTCGCAGATCTCCGCGATGTGCCAGCCGCGGTCCTCGGGGAAGGCCGAGATCCCGTCGCGGCCCTCGGCCAGCAGCTCCCACAGCCCTTCCGGGCTGGTGACGCCGCCGGGGAAGCGGCAGCTCATGCCGACGATCGCGATGGGCTCGTCGGGGACCGTACCGGCCAGGGCCACCGGGGCCGCGCCCTCGGGTTCGTCGGCGCCGCCGAGTTCGGTGCGCAGGAACTCCGCCAGGGCGACCGGCGTCGGGTGGTCGAAGACCAGGGTGACCGGCAGCCTGATGCCGACGGCCGCGCCCAGCCGGTTGCGCAGCGCCACGGAGGCGAGCGAGTCGAAGCCCAGGTCCTTGAAGGCGCGGTCCGGGTCGACGGCCTCCACGCCCTCGTGCCCGAGGATGCCCGCGACCTGGGTGCGTACCAGGTCGAGCAGCAGACGGCGGCGCTCGGGCACCGTCATCCGCAGCAGCCGATGGGCCGGCGTGTCGTCGCCGTCCGCCGCGGCGGACGCCACCGCGCGTCGCGCCACGGGCCGCACCAGACCGCTCAGCAGGGGCGGCAGGGTGCCCGGGCGGTTGCGCAGCGCCTTGAGGTCGAGCCGGATCGGCAGCAGCACCGGGGCCTCGTCCGAGACCGCGCTGTCGAAGAGGGCGGCGCCCTCCTCCCCGGACAGGCCCCGCACACCCGACTGCGCCATCTGCTCGACGTCCGACTCGGTCAGATGGGTCGTCATGTTGGACTTCTGCGCCCACAGGCCCCAGCCGAGGGAGAGAGCCGGTAGCCCTGTGGCCTTGCGGTGGTGGGCGAGGGCGTCGAGGAAGGCGTTGGCTGCGGCGTAGTTGGCCTGTCCTGTGCCGTCGAGGGTGGCGGCGGCGCTGGAGTAGAGGATGAAGTGGGTGAGGTCGAGGTGGGTGGTGGCGTGGTGGAGGTGCCAGGCGGCGTCTGCTTTGGGGGTGAGTGTGGTGTCGAGGTGGGTGGGGGTTTGGTTGGTGAGGGTGGCGTCGTTGAGGGTGCCTGCGGTGTGGATGACGCCCTTGAGGTGGGGGAGGGTGCCGACCAGTTCCGTGACCTGGGTGGGGTTGCCGACGTCGCAGGTGTGGAGGGTGATGTTGGCGCCGAGGTCGGTGAGGTGTTGGGTGAGGTGGGCCGCGTTGGGTGCGGTGGGGCCCTTGCGGCTGGCGAGGGCGAGGTTCTTCACGCCGTGCTGGGTGACGAGGTGTTCGGCGATGAGGGTGGCGAGTCCGCCGGTGCCGCCGGTGATGAGGAGGGTGTCCTCCGGGCCCCACGCCTCGAAACCGGTCTCGGCCGTGGTGTCCGGCGTCGCGCGTACGAGCCGGGACACGTGGGCGACGCCGCCGCGCAGCGCGAGTTCGGGCTCGCCGCCCGTCAGCGCCGTGGCGGCGAGCCGCCGTGCGGACTCGGGTGTGCCGTCCGTGTCGACCAGCACGAAGCAGTCCGGCGTCTCGGCCTGCGCCGCGCGTACGAGCCCCCACACCGACGCGCCGACCAGGTCCACCGGCAACCCCCCGGGGCCCACGGCGCCCTGGGTGACCACGGCGAGACGGGACGACACCGGGCGGTCCTCGGACAGCCACCCCTGGAGCGCGACCAGCACGGTGCCGAGGGCGCCACGCAGCAGCTCCGGCACCCGCTCGGCGTCCGTCACGTCGACCGGCGGGACCGGGAGGACCAGCAGCTCCGGCGCGGCGTCGGCGCCCGCGGGCTCGCCCGCCGGAAGCAGCGCGGCGTGAGCGGCGGGGTCCGTGGCGTCGTGGCCGGGCAACAGGGACCAGGGGGTCTCGGGGGCGGAAGAGGCGTCGTCGGGCTTCGGCTGCCACTCGACCCGGAACAGCGAGTCGCGGTGCGGAGCCGGCGCGGTCGACAGGCCGTCGAGCGCGACCGGGCGCAGGATCAGCGCGTCGACGGACGCCACCGGCGCGCCCGCCGGGTCGAACAGGCTCAGGCTCAGCGCGTCGTCCCCGGCCGGTGCGACCCGCACCCGAAGCGCCGCGGCACCCACGGCCCGCAGGCTCACCCCGCTCCAGCTGAAGGGCAGCCGGATCTGCTCGGCGGCGCCCGATGCGGCGACGGTGTCGAAGGGACCGAGGCCCGCCGCGTGCAGGGCCGCGTCGAGGAGCGCGGGGTGCAGGCCGAACCTGCCGGCCTCGGCGCGGGCGTCCTCGGCCAGGGCGACCTCGGCGAACACCTCGTCACCGCGCTGCCAGGCGGCGGTCAGGCCCTGGAAGACCGGGCCGTAGCCGTAGCCCTCGTCCGCCAGCCGCTCATAGAGGTCCGTCACATCGAGCGCGGTGGCGCCTTCCGGCGGCCACGGGGCCGAGACGTCCGCGGGCTCGGGTCGCGTCGACTCGGGGACCAGGAAGCCGGTGGCGTGCCCCGTCCACCCCGTCTCGTCGTCGCCGCCGTCCGGATCGGCGTCGGCCGGTGGGCGCGAGTGGATCGCCACCGGGCGCCGACCGTCCTCGTCGGGCACGCTCACGAACACCTGGAGCTGGACGCCGCCCTTCTCCGGCAGCAACAGTGGTGCGGTCAGGGTGAGTTCGTCGACGCGGCCGCAGCCCACCTGGTCACCGGCGCGGATGGCGAGTTCCACCAGCGCCGTGCCCGGCAGCAGCACCGCGCCACCGGCGGCGTGGTCGGCCAGCCACGGGTGGGTGTCGAGACCGATCCGGCCCGTCAGCAGCGCGCCGTCGGCGTCGGCGAGGCCGATCACGGCGCCCAGCAGGGGGTGGTCGGCGCCGTCGAGCCCGGCCGAGGCCACGTCGGAGCCGCCCGCGTCCGGGCGCGGCCAGTACGAGCGGCGCTGGAACGGGTAGGTGGGCAGGTCCACCCACGACGGCTCGTACGGCGCGAACGTCGACTCCCAGTCCACGCTCACTCCGCGCGCCCACGCCTCCCCCAGCGAGAGGTAGAAGCGGTCCATTCCGCCGTGGTGCCTGCGCAGCGAACCCAGCGCGGCGGCGGGCCGCCCGGCGGCCTCCCCGGTCTCCTCGACGCCCATCGACAGCACCGGGTGCGGGCTCGCCTCGATGAAGACGGTGTGTCCCTTGGCCAGCAGTGCCCGAGTGGTCTCCTCGAAGCGCACCGTCTGGCGCAGGTTGCGGTACCAGTACGCGGCGTCGAGCCCACTGGTGTCGATGACGGACGCGGTCACCGTCGAGTAGAACGGGATGCGCGAGGCGCGCGGGGTGATGCCCGCGAGGACGTCGAGCAACTCGTCCTCGATGGCCTCCACATGGGCGCAGTGTGAGGCGTAGTCCACCGGGATCTTCCGCGCCCACACGTCGTCCGCCCGGAGTTCGGCGAGCAGTTCGTCGAGCGCTTCGGAGTCACCCGATACGGCCACCGAGCCCGAGCCGTTGATCGCGGCCAGGGACAGCCGCCCGTTCCAGCGGCGTAACCGCTCCTCGACCCGGTCGGCGGGCGAGGACACCGACATCATGCCGCCGGGGCCCGTCAGCCGTCGCGCGATGGCCTGGCTGCGCAGGGTCACCACCCGGGCGGCGTCCTCCAGGGAGAGGGCGCCCGCGACACACGCCGCGGCGATCTCGCCCTGCGAGTGGCCGACGACGGCGGCGGGCCGCACCCCGTGGGAGCGCCACAGCTCGGCCAGCGACACCATCACGGAGAACAGCACGGGCTGCACCACGTCGACGCGCTCCAGGGTGGGCGCGTCGGGATCGCCGCGCAGCACGGCCAGCAGGTCCCAGTCGGTGTACGCGCTCAGCGCCTCCGCGCACTCGCGGATGCGCTGAGCGAACACCGGTGCCGAGTCCAGGAGTTCGAGCGCCATCCCGGCCCACTGCGAGCCCTGCCCGGGAAAGACGAAGGCCACCTTGGCCCGGCTCCCGGCCGTGCCGCTCGCCAGGTTGTCGGGGGTGTCGCCCGCCGCGGTGGACCGCAGCCCCGCGAGCAGCCCGTCCCTGTCGCCCGCGACCAGCACGGCCCGGTGCTCCAGCGCGGCGCGGGTGGTGGCCAGCGAGTGGCCGAGGTCGGCGAGGCGGAGACCGAGGTCGCCCGCGACCAGCTCGGCGAGCCGCCCCGCCTGCTCGCGCAGCGCCGCCTTGCTCTTCGCGGTGAGGAGGTACGGCTGCGCGGTCACGGTGTCCGGCTCGGCGGACGGGGCCGCCTCGGCCTCCGGCGTCTGCTCGATGATCACGTGCGCGTTGGTGCCGCTGAGCCCGAAGGACGAGACCGCGGCGCGGCGCGGGCGGTCGCGCTCCCACGGCAGCGGCTCGGTGAGCAGCCGTACGGAACCGTCCTCCCAGTCCACCTTGGAGGAGGGGGTGTCCACGTGCAGGGTCCTCGGCAGCACCCCGTGCCGCAGCGCCATGACCATCTTGATCACCCCGGCCACGCCGGCGGCGGCCTGGGTGTGCCCTATGTTCGACTTGACCGAGCCGAGCCACAGAGGATCGTCCGCGGGACGGTCCTTGCCGTACGTGGCGATGAGTGCCTGGGCCTCGATGGGGTCACCGAGGACGGTGCCGGTGCCATGGGCCTCCACGACGTCGACGTCCGCAGTGGCGAGACCCGCGTCGGTCAGCGCCTGGCGGATCACCCGCTGCTGCGAGGGCCCGTTCGGCGCGGTCAGGCCGTTGCTCGCGCCGTCCTGGTTCAGTGCCGAGCCCCGCACCACCGCGAGGATGCGGCGGCCGTTGCGGCGCGCGTCCGACAGCTTCTCCAGGACGAGCATGCCGACGCCCTCGCCCCAGCCCGTACCGGCGGCGGAGTCGGCGAAGGACCGGCAGCGGCCGTCGCGCGCGAGCCCACGCTGACGGCTGAACTCCACGAACGTACGGGCCGTGGACATCACGGTGACACCGCCCGCGAGCGCGAGACCGCACTCGCCCTTGCGCAGCGCCTGCACCGCCAGGTGCAGCGCCACCAGCGACGACGAGCAGGCCGTGTCGATCGACAGGGAGGGCCCTTCGAGCCCCAGCGTGTAGGAGACGCGGCCCGAGACGATGCTGCCGTCGGTGCCGGTGACCATGAACCCCTCGGCGCCCTCCGGCACCGTGCCCACCCGCACCGGGTAGTCCGTGGCCATCACACCCGCGTACACACCGGTCCTGGTGCCCGCGAGGGACTGCGGATCGATCCCGGCACGCTCGAACGCCTCCCAGGACACCTCGAGAAGCAGCCGTTGCTGGGGGTCGGTGGCGGTGGCCTCGTGCGGGCTCATTCCGAAGAACGCCGCGTCGAACTCCGGCGCCCGGTGCAGGAACCCGCCCTGCCCGGTGTAACTGGTGTGCGGCCGGATGCCCTCCGGGTCGACCATCCTGTCGAGGTCCCAGCCCCGGTTGCCGGGGAAGCCGGTGATGGCATCGGTGCCCGAGTCGATGAGCGACCACAGGTCCTCCGGGGACTCCACGTCCCCCGGGAAGCGGCAGCTCATGCCCACGATCGCCACCGGCTCGGCGGCGGCGGCCGTGGCCTCGTCATAACGCCGGCGCAGCCGCTCGTTCTCCAGCAGCGATGCGCGCAGCGCCTCGGCGATCTTCTGCACGGGTGTGTCCACGGTCGTCACTCGCATTCCTGCTCGCTCGTATGACTTGAGTCGATTACGACGGGGCAGGGGCCCCCGTCCCGGTCACTGGGGCTGTTCTGAGTCGCTGCGCTCGAATGCCTCGCGTACGAGATCGTCGATGTCCATCGCCAGGATCGCGTCGCTCTGGTCTTCCTCGCCGCCGTGCCCGGCGGCGGCTTCCGAACCGTCCGCCGCCACCGCGCTGTCCGCCGGGGATCCGGCCGAAGCCAGAGCGAGCAGCGCGTCGAGCAGCCCCGCCTCCCTGACCCGGGCCAGCGGCACCGAGGCGATGATCTGCCGCAGTGTGTCCTCGTCCGCCTCCGCGGCCCCCCGCGCCTCGGCCGCCGCGAACTCAGCGCTCGCGGTGATCTCTTCGACCGCGGGCAGCAGTTCCTCCAGCAGGTACTTCGCCAGGGCCTGCGGTGTCGGATAGTCGAAGATCAGCGTGGCGGACAGCCGCTGCCCCGTCGTCTTCTTCAGCCGGTTGCGCAGTTCCACCGCGGTGAGCGAGTCGAACCCGGAGTCCTGGAACGCCCGCGCCGGGTCGAGCGTGGAGGCGTCGGCGTGCCCGAGCACCGCGGCCACCTCGACGCAGATCATGTCTTCGAGCAGCCGCAGCCGTTCGTCCCCGTCCAGCGGCGCCAGCCGCTGTTCGAGCGTCGCGGGACCGACGGGAGCGGCCTGCTCCGCGGTGTGCGCGGTGGGCCTGGCCGCCGCGGGGGTGACCGCCTGGTGGAGGTTGTCGGTGAGGGGTGGTGTGGGGTGCTGGGGGTTGACCTTGATGGGAAGGAGCGTGGGATGAGGGGTGGCAAGGGCGGTGTCGAACAGGGTGAGGTTCTGGGCGGTGGTCAGGGGCATCAGGGGGCCGTTGCTCAGCCGCTCCAGGTCGCTCCTGGTGAGGGTGGCGGCCATGCCCTGACCGGTGTTCCACAGGCCCCAGCCGAGGGAGAGAGCCGGTAGTCCTGCGGCCTTGCGGTGGTGGGCGAGGGCGTCGAGGAAGGCGTTGGCTGCGGCGTAGTTGGCCTGTCCTGTGCCGTCGAGGGTGGCGGCGGCGCTGGAGTAGAGGATGAAGTGGGTGAGGTCGAGGTGGGTGGTGGCGTGGTGGAGGTGCCAGGCGGCGTCTGCTTTGGGGGTGAGTGTGGTGTCGAGGTGGGTGGGGGTTTGGTTGGTGAGGGTGGCGTCGTTGAGGGTGCCTGCGGTGTGGATGACGCCCTTGAGGTGGGGGAGGGTGCCGACCAGTTCCGTGACCTGGGTGGGGTTGCCGACGTCGCAGGTGTGGAGGGTGATGTTGGCGCCGAGGTCGGTGAGGTGTTGGGTGAGGTGGGCCGCGTTGGGTGCGGTGGGGCCCTTGCGGCTGGCGAGGGCGAGGTTCTTCACGCCGTGCTGGGTGACGAGGTGTTCGGCGATGAGGGTGGCGAGTCCGCCGGTGCCGCCGGTGATGAGGAGGGTGTCCTCCGGGCCCCACGCCTCGAAACCGGTCTCGGGCGCCTCGGCCGGGGCGGCCTCCGCCAGCCGGGCCGCGTACACGCGGTCCGACGTGATGGACACCCACGGCTCACCACTGGCAACCGCGGCGGGGAAGTGGTGGAGCGACGCCTCCGCGCCGCCCCAGCCCGCCAGCACGAAACAGCCCGGGTTCTCCTCCTGGGCCGCACGGACCAGGCCCCCGACCGCCGCGTCGACCAGGCCGGCAGGGCCGCCCGTCCCCTGGGTCACGACGACCAGCCGGGACGACGAAAGCCGCTCCTCGGCCAGCCATTGCTGGAGCGTGCCCAGCACATCGCCCAGGACCGTACGCAGCCGCTCGGGCAGCGTCGCCTTGCCGTCCGGGTCCGCCGTGTCGAACTCGACGGCCGGGCACGGCAGCAGCACCACCTGGGGCACCGTGTCCCCGAGCGAGGCCAGGTCCTGGCACGCCCTCAAGCCCGTCCAGGACCACTTGTCCGCCTCGGGGCCGAGCACCACCCAGTCGCCGGGGGCCTCCTCGACCCCGGACGTCGCGACCGGGACCCACTCCACGTGGTACAGCGGCAGCGAACCGTCGCGCGCCGCCGCGATCTGCTCGGCCGACACCGGACGCGCCGCCATCGAGCGCACGGTCGCCACCGGCGCGCCCGCCAGGTCGGCCAGGTCGAGCGACACCGTCTCCGCGTTGCCGCCGACCGCCGAGAGCCTGACCCGCAGCGCGGTCGCCCCCGAGGCGTGCAGCGACACGTCGCTCCACGCGAACGGCAGGCTCGCACCGCGCCCCGGCTCCCTGGTGTCCCCGCCCAGCAGTTCGCTCGCGTGCAGGGCGGCGTCCAGGAGTGCCGGGTGGAGGCCGAAGGCACCGGCGGTGCCGTGCGCGTCCTCCGGCAGGACCACCTCGGCGAAGATCTCTCCGCCGCGCCGCCAGGCGGCACGCAGGCCCCGGAAGACCGGGCCGTACTCGAGCCCTTCGGCGGACAGCGTCTCGTAGAGCCCGCCCACGTCGACGAAGGTGGCGCCCTCCGGCGGCCACACCCCGAGATCGGCCCCGCCGCGCGACGCTCCCGTGCAGGCGGCGAGGGAGCCACTGGCGTGCTTGGTCCAGGCGTCCGGCGCGGCGTCCAGGACCCGCGAGTACACGCTGACCGCGCGCCGCCCCGACTCGTCCGGCTCACCCACGGTCACACGCAGGTCCCGGGCGACGCCCTGGGGCAGGACGAGCGGCGCTTCGAGGGTGAGCTCCTCCAGCAGCCCGCAGCCCACATGGTCGCCCGCCTGCAACGCGAGTTCGACGAGCGCGGTCCCGGGCAGGATCGCGGTGCCCATGACGACGTGGTCGGCAAGCCAGGCGTGGGTCTGGAGGCCGATCCGCCCCGTCAGCACCACACCGCTCGACTCCGGCAGGGTGATCGCCGCACCGAGGAGCGGGTGCTCCGCGGCGGCCAGACCCGCGCGGGCCACGTCGGCCTGCTCGGCCACTGCGTTGATCCAGTAGTGCTGGTGCTGGAAGGGGTAGGTGGGCAGGTCGACCGGGCGGGCCTGGCCGTCGGTGTGGAGGGTGGTCCAGTCGATGGTGTGGCCGTGGGCCCAGAGTCGGGCCAGGGCGGTGAGGGCTTCGGGTTGTTCGGGCCTGTTCCGGCGCTGGAGGGGGATGGTCTGGGCGTCGGTGTCCTCGGGGAGGGCGTCGGTGGCCATGGCGGTGAGGACGGCGTCGGGGCCGATCTCCAGGAAGGTGGTGACCCCGTCCTCGGTCAGGGCCCGTATCCCGTCGGCGAAGCGGACCGCTTCCCGTACGTGCCTGACCCAGTACCGGGGCGAGGTGAGGTCGGCGGGGGTGGCGAGTTGCCCGGTGACGTTGGAGACGACGGGGAGGGTGGGCTCGTGGAAGGTGAGGCCGTTCACCACGCGTTCGAACTCGTCGAGCATGGGGTCCATCAGGGGTGAGTGGAAGGCGTGGGAGACCTTCAGGCGGGAGGTCTTGCCGCCCTTGGCCTTCACGGCCTCGACGACCGCCTCCACCGAGGCGGCAGTACCGGAAACGACCACGGAGCGGGGGCCGTTGACGGCGGCGATCGCCGCGTCGTCCACCCCGTCCAGCAGTTCGTGTACGTCGTCCTCCGTGGCCTGGACGGCGGCCATCACGCCACCGGCCGGGAGGGCCTGCATCAGCCGTCCCCGGGCCGCCACCAGGGCGGCCGCGTCCGCGAGGGAGAGCACGCCGGCGGCGTGAGCGGCACTGATCTCGCCGATGGAGTGTCCGGCCAGCACGTCCGGGCGCACGCCCCACGAGGCGACGAGCCGGAACAGGGCCACCTCGATGGCGAACAGGGCAGGCTGTGCGTACTCGGTGCGGTCCAGCAGGGCGGCCTCGTCCGAGCCCTCCGCCGCGAACACCACGTCCCTCAGCGGCCGCGGGAGCAGCGGGTCGAGGTGCGAACACACCTCGTCCAGGGCCTGGGCGAACACGGGGAAGGCTCCGGCGAGTTCACGCCCCATACCGACGCGCTGGGCGCCCT
>NZ_JBIRGM010000027.1:0-55869 GCF_044328025.1 Streptomyces sp. NPDC018000
GTCCGTGGCTCAGCTCAACAGTGCAGATCGTTGAGACAGTTGATGTCAGAGCAATCCAAAGAAGCGATTCCCCACCCCGCTGAAGCGGGGCGTCCTAAGAAGCCCAGGTCACTATTATCGTGATCCACCTCGGCCGCGTCGGCTGACCGTCACGGGGTCGTGGCCAACTCGGCCCAGACCGTCTTGCCCACGACCCGGTCCTTCACGCCCCACGACGTCGCCACCACCCCGACCAGATGCAGGCCGAACCCCGATTCCGCGTCGGGCCGGGGAGGTTGTGGCCGGGCGTCGCATGTCTGGTGCGGGTCGCCCGGCCCTTGCGTTCACCTCACCACCGTCAGCGGGCGACCGCCTTGGTCGCCTTGCTGATGGCGGCACCACTGCTGTGGCCCGTGCGGCGGGCGGTGACCTTGACGGTGATCTTCTTGCCGCGCTGGGCGGACTTGAGCGTCAGCGAGGACTTGGTCGCGCCGGAGATCGCCTTGCCGTTCGCGTACCACTGGTAGCCGTACGAGGTCGGGGTCGGCGTCCAGGTGCCGTGGGCGGCCTTGAGGGTGCGGCCCACCTTCGCCGTGCCGGAGATCGTCGGCTGCTTGGTGGCCTTGGGTGCGCTGCCCGTGGCGATCTTCACCGAGGCGGTCGTCGCGGAGCCGTCGGCGTGACCGGTACGGCGGGCCGTGACGGTGACCGTGACCTTCTTGCCGAGCAGCGACGCGGGGACGGTGTACGTGCCGGCCGTCGCGCCCTTGATCGCCTTGCCGTCGGCCTTCCACTGATAGGCGTACGAGGTGGCGGACGGTGTCCAACTGCCGGGCGCGGCCGTCAGCTTGGCGCCCACCTTCGCGGTTCCGGTGACCTTCGGGGCCGTGGTGGCCCTGGGCGCCGCACCCTGGGCGGCCGTGACCGCCGCCGAGGTGGCCCGGCCGTCCGGGATGCCGGTGGTGTGGGCCGTGACCGTGACGGTGAGCTTCTTGCCGAGCAGCGACGCGGGGACGGTGTACGTGGACGCGGTCGCGCCGGTCACCGCCTTGCCGTCGGCGTTCCACTGGTAGGTGTACGAGGTCGGGGCGGGTGTCCAGGTGCCGGTGGAGGCGGTGAGCCGCTCACCCACCTTCGCGGTGCCGGTGATGGCCGGGGGTGTGCTGTTCTTGAGCGGGGCCCCGGTGACGGTGAAGCTGCCGCGCTGGTACCCCCAGCCGTTGTGGGTGCTGACGCCGACGTTCCAGGTGCCGACGGCGGCCCCGGTCAGGTCGAGGACGGCCGTCAAGGTCCTCCGGTCCGCCGAGACCGCGGTGGTGGTCGAGGTGATCTGCTTGCCGTTGAGCGACAGCGTGACCTCGTCGTCCTTGTGCAGGGACGTGCCGGTCAGCTGGACCGTCACCTTGGTGCCGGTGGTCCCGGTGGTCGGGGTGATCTGCCCGATGGTCACCTGCTCCGTGCCGCAGAGGTTGGACGTGCAGACCGCCTCGGCCTCGTACGAGGTCTTGGATGCCGTCTCCGGGAGCGAGAGGACGAGGATGCTCGGGGTGGTCTCCTTGGTGTACGGCTCGTTCACGGCGCATTCGTAGCCGGTGGGGATGAAGCGCATGCAGCCGTTGTCGAGGCTCGGGTCGTACAGCGCGGGCACCGCCGTTTCGGTGGCGCCCGTCGTGTCGCTGATCTTCATGTCGAAGCGGTCGCGGTACGCGGTGGGCAGCGCGGCGCAGACGGCGGTGTGCTGCTCGTCGAGGGTGCCGGTGACCGGGCCGTATCCGTAGGCGACGCTGGGAACCTTCTCGCACTCGGCGGCCGGTCCATCGGAGCCGGCGATGCGAAGGGCGTCGAAACGGTACGAGTCGGCGGCCTTCAGCCCCGATCGGACGGTGACCAGGACCTGGTAGTGGGTGGAGCCGGTGACGGCGCACGCCTGGTTCTTGTTGCAGAGGGCGGTGCCGTCCGCGTCGTACACCACCACGTTCGCGGTGCCGAGCGAGTCACGGACATTGATGTGCAGAGTGTCCCTGGCGTCGGATGTGGTCACCTGACGGCAGCGCAGCTCGCCGGGTGAGCCCATGACGTCACCGGTGGACGGACCGCCGACCTTCGTCGCCGGGTTCGGGATGCAGCCCTTCGCGGTCGCGGTGACGTCGCGGCGGGTCAGGGTGTAGTCGGCGGCGGTGTCACGGCCGGTGACCAGCACGGTGTGGGCGACGCCCGGGGCCAGGTCGCAGGTCGTCCAACTGGAGAGGGACGAGTAGATCGAGCAGACCTGCTTGCCGTGGGGGTCCAGGACGGTGAAGGCGGCGGTGGACGTGGTGCCGGGGGCTGCCTGGAGCTGGAGGTTCTCCCGGGCACCGTGGTCGTCGGCCGGAATGCTCAGGCAGTGCGAGAAGACACCGTCGCCGGTGGAAATCCGGGCCGCCGGGCTCTTCGCGGTGAAGTCCCCTGCCGGGATGGCGGGACAGTTGCTCGCCGCGTCGGTGCGGTGCAGGGCGAGAGCGTATGGGCCGGTCGGCTCCGACGAGTCGTCGGTGGAGACCAGGGCACGGAACGGGGCCTTGCCGGTGAGTGCGCACGTACCGGCCGAGAGGTGGGTCCAGTCGCAGCGCTGTACGCCGTCGGCGTCGACGACGGTCGCTTCGGGGCGCGGCGCGGGGCCGCCGAGGGCCTTCAGCACCGCCAGCCGGGCGTCCGCCGGAAGCGGCAGGGACAGGCAGTCGATCTCACCGGCGGCGGTGAACTCGGATCGGTACAGGCCGAGTTCGACGGGCTCGCAGCCGGTGGTGGCGGAGCCGTCGAGGATGAGGGTCGGGTGGTCGGTGAAGACGGTGTAGTCACCGGCGGCGGGAAGGTTGCAGCCGTTCCAGGTGGTGCAGACGGTCTTGCCGTCCCGGTCGTACACGGCGAGCGCCGAACGGGCGCCGTCGTGGACGGCGTACACGTTGTAGCGTCCGGCGGCCGGGGCGGTGAAGGTCTTGCAGCCGCTGGCCGGGACCGCGGTCGTGGGCGCGGAGTTGTATGCGCTCAGGGGGACGTGGGTGCAGCCGGCCGGGTCGGAGATGCGGCGGACGGTGAGGGTGTACTCGGCGGGGAAGCCCCGCTCCGCGTCGGTGACCTGGGAGAGCACCCGGTACGGGCCGTCGCCGGGCAGTACGCAGCCCTCGCTGTCGTCCTCGTTGAAGTGCGGGCAGATCCGGGCGCCGGTCTCGTCGGTGATCCAGGACAGGCTCTGGCCGCTCACGGTCGTCTTGATGGTGTTGGTGATCCGCTCACCCGGCTTGCCCGTGAACGGCTGGCACTGGATGGCGTTCGCCCCGGTCGCCGAGCCGACGACGGGTGCGGTGTCCCAGGCGGTGCTGATCTCCGGTGCGCAGCCCTTGGTGGAGCCGAGGGGAACGACGGCGACGGTGGGCTTGCTCGGCTCGGGCCAGTTGTTCACCAGCCGGAGCGTGAAGGCGCCCGCACGGGGCAACTCGCACCAGCCGGCACCCCATTCGGGGTCGTAGCAGTCGATCTCCGTCTCGCCGTCGAAGACCTGGGCGTATGTGTTTCCGCTGTTGCCGCCGACGAGCACGACCTTGTGCAGGCCGGGCGCTTCGGCCGTGAGGGTGAGGCAGGCCGTCCCGTTCGCGGGGATGGTCACCGCGCCTTCCGCCGGGGCGGCTTCACCGAAGGCGGAGAGCGGCAGCGCGTCACAGTTCTCGTCGGCCGGGGCGGCTGCCGCAGATGCGTGGGCCGCCTCGGCGGCGTACGCCCGGCCGCCGCCCAAGGGGATCAGCAGCGAGAGCAGGACCGACAGTGTGAGCAGCGACGCGGTGTACGCCCCGGATCTCGCGGCCGTACCTGGATGATGGTGGCTGGGCATTCCGTTTCCCCCGGACCGGTGAAGTGAAGGCTTTCCGCCGGGACTTGGACTTCGCGAACGGTTCGCGAACGCGGCACGGCCCGGGGTGCAAGCAACATGTGTGCGACTCGTAAAGAGCGCACCCGATGATCGCACACATGACCTATCGAACGGGCTTGTATTTCTGCCGGGTGACGGGTGCGCGGAGCGGCGCACATCACCCGGGGCGAGCGAGCCGGAAAGACCCGTTCCATGCGCAGGACAACGCCCTCGCCCGGGCATGCCCGCAGCCCTCAGGTGTCCGAGGCCGCCCGCACCGATGAGGCCTCTTCCTGGGTGCGGGCGGCGGCTGCGAGGTCACCGGCCATGGTCTGGGCCTTGGCCAGGGTGTCGAGGCCCACGGCCAGCCAGGTCCGGGACCCGATCTGCCGCCACAGCCTGATGGCTGCTTCGGCGCGTCGGCGGGCCGGACCCGGCCGGTCCGCTGCGAGTTGTGCCTCGGCGAGTGCGTAGAGCGTCGCCGCCTCGCCCCACAGGTTGCCGAACTCCCGGTAGGTCCAGAGGGTGCCGGCCAGTATGCGACGCCCCTCCGCGTGAGCTCCCTGTCGCACCAGGACGTCTCCCAGCCAGCAGGTGGCATGCGCGGTGGTGAGCCGGTCGCCCAGGCTCTCGCTGATCGAGGCCGCCTGCCGGAAGCATTCGGCGGCGGCGGGGTAGGCGCCACGTGCGCGGTGGCTCTGTCCCAGGCATCTCAACGCCTGGGCCTCTCCTGGCCGGTAGCCCGCTTCTCTGCTCGCGCTCAGGCACTGCGTGAACCGCTCCATGGCCGCTTCGGCACGTCCCTGCTCAAGGTGGATGACGCCGATGCCGTTGGTGGCGTAGACGAGGCAGTTGACGTTCTCTGCCGTCAGGGCCAGTTCGGCCGCCCGTTCGAAGTGGTGCACGGCCGAGGAGTACTGGCCCAACAGGCGGTGTACGTACGCCAGTCCGGCTGTGGCGCTGGCTCGGTAGGCCGGGCCTTCGCCGTCGGCGAAGCGCAGAGCCTGCTCGAAGTGGTCCAGAGCTTCCGGATACCGGTCGAGGATGGTGGTGAGTTCGCCCAGGCAGCGGTGGAGTTGGGTGGCACTGCGCCGGCTGCCGCAGCTCAGTGCCGCTTTGAGCGCCCGGTTCTGGAGCCGTTCCCAGTCGTCGAAGTGGCTGCCGATCTGGAAGAGCGTCGTCAGCGCGGTGGCCAGCCCGGCGGCCGGCTCGATCTCCGTTCTGTCGAGCGCCTGGTCCACCACGTCGACGAGGAGCTGGCGCTCGTCGTTGAACCAGGCCAGGGGGTCCGCGAGGATCTGGGTGGTGTCCGCCGGGGAGGGCCGCCAGGACGCCAGGCCGGCCTGCGAGATGCCCTGGAAGTCGACGCTGAGGGTGTCCGCGGCCTGGTCGGCCAGGTGCAGGCTCGCGCCCAGCAGCCGTGTCAGCGCGGCCGAGCGGCCCTGCGGCGGGACCTCTCGCTCCGCCCGTTCCCGGCCCACCAGTCGCACCAGGTCGTGCAGCCGGTAGCGCACTCCGGTGGCACCGGCCGCCGCGACCTCCACCACATGCACATCCACCAGCTCGTCGAGCACGGCCTCCGCGCGGCCCAGGTCCATGTCCAGCAGCGCGGCCAGGGCCCAGACGGCGAAGTCCGGTCCGGGCAGCAGGGAGAGCAGCCGCAGGGCGTGCCGGATCACGGGGGCCATGCCCCGGTAGGTCAGCTCCAGGCTGGCCCGCACGGCGATGTGACCGACGGCCAGCTCGTCGAGCTTGCGTTGCTCGTCGGCGAGCGCACGGGCGACCCTGGCCAGCGGCCAGTGCGGTCGTGCGGCCAGTCGCGCTCCGGTGACCCATACCGCGAGGGGAAGACCGCCGCACGTTTCCACGATGGACCGGGCCGATTCGGACTCCGCGACGGTCCGGTCCGCGCCCACCATCTCGCGCAACAGAGCCAGCCCCGTTGCGGAGTCGAGGACTCTCAGGGGGAGGCGGACGCCGCCCAGGCTCGCCAGCGTGGTCCGGCTGGTGACAATGGCGGCGCAGTGTTCACCGCTGGGCAGAAGGTCGTCCACCAGAGTTGCGTCGGCCGCGTTGTCCAGCACGACGAGTGTCCTGCGCTGGGCCAGCAAGGTGCGGTAGAGATTGATTCGCCCGGTCGCGTCCGGGGGCATCGCACCGCCGTGTACGCCGAGCGCCCGCAGGAAGGCGCCCAGAACCGTGAACGGCTCGGCCGGCTCGTCACCGAAACCCCGCAGGTCCACGTAGAGCTGGCCGTCCGGAAACCGGGAGGCCAGTACATGCCCCGTGCGCACGGCGAAGGCCGTCTTGCCGACCCCGGCCGAACCGGTGACCAGGAGGGTCACCGGCCCGGCCGTCTCCTGACCGAGCAGTCGGCAGGCCTCGGCCAACTCGTCCTCCCTGCCGACGAACAAGGACGGGGCCGGTGGAAGCAGGCGGGGGCGCGGTTGCTGTGCGTTCGCTCCGGCCCGGTCCTCGTGACCGCTCCTGGTGGCGTCGTCCGGCCGGTCCGAAGCCGCCGCTTGCGGGCTCGCCGCTTGCGGGATCGCCGCTGATGCGGCCCGCTGAGGGGACGGGACGCGTGCTGGTGCGGAGGCGGTGGCGGAAAGGCGGGAGGGCACGTCGAGCACGGGGTCGGAGGTGAGCATCTGCTGGTGAAGCTGTCGCAGGGCTTGGCCGGGATCGACTCCCAGCTCCTCGGCCAGCTGCCCTCGGACGCGCTGGTAGTGGGCCAGGGCGTCGGCGGGACGGCCCTCACGGTGCAGGGCGAGCATGAACTGGCCGGCCACCCTCTCGTCCAGGGGGTGGGCGACGGCCCGTGCCGACAGATCGGCCAGGCACTCGCTGTGGCGGCCGGTACGCAGCATGGCGTCGGTCCGGTCCAGCTCCGCCGCCCATCGCTCTGTCCGCAGTTGCTCGCGCACGGTGTCCACCCACAGGGAGTCCAGGCCCGCCAGCGGTTCGCCCTGCCAAAGCCCGAGCCCCTCCTCGAACAGGCTCAGGGCGGACCGGTCGTCCGGGACCTTCCTGGCCCGCGCGATCAGGTGGCGGAAGCGGTGCAGATCCACCGTGGTCTCGTCGATGTCGAGCGCGTAGCCGCCGGACCGGCGGGCCAGCCGGATACCGTGCGGCTCCAGCTCACGACGCAAACGGGATACGTAGGTGTAGAGCGTGTCCCGGGCCCGGAGGGGTGCGCGGTCGTCCCATACGCGGTGGAGCAGCTGGTCGGCGGAGACGGGACGGTTCGCGTCGATCAGCAGAACCGCGAGAACGCACTGCTGCCGCGGGTGCCCCAGAGGCACCGGCCCATCGTCGGCCCGTGCCTGAAGAGTGGTCAGTAATCGGAACTCCACCATGCCGCGATCCCCTTTTGCGCCAGTACAGCCCAGAGAGCATCACTGTGACCTGCCCCTCAAGGTTTCTCACAAGGTTTGCCCCAGGTCGGCCGTACTTCGTTGCCGACGTGTCCAGAACCGACCCGGCCGGCCGGTCGCTTCGAGGGTCTACAGATGCGCCGCGTACGCGTCCAGTGCCCGCAGCACCTCCGCCTCCCCCGCCGGGGGCAGTTGCAGGACGACCTCCTCGATGCCCAGGTCCGCGTAGTGCGCCAGCTTCCCCGTGCTGGGGAGCACCGCGTACGGCACCACCTGGAGTTGCTTCGGGTCGCGGCCGGCCGACTCCCAGGCCTCGCGCAGCTTCGGTACGGACTCCGCCAGGCCGTGGCCGCCGATCGGGAGCCAGCCGTCCGCGTACTGCGCGATGTGGGCGAACAGCTTCGGGCCCGCCGCGCCGCCGATCAGGGTGCGGGGGCCGTTCACCGGGCCGCGGGGTTCCTGGACCGGCTTCGGGTAGGCGTGGCTGGCCCTCACCGACCCGAACTCGCCCTCGTACGCCTTCGGTTCGGCCGACCAAAGGGCGCGCATCAGGGCCATCCGGTCGCGGACGAGGTCCCGGCGCGTCGACCAGTTCACCCCGTGGTCGGCGGCTTCCTCGACGTTCCAGCCGTAGCCGAGGCCCAGTGTGAACCGGCCGCCGGAGAGGTGGTCGAGGGTGGCGATCCGCTTCGCCAGGTCGATCGGGTCGTGCTGGGCGACGAGCGTGATACCGGTGCCGAGGGTGAGGCGTTCGGTGACGGCGGCGGCCTGCGCGAGGGCGACGAAGGGGTCGAGGGTGCGGCCGTACTCGGGCGGGAGTTCGCCGCCCGCCGGGTAGGGGGTGTCCCTGCTCGCCGGGATATGGGTGTGTTCGGGCAGATAGAGCCCGGCGAAACCGCGCTGTTCGAGCTCGCGGGCGAGCCGCAGCGGCGTGATCGTCTGATCGGTGAGGAAGATCGTTGTGGCGATCCGCATACGAGGACACCTCCGTCGTGGTCCGGTGACGGCCCCAACGTATGCCGTGCGGTGCGGAATGCCGAGTGTCGCGCAGTACGGGGCCCGCTCGTGCCTCCCGGCGCTCTTTGACTCATCTCGACGTCAAGATGCTTGATGTCTACGTACCTGTCGTCCGTGCCGACGCACCCCGTCCCTGTGCGCTTCACGGCCGGGAGCGTCACAGTGGAAGGAGGAGCACCGGGCGGGCCTGCCGGAGGAGGTGTCCGGATGGATGTGACGGGTGCGGCGCCCTGTTTCGTCGTACAGATCCACCAGGCGCGGCGGATGCATTTCGACTTCCGGCTGGAGGTGGGCGGCGTCCTGAAGTCATGGGCGGTGCCGCGCGGGCCTTCGGAGAACCCGCGCGAGCGGCGGCTGGCCGTCCCCACGGAGGACCACCCGCTGGAGTACCGCACGTTCGAGGGAGTCATCACGAAGGGCGAGTACGGCGGCGGCACGGTGATCGTCTGGGATCAGGGCACCTACCGGCCGCTCAGCCACGACCGCTGGGGCGCACCCGTGCCGTTCGAGCAGTCCCTGGAGGACGGGCACGCGACCTTCTGGCTCGACGGCATCAAGCTGCACGGCGAGTTCGCCCTCACCCGCTTCAAGAAAGGCGGTGGGAGCGACGCCCCGGGCGGGGAGATATGGCTGCTGATCAAGGCCAAGGACGGGCGCGCCACCCATGACGGGCCGGAAACACCGGACCCGTACCTGGCACGTTCGGCCCGTACGGGGCGCACCCTGGCGCAGGTCGCCGCCGAGGAAGGGGGCGGGCTTTCGTGACCGCCCGCAGGACCGTGGAAGTCCTCCTCAGCCGCTACGGCACCACCTATGCCGCCGAGGCCGGCATCACTCTGCGGAACACTCCGCAGCCCCTGTACCAACTCCTGGTGCTCAGCGATCTGTTGAGCGCACGCATCCGGGCGTCCGTGGCGGTGGCGGCGGCACGCGCGCTGTTCGCCCACGGCATGCGCTCCCCGGACCGGATGATCGGGACGACATGGCAGCAGCGCGTCGACGCGCTGGGCGAGGGCGGCTACCGGCGCTACGACGAACGGACCGCCACCCAACTCGGCGACGGGGCAGAGCTCCTGCTGGTCGAGTACGGGGGCGATCTGCGTCGGCTGCGCAAGGAGGCCGACGGCGACCTGGACATTCTTCGGTCCGGGCTGCGCAGAACCCCGGGCATGGGCCCGGCCGGTGCGGACATCTTCGTACGCGAGGTGCAGGCCGTGTGGCCGGAGGCGGGACCGTTCCTTGACGGGAAGGCCCTCCAGGGCGCCGAGAAACTGGGGCTGCCCGCCTCGCCGGCGAAGCTTGTGCAACTGGCGGAGCAGGCCGAGCAGGCCGACGACCGCGGGCCCGCGGTGCTCGCGGCGGCCCTGGTGCGCGCCGCGCTGGACAAGCACGTCGTGGACGACGTCGGAGCGCGGGCCTGAGAGAGAGCCTGTCGAAGGTCATCCGACAGGCTCTGCCGAGGTGGCGGGCACGCAGGAGGACCCCGGCCCTCAGACCTCAGCCCTCAGTCCTCAGTCCTCAGTCCTCCACGATCAGCGCCGGAGTCTCCTTCGTCAGCACCTCGCCGCGGAAGAACGCCGGGCTGCGACGCTGCATCACCAGCATCAGCACCAGACCGAGCAGCAGCAGCCCGACACCGATCACGAACACCGAGCCGACCCCGAAGACCGCCGAGCCGGAGCCGTACGCCGGATCCCACATGTCGTAGAGGGTCTTGCCGAAGACCGCGGTGAGCAGGATGCCGCCGAGGACCGGGAAGAGGCCCTTGAAGACCAGATCGCGGACGGAGCGGGTCAGGTCGGCGCGGAAGTACCAGGCGCAGGCGAAGGCCGTCAGCGCGTAGTAGAAGCAGATCATGAGGCCGAGCGCGTAGATCGTGTCGACCAGGACGTGCTCACTGACCAGGGTCATGACCGCGTAGAAGATGCCGGTCGCCACGCCCGCCATGACGGTGGCCTTGCCCGGGGTTTTGAAGCGCGGGTGGACGCGGGCGTACGAGGGGGGCAGGGCCTCGTACGTGGACATCGCCAGGACCGTGCGGGCCACCGGGATGAAGGTGGTCTGCAGGCTCGCGGCGGCGGAGGCCAGGACGGCGACGAAGAGCAGGACGCCGAGGCCGGGGCCCATGATCGGACCGGCGAGTGCGGCGAAGACGTTGTCGGAGGTTTCCGGGTTGGCGAGGCCGAGGCCCGATTCGCCGGAGCCGACGGCCATCTGGGCGGCGACACCGGTCGCCAGGTAGGAGCCGACAAGCACGACCATCGCGATGAGCGCGGCGCGCCCGGGGGTCTTCTCGCTGCCGACGGTCTCCTCGTTGGCGGTCAGACAGGCGTCCCATCCCCAGAACATGAAGATCGACAGCGACAGGCCGGCCGTGAACGTCGCGAACGAATCGACCTCGAACGGGTTCAGCCAGGACCAGGAGAAGTCCAGCGACGAGGCGAACTCCCCGCTGTTCGCCTTCTGCACGGCCATCGCCACGAACAGCGCGAGGACGACGAGTTGAAGCCCCACCAAGGCGTACTGGACGCCCTTGGTGGCCGTCATCCCCCGGTAGCTGATCGCCGTGGCGATCGCGATGAGGCTCAGACAGGTCAGGATGTGGACGGCCTTGTTGTCGTCCAGTGCGGCGATCGAATCGCTGCCGGTGACCTCGCCCGCGAGGAGCCAGAAGTAGGAGGTGGCGACGCCCGCCAGGTTCGACAGGACGATGATCGTCGCGATGACCAGGCCCCAGCCGCACATCCAGCCGACGCGCGGGCCGAATGCCTTCACCGTCCAGGTGAAGGACGTGCCGCAGTCCGGCATGGCCTTGTTGAGTTCGCGGTACGCGAATGCGACGAGCAGCATCGGCAGGAAGCCGGCCAGGAAGACGGCGGGCATCTGCAGGCCGACCTCACCCGCGGTGGACCCGAGGGTGGAGGTGAGGCAGTAGACGGGGGCGACGGTGGAGATGCCGATGACGGCACTGCCCATCAGGCCGACGGAGTTCCCGCCGAGGCCCTTGCCGCGTACACCGCCGTCGGCCGGGTCGGCACCCCTTACCGTGTCTCCGGCCCGCGGCCGCGCGTCCAGCTGTGTCATGAAAAGGACGTTAAGCGATGCGATTTCCATATCCGGAGGCTGAGACTCCGGCGCTTCAACCTTGAATTTCATGAGACAGGTCGGAGACGCGAGAGTTAATCGAAGGCGATCAGCGAGAGGCGCCTACCAATGAGAGGCCGATACCCGATCGCAGCAATGTACGGGAATCGCAGCACTGTCCGTTTTGTGGGGATTCAAAATTTTCCCATGAGTGTCCGCTGAGCGGACACTCATGGGGTCTCACCGGTACGGACCGACCGGAAAATGGGGGTCGGTCTCAGCCCGGCCAGACGATCGCCTGGAGTTCGCTGTACGCGTGCAGCGCGTACGAGCCGACATCGCGCCCGACGCCACTCTTCTTGAACCCGCCGAACGGGGCCTCCATGTTCCGCCCGATGGTGTTCACGCCGATTCCGCCGGCGCGCAGCTGCCGGGCCACCCGGAAGGCGCGTGCCACGTCCGAGGACCAGACGTAATCGATCAGTCCGTAGTCGCTGTCGTTGGCGAGTGCGATGCCCTCGTCCTCGTCGTCGAAGGGGACGACCACGACGACCGGGCCGAAGACCTCCTCCCGGACGACGCGCATGTCGTTGGTGCAGTCGACGAGGAGGGTGGGCGCGACGTAGAAGCCCCGGTCGAGTCCGGCCGGGCGTTCACCGCCCGTGACGACCCTCGCGCCCTCCTTCCGGCCGAGTTCGATGTACGACTCGATGCGGTCGCGGTGTGCGGCGGAGATGACCGGGCCGACGACCGTGCCCCGGTCCGTCGGGTCGCCCACCTTCAGGTAACCCGCGTACGCGGTGAGTTTCTCGATCAGGGCGTCGTGGGCTGCGCGCTGGACAAGGACGCGGGTCGGGGCCGTACAGATCTGGCCGCTGTAGAAGGAGAACGTGGTGCCGATGCCCGCCGCCGCGGAGTCGAGGTCCGCGTCGTCGAGGACGACGGCCGCCCCCTTCCCGCCCAGCTCCATCAGCTGCCGCTTCATTCCGCGCCCGCACACCTCGGCGATGCGCTGCCCGACGGCCGTGGAGCCGGTGAAGCTGACCATGTCGACGTCGTCGCAGTCCACGGCGGCCTCGCCCGCCTCGGGGCCGGACCCGGTGACGACGTTGACGACGCCCGCCGGAACGCCCGCCTCTTCGAGCGCCTCGGCCATCCGGTACACGGAGAGCGGGTCCTGCGGTGCGGGTTTCACGACGACCGTGTTGCCCATGGCGAGTGCGGGGGCGACCTTGCCGGCCGGGTTGGCCCAGGGGTTGTTGTACGAGGTGATGCAGGTGACGACGCCGACCGGCTGGCGTACGGCGAGCGCCCCGAAGACACCGGCCCGCCCCATCGGACCGGCCTCGTTGATCTGCGGTGCGATCGCCTCCTCGACCGGTTCCAGGGCGCCCCTGGCGTACCGGCGGAAGCGGGCCGCGCCGACGGCGACCTGCATGCCCCTGGCCGTTCCCGTGGTGGCACCGCTCTCCGCCTGGGCGAGAGCGGCGTTGCCGACGAGGTCGCGCTGCATCAGGTCGGCGGCCCGGTCGAGGATCGCCGCCCGCTCCTCGGGGCGGGTGCGGGACCAGGTGGCGAAGGCCTCGCGGGCCGCTGCCGCTGCCGCGTACACCTGCTCGCGGCTGGCCTCGGGTGCGAGGCCGACGACCTCCTCGGTGGCCGGGTTGATCACCTCGTAGTGGCCGTGATCGGGTGCGGTCCACTCGCCGCCGATGAAGAGGCGCTGGTTCGTGTCGCTCATACGGTGCTCACCGTCCTGGTGTCGCGGCCGGAGCGGAGCACCGTACCGGGGACCGCGCCGGTCACCTTGTCGTCCCGCAGCGTCTCCACGCCGTTGACGCGGACCGACACGATGCCGATGGCCTTGGAGTCGAGGCGCGGGCTGTCGCCGGGCAGATCGTGTACGAGGGTGGCGGGCCCGGCGTCGATGCGTTCGGGGTCGAAGAGGACGAGGTCGGCGTGGAAGCCCTCCTCGATGCGGCCGCGGTCGCGGAGCCCGAAGAGCCGTGCCGGATCGTCGGTGAGCATCCTGACGGCCTGTTCCAGGGGGAGGAGTTTGCGTCGGCGCAGGCAGTCGCCGAGGAAGCGGGTGGTGTACGGGGCGCCGCACATCCGGTCCAGGTGCGCGCCCGCGTCGGAGCCTCCGAGCATGACGTCCTCGTGCTCCCAGGTCTGCCGTCGCAGCGCCCAGGAGTCGGGGTCGTTGTCGGTGGGCATGGGCCACAGCACCGTACGCAACTCGTCCTCGGCGCAGATCTCGACGAGGCAGTGGAAGGGGTCCTGCCCGCGTTCGGCGGCTATGTCGCCCACGACGCGGCCGCTCAGCCCTTCATTGGCCGCGCTGTACGTGTCACCGATGACGTACCGGCCGAAGTCGGCGAGGCGGCGGAAGACGCCGGCCTCCTTGCTGTCGGCGCGGCGGAGCATTTCGGCGCGGGTGCCCGCGTCGCGGAGCCGTTCGATGCGTTCGGGGACGGGGAGGGCGAGGATGTCGCCCCAGCCGGGGATGAGGTTGAGGGCGCAGAAGGTGCCGAGCGACATGTTCATGGGGGTGAGGATCGGCATGGTGAGTGCGACGATCCGGCCGCCCGCCCGGCGGGCCCGTTCGCTGGGGACGAGCTGGCGGGGCACGCGTTCGGGGACGGCGGCATCGATGGTGAGGACGTTCCAGTTCAGCGGGCGTCCCGCGGTGGCGGTCATGTCGACCAGGAGCTCGATCTCCTCGTCGGAGAACTGGTCGAGGCAGCCCGCGACGATCGCTTCGAGCTGGGTGCCTTCGTGTTCGCCGACGGCGCGGGAGAGTGCGAGGAGCTCCTCGGGGAGCGCGTGCCGGGAGGCGACCGGCTGTCCGTCGCCGTCGGAGTGGGTGGCGGACTGGGTGGTGGACAGCCCCCAGGCTCCGGCGTCCATCGCGTCGTGGAAGAGCGCGAGCATGGCGTCGAGCTGGGCGGGGGTGGGCTGTCCGCCGATCGCGTCGGCGCCCATGACATGTCTGCGCAGGGCGCAGTGGCCGACCATGAACCCGGCGTTGACGGCGATCCGCCCTTCCAGGGCGTCGAGGTATTCGCGGAAGCTGGACCAGGTCCAGTCGACGCCCTCCTCCAGGGCTTTGAGGGCCATGCCCTCCACCCGCGACATCATGCGGCGGGTGTAGTCGGCGTCCTCGGGGCGTTCCGGGTGGAGCGGGGCGAGGGTGAATCCGCAGTTGCCTCCGGCGACGGTGGTGACGCCGTGGTTCATGGACGGTGTGGCGTACGGGTCCCAGAAGAGCTGGGCGTCGTAGTGGGTGTGCGGGTCGACGAAGCCGGGGGCGAGGACGAGGCCGGTGGCGTCCTCGGTGGTGACGGCCTCCTCGGTCGGCGTGCCCGGTTCGGCGATGACCGCGATGCGGCCGTCTCGGATGCCGACGTCGGCAGGGTACGAGGGTCCGCCGGTGCCGTCCACGACGGTCGCTCCGCGGATGAGGTGGTCGAGCATGACGGTGTTCCCTTCCGTGTTTCCTGAGGGCTGTCCCGTAATCCCTGGTGGGCGCGGGTACGTGGGTGTGCAGCCGGGGTGCGCACGGCCGCGGTACGCACCCCGGCTCCACGGAGCGGCGGTCCGGGAAGACGCCGCTGTCGTGACCGGGGGCCGCGCCCCCGGGTCCGCGCTCCTCAGTTGCCGGAGGGGCTTGAATGCGCCGCCCCCCGGAACCGCGAGGTCCGGTGCACCGGGTCCGTGTCGATCTTCGGGATCACGTGCTCACCGATCAGCCTGATCGAGTTCAGCGTGTCCTCACGGCTGATCCCGATCGGCATCCCGAAGCTCAGCTGATCCGCGCCCGCCTGCTCCCACCGCTTGCACTGCCGCAGCACCTCGTCCGGATCACCGCAGATCATCAGCTCCTCGGCGATCAGGAGCTCGATGATCTCCTCGGAGTACTCCGGCAGCAGCTCGGGCCACTCCGGGATGCCCTCGGGGCGTGGGAATGTGTCGTGGTAGCGGAACAGCAGCGACTGCAGATAGTTCAGCCCGCCGCCCACCGCGATCTCGACGGCCTTCGCGTGCGTCTCGGCGCAGATGGCCGTGGAGGTCACCATGACGTTGTCGTTGACGAAGTCCCCGACGGGTTCGGCCTCCTTGACGGCCGTCTTGTAGGACTCGACGACCCACTCCATGTCGGAGACCTTCTGCACGCTGAAGCCCAGCACACCGAGCCCCTTCTTCCCCGCCATCGCGTACGAGGACGGCGATCCGGCCGCGTACCACATCGCCGGGTGCGACTTCCCGTACGGCTTGGGCAGGACCTTGCGCGGCGGCAGCGACCAGTGCTTTCCCTGGAAGCCGACGTACTCGTCCTGGAGCCACATCTTCGGGAACTCGGCGATGGTCTCTTCCCAGAGCTCCTTGGTGTGGTTCATGTCGGTGATGCCCGGCATGAAGCCCAGGATCTCGTGGCTGCCGGCCCCGCGCCCGGAGCCGAACTCGAACCGGCCCTCCGACAGATGGTCGAGCATGGCGACCTTCTCGGCCACCTTCACCGGGTGATTGACGGGGGCGAGCGGGTTGAAGATGCCGGACCCGAGGTGGATGCGGTCGGTGGCGTGTGCGAGGTAGCCCAGGTACACATCGTTGGCCGAGATATGCGAGTACTCCTCCAGGAAGTGGTGCTCGGAGGCCCAGGCGTACTTGAAGCCGGACTTGTCCGCCTGGATGACGTACTCGGTCTCCTCGATCAGCGCCTTGTGCTCTGCCCCGGGGTCGGCCTTGGCCCGCGCGGCGGGCACGTACCCCTGTACAAAGAGCCCGAATTCCAAGGTGTTCACCGTCCTCATTCATTTCTGACGCACCGTCAGATTTCGATGCGTCCGACTGTTCCACCGGCACTCGCGCCCGTCAACACCTGACGCGTCGTCAGCTCACTCAGAACAGGCTGACACCCGCCAGCCACCCCCCGTCGATGACGAACGGCTGCCCGGTGATGTACGAGGAGTCGTCCGAGGTCAGGAAGAGCGCCAGCGCCGCCACCTCCTCCGGCCGCCCGATCCGCCCCAGCGGTACGAGCTTCTTGTACAGCTCGGCCACCGCCGCCTTGGACTCCTCCGGGTCCGCAGTCGGATCCAGCGCGGCCGGGTTGGTCATCGCGGTGTCCACAGCCCCGGGGCAGACGGCGTTGACCCGTATCCCCTTCGCGGCCAGCTCCATCGCCGCCACCCTGGTCAGCCCGAGCACCGCATGCTTGGTGGCGGCGTACGCGCCCACGAACGCCATGCCCGTGAGCCCCGTGTACGAGGCGGTGTTCACGATGGTCCCACCGCCCGCGGCCTCGATCTCGGGCGCGACGTTCTTGATCCCGAGGAACGCACCCACCTGGTTGACCTGCACCACCTGCTGGAACTCCTCCAGCGGGGTGCTCACCAGCTCGTTGAACCGGAGGATCCCCGCGTTGTTGACCAGCCCGTCGATCCTTCCGAAGGCTTCCTTCGCGGCGGCGACGGCGGCCTGCCACTCCTCCTCCCGGCTCACATCCAGATGAACGAACCGGGCGACGTCCTGCCCCAGCTCCTTGGCCAGCGCCTCGCCCTGCTCGTCGAGTACATCGGCGATCACCACCCGCGCGCCCTCCGCGACGAAGAGCCGCGCCTCCTGCTCGCCCTGTCCGCGCGCCGCACCGCTGATCAGCACGACCCGCCCGTCCAGCTTGCCCATGACCTGACTCCTACCTGTCGAGATGGGGTGCGACCTCGGCGGCGAACGCCGCCATCTGGTCGGTCAGTTCGCTACGGCTCCGGCTGCGGAACCGCACCTGGATCTGGTGGACGCCCATGGCCCCGTACTCGCGCAGCGACTCGGCGACGGCCTCCGGCTTTCCGGTGAGGGTGCGCCGCCCGACGGACCACCCCGGCTCACCGATGTACAGCGGCTCGGTGATCGCACCGATGACGATCGGTTCCTCGACGCCCGCCGCCTCGCGCAGCTCCTTCAGCCGGGCGATCTGCGCGGGCAGCTTCCCTCGCGGATCACCCTGCGGCAGCCAGCCGTCCCCCCGCACCGCGGCCCGGCGCACAGCGGCGGGCGAGGAGCCCCCAACCCAGACCGGCACCCTTTCCTGGGCCGGGCGCGGCAGCTGCGCGAGCCCGGCGAAGGAGAACCGCTCCCCCTCGAACTCCGGGTACTCCTCGGAGCCGAGCGCCGCCTTCAGTGCGTCGATGGTCTCGTCGAGGACCCCGCCCCGCCCCTCGAAGTCCGCCCCGAGCACCTGGAATTCCTCCGGTACGTGCCCGGCCCCGACCCCGAGGACCAGCCGGCCGCCGCAGAGGTGGTCGAGGGTGGCGTACTGCTTGGCGGTGGCCAGCGGGTGCCGCAGGCCGACGACGGCGACATGGCTCATCAGCAGGACGCGCTCGGTGACCCCGGCGAGAAAGGCGAGGGTGGCGACCGGGTCGTACCAGACGGTGCCCATGGCCCCGGCGAGCCGCCGCGGGATCGCGACATGGTCGCAGCTCGCGACATAGGCGAAGCCGGTGCGGTCGGCGGTGCGGGCGACCTCGGCGAGGTCGGCGGGGGTGGCCGCGGCCTCCCACCCCTCCGCGTAAATGGTGCTCTGCGACTGGATCGGGAGCTGCATCCCGTACGACAGCGGCCCGGTGGTGAGTATCGGCACCGAGGTGCCTCCTAGTCTCGAAAGCGAATCTGACGCATCGTCACATCAGCTAGCGAGGCCATCGTCATACCTGACACGCCATCAGACAAGAGGAAGCGGCACCCCCTCCGGGAAGCTGTCCCCCGGGCAAACCCTTGCCGGTCGCGGCACCAGGTCCATTTCGACGCGTCGTTTTCACCTGAAGGGTGGATACGCAGGTCCCGCGCCGCTGGGCAGGCTTCCCGCGCTTGGAGCACCACGGCCGAGCAGCGTTCGAACTCGCAAGACAGACAAGGAGCATGCCTTGAAGCGCATGGGACTTCTATCCGCCCGCACGGTGATCGCCGCCACCGCTTCCGTCCTGTTGGCGGCCGGTGCCGCGCAGGCCGCACCGGCGAAGTACGCGCGGCACGCGGATGCCGCCGCAGAGTTGAAGAAGGCGGGCATCACCTGGACATCCAGCGGCAATTGCTCCGACTGGAACAAGAAGTCGTGCACGTCATTCACCCGGATCAACAAGGCGACCATCGCGGGCACGATCGACTTCAAGAAGGTCAGCGGCTGCAAGGTGATCGTCACCGGCGGCACCGAGGTGGGCCACAGCTCCGGCACGTACAGCCATCGCAACGGGTACAAGACGGATATCTCCACCACCGTCTCGTGTGTCAACGACTACATCACGCGCAAGTTCGCCAAGGCGGGCAAGCGTGGCGACGGGGCCGCTCTGTACAAGTCCCCCGCCGGCAACGTCTACGCACGGGAAGGCAACCACTGGGACATCACGCACTACAACAGCAAGGCGTAGCGGACGCTGCCGCTTCCGACGCGGGCTCCTGCATCGGAAGCGGCACGGCATGTAAAGGAAGCAGCCGCCTCCTTCACAGGCGGCCGTGACGCCGGATCCCCTCCCTTCCGCACCCCGACCGGCGGACGGGAGGGGCCTCAGCCAGGCGTGCCGGTCAGCAGTTCGGGATCACGGTCCCGTTGTTGTCCCGGGCCTCATCGTTGCCCCAGCGGGACAAGTAGTACGCCGAGACATACGCGCCGCGCCCGTTCTTGCCCGCGTACACCGTGTCCAGGTCCGTCTTCAGCCACCAGTGGTTGTAGCTGGAGCCGGAGCCGACCTGGGCGCCCCACACCTTGCAGTAGACGTAGTTCGTGCCGGCCTTGAGAATGCCCTGCGCGTCGCCCGTCCCGGCCGTCGCGTAGCCCGTGGCATCGGAGAAGGTGTCGACCCAGTACTTGCTGCCACCGCCACCGCTGCAGCCGTTGTCGCTGGTCAGGTACTTGCTGTGGTACGAGCCGGGGTACGGGGCGAGCGACTGGCCGTTGATCGCGATGGTCTGACCGACGCCGTTGTACAACTGCTCGTAGTGAATGTGGGCGCCGCTGCTGTTACCGGTCGAGCCGGTGACACCGATCTGCTGGCCCTGGGAGACGGAAGCGCCGTTGGCGACGGAGTACGAGGCGAGGTGGAAGTAGTAGGTCTTCCAGCCGCCGCCGTGGTCGATGGCGATGTAGTTGCCCGCACCGCTGGGCTGGGAGTACCGGTAGGCGGTCCCGCTGGACGAGGCGAGGACGGGGGTACCCGCCGTGGCGCCGCCGTCGGTGCGGATGAAGTCGAGGGCCTGTCTTACTTCCGCCGAGTGGTGACCGTAGGTCCAGGTCTGGCCGCAGGGGAACGGCGCCTTGAAGATCGGTGCCGCGGCGGCGGGGGTCGCGGTCAGCAGTCCTGCGACGAGGGCCAACAGGCCCAGTAGGGCAATGCGTATCGAGCGCATGCGTGATCAACCTCCGAGTCGAATGAGTGGAGTGCCGGGGTACAAGGGGACAGCAATACGGGTTGAACGGACTTAAGAGTGCACGAAGTTCAGCTGCCCCACTAGACCCAAAAGCCCCGAGAAAACCGAGCAGACCGCTCCGGAGAAGTGCGGCCGGCGTGCACCGGTGCGGTCGCACCGGATGGGAAGTCGGGAGGGCTGTGGAACTCGACGGAGACGGCATGAAGCTGCCGCAGCAGAAGACCTTCATCTGCTGCGGCAGCGGCCGCGGGAGCTGTCCCGAAACCTAAGCGGGTTTCCGTCCAGTCCCCTTGGAGCTGGTCATCTCACGCAGTGCTGGCGGGGAGGCAGACCGCATACGACTGGACGGTCTGCGGGGTGATACCGCTGTTGTACGCGGAGACGTGCCAGGTGTTGGTCACGGTGTCCGGAGCACTCTGGGTCCAGTGGATGTCCTCGTTCTGCAGCTGGTTCACGGCACCTCCGCCGGTCACAATGGTCCCGGCCGGGCACACAGCCGTGATGTCCTGGACGCTGCCCCCAGCGGGCACGAGCTGGACGGCGCTGGTGGCAGTCTGGGCCGGGCCAACCACTCCGGCCGGACCGGTGGCACCCGTCGCGCCGGTGGCACCCGTCGGGCCAGTAGGACCGGTGGCACCGTCGGCACCGTTGGTACCGTTGGCACCGGCCGCACCCGTCGGACCAACCGGACCCGTCGGGCCAGTCGCACCATCAGCACCGTTGGTACCGGCCGCACCCGTCGCGCCGGTGGCGCCCGTCGGGCCAACCGGACCGGTCGCACCGGTCGCGCCATCGGCACCGTTGGTACCGGCCGCACCCGTCGGACCAACCGGACCCGTCGCACCAGTCGCACCATCAGCACCGTTAGTACCGGGCGCACCCGTCGCGCCGGTGGCACCCGTGGCACCAGTGGCGCCCGTCGGACCAACCGGACCGGTCGCACCAGTCGCGCCATCAGCACCGTTGGTACCAGCCGCACCCGTCGGACCAACCGGACCCGTCGCACCAGTCGCACCATCAGCACCGTTGGTACCAGCCGCACCCGTCGCGCCGGTGGCACCCGTCGGGCCAACCGGACCGGTAGCACCATCGGCACCGTTAGTACCAGCTGCACCCGTCGGACCAACCGGACCCGTCGCACCCGTCGCACCATCAGCACCGTTAGTACCGGGCGCACCCGTCGCGCCGGTGGCGCCCGTGGCACCAGTGGCACCCGTCGGACCAACCGGACCGGTCGCACCTGGGGCACCGTTGGCGCCGGACGCGCCAGTGGCGCCGGTGGCGCCCTGCTGACCCGTCGCGCCCGTCGGACCGGCAGGCCCGGTCGGACCGTGGGCACCAACAGCACCGGACGCACCCGTGGCACCGGTGGCGCCCTGCTGACCCGTCGCACCCGTCGGACCGGCAGGCCCGGTCGGACCGGTGGCGCCATTAGCGCCGGACGCGCCGGTGGCACCCGTGGCACCGGTGGCACCGGTGGCGCCCTGCTGACCCGTCGCGCCCGTCGGGCCGGCAGGCCCAGTAGCACCCGTGGCACCGTTGGCACCGGACGCACCCGTGGCACCCGTCGCGCCCTGCTGACCCGTCGCACCCGTCGGACCGGCAGGCCCAGTAGCACCCGTGGCACCGTTGGCACCGGACGCACCCGTGGCACCCGTCGCGCCCTGCTGACCCGTCGCACCCGTCGGACCGGCAGGCCCAGTATCCCCGTCAGAACCCGTCGGTCCCGTCGGACCTGTCGGACCCATGGGTCCCGTCGGACCGGTGGGGCCATTCCCCGGGAAGTCGTCACAGAACGGCACGGGGCCCTGCGTCGAGATGAAGCGGGCGCTCATCCAGCCGCTGCCATTGGAGAGCAGGTACCACAGCGAGTTCCCGCCGACGTTCTGGCCGACCACCTGGCAGGCGATGGAAACCGTTCCGCCGGAGGGTACGTTGCCCACGATCGCCGACTGGAGGGTGGGAGCGCTGCGGATGTTCTGAGAGGTCTGGGAAATGACCGTCCCGGACACGCTGGCCGCCACCCGGCCGGCCATCACTCGGTTGACCGCCTGCGAACCCATGGGGTGAGGGGCTCCGTGAGCGATGTCCATGGGGCACAGCGCCAGGGTCATTCCCAACGACATGGCACCCAAGGTTGAACGGGACAGGATGTCCCAGCTTCTCGATTTGTGCATCTCGGATTCCTTACCGGGTCTGCGTGGATCGGAGCCGTGACTGTGACAGCCGCAACAGCACCAGGGCATATGCGCCACGCCGTTTATCTACCGTCCGAGTACGAACAGTTCCCCTTGTGGGTGAGGGAAGCCTGAGCTATCTGCCCCCATTCGCATATTAGTTGGACCAATTACCCATTCCGTCCCGTCTGCCTGCGCGCCCTCGAGAACTCCGTGTCGCGTCGCGACCGCCGGATTGCGGCCCACTAGCGTCGCTTTCCTCGGTGACCGGATCGGCCGATCCCGTACACCGCACCAATTCACCGTGGAGCGTTACTCCGTAGAAGCCAGATTGGAAGAGTTATATGACAAATCTGATCGACCGTCCTGCCGAAGAAATGCCAACCACGCTGCACCGCAAGCCGACAATCTGCCTATGCATGATCGTCAAGGACGAGGCGCAGGTCATCGAGCGATGCCTGAACTCCGTGCGCGACCTGGTGGACACATGGGTCATCTCCGACACCGGCTCACGTGACGGAACACAGGAACTGATCCGCGCCACGATGAAAGGGATTCCGGGGGAACTCCACGAGGACCTCTGGGCCAACTTCGGCCACAACCGCACCCTGAACATCCAGCGCGCACGCGGCAAGGCCGACTATCTCCTGCTCATCGACGCCGACATGGCCGTCCGACGGGAAGGCCCGCTGTCCGAACTTTCCGAACTGAGCGCCGACTCTTATATGTTGCGTCATCTCGGCACCCTCGAATATCGCATTCCTCGGCTGGTCAAAGGGGACATCCCGTGGCGCTACGAGGGCGCGACCCACGAATTCCTGGCCACCGCCCAGCAGCACACCGTTGCCGATCTCTCAGCTCTCAGCATCGAGCATTTCGCCGACGGCGGCTCGCGCGGGGACAAGTTCACCCGGGACGCCCGTCTGCTGCGCGAGGATCTCAAGCGCAATCCGAACAATCCCCGCACGGTCTTCTACCTCGCCCAGACCCTCCGTGACATGGGCGAGACCCGGGAAGCGATCGCGATGTACGAGCGTCGGGCCGGTATGGGCGGATGGGAAGAGGAGGTGTACTACGCCCTGCTGCAAGTGGGAGTGCTCAAGGCCGACAGCGGTGACTGGCCCGGCGCCATGGACGGCCTCACCCGCGCATGGGAGAGCCGGCCGCAGCGGTTGGAGGCCTGCTACGAACTGGCCTCCCGGCTGAGGAAGATGGGTCGCTATCAAGCGGCCAACGCGGTTGCCGTCGCCGGCCTCAACCGGCCCCTCCCCGAGGACTGGCTGTTCATGGAGCCCTGGATCTACAGCTGGGGTCTGCTCTTCGAGCACTCCATCACCTCCTACTGGACCGGCGACGCGCGCGGATCGCTGGCCTCCTGCGATCGTCTCCTCGCCCTGCCCGACCTTCCGGACACCCACCGCGAACAGACCATCAGCAACCGTAAATTTGCGGCCGATCTTGTCGCCGCGCGCTCCAGCCGGTCAGCACCCGCCACCTTTTCCTGCGCGAAGACCGCATAACAACGCGCGGGACGGTCAGCGCGCCCGGCCCCCGGACAGGGTCGGCGGCTGCCACGGATGACCGTTCATAAGGTTCTCCAGACCCGCCCAGGAGAAGTTCATCAGGGTGGCCGCGGCCTCCTTCGCCGAGACGCCCGGGGTCTCGTTCGCCCACCCGGCAAGCGACTCCGCGGCCCCCACGAGCGCCTGCGCCAGCCCCGACACATCGCGGTCGGGCAGCGCCGGATCATGGTGCACCTCGCGTGCGGCCGCCCCGATCAGACCGGTCACAAACGCAACGATCTCGTCCCGCATCACCGTGACCTCGGTAGCGAAGGGCTCCCCGTGCGTGCGCGCCTGGCGGTGCAGCACCGTCCAGCCGTCCGGGTGCTCCGCCGTGTGTGCGAAGAACGCGCGCAGCCCGGCCCACAGTTGCCGATCGGCCGGAAGGCCCGGCACCGCCCCCGCCCGCACCGCGTCGACCAGCGCCTTCGCCTCGCGCCGGATACAAGCGGTGAAAAGTTCTTCCTTGGAGTTGAGGTACAGGTAGACCAGTGGCTTGGAAACTCCGGCCAGCTCGGCGATCTCGTCCATCGAGGCGGCGCGGTATCCGCGCCGCCCGAAGGTCTGCACGGCAGCGTCCATCATCTGCTGCTCACGCACGGCACGCGGCATCCGTTTGCTCTTCACAGCACCCACGTCGACTTCCTCCCACCCCCGCTGTGCCACTCCTCGGCAAGAGTACGGCGCGGGTCTCCTCGTCCTCGTACGGAGCAGGAGGCCGCAGGGCTCAGATGGCCGGTTGTCGTCGTATCGGCGGCGGGCCGCCGCGCCGCGGGCCCCTCCCCCGGCTGGAGGAGAGGCCCATGGAGGAGAGACCCATATGTGACGGACGGGGCACCGCAGCGTCTGCCCCGTCCGTCGTAGCGCTTGTTCCCGACTACGCGGGGACCGGCACGCGCTTCGGCTCGGCGTCGCTCACCTCGGCGTCGCTCACCTCGGCGTCGCTCACCTCGGCGTCGTCGACCGGGGAGGACGAGGCCGAGTTGTACGCGTCGTGGTCGAGGATCTTCTCGCGCGCCGAGACGATCACCGGGACCAGCGCCTGGCCCGCCACGTTCGTGGCCGTACGCATCATGTCCAGGATCGGGTCGATGGCCATGAGCAGACCGACGCCCTCCAGCGGGAGGCCCAGCGTCGACAGCGTGAGGGTCAGCATGACCGTCGCACCGGTGAGACCGGCAGTGGCCGCGGAACCGATCACCGAGACGAACGCGATGAGGACGTAGTCACCGACACCCAGCTGGACATCGAAGATCTGCGCGATGAAGATCGCCGCCAGCGCCGGGTAGATCGCGGCGCAGCCGTCCATCTTGGTGGTGGCGCCGAACGGGACCGAGAAGGAGGCGTACTCCTTCGGGACACCGAGGCGCTCGGTGACCTTCTGGGTGACCGGCATCGTGCCGACCGAGGAGCGGGAGACGAAGGCCAGCTGGATCGCCGGCCAGGCGCCCTTGAAGAACTGCAGCGGGCTGAGCTTGGCGGCGGTGACGAGCAGCAGCGGGTACACACCGAACAGCACCAGGGCGCAGCCGATGTAGACGTCGGCGGTGAACGTCGCGTACTTGCCGATCAGCTCCCAGCCGTAGTCGGCGATCGCGTAGCCGATGAGGCCGATGGTGCCGATGGGGGCGAGGCGGATGACCCACCACAGGGCCTTCTGGAGAAGCTCCAGGACGGACTCGCTGAGGGTGAGGATCGGCTGGGCCTTCTCACCGAGCTGGAGAGCGGCGACACCGGCGACGGCGGCCATGAAGACGATCTGGAGCACGTTCAGCTCGGTGAACGGGGTGATCACGTTGTCCGGAATGATGCCGGTGAGGAAGTCGAGCCAGGAGCCCGCCTGCTCCGGCAGCTTGCCGTCCTTCGGGGTCAGTCCCGTACCGGCACCCGGGTTGGTGATCAGGCCGATCGCGAGGCCGATGGCGACCGCGATCAGCGAGGTGATCATGAACCAGAGCAGAGTGCGGGTGGCCAGCCGGGCGGCGTTGTTGACCTTGCGCAGGTTGGTGATCGACACCAGGATCGCGAAGAAGACGAGCGGCCCGACGGCCAGCTTCAGCAGCTGGACGAAGGTGTGGCCGACCTGGTCGAGCGTGGCGTAGAGCCAGTTGATGTCGTACGCACGGGCAAGCCACCCGAGTACGACACCGAGGACGAGACCGGCGATTATCTGGGCCCAGAACGGGACCTTGGGTATACGGAAACCGGAGCCGGAGCCGGAGCCGGACGGGCTGTCGGTCGCGGCGGCGGACGCGGGATTCGCGGACACGGACACACTCCAGATGTGACGCATCGGGGCGCACGGGTGCGCCGTGCGGGGAGACGGGGTGCGGCGCCCGCGTCAGGGGCGGCGCCGCTGCATGGTGCCGGTTCAGACGTTGCGGCAACAGACCGCGGACATACAGCGGCATAGATCGACATGCAGGCGCTCCACGAGCGCGACGCTCGCGGCGAATCGATGGCGCGCTGCTGTCTTCATGCCGAACACGTTAACACTTGAACTTTGAGAACCTCAAAGTTCTTCTTTGGTCTTCTTCGGGCGACAACGCGGATGCCGGAGTGTCCGGCATGCATGCGGAAACGACGAAACCCCAGTACAGGAGCGCTTGCTCCGGCACCGGGGTTTCGTACGGAAACTGTGCGGGGTGTGAGGAACCTTACGTGACCCTTGGGTCATCCTCACCGGGACATCACTGGGCGACGTGGTCCTCGCGGGTCCGGTTCGCGTCGAGCCGCGCCTTTGTGCGGTCGACCCTGGCCACGATCTGCGCGGACATCTCGTCACGCTGCTTGCGCAGCAGCACAAAGCTGAGCGGTGCGGACAGGACCAGCGCGAGCAGGATCACCCAGACGAAATCGGAGTCATTCGCACCCGAGGGAAACAGGCCGAAGTGGACGGCCACCGCTGTGACGACGAGGCAGCCGACGAAGATGCTGAGGCGCATCGCGGTGTACCGAATCGTCGCACCCGGCTTGGCAGCGGACACAGTTGGCCCCTCTCTACGTACGGCAGTCCTGCGATCCTGCCCGACCAGTGAAGCATGCCCGGGATTCGATCACTTCGGAGGGCTGCACCAAACGGTCTCCGACGGCACCACGGGCCCCTCCGGCGGATCGGGGTGGGTCAGACGCGCATCGGCTGCGGCGACTCGCGCCGCTCGGCGTCCGGCCCCGGGTACTCGCGGATGATCTCGTACCGGGTGTTGCGCTCGACGGGCCGGAAGCCCGCGTCACGGATCAGGTCCAGCAGATCCTCACGGCCGAGCTTGTTCGGCGTGCCGTAGTTGTCCGCGTCGTGCGTGATCTTGTACTCGACGACCGAGCCGTCCATGTCGTCTGCGCCGTGCTGCAGCGCGAGCTGGGCGGTCTGCACCCCGTGCATCACCCAGAAGACCTTGACGTGCGGGACGTTGTCGAAGAGGAGCCGCGAGACCGCGAAGGTCTTCAGCGCCTCGGCACCGGTCGCCATCGTCGTCCGCGCCTGGAGCTTGTTGCGGACCTTGCCGTCCTTCATGTCCACGAAGTCGTGCTGGTAGCGCAGCGGGATGAAGACCTGGAAACCACCGGTCTCGTCCTGGAGTTCACGCAGTCGCAGCACATGGTCGACGCGGTGACGCGGCTCCTCGATGTGCCCGTACAGCATCGTCGCCGGGGTCTTCAGACCCTTCTCGTGGGCGAGGCGGTGAATGCGTGACCAGTCTTCCCAGTGGGTGTTGTGGTCCACGATGTGCTGGCGGACCTCCCAGTCGAAGATCTCCGCTCCGCCACCGGTCAGCGACTCCAGACCGGCCTCGATCAGCTCGTCGAGGATCTCGGAGGCCGAGAGCCCGGAAATGGTCTCGAAGTGGTGAATCTCGGTGGCGGTGAACGCCTTGAGGGAGACCTGCGGCAGGGCCTCCTTCAGCGCGCTGAGCGAGCGCGGGTAGTAACGCCAAGGGAGGGTGGGGTGCAGCCCGTTGACGATGTGCAGCTCGGTGAGGTTCTCGCCCTCCATCGCCTTCGCGAGCCGGACGGCCTCCTCGATGCGCATGGTGTACGCGTCCTTCTCGCCCGGCTTGCGCTGGAACGAGCAGTACGCGCACGACGCGGTGCACACATTGGTCATGTTGAGGTGCCGGTTGACGTTGAAGTGCACGACGTCGCCGTTCTTGCGCGTACGCACCTCATGGGCGAGGCCGCCGAGCCAGGCCAGGTCGTCCGACTCGTAGAGGGCGATGCCGTCCTCACGGGTCAGTCGCTCCCCTGCGCGGACCTTCTCCTCCAGCTCGCGCTTGAGCCCAACGTCCATGCGGCTGCCTCCCAGTTGTCGACGTGCTGTGCCTCTCCCGGTCGGTACCGGGCAAAACCCCCGGTCCCCCCGGGGGTTCCACCACGTTACGCCTACACCTCCTCGGGCAGTTCCCCGACCCGGTTCTCCCACTTGGTGGAGAGCACGATCGTGGTACGCGTGCGCGAGACGCCCCGCGTACCGCTGAGCCGGCGAATGGTCCTCTCCAGCCCGTCCACGTCACCGACCCGCACCTTGAGCATGTACGAGTCGTCGCCCGCGATGAACCAGGCGTCCTCGATCTCCGCGAGGTCCTTCAGCCGGCGCGCCACGTCCTCGTGGTCGGCGGCGTCGGAGAGCGAGATGCCGATCAGGGCCGTGACCCCGAGCCCCAGGGACGCGGCGTCGACGGTGGCGCGGTAGCCGGTGATGACACCGGCGGTTTCCAGCCGGTTGATGCGGTCGGTGACGCTGGGCCCGGAGAGCCCGACGAGCCGCCCCAGCTCGGCATACGAGGCCCTGCCGTTCTCCCTGAGGGCCTGGATGAGCTGCCTGTCCACCGCGTCCATATGACTGAAACCTTCCATTGTTCAGCAGTATCGCGAGTCTATGTGTAGAATCTAAGGCATGCAGGCCACAACGCCTGCAAATCTTCCCGAGCATCCAAAAAATGCTTTCGAATCTTCAGGAGTGAGAACACCGTGTACTCGATCGAGATGGCCTACGCCCGAATGCGCGAGCTGCAGGACCTGGCCAACCGCTCGCGTGCCCACCAGCCCGCCGCCGCGCAACGGGTCGACCGGACCCGCGCCCCGCGCGCCAAGAAGAAGCGCTGACCACAGGCTCAGTCCCCCTGGGGCCCGCCTCAGTCGCGAGAGCCACCACCGAGCTCTCCCTCCCATCGGCGGTACAGGTCGTGCGGCACCCCCGCCGCGTCCAGCACCCGCCCCGCGACGAAGTCCACCAGATCCTGGATGTGCGTCGCCCCCGCATAGAACGCCGGAGAGGCGGGCAGTACGACGGCGCCCGCCTCGTCCAGGCTCACCAGATGCTTCAGCGTCTGCCCGTTCAGCGGTGTCTCCCGCACCGCGACGACCAGTTTCCGCCGCTCCTTGAGCGTCACGCTCGCGGCCCGCTGGAGCAGATCCTTCGAGAGTCCGAGCGCCACCCCGGCCACACACGCCGTCGAAGCCGGGACGATCAGCATCCCCTTCGCCGGGTACGACCCCGAGGACGGCCCCGCTCCGAGATCACCGGCCGCCCAGTGCCGTACGCCCTCGACGTCCACATCGAAGGCGTGCGGCTTCCCGTCCGCCCCGCGCGCCAGCCAGCTGCGCAGATCCTCCTGCCAGTGCGCATCGCGGAACGCGATCCCGGTCTCGTCCAGCAGCGTCAGCCGCGACGCCCGGCTCACCACGAGATCGACGTTCTCTCCCGCGGCCAGCAGACCGCGCAGCACGGCGGCGGCGAATGGGGTGCCCGAAGCACCTGAAACCCCGACAATCCAAGGCTGCCGCTGGTGCTGACTCACTGAAGTCCCGGAATCCACACACCCGAGCCTATCCGGCTGCCCGAACCCGGAACCGAGTAAGGTGCCTCAGACGTTTCTGGGGTGGATACAAAGGCGACACGGAACGTCAGGGGGCATCGGTGGCCGCATCGTCGGATCGATTCGCGCCGGCATGGCGCACGGGCGACCGCGCGAAGGCCGCCGCGGGAGCACGCCCGCACGCGCCCCGCTGATGCCGTAGTTCCGCTTGCCCCGGCGTCCCTGTGTCCCGCCGTCCCGGCTCAGACCGTCAGGCCGCGCACCAGCAGATCCAGCAGCGCACACGCGAACAGCGCTATTCCGATGAACCCGTTGACCGAGAAGAACGCCCGGTTCAGCCGGGACAGATCGTGCGGCCGCACCACGCGGTGCTCGTACACGAAGGCGACGGCGACGATCACCATGCCGACCCAGTAGAACTGGCCCGCCTCCGTAGCCAGCCCGAACCAGACCAGCAGCCCGGTCGTCACCACATGGCAGACCCGCGCCCCCCACAGCGCGGCCGGGATCCCGAACCGGGCCGGCACCGACAGCACCCCGTGCGCCCTGTCCGCCTGGACGTCCTGGCAGCCGAAGATCAGGTCGAAGCCACCGATCCAGATCCCGACCGCGAGACCGAGAATCACCGCGTCCCACGACCAGCTGCCGGTCACGGCCAGCCAGGCACCGATCGGCCCTATGGCCTGCGCGATCCCGAGTATGGCGTGCGGATAGTTGGTGAACCGCTTCCCGTACGGGTAGACGACCATCGGGATCACGGCGACCGGCGCGAGCGCCAGACACAGCGGGTTGAGCAGCGCGGCCGCCCCGAGGAAGGCCACCACGGCGACGAGCGCCCCGGTCCACGCCGACTTCACCGAGACCGCGCCGGTGACCAGTTCCCGGCTCGCGGTGCGCGGATTACGGGCGTCGATCTCCCGGTCGATGATCCGGTTGCAGGCCATCGCGAACGTCCGCAGCCCCACCATCGCGATGGTGACGAGCAGCAGCGTGACCCAGTGGATGGACTTGTCCGCCTGGAACATCGCGGTCAGGGCGGCGATGTACGCGAAGGGCAGCGCGAAGACCGAGTGCTCGATCATCACGAGCCGCAGAAACGCCTTGACCTTGCTGTTCGGTTGTACGGGCCCTGAGCCCAGTGCTGCTTCAGCGGCGCTCACAGTCCGTATTCCTTCCACCGGCGGTCGACCTTCGCCGCCGTCTTCGGGTCGGACTCGACCATGTCCGGCCAGCCCCCGTCCCGGGTGTAACCCTCCTCGGGCCACTTCTTCGTCGCGTCGATACCCGCCTTGCCGCCCCAGAACTGCTGGTAGGAAGCATGGTCGAGATGATCGACGGGCCCTTCGGTGACCGTCAGATCCCGTGCGTAGTCGGTGTTGCCGAGCGCCCGCCACGCCACCTCGTGCAGATCATGGACGTCGCAGTCGGAGTCCACGACGACGATCAGCTTGGTCAGCGACATCATGTGCGCACCCCAGATGGCGCTCATCACCTTCTGGGCATGCTTCGGGTACTTCTTGTCGATCGAGACGATCGCACAGTTGTGGAAGCCGCCCGCCTCCGGCAGGTGGTAGTCCACGATGTCCGGCACGATGATCTTGAGGAGCGGCAGGAAGAACCGCTCCGTGGCCCGTCCCAGCGGCCCGTCCTCGGTCGGCGGCCGCCCCACCACGATCGACTGCAGCAGCGGACGCTTCCGCATGGTCACGCAGTCGATGGTCAGTGCGGGGAACGGCTCCTGCGGCGTGTAGAAGCCGGTGTGGTCGCCGAACGGCCCCTCGGGAAGCATCTTCCCGGGCTCCAGCCACCCCTCGATGACGACCTCCGCCTGCGCCGGGACCTGCAACGGCACGGTCTTGCAGTCGACCATCTCGATCCGCTTGCCCTGGATGAACCCGGCGAAGAGGTACTCGTCGATGTCCCCCGGCAGCGGCGCGGTGGAGGCGTACGTCACCGCGGGCGGCGCACCGAACGCGATGGCGACCGGCAGCCGCTCCCCGCGCTTGGCGGCGACCTGGTAGTGGTTGCGGCTGTCCTTGTGGATCTGCCAGTGCATCCCGATGGTGCGCCGGTCGTGACGCTGGAGCCGGTACAGCCCCAGATTCCGTACGCCGGTCTCCGGGTGCTTGGTGTGCGTGAGCCCCAGATTGAAGAACGAGCCGCCGTCCTCGGGCCAGGTGAAGAGCGCGGGCAGCTGATCCAGATCCACGTCGTCGCCGGTGAGCACGACCTCCTGCACGGGCGCGCTTTCCGGCTTCACCTTCTTCGGCGGCACATGAACCATCGAGCCGAGCTTCCCGAACGCCTCCCGCACCCCGACGAAACCGTGCGGCAGCTCAGGCTTGAGCAGCCCGCCGATCTTGTCGCCGATGTCGGCGTACGACTTCAGCCCGAGCGCCTTGAGCAGCCGCTTGTCGGTCCCGAAGACATTCATGGCCAGGGGCATGGAGGACCCCTTGACGTTCTCGAAGAGCAGCGCGGGCCCGCCCGCCTTGTTCACCCGGTCGACGATCTCGCCGACCTCCAGGTAGGGGTCGACCTCGGCCTTGATGCGCTTGAGCTCGCCCTCGCGCTCCAGGGCCCGGAGGAGGGAACGAAGATCGTCGTAAGCCATGCCGTCCAGTTTGTCATCACCGTCGCAGCGATCACCCGGGGGACCGCTCCTAGCCGGTACACATGAGTGGGTCCTGGACCCACCCATGTGTGCTAGGCGCATCCCGAACGGTGTTGGATGCGCTGGGTTCCCGCTTTCGCGTCCCGTTCGGCGGCACGCCTCTGTGGGCGTGGTCCGTGGCGGGTGGGCGGGTTCCCTCACGCCCCCGTGCACCTGGTCGGGCCTGGGCGGTCCGATGCCCGTGCACATCGCTCTGGTGTGCACGGGGCGGTGCCGTCCGTCGCCGGATCGGGTGTCCGAGGGCGCGTCGTCCAATCGCGATACCGGCGGCATCGTGACGGGACATCCTGCGGTGCGGGGTGACCAGTGGCTTCTGCCAGTGCTGGGCGCCCCACACGCTGGTGTAGGCGGGGTCGACCGCGACGACCGCGAGGCCGTGTTCGGCGGCCATGGAGACCAGCCGGGCCCTGAGCTTACCGGTCGGGATGCCGGAGATGAGCTGCCGGAACCGTTTCCGGCGGCCGTGCTTCTCCCGGGTCTTCTCGGCAGTGAAGTCGAGATCCTCGATGGCGATCGCGCTCGCACCGGTCTGTTTGGCCCAGTGCAGGAGCCGGGTCAGGGCGTGGCGGATCTGGGCGTCGCGGTGCGTGGCGGTACCGGACAGGTCGTAGAAGAACCGGCGCGGTTCGCCGACCGGGTTGCCGTGGGGGTCGAGGTGGTAGGCGGCGAGGTGGTCGGCGTTCGTGTCCACACCGACCATGCCCCGGGCCTGGGCGGTCTCAAGCGGGACCGTCTGGACGGCGGGGCGCTGCCAGGACGCGGTGAGGTACCAGCGGCCACGGCCCACATCGTGGTGGATGCGGTAGGCGACGGCCCTGTTCGCGGCGATGCGGTCGGCCCACTCCACACCCCGGTGCGCGAACGCGACGGTGGAGGCGAGGGTGTACCGGCCGTGCCTGGCATTGGCCAGGTGGGCCAGCGGGGCAGGCAGCTTGATCGACACTTCGCCGGTGTCGGTGACGCGGATCGTCTCGTTCCCGAACCGCTTCCCCGACTCACCGTCCGCTGCCAGGAACCAGCGCTCCGCCTCCCAACGCTCCCGCCACTGCTCCTCGGTGAGCTGGGCCTGGGCGAGGTGGTGGCGGGTGTTCAGGAGACGCTTGCCGCCCCGCACGACCCGGACCCGTCCGGTCTGCCGGTCACGAACCGCCGAACTGTGGCGGGCTTCCAGGGCTTTAAGGCGGCGGGACTTGTGGAACCACTCACCCCGGGAACGAAAGCCGCCCGGGGACCGTTTCGTCCCGGGCGCGCCGATGGGGAGGGACAGGCGGTGCCGCAGGGTCCTGATTCCGGCTTCGAGTGTCTGGATGTGGGCGGTCTGGCAGCGGCGGGCGAGTGCCCACTGGTCGTGTGTGGCCTTGGTGATCGCACCCGCGATCCGCGACGACGACGCCCCAGTCAATCCCCGCTTCCGCGACGCCCAGGACTCCGCACCGTGCTCCAGACCATCCGCGCAACGGGCCTTCAGGTCACGCGAAGCCAGACGCCCCTGATGCTCGCCCACCAGACGCAGAACCTTCTCGTCCTGGGGCGTGAGGTGCTTGAGACGGTCGCGGACCGCCACCCCGCACGGCCCAGGCACCACGAACGGCGCCGCCAACTCCCGCACACCACCCACCACAACACCCCCTCCCTCAAAGCCGGACAGCCACCACCCAGTCCAACGAGCACCAGCAGCCAAGGTCACCCATTCGGCACCAGAACTACCGTTCCCACCCAGCGAACCCGTCGGCAGGACTCGCTCCAGCTCACCAAACCGACAGCAGTTCACAACCCCTGAGCGTCATCGGCCTCCGTGCCCCGGCCCGCCGACCGGACCTGTTGAAGTCGCCCGCCCCTGCTCTCGGCGATGCGCAGCGCATCGGTCAGGCATTCGGCCAACCGGACAGCGGTGAACCGGAGTTCCTTCGCCGTCGCGCCGTCGGCGGCAATGATCGGCCTGGCGCAGTCGAGGACCTCTGCCCCCATGCCGAGTTGTACGACTTCCATCTGATCCGCGACGCGCGACACATACCCATGGCCGTCCGTACGCAAGTAGCACGGTCCGCCGTCCGGCCGGGCCCATGGAAGTAACCGGGCACAGGTGGCGTCGAGTTGCTCTGAGGGACTCATGAAGTCGAGATTGGACCGGTTGACCGGTCCAGTCAAGTCATTCGGGGCTGCTTCCACCCATCGGGTAGCTGTCGACCTGCTCCCAGAGGTGCGCCGGGGTCACACCCTCCTCGCACACCAGCACGCGCCCGTCGCTGTCGATCGCCACGTGGAGGACGACCGCGACGGCGGCCGGCAGCGTGAGGCCCAGCTGCCCGGCCTCGCTCTCGGTGGCGAGGCGCACCGAGAGCACGTCCGTCCCCCGGGCCGGGAACCGGCCGAGCATCCGGGCGACGTAGCGCGTGGTCCCTTCCGCGATCGGCCCCTTCTGGGCGAGCTTGGGGCAGGCGTCGGCCACCTCCTCCGGAAACCAGGCGGCGACCAGGGAGAGTGGCGTGCCGTCATCGAGCAGCATCAGCCGATCACGACGAAGGGCAACGGCACCGCTCCCCAGCCCGAGGGCCTCGGCCACTCCTGCCGGTGGCTCCTCCCTGCCGGGCGTGCCGAGACGGCGGAACGGGCTGCCGCCGGATACGCGGGCCGAACCTGCGGTCCGCCGCCCCGCCGGGCGGGCCACGGGAGTCTCGACGACCGTGAAGCCCGAGCCCTGCCGGGCCACGACGAGCCCGTCGCCGCGCAGGACGTCCATCGCCTTGATGACCGTGGCCCGCGACACCGACCACTGCTCGCACAGGTCGCGCCCAGACGGAAGGAGATCCCCCGGGCCGAACTCCCCGTCCGCGATCCTGACGCGCAGGGTCTCGGCGATCTGCTCGTACTTGAGTAGCGGCACAGCGGCCTCCTGGTAACTGGACTGGTTGACCGGCCAGGTTAGCTAGTTAAGTCGACCTGGTCGGGTTCACTAGTGAAGTCGTTAGGTTGATCCGGGCACACCCACCGGGACTCCGACCGCGAACGGGACGGGCATTCATGACAGCTCACCGAGTACCGCAGGCGATCATCGACTTCTACACCTCGGCCATCAACGAGGCGGACCGGCTGTCCGTACCCGCCGACGGCGTCCTGGAGATGGTCCGCACCCAGGAGCTCCTGCGCCGCCACCTCCCGCCCGCACCGGCATTCGTGCTCGATGTCGGCGGCGGTCCCGGAACCCACGCCCGCTGGCTCTCCGAGGACGGCTACCGGGTGCACCTCGTCGACCCGGTGCCGCGTCACATCGCGGAGGCCGAGAGCGCCGGGTGCAGTGTCGAGCTGGGGGATGCGCGAGCCCTGACCGCGCGGGACGACTCGTACGACGTGGTCCTGCTCCTCGGGCCGCTGTACCACCTCGTCGACCCCGCCGACCGCCGGGCCGCCCTGGCCGAGGCCCGCCGAGTGGTCCGGCCGGGCGGGCTGGTCGCCGCGGCGGGCATCAACCGGTACGCCTCGCTGTTCGAACACACCGCCCTCGCACACCTCGACCGCCCGTCCCTCCAGGAGGGCATCAGCCGCATCCTGGCCACCGGTTCGCACGACGGCAGGAAGGGATTCACCGAGGCGCACTTCCACACCGGCCCCGAGCTGGAGGCCGAAATGCGCGAGGCGGGCCTCGCCGACACCCGGGTGTACGGCGTCGAGGGCCCTTCCTGGGCCCTGCTGAAAGCGACCGAACAGCACACCGGGGAGTCCCTCGTCGAATCGCGGATGTTCGCCTCCGTCCTGGCCGCCGCCCGCATGGCGGAGGCATACCCCGATCTGTTGGCCGCCGGTTCCCACCTGCTAGCCGTGGGACGCCATTGACACCGGTTACCCTGGGCCCGAACCGGGGCGGGACAAGCCCCGCCAACTCTCCGCAGGGGGACCTTTCCATCATGTTCCGGGCCCTGATGTACCTCGTGCCTCTGGCGCTGACGATCTACGCGTTCATCGACTGCCTGAACACCCCCGAGGACGAGGCCAAACACCTGCCGAAGATCGCCTGGGTCTTCATCATCCTGCTGTTCTGGATCGTGGGCCCGATCGTCTGGCTGGCCGCGGGCAAGATGCGCCGGGCGCCGGCCGGGGGCCGTACACCGTCCGAATGGCACCGCAGTCACCGCTCGCAGTGGGTGGCGCCGGACGACAACCCGGAGTTCCTGAAGTCCCTGAAGGAAGAGAACAAGAAGGACGAGTCGCTCCTCAAGGACTGGGAGGCGGATCTGCGCCGCCGCGAGGAGGAGCTCAAGCGCCGCGAGAGCGGGGGAAACACGAGCCCCTCCGACGATTGAGGGGCATCGGCTGGTTTACGAGGCCGTTACCGCTCCGCGCCCCTGATCGTTCGAAAAACTTCACCATGCTCCAACTTCCTGTCGATACCCTTGAGTTGACGGTGTGACAGATCGGATGGGGCATCGGCGCTGGGGGTGCTGTGGAGAGAGAGCTGCACGGGCGCGAGGCGATCTTCGGCAATGACGGACTTGCGGCGCGCCTGACCGGTCTCACTCCGTACGGCTCCGCCCGGGTCGCCTACGAGCACCGTGACGATCCGCCGGTCGCCGTGCTGACCGGGGGCCGTGGCATGGGCAAGACGGCCGTGCTCAAGCAACTGCGCCATCTGTACCGGGAGATCACCCCTGTCGCACTGGTCGACTGCGAGGCCGTCGTGCCGCCCGCGGACCCGGGGCCGGGCTGGACTCCGGTCACCGGGGCACTGCCCGAACTCGCCACCCAGCTGACGGCGAAGGTACGTGCCGCGCGGCCGGTGCAGTTTCCCCGGCTGAGTCTCGGCCTGGTGGCCGTTGCCTCGATCTCCTGGACGCGGGAGGACGAGACGCAGGCGCAGCGGGATCTGCAGTCGCTGGGCCCTGTGCTGGCGACCGTCGACACCCGCGGGGACGCTGCGGCGGGCTGGGTCACCAAGGTGCTGGCGAAGCTGGCCTCGGCTGCCTTCGACTCGGTGGTGCCGCTGGCCGGAATGGTCGCGGAGGCCACGGTCGAAACGGTGCTGGAGGAGACGTTCAGCCGGTTCCAGCGGCGTTCGGCCGACTGGTACGGGAGCTATCCGCACGCGGGCGGCAACGGCAGGATCGGGCTGAGGCAGCTGGCGGTCGATTTCGAGCGCGGCGGCGATCTGCGCCGCCGGGCCGAGGATCATCTGGTGCTCGCGCTGGTCACGGATGTGGTGCGGGCGTACGGGGGGCTGGCGCGCGGTGCCCGCCGGGGCCGTCCGGTGCTGCTGCTGGACAACGCGCACACGGTGCTGGGCAGGCAGCTGGTCGAGCCGGTGCTGCGGCAGCGGGCCTCCGGGGTGCGCGATCAGATCGCCGTGTTCGCCTCCTCGCGTGCCCGTGACCACGAGGGGCTGAGCCATGCCGTGCGCAAGCGGCTGCCCGAGGTGGCACACGGTTCGCACTGGGTGCGTGGTTCGGAGGTGACGTCCGGGATTCTTGCCGTGGAGCTGACCGCGCTCGGCCCGGCGCATGCGCAGGCGGCGTTCGACCGGCACGATCCGGTGGGCCGCACCCCGGCCGGGCTGGCGCGCGGCGTGCACCGGCTGACGGGTGGGCGCCCGCTGGGTGTGGCGCTGTTCGCGCAGGCGGCCGGCAAGGCGTTGGTGCCGGGAGCCCCGCAGCCCGGCACGCCCCGGCCTCAGGCTCCTCAGGCTCCTCAGGCTCCTCAGGCTCCTCAGGCGACGCTGGTGCCTGGGGCGCTGCTGGACCGCATGGTTGAGCTGCGCGAGGGCCGGGCGCCGGTGCGGGTGGCGGACGAGCTGCTGGCGCAACTGCTGCCGGGGCAGCAGCTCGACGTGCTGAGCGTGCTGGCCGCCGCGCACGGTGAGGACTCGGCGCGGCTGCTGGCCACGGCCCGGCTGCGCGGCCGGTCGCTGGACGGCGATGTGGCCCTGCAGGTGCGGGACATGCTGCGAGAGCAGGACTGGCCGGTCGGTCCCGAGTACTTCGTCGCCGATCCGCTGCTGCGGTCGCTGCTTCTGCACCGGCTCCGGTTCCAGGACGACGACCATCCGCACTACGCGGTGTGGCGTGCGGTGCACGAGACGCTGCGCACGGCGTACGCGCCCGGGGGCCGCTGCCCGAGTGTCCCGCACCGGCTGCACCAGGAGCTGGTGCTGGGCAGGACGAGGGACTGTGTGACACATCTGCGCGAGCGGTTCACCGACGGGGATGTGACGGCGTGGCTCGGCTCGTTGCGGTTCATCGCCTCGGCTCCGTATCCGCGTCCGCCCGGTCATGCCGGCCCCGATCCGCGGCAGGCGGTCGCGCTCGGCCGGGAGGCGGCCGGTTCGCTGCCGGACGGGGAGACGGGGCTCGCGGGGCTCGGCGAGCGGGCCGTGGAGCTCCAGTTGCAGCTGCGTCGGCTGCTGCACGCCGTATGGCTGCTGTCCGATCCACTGGCTCTGCCGGACGAAGAGGTGATCGACAAGATGGCGCACGAACTGCGACAACTGTCCGGCAGGCATCCGACGGGCAACAGCGTGCTGTGGGACGCGGCGACGTACTGGCCGCAGGACATCAGGGCCTGGCGGCCGCTTTCCATGCCGCCCGGACCACCGGACACGGGCGGAAGCGGGCAGGGGCGGGGAAACGGAGGCTCGGATGCGTAATCCGCTGCGATATCGCGTCTGGTACACGGCGAGGCAGAAGGCCGTCACCACGGTGGTGGTGGGCGCACTGGCCGTCACGTCCGGCTGGTACGGCATCGGCCGGATCACCGCCCCCGAGGACCGCTCCTGCGCGAAGGGGGTCGAGCGGCCGCAGGGCAGCGACGAGTGCATAGGCGTCTCCGGCGACGGATACGACTTCGGGCAGTCGAAGCTGGCCGAGGTCGCCGCGGCCATCGGCCGGGAGAACGACACCCTGAAGCCCGGCCGGTACGCGACGGTCGCGCTGCTGCTGCCGCTGACGTCGACGGACGAGGCCATGCAGGCGAAGATGCGGCACGAGCTGCAGGGCGCGTTCGCCGAGCAGTACCGGGCCAACCATCTGTCGAACGAGCAGGTGCCGAAGATCCGGCTGGTGCTCGCCAACACGGGGAAGAACAACCTGCTGTGGAAGCCGACGGTGGACCGGCTGAAGAAGATGACCGGGGCCCCGGACCATCTGCGGGCCGTGTCGGGGGTCGCCACCAGCAGTACCCAGGTCAGGTCGGCGGTCAAGGAGCTGACCGCCGCGCACATCGCGGTCGTCGGTACCACGATCACCGCCGACGACATCGCCAACGGCCCGGCCGGCGACCCGTTCCCCGGTCTGGCGCGAGTGTCGCCGACGAACCGGGACGAGGCGCGTGCGCTGGCGCACTTCGGGGAAGTGAGGGCGGACAAGGCGCTGCTGGTGCAGGACACCCGCACCGGGGACCACTACACGGACACGCTGCGGGCGGCGTTCACCTCGCTGGTGAAGGGCACGCGGTACGAGCCGCAGCTGTTCACCTCGCGCGATGACCCCAACGACGAGGGCACCACGGCCAACACGTTCCAGCAGATCACTCACCTCATCTGCGACACGGATGCGGAGACGGTGTTCTTCGCCGGACGCCACACCCAGCTGCGCCAGTTCATCAACGCCCTGGGGGCCCGCGGCTGCCAGAGCCGCCCGTTCACGATCCTCACCGGCGACGAGGGCTCGTACCTCGGCAAGGACAAGAAGCTCGACCGGAGCGCGCTGCGCCGCAAGGTGACGGTCCGCTACGCCTCGCTGGCGCACCCGGACGCCTGGGCGGCGGCGAAGGAGAAGGGCGGGGCGGCGACGGGCGGTTCCCCGGCTGACTACCGGAGCTTCCTGGACCTGCTGGCCACAGGGGCGAAGAAGCCTGCGGGCCCGGTCGGTCCGACCGGTCACCAGGAGCTGGCCGACGGCCACGCCATCATCGCGTACGACGCGATGATGCTGGCGGTGCACGCCATCCGGCAGGCGAGCGGGGACGGCAAGAAGCTGCCGCAGCCCGCGGATGTGGGTGAGCAGTGGCCGCGGGTGAAGGGGTCGCTGCGGGTGTCGGGGGCCAGTGGCTGGATCTGTCTGGACAACCACGGGAACCCGTACAACAAGGCGGTGCCGGTGGTGGAGCTGGCGCCCGAGGACGCCCGTCAGCGGTTCGTGTCCATCGCCTGGCCGGAAGGAACGCCGCCGGACCCGAAGTGTCTGCCGCCCTCCTCGGCGCCGTGACGCCGCGTCACTGCTCGGCCGCCGCGTACTCCTCGCGGAGCCCCGCCCACCGGACCGGTGTCCACTTCGACCAGTCGGCGGGGTATCCGTCGAGCGCGTCCACGAGGTAGCGGAAGTGGTCGTGCCAGCCCGCGAGGCAGTCCAGGCGCAGCTCGTCGTCGCCCTGGAACTCGTTGGTGAAGCGCAGCAGCACATGATCGCCGCGCGGTGGCTCCAGGTGGAAGCGGATGCGGCCGTGAGGTCCTTCGAGGGTGTATTCGGCGACCCGTTCGATGTCCCAGGCGGTGACGGTGCCGGAGGCGACCGTGGCATGCCCGTCGCGGTCGGTGTTCAGCCAGCGCAGCGTGATCGCTCCGCCGATGCGCGGTTCGAACGCGTCGGCGGCGGCGAGCCAGCCGGGCAGTCCCCTGGAACTGGCTACGGCTGCCCACACCCGTGGGACGGGGTGGGGCAGCCGTAGTGTGAACCGCAGAGTGTGCCGGTCACCGTGGGTTTCGCTGGTGCCACGCTCGATGACGGGAGTCGCATCGGTCATGGTTCCAGCGTGGCCCGGTGGTGTGCGATCCGCACCCTTACGACCTGGGGCCGATAGAGAGCGGGCTCGCGCCGCCCTGCGACGCTCCCTGATCCACTCGCTATCGCCCCCAGGTCGTTACGGGGCGGGACCGTCAGACGCCGGCGTAGGAGTGCTTGCCGGTGACGAAGATGTTGACGCCGTAGTAGTTGAAGAGCCAGCAGCCGAAGGCGATCAGTGCCAGGTAGGCGGCCTTGCGGCCCTTCCAGCCTGCGGTGGCGCGGGCGTGCAGGTAGCAGGCGTACGCGACCCAGGTGATGAAGGACCAGACCTCCTTGGGGTCCCAGCCCCAGTAGCGGCCCCATGCGTCGCCCGCCCAGATGGCGCCCGCGATGATCGTGAACGTCCACAGCGGGAAGACGGCGGCGTTGATGCGGTACGAGAACTTGTCGAGCGAGGCGGCGGCGGGCAGCCGGGAGAGCACGGACTGGGCGAACGAACCGGGCTGCCCGCCGTTCGCGAGCTTGCTCTCGTAGCTGTCGCGGAAGAGGTAGAGCAGGGTGGCGACCGCGCCGATGTAGAAGACTGCGCCGCAGAGGATGGCGGTGGAGACGTGGATCCACAGCCAGTACGAGTGCAGTGCGGGCACCAGCTGGGCGCTGTCGGTGTAGAGCCACGTGGTCGCGATGCCGAGGTCCAGCAGGACGGTGGTGACCAGGAGCAGCCCCATCCAGCGGACGTTCTTCTTCAGCGCGAGGAGGGTCAGGTACGCGCCGACCGCCACCGTGGAGAAGGTGATGGAGAACTCGTACATGTTGCCCCAGGGGGCACGCTGCACGGACAGCGCACGGGCGAGGACACCGCCGGCCTGCACGACGAAGGCGAGCACGGTCATGGAGATCGCCACGCGTCCGTACAGGTCGCCCTTGAACGTGCCGCCGGCCGCGCCGGGCCCGTCCGGGACGTCACGGGTACCGGCTGCGGAACGTGTAATGATCTTCGGGCGGTCCAGTACGGCGGTGCCGCCGCCCTTCCGCGCGACCTGCACCTTCACCGGGGCGCCGGCCGCGGCTTCCTCGGTCCCGGTGAGCGCGGCGGCGGTGCGGCCGACCTTGCTGCGGCTGCCGAACACCCATTCCGCGATGTGCGCGAAGAAGGCCAGGGTGTAGACGGCCATCGACGAATAGATCAGCACATTGCTGGTGTTTGCCAGGTTCTCGTTGGTTGCGGCGGCGAGATTCACTTCTCAGCCCCTTCGGCAGGTTCTTCGGAGGATTCTTCGACGGAGCCGGGTTCGGATCCGGGGTCGGTGTCAGGGCCGGGCGCTGTGGGCGCCACGTCGTTGAGCGTGACCGCGAGATCGGCCAGCTCCTCGGGAAGCTTCGCGGACTCGCTGCGGCCGAGACCCGCCATTTCGACGACGGTGACGCCGTCCGCACCGCGTACGGCCCGCACCCAGATGCGGCGCCGCTGGATGAACAGGGAGCCCGCGAGTCCGACGATCGCGGCGATGGCGCCGGTGAGCGCCCAGCCGCTGGCGGGCTGCTCGGAGATCTGGAAGCTGGCCCACTCCTCGACGCCCTCGAAGGTGATCGAGCCGGCGCCGTCGGGCAGCTTCATCGTCTCGCCGACCGCCAGGCGCTGCTTGAGCTGGTTGCCCTCGCTGTCCTTGAACTGCTCCATCTTGGACGTGTCCAGCTGGTACACGTTCTGCGGCAGTCCGGAGTCGACACCGAGACTCCCGTAGTAGCCGTTGAGGGCGAGCCGCGGGTTGTCGGCGGCCGGGAACTGGGAGTACATCGTGCCCTTGCCCTCGCCCGCGAAGGTCGGCACGAAGAAGGCCTGGAAGCCCAGCTGGGTCTTCTTGCCGTTCTTGTCGCGGTAGCCGTCCATCACCTTGATCACACCGTTCGAGGTGACGTTGTTGTCGAAGGGCAGCAGCGGCACGGCGTCGCGGTAGACCTCCTTGCCCCGGCCGTCCTTGACGGAGACGACGGGCGCGTAGCCGTGCGCGTTCAGATAGACCTTGGTGCCGTCGATGTCGAGCGGCTCGTTGACCTTGATGACGGACTTCTGCGGCTTGCCGTAGGCGCCCTCCGAGTACGTCACATGGGCCTCGAAGGTCCTGGGCGTACCGGTCTGGGGGCCGCTGCGCTCGTACGTACCGATGAACTCGTCGAGCTCGAAGGTGAACGGGACGAGCGAGTCGTTGTCGAACAGCGAACCGGACTTGAAGTCGTCGTACATGGGCAGCGCGTTGGAGAAACCGCCGCCCTCGACGACCAGCTTGCCGCCCTCGGACTTGAAGAGCTGCCCCCAGGCGAACGCCACCAGCATCACGATCAGCGCGATGTGGAAGATCAGGTTCCCGGCCTCGCGCAGATAGCCCTTCTCGGCGGCGACCGCGTTCCCGGCGATGTGCGCGCGGTAGCGGCGCCCCCGCATCATGGCGAGCGCGGCCTCGCGGACCTGCTCGGGCTCGGCCTCGGTGCGCCAGGTGGTGTACGCGGGCAGCCGTGTCAGGCGCCCCGGGGCACCCGGCGGGCGGCCGCGCAACTGGCCGATGAACTGGCCGGTGCGCGGCACGATGCAGCCGATGAGCGAGATGAACAGCAGTATGTAGATCGCGGAGAACCACACCGAGCTGTAGACGTCGAAGAGCTGGAGCTTCTCGTAGATCGGCGCGAGGGTGGTGTGGGCCTTCTTGAAGGACTCCACCTTCATTTCGTCCACGCTGTTCTGCGGGATCAGCGAGCCGGGGATGGCGCCGAGCGACAGCAGGAAGAGCAGGAGCAGCGCGACCCGCATCGAGGTGAGCTGCCGCCAGAACCAGCGGGCCCAGCCGACGACGCCCATGGCCGGCGGATTGGCCGCGCTCTCCTCGCTCGGGGCGGTGGAGAGCTGGGAGCCGGCCGCACCGAGTTCGCCGGCGTTCTCCCGGTCCTGCTCGTCCCGGATCTCCCGCTCGTCACGGCGCTCGCGCTCCGGGGCAGGGTTGGACTTGGTGTTGCTCATGGAACTCAGATCCCCACAGTGAAGCCGCCGGACCAGCCCTGCATTTCCTGCATCATGGTGTCCCACACGCCGGTCAGCAGGAGCAGCCCGGTCGTGATCATCATGACGCCGCCGATCCGCATGACCCATGCGTAGTGGCGCTTGACCCAGCCGAACGCCCCGAGCGCCTTGCGGAAGGCGACCGCGGCGAGGACAAAGGGCAGACCGAGACCGAGACAGTAGGCGACGGTCAGTATCGCCCCGCGCCAGGCGGTGCCCTGCTCCATCGCGAGGAAGCTCACCGAACTGAGCGTCGGGCCGAGGCACGGGGTCCAGCCGATTCCGAAGAGGGCTCCCAGCAGCGGTGCGCCGGTCAGCCCGGTCACCGGCCTCTTGTGGATACGGAATTCGCGCTGCGTCATCCACGGCATCAGGCCCATGAAGAAGATCCCCATCAGGATCATCAGCACACCGAGGACCTTGGAGAGCGTCCCGCTGTACTGCTGGAGGGTCTGGCCGAAGAAGCCGAAGAGCGCGCCGCCGGAGACGAACACGGCGGTGAAGCCGAGCACGAAGAGCGAGGCGCCCGCGACCATGCGCCCGCGTCTGGCCTGCGCCAGGTCGGTGCCGCTGACGCCGGTGACGTAACTGAGGTAGCCGGGCACGAGCGGCAGGACGCACGGCGAGAAGAACGAGACGAGTCCGCCGAGCGCGGCGACGGGCAGGGCGACGAGCAGCGCCCCGCTCATCACGGTCTCGTTCTGGTCCGCGACGGCGGCGAGGGTGAGCACGGAATCACTTCTCCGCGATCAGCGGGTCGATCATCTTGTGCAGCTTCTCGGAGTCGAGCGCGGTCAGGTAACGGGCGGCGATCTTCCCGTCCTTGTCCAGGACCACGGTCGACGGAATGGCCTGCGGACGGAGCGTGCCCTTGGGGAAGCGGAGCAGGAGCTCGCCGTTCGGGTCGAAAAGGCTCGGGTAGGGGATCCCGTATTCCTTCTCGAAGGCCTGCGCGGGGCCCTTCTGGGCGTCGCGCGTGTTGATCCCGACGAACTGGACGTCCTGGTCCTTCGTCTCCTTCGCCACCCTCGCGAAGTGCTGGGCCTCCGCACGGCAGGGCGCGCACCACGAGCCCCATACGTTCAGCACGACGACCTTGCCCTTGTAGTCGGCGACATCGAGCTGCTTGCCGTCGAGGGTCTCACCGTCGAGCTTCGGGGCGGCCACGCGGTCCGCCTTGGCGACGGTGGAGATTCCGCCACTGCCCGTGACGAAGTTGGTGTTGCCACCACCGCCGGCCTTGTTGCCGTCCCCGCCGCACGCCGTCAGCGTGAGTGCGAGTGCGACGGCCGCTGCGGGGGCGGCGAGCAGGGTGAAGCGGCGTCGTGGTGCGCGGCCATAGCTCATGTGAAAAGTTTCGCATGGCAGTTCCGGCGGTCTCGGGCGCCCCCCTCGGTGCCCGTAAAGCCCGTTGTCAGGCCTGCTTAAAGAAGGTGTTCCAGCCGCCCTCGGGCGACTGACCGACGCCCAGCGTACGGAGCTTGTCGAGCACGGCCGGGGTCTGGACGTCGAGCCAGTCGACGAACTGCTTGAAGGAGACGAGCCGCACATCCGGCTTCCCCGCGATTTTCTTGATCGTTTCCTCGACCGCGTCCATATAGATGCCGCCGTTCCACTCCTCGAAGTGGTTGCCTATGTAGAAGGGCGCGCGATTCGTCGTGTAGGCGCGGTCGAAACCGGCGAGATACGACTGGGTGGCCTGCTTCCGCCAGCCCGGATAACGCGACGGCATGCCCTTGGTCGAATTCTGCGACTGGTTGGCGAGGATGTTGTAGTCCATCGAAAGGACTTCGAAGGTGTGCCCGGGGAACGGCATGGCCTGCAACGGCAGGTCCCAGATGCCCTGGCGCTTCCGGGGCCACACCTGGGTGCCGCCGGGCGAGCTGGCATCGTAGCGCCAGCCCAGCTTGCTCGCTGTGGGCAGCAGATTGTCCTGGCCGAGCAGACAGGGGGCGCGTCCGCCGATCAGTTCCTTGCGGTAGTCGAAAGGCAGCGGATCGAGGTCGGTCCAGCCGGTGTTGGTGCGCCACTGGGTGACAAAGGAGACCGCCTGATCGATTTCGCTCCGCCACTGGGCGGCTGACCAGTTCGCAACCGATCCGGAACCGCTGCAGAAATGCCCGTTGAAGTGGGTGCCGATCTCATGCCCGTCGAACCAGGCCTGACGGACGTATTTCAGCGTCTCCTTGATGTGTCCATCGGTGAGATAACCGATGTCGGAAGCACCGACCGGATTGTTGGGCGGCCGGTACATGGACTTCTTCGACTCGGGCAGCAGATAGATGCCGGAGAGGAAGAAGGTCATCGCCGCCTCATGGTCCTTGGCGAGTTCGAGAAAGCGCGGGAAGAGCCCGTTGCCGACCTCGCCCGCTCCGTCCCAGGAAAAGATCACGAACTGCGGCGGCGTCTGCCCGGGTTCGAGCGGAACCGGCGCGGAAGGCTGGTGCGGCTGCTTCCCGGTGTCCGCGGTGGAACCGTCCCCTATCTCGCGCACGTCCTTCTTGGCAGACCCGGTCCCCCCGGTGTGCCCGTCGGCATTCTTCTCCCCCGCGGTCCCCGCGTCCGCCACCGACCGGCCCGAACCGGAGGAACTGCACCCCGCCAGACCGATGGCCGCCGCGGCTCCGAGCCCGGCTCCGAGCAAACCCCTTCGGCTGATGTCTCGCATGAGTTCCCCATCTGCGGTCGTTTTGCCTCAAGTCACTACAAACTGACAAGGGCTTAGATGGGAAAAGCAACGCAGGAGTTCCGCTGATTAGCATATTTTTCTTCGCGCGACCAGGCCTTGGCTCCGACCGAGCGCATACCGGACGCCGGACGGGGATCAAACCCCGGTCCCGGGACGCCGGTCCCGGGGCGGCAGTCCCGGGACGGCAGTCCAGGGGCGGCAGTCCAGGGGCGGCAGTCCAGGGGCGGCATCAAAAAGCCGCCGGACGGGCAGAAAATCAAGCCCGTCCGGCGATTGAGGACACATTGGCAACCGGACGACCGGGGAGACCGGACGGCAGGGCGCCGGGGACAGCCCTTACGCGCCGAACGCCTTCGAATTCCCCTTCACCGGCTTCGCGCCCGCCCGCAGATGCGCCGGCACCAGATCCCGCGCCGGCTCCGTGTACCCGACCGACACGATCTTGTCGCCCTGGTACGTGAAGCTGGTCAGCGACGCGAGCGTGCACTGCCGCTTGCGCGGGTCGTGCCACAGCCGCCGCCGCTCCACGAAGCTGCGCACGATCCAGATCGGCAGCTGATGGCTGACGCACACCGCCTCGTGCCCGCGCGCCGCGTCACGCGCGGCGTCCAGGGCCGCCATCATCCGTACGACCTGCTCGATGTACGGCTCACCCCACGACGGCCGGAACGGATTCGTCAGGTGCTTCCAGTTGTCCGGCTTGCGCAGCGCCCCGTCACCGACCCCGAAGGTCTTGCCCTCGAAGACGTTGGCGGCCTCGATGAGCCGCTCGTCGGTGGCCAGCTCGAGGCCGTGCGTCTTGGCGATCGGTGCGGCCGTCTCCTGGGCGCGCTCCAGCGGGGAGGCGACGACATGGGTGATGTCGCGGCCTTCCAGGTGCTCGGCGACCCGGTCGGCCATCTGCCGGCCGAGCTTGGAGAGGTGGTAGCCGGGGCGGCGCCCGTAGAGCACGCCCTCCGGGTTGTGCACCTCGCCGTGCCGCATCAGATGGACGACGGTGATGTCCTTGCGGCTTCCGTTCTCGCTCATGCGGTGGCCTCCGATGCGGCGCGGGCAGCGGCGGGCAGGGCGGCGGCGATGCGCTCGACGGCCTGCGTGTCGTGGGCGGTGGAGACGAACCAGGACTCGAAGGCGGACGGCGGCAGGTAGACGCCCTGCGACAGCAGCGAGTGGAAGAAGGCGGTGAAGCGGAAAGCTTCCTGCTGCTTCGCGTCCTCGTAGTTCCTCACCGGCCGGTCGGTGAAGAAGACGGAGAACATGTTGCTCGCCGCCTGCACGGTGTGTGTCACACCTTCCTTGGCGAGCGCCTCACTGACCAGACCGCGGATCTCCGCGGAGACCGCGTCCACCTTCGCGTACGCGGCGTCGTCGAGCAGCCGCAGCTGGGCGAGACCGGCGGCGGTGGCGACCGGGTTACCGGAGAGGGTGCCCGCCTGGTAGACGGGACCGGCCGGGGCGAGGTGCGCCATCACGTCCGCACGCCCGCCGAAGGCCGCGGCGGGGAAGCCGCCGCCCATGACCTTGCCGAAGGTCATCAGGTCGGGCCGCACCCCGTCGACGCCGAACCAGCCGGCCTTCGAGGTACGGAAACCGGTCATGACCTCGTCGGAGATGTAGAGCGCGCCGTTGGCGGCGCAGATCTCCTTGAGCCCGGCGTTGAAACCGTCCAGCGGCGGTACGACACCCATGTTGCCGGGCGACGCCTCGGTGATCACACAGGCGATCTCGCCGGGCTGCGCGGCGAACGCCTCCCGCACGGCGTCCAGGTCGTTGTACGGCAGCACGATCGTGTCGCCGGCCTGCGCGCCTGTGACCCCCGGGGTGTCCGGAAGGCCGAAGGTCGCGACGCCGGACCCGGCGGCGGCGAGCAGCGCGTCGACGTGGCCGTGGTAGCAGCCGGCGAACTTCACCACCTTGGCCCGGCCGGTGAACCCGCGCGCGAGACGGATCGCGGACATGGTCGCCTCGGTGCCGGACGACACCAGCCGCACCTGCTCCACGGGCTCGACCCGGGCCACGATCTCCTCGGCGAGCGCGACCTCGCCCTCACCGGGCGTACCGAACGAGGTGCCGCGGGAGACAGCTTCCTGGACTGCGGCGATGACCTCGGGGTGGGAGTGGCCGAGGATCATCGGTCCCCACGAGCACACGAGGTCGACATACTCACGGCCGTCGGCATCGGTGAGGTACGGACCGGTACCGGACACCATGAAGCGGGGCGTACCGCCCACGGCCCGGAAGGCACGGACGGGAGAGTTCACGCCGCCGGGCGTCACGAGGGACGCACGGTCGAAAAGCGTCTGCGAAACTGGGGCTTCATATCGATAAGGCAGTTCGGTCATGACCTGCGACTTCTCCGACTCCGGGGGCTAGTGACCTCCCCAGGGTAGGACAGCGCTCCTGTACAGCCAGGCGCGAAAGATCCCGGCCATCGAAAGCCCCACGAACACATCCGTCGCGCGACGACCGGGCGTCGACCCCCTCACGTCTGCGAAACTGGGCGGCAAAGGGAAAGCTCACACAAACCATGGTGTCGGAGCCACGGACGGTCTTGCGGACAGGTGTTTCACCGCACGCCCGTGGGGGAGGTGACTGACACGATGATCGGGTTGCGCGGCGGGGGCTGTGTCTCCTAAGTAGTAGTCGGGTGGATGAGATATGCATCGCGGTGGCGAAGTGGGCGAAGGGACCGACGATCTGGGGCCCGAGCCTTCCCGGCGAGGCCGGCACCGGCGCAAGGCGGAACGCAAGCAGGGCATACAGGCCGGTGGGACGCAGGGTGTCGGAGCCGGAAGCAGGAGTGGTGGCCGGGTGGGGGTGACCTACAAGTACTTCGGTGCCCCCGACGGGGCGACCGCGGCACGCGTGCCCATTTCGATGCGCCCGGAGGAGCTCGGCGGCGACGAACTCGGCATGGGCGGCATGTTCACCAAGATCAAGCCGGAGACGGTGGCGGCAATGGTCCTCACCGGCATCCAGGGCATACCGCTGCACAGGGTCCCCCCGCTGGAACTGGTCGTACTCCACCCCGACTACGCGGTGGTCAAGCTCCCGATGACGGTTGTCGACCCGCTGCGCGGCGTCGGCGAGGAGTCGGTGGGTGCCGCGGCCTTCATCTGGTCCACGGTCCCGGACCGCGGCGGCCCGCGCGACGCGTACAACGTCTACCAACTGCTGCACGAGTGGCAGGACTTCAGCCATCGGCTGCATGACGCGGGACATCAGCCGTACTGCCTGGTGTGGCCCTGACCTGGTTTTCTGGAGGCTGGGTGGGGGTTCCGGACCCCCTCCACACCAGTGCCGGGGAGAGCCCTTCAGGCGGCCGGGGCACGCTGCCGTGCCGCTCCCCGGGCGCTGGTTCGGTCACCGCAGGCTGCTCTCGTCGAGGGTCTCGCCGGTAACCACCGGCCGGCCGGAGGGCAGACCCCACTCGCTCCACGAGCCGTCGTACACGGCGAGGTCGCGGTAGCCGGCCAGGGTGGCCCCGAGCGCGAGAACGCAGGCGGTGACCCCGGAGCCGCAGCTGAAGTACAGCCGGTCACGATCCCCGGCCGCCGCCTCGAACTCCGTGCGCAGCTCGTGCGCCGGCCGCATCACACCGCCGTCCCGCTGAAGCTCCTCGAAGGGGAGGCTGACGGCACCCGGCATGTGGCCGCTCCGCAGGCCGGGGCGCGGCTCGGGCGCGGTGCCGGCGTACCGTCCACTGGTGCGTGCGTCGAGGACGGCGGCGGCCGGGGCAGCGAGGGCAGCGGCGACAGCATCGGCGTCCACGATCAGTCCTGGCCGGGGCCGGGCGGTGAAGGTGCCACGCGGGCCGTCGTACGCGGCGGGCGACAGCTCGACCGGATGGCCCGCCGCGATCCAGGCAGGCAGGCCGCCGTCGAGGACGGCGACCTTGCCGAAGCCCATGGCGCGCAGCATCCACCAGGCACGGGCGCTGGAGTAGATCCCCTGTGCGTCGTAGACGACGACCGTGTCGGCATCGTGCACCCCGAGCGAGCGCAGAGCCTCGGTGAACTCCCAGGCGCCGGGCATGGTGTGCGGCACGGCGGAGGTGTGGTCGGACAGCTCCCCGTCGAGGTCGAAGGGGCGGGCCCCGGGGATGCGTACGGCCGCGCCCCGGTGGGCGCCGACCGAGGCGTCGAAGAGAACCACGCCCTCCCTGCGCCATGCGGCCAGCCGGTCGGCCCCGACGAGCGGGCCGGCAAGCGCGGCGGGAGCGGTGTCGGGGGATGTCGTCGCGCTCATGCGGTACCTCCGGAAGAATCGGCGGGCCCCCACCGGGTGTTGTCCGAGAACCAGCCCGCCACACGTTCGAGATCGGCTGCCACATCCTCCACCGATTCCCCGTCAACCACGTAGCCGGCCAGGAACAGCCCCTGCTTGGCCCCGCTGTTGAACTGCTGGCCGGTCGTCCCGCTCAGGGGCGACTCGGTGCTCAAGCCGCTCGACGCCGCTTCCGCGGGATGCGGGTCAGCCGGCCCATCGTCCGGAGAGGAAAGTGACGGCGAAGACGGTCATCAGGGGTGCCACGATGACGAGGTAGGCGGTCTTGACGTGGGCGTTTCGCAGGCTCCAGGCAGCGAGGCCGGTCCACAGGGGCCACCACAGGAGGGTCGCGCGGGGGATGGAGGTGTACCAGTAGGACGTGCCCAGGGCCCACAGGCTGACGCCGATGTAGACGGCTTCCGGCCAGCGTCGCTGTCGGATCAGCAGGCCGCACAGGACGATGCCGACGAGCATGGCGAGGAGTTCGGCCTGGCTCATCAGGGCGTACCCGGTGCTCTGGGAGTGCCCGAAGGCGGCGTGCCAGGTGTTCCGCCAGGCTTCCCAGGGGGCGTGGAAGTCGCGGTACCAGCCGCGTTCCTCGGCGTGTTTCCAGGCCATCCAGTCGCCGGTGTGCGCGTGCAGGTACCAGCTGTAGAGCAACGGCGGGAGGGCGGGCAGGGCCAGCCAGGGAAGACGGCGCCAGTCGGCGGGGGTCCGCGCGGTGACCAGGAAGTGGACCGCGAGGGCCGCGGCGAGGAAGAGGCCGCTGACACGGACGGTGGTGGCCAGGCACGTCAGGACGGCTGCGAGCGGCCAGTTGAGGCGCTGGGCGGCCAGCCAGGCCGGCAGGGCCAGGGCGAGGAAGAGCGCTTCCGTGTAGCCGGCCGCCAGGAAGACCGCGCACGGGGAGAGCAGGAAGAACAGGGCGGCGCGCCGGCCCGCGCTGTCGTGCGACAGGTGCAGCCGGGCGATCCGGGCCAGGGCCAGTACCGCGATGCCTCCGGCGACGAAGGAGATCAGCGCACCGGCCGCGGGCCAGCTCGGGATGACGGTGTGGACGGCCCGCAGCACGAGGGGGAAGCCGGGGAAGAAGGCTTCCCTGTTGTCCCAGCCGGATATCCAGGGGCCGGACTGGCCCGGGAAGTAGCCGTCCTGGGCTATGTGCAGGTAGTGCCACCAGTCCCACCGCTGCCACGGTGAGAAGAATGAGGCGGCGTGGCGGGTCTGGCGGTCGTCGGGAAACAGCCAGCGGGTGCAGTAGGCAGTGATCCAGATGCCTGCGCGGGTCAGCAGGTACAGCCACAGCACCTCGCGGTCGGCGGGCTTGAGCCGGAGGAACAGCCTCCGGAGGAACAGCCGGCCGAAGGATCTCGTGCTCGGTGACGGGGTGTCGCGGGGCTGTCCGCAAGCGGTCCTGGTTCGGGCGGGCGAACGTTCGCACTGCCGGGGGGCGGATGAAAAGCTCACAACAGAATCTCCTGGGTCGAATGTGCGCGTGCCGAACAGCCCCGGGCAGGCGTCACCTGGGACACGGGGAAAGCGGGAGGTCAGCGGGGCGGGTCGCTCTGGCTACGGGTGGGGTCTTCAGCTACTGATCCTCGAAGTCGGGTTTGTGAGCGTAACCAGCGGGTCGGTCCGCGCACGATCCTGGTGAACATCGAGGCCAACACCACGCCCGGGGCCGCCCGGGGCCTGGGTCTGTATGCCCGTGTTTCGTCCCACGACCAGAAGGACGATCTGGAACGGCAGGTCGCCCGGCTGACGAAGTGGGCTCTGGCCGCTGATCACCGGGTGGTGCGGGTCGAGTCGGAGATTGCCTCCGGTACGAACGGAGCGCAGCCGTGCCCAAAAGGCGCTGGGGGCTGCCGAGCATGGCTGACCTGCAGAGGACGCTCGGGCCGCAGGGCCTGGCCACAGGCACGGTGCGGCTGCCATGACCGGGGCGGTCCCTTCGTCAGGGGCTCTTCTCCATGGCAGCACGGTTCCGGCGTACGGGCGCGGCGTGGGCTGCGTACGACATCGCGGCCGAGCGTCCCCCCGGAACCGCGCATATCGTTCACAACAGGCAGTCGCGTCGTTCAGAACAGGCAGTCGCGTCGTTCACAGCAGGCAGCCGCAGTCGGGCACACGCGGCACACGCGGCAACCGCACAGCCTTCCAGGGACCCGCCACGGACGGAGGAACCATGTCAACGACCAGGAGTCTGCTCGACGTGATCCCGCCCGACGGCCGGACCCGCCTGCTCGACGAGGCGGCCTCCGAAGTGCCTCTGACCCTCGACGAACGCCTATTCGAAGAAGGCAGACGGGCCGACCGCTTCTGGATCATCCGCTCCGGACAGGTCGAGGTCGACATCCATGTGCCCGGCCGCCGTGCGGCGGTCATCGAGACACTGGGCCAGGACGATCTGCTGGGCTGGTCCTGGCTGTTCTCCCCGCACGTGTGGCACATGGGTGCGCGCGTGATCCGGGCGGGACAGGCCGTGGAATTCGATGCGGCTGCCGTCCGCCGGCTGTGCGAGGCCGATGCGGTACTGGGCCGGGCGGTGTACAAGTACGTCGCCGAGACGGTGGCGGAACGCCTGTACGGGACACGGAAAAGGCTGCTGCAGTTGTACGGCCCCCAGGCCGAGGCCCCTGAGGCCTGAACGGTCCCGGGGCGCGGGACCCCCGGGGCGCGACCGGGGGACGAAAGGCCCATGCCACCGGGCCAACATCTGCTCCATGCTGAAGAGACCATCGACCTGAAGAGACCATCGACCGTTCCCGATCTCCGGGAGTTCCGATGACCAGCCAGTCACTCGACGACGCGATGCTGGCCGACCTCGTCGCCGATGCCACCGCCGCCCCGTCCATGCACAACGCCCAGCCCTGGCAATTCCGCTACACACGCGCCGGCCGGACCCTCACCCTCGTGGCGGACCTCGACCGCGCGATGCCGGAGGCCGATCCCGCCACCCGTGCACTGCACGTGGGCTGCGGCGCGGCTCTGCTGAACCTGCGGGTGTCCGCCGCCCACCACGGCCTGGACGCGGTCACCGCGCTGCTGCCCGAACCGTCGGCCCCGGCCGTACTGGCCACCGTCCGGCTCGGCGTCCGCCCCGGCGCTGCGCGGGAACCCGCGGATGAAGCGCTCGCCGCTCTCCACCCTACGATCCGGGAACGGCACACCAGCCGCTATCCGTTCGACGAGCAGGTGATCCCCGAGGACATCCGCGCGCAGTTCGCCGACGCGGCCCGTATCGAGGGCGCGGACTTCGTGTTCCTGGCCCCGCCGCATCTGCAGACCGTGCTCGAACTGATCCGGGACGCCGAGGCGTACAACCGCGGGGATCCGGCACGAAAGGCGGAGCAGGAGCGCTGGACCCGGGACACAACGGCCGAGGCACCCGTCGATGGAGTCCCGGACTACGCCTTCGGCCCCCGCGACGCCTCCGAACGAGCGGCCACCCGCGATTTCGCGGGAACCGGCGTCCTCCCGGGCCGGGCACGCGTCCAGTTCGAGAAGCGGCCGCAACTGGCCCTGCTGAGCACCCGGGGCGACCAGCCCATGGACTGGCTGAGCGCAGGTCAGGCGCTGGAGCGCGTACTGCTCACCGCCACGCTCCACAATGTGTCCACCTCGTTCGCGACCCAGCCCGTCGAATGGCCGGACCTCCGCTGGGTCCTGCGCGATCCGGTCTTCGGCACGGGATACGCGCAGATGATCGTCCGTCTGGGATACGGGCCCGCAGGACCGCGTACGCCACGCCGCCCCCTGGACCAGGTACTGACGATCGAACCGTAGAAACACCCGTACATACGCACGAGCAATACGCCCGAACCCGGGGTGGACCGAGCACGGAAGGCGGTGGTGGCAATGCAGCTCCCCGTAGTCGTCGGAGTGGACGGATCGGACGGCAGTCTCCGTGCCCTGGACTGGGCAGCGGCGGAGGCGGCACGCTCGGGGCTTCCCCTGCGTGTCGTCCACGCGTCGCTGTGGGAGCGCTACGAAGGCAGGCGCCCCACCTTCGACACCGAGCGTCCCACCGAGCAGATCCTCGCCGAGCAGCTCGTCGCCGCCGCCCAGGAACGCGCGCAACGGCTCGGCCCCGAGATGCGTGTGGCGACCTCCGTGCAGCCCGAGGACCCGGTGGCCGCACTCGTCAGGGAGAGCCACGAGGCAGCCCTTGTCGTCCTCGGCTCCCGCGGCCGGGGCCGGATCGCCGGGATGCTCCTGGGGTCCGTCAGCCTTGCGCTCGCCGCCCGGTCCCACTGCCCGGTCGTGGTGGTCCAGGCAAGGGCGCCGAGCACCCCGCCGGAGTCCGGCCGTGTCGTCGTCGGGATCGGCAGCGCCACAGGACCCTCGGCAGCCGTCGCCTTCGCACTCGACCAGGCGGCATCGCGCCACGGCGAGCTGATCGCCGTACGAGCCTGGCGCTCCCCCGCCCACGAGGTCGTGAGCCATCCGCTCCTCTCGGGCACCCCGGCTTCCGCGCACCACCAACAGGCCGAGGAACACCTCGAAGAGGTACTGGCGGCGCTGGACCGGTCCGGTTCCTCCGACGTCACCATCCACAGATCGGTGGTGCAGGGACCGGCGCACCAGGAATTGATCGAAGCCGCCGCAGGTGCGGAACTGCTGGTCGTCGGCGCCCGGCGGACCGGCGGATGGCGTGGATTCCATCTGGGCCCGGTGAACCACGCGATGCTGCACTACGCGCCCTGCCCGGTCGCCGTCGTCCCTGATTCATACCTTTCGTCCCGATCCTGAGACATCCCGATCCTGATACGTCCCGAGCCTGCGCCCCGGCGCCGAAACCGCTGGCTGACGCACCGTTCCTAACCAGTGTGCATGAGTGGGTCCTGGACCCACTGTTGCGTACTGGGCACATCCCGAACGGTGTTGGATGCACTGGGTTCCCGCTTTCGCTTCCCGCGCGGCGACGGCCCTCCAGGGGGCCGGTCCGTTGCGGGCAGGCGGGTTCCCTCACGCCCCGGGTCACCTCGTTCGGCCTGGACGGTCCGATGCCCTGCACGATCACTCCGGTCGTGTGGGGGCGGTGCCGTCCGACGCCGGACCGGGTGTCCGAGGGCGCGGCGTCCGATCGCGATGCCCGCGGCATCGTGACGGGACATGGTGCGGTGCGGGGTGGCCAGCGGTTTCTGCCAATGCTGGGCACCCC
>NZ_JBIRGM010000028.1:0-50156 GCF_044328025.1 Streptomyces sp. NPDC018000
GGCAACAAACGTGCCCTCACCGAGGAGCCATCCGGTCCGCATCAAGGAAACGAACGACCCCTATGTACTGGACAACGGTCCGCTCCATGCTGAAGACATCGGCCGTTTCCGTCTTCCTGGGAGGGCCACCCACGCCGCGCCGAGGAAGGGGCCGCCACATAGCGCAAGCCCTCCAGCGGGAGGGGCGCGCCTGTCGCAGTGCCGGTACGCCCTGATGATGTGCTGACGCGGACAGTGATTCCGAAGGAGTGCCGTGGACAGCGTCCCTCCCCGGGCTCCGGAAGGGGCCGCCTCTGGTCCGGCCTGGCAAGCGGGCCGGGCAGTCTGCACCTCCTGCGGGCTGCGGGCCCTTCGATACCGTCCGGCCCTGACGCGGTGGTGCCCCTCGGCGGTGACGACCAGTGTCTGAGCGGCCGGGATCCGCGGCAGCCGACCGCGAGGGCTGGGAGGCAGGCCGTCTCGTGCGGCCGGGTCCCGTGTGGTGGCTCGGCGCCGGCCTGTTGGTGGGGGCCGCGGCCGTGGTGGCCGTCTGGCGACGGCACGAGCTTGCCCAGGCGTTCTCCCTCATCTCCCGGGTGCATGTGCCGCAGCTGGCGGTTGCCGTGGGGTGCGAGGCGCTGTCAGTGGTGTGCTTCGCCGCTGTGCCCCGTCGGCTGCTGCTGGCGGGCGGGGTGCGGTGGAGTCTGCGGCGGATGACCGCGATCGTTGTGGCCGCCAACGCCGTGGCCGGCGCGCTGCCGGGCGGGGCGGCCTTCGCTACCGCATGGGTGTACCGACAGCTGAGCCGTCGGGGCGTGAAACCAGTCCTCGGTGCCGCCGTGCTGGTGGTCGCCGGGGCGCTCTCGGCGCTCGGCCTGGCGATCCTGACAGTGCTGGGGATGTTCACGGTCGGTACAGCCGGTGCCGCTGCCGTGGTGCGTCCGGTTGCCGGCATCCTGGTGCTGGCGCTGGTGATCGGTCTGGCGCTCTTCAGCCTGTCCCGCTTCGCAGGCTTCCGCGCAGCGGTGCGGCGGGCCTGGTTCGGCACGGGCGGGCGGTCCGGGCGGGTACGGCAGGCCCAGATGCTGCTGGTGCGCGTGGTGGAGCAGGCCAGAAGCCTGCAGCCCGGCTTCCGGCCGTGGCTGAGACCGGCAGCGTACGCCGTGATGAACTGGGTATTCGACGCTGCCTGCCTGGCAGCCTGTCTGTGGGCGCTGGGTATCGGCGTGCCCTGGCGCGGGATCCTGCTCGCTTACGCGCTCACACAGATCCCCGGCAGCCTGCGTCTGACGCCCGGCAGCATCGGGGTGGTCGAGGCGAGCCTGTCCGCGTTGCTGGTGCTGTATGGCCTGCCTCCCGGACCGGCGATCGCTGGGGTGCTGCTGTACAGGGCCATCAGCTATTGGGCACTGCAGCCGGTCGGCTGGGCGAACTGGATCGGCGTGACCTTCCAGGCCGATCGGCTCTCCCGGCATCCCGGGCGCCGCACGGACGGCGAGCCGGTCCAGCCACCTCCGCGTGAGCCAGGGACCTGACCGGCTGTCACCGTGCCGTGAGGAGGGGCATCCGGGCTGCCTCGTAATGGAATGACGCATCGGCTGGAACTTCTTGTTACGTTCTCACCATGTGCCCATGGAGGCGCCGTCATACGGGGTCGGAACAGTGACGCGCATGAACACGAGTATGCGCGTGAACCCGAGGGCAGGACGGCGGGTCGTCTCCGTATTCCTGGCCCTGTCCGCCTCCGCCGCCGTCCTGGCCACCCCCAGCACGGCTGCCGCTCAGCGGTCGTCCGGTGCCGCCGTCCCGGTGTCACCGATCCGTTGGGGCGCCTGCCCCGAGGCCGAGCCGCCCTATCCCGACCCAGCCCGAGGGCGCAGTGCACGACGGTCGAGGTGCCGCTGGACTGGGCGCAACCGAACGGGCCGAAGACCGGCATCTTCGTCGCGCGGTACCGGGCCACCGACCCCGCGCGGCGGATCGGCGTCCTGATGTCGAACCCGGGCGGCCCCGGCGCGCCCGGGGCCGACGACGCGCTGTACGCGGACGACCCTGTCAGCGGCTACTCCCCGGCCATGCTCCGGCGCTTCGACGTGATCGGCTTCGACCCGCGCGGCATCGGCCGCAGCCGGAACGCCGAATGCGACGAGACGATCAGCGACCAGGTCCCGGCCCGCCCCCGCGACGCGGCCGAGCTCGAGCGGCTGCGCACTCTGAACGGGCAGGCTGGCGGACAGTTGTCCGGAGCGTACGGACCCGCTCGCGGCCCATATGGACGGGGAGAGCGTGGCCCGCGACATGGACGCGATCCGCGCCGCCCTCGGCGAACGCCGAATCAGCTTTCTCGGCCACTCCTACGGCACCTTCCTCGGCGAGCGCTATGCCCGCCTCTTCCCCGGCAGGCTCCGCGCACTGGCCCTCGACAGCGCGATGGACCCGGACCGGCCGAATGCCGAGCGGTACCTCACCGACGGCAGCGTCACCACCGACAACACCCTGAAACGGCTCGCGGCCTGGTGCGAGAAGGACACGTCCTGCGCACTCAACGGCAAGGACCTGACGGCCGTCACCGACACACTGTTCGCCCGCGCCGACGCGGGCACACTCCGCGAGCCCGGCCCGAACGGACCGACGCGGACCAAGGTCGACGCCGACAAGCTGTCCGACTTCCTCACCTACGCTCTTGGCAACGGAGAAGGCGATGCGGGTCATCGACACCTACCTCACCGGACCGCAGGGCTGAGCCGACAGGGGTGCGGCGGTGGGGGCGGGCGGGCCGCCCCCACCGAGGACTCCTGGTCCTGGGTGGTCGGTTTCTCCGGTCGGGACCGCGCGTGACCAGGCCGCGACTCGGTGCGTTCTCTCCTGCCGACGGCGGAGAGTGCGTCGATCCTGGAAGTGGGACGCCCACCTGCGATCCACGCCTCTTCGAATTGCGGGAACGGTCTCGCCCGAGGTTCGCCCTTCAATTGAGGGAGCCGTCCGGTGATCACATCAGTTCGTCTGTCAAGCCGGCATCTGTCACGCTCGGCCAAACCGGGGCCCCCGCGCGAGGCGCCCAAGCCGTCGGCGCCTTCGCCAGGGCCTTCCTGGTCTCGCTGGCTGCTGCCCGTCGCCGCGTTGGTCTTGCTGCTCGTGGTACTGATGCGAACTCCCTCCCCCCAGCAGGGCGCGTCGCTGTCGTACAGCGAGTTCGTCGGCAAGGTGAGCGTCGGTCAGGTCAAGACGGTCGACATCGACGACAAGGGCGCCATCGAGGGAACCCTCAAGGACGGTAAGAAATTCACCACGCGGATTCCCACTGCTCTGGACAACAGCCGCCTGGAGCAGCAGTTGCAGTCCAAGAACGTGGAGATCACCGCGTCCCGGAGCAGCAGCGGCAGCCCCCTCGGGACACTGCTGGTGCTGTTCCTGCCACTTCTGTTCATCGTCGCTCTGTTCATGTGGACCGGCCGCCAGGCGGCAAGGACACTCGGCGGGGGGCTCAGCGCCATCGGGCGGGCCCGCGCCAAGATCATCGAGACCGAGCGGCCGACCACTCGCTTCGAGGACGTCGCGGGATACGGGGGCGTCAAGCAGGAGATCAGCGAGATCGTCGACTTCCTGCGCAGCCCCGAGCGCTACGCGGCCGCAGGAGCGAAGGGACCACGTGGTGTGATCATGGTGGGCCCGCCCGGCACCGGTAAGACCCTCATCGCCCGCGCGGTGGCCGGTGAGGCAGAGGTTCCGTTCCTGTCGGTGACCGGCTCGGCGTTCGTGGAGATGTTCGTCGGTGTCGGGGCCTCCCGGGTGCGCGACCTGTTCGCCGACGCGCGCAAACGGGCCCCCTCGATCATCTTCATCGACGAGATCGACGCCGTTGGCAGCCGTCGCGGCGGGGCTGCCCGGCTTGGTGGCAACGACGAACGCGAGCAGACCCTCAACCAACTCCTCGCCGAGATGGACGGCTTCGACCAGGCCAGCGGCATCGTCGTCCTGGCCGCGACCAACCGGCCCGAGGCCCTCGACCCGGCGCTGCTGCGCCCCGGCCGCTTCGACCGGCACGTGACCGTGCCGCTCCCCAACCAGGCCGAACGGGCGGCCATCCTGGCCGTCCACGCCCGCGGCAAGACCCTGGCGCCGGACGTCGACTGGGACGCCGTCGCCCGGGCCACGCCCGGCTTCTCCGGCGCCGACCTCGCCAATCTGGTCAACGAGGCCGCCATCAATGCCGTCCGGGCAGGGGGTGCCGTCATCGACGCCCAGGGTCTCGGCGACGCCCGCGACCGGCTGCTGCTGGGGCGGCGGGAGTCCACCAACGCACTGCTGCCGGAGGAACGGCACTCCGTGGCCGTCCACGAATCCGGACACGCGCTCATGGCGGCCCTGTGCGAGCACGCCGACCCGGTCGCCAAGGTCACCATCCTGCCCTCCGGACCTTCGCTGGGTGCCACTGAGCAGCTCCCGGAGGCCGAACGGCACCTGTACAGCGAGGGCTATCTGACCGACCTGCTGACCGTCCGGCTCGGCGGTCGTGCGGCCGAGCTGGTGGTCTTCGGCGAGGGCTCGACCGGTGCCGCCGACGACCTGGCCGGCGCCACCCGACTCGCCGCCCGCATGGTCCGCGAGTTCGGCCTGTCCCCGGCGCTCGGCCCCATCGGATACGGCTCCGGCGCCCCCCGCTACCTCGGCGGCGAGAGCACCGAAGAGACACTGCACCGGCCCTACTCCGAGCAGACCCAACGCATCGTCGACGAGGAGACCGCTCGCCTGCTGCGGGAGGCCGAGGAACGCGCGGTGGCTCTGCTGCGCGACCACCGGGAGGCGCTGGAGACGCTTGCCGGACTGCTCACCACCCGCGAGACCGTCGACGGATCCGTGGTCCTCGACGTACTCCAACAGCAACAGCGGTCGGACGGTCACCACACCGCGGCGGAAGGGAAGCCGACGCCCTCCCCGTGACGCCGCGGCGGCGCTCGCAAACAAGAAGGAGGCGACCATGGAGGGGCGGCAGCCGGGGACGGTCCACGGTGAGCAGGAGGTCTTGGCGCGGACGGTCGCCGTCGTGATGCGTACCGCTGTGGTCACGGTCGATGCGGACGAAACCGTGCTCGTGGCCTGGGAGTTGCTGGAGTTACCTGGCGGCACGTGCGCCCTGCGCAACACGCCCTGGCGCTGGGCTCGACGCCACCCGCGCTGCTGCGGCGCACGAAACCGCCCTTCGGCATCAGCCCCCGCACTTCGCGGTGCCGTCGAGCTCGACCGGGCGGAACGTCTGTCCGCTGACATCCCCCGGTGTGTATCAGCCCGCCCGGTCTTTGCGCAGGAATCGGCGCAGCCGCCGCAGTGGCCACGTGTTGATCACGTCTTCCGGTGTGAGCCATCCGCGTTGTGCCGTGCCGATTCCGTAGCGGAGGTACGCGAGCTGCGGAATCGAGTGGGCGTCGGTGTCGATGGCGAACTTCGCTCCGTGACTCCTGGCGCGGAGGATGTCCTCGTCGCCCAGGTCGAGGCGTTCGGGCTGGGCATTGATCTCCAGGGCTGTGTCTGTGCGGGCGCAGGCAGCGAACATCTCGTCGAGGTCGGCGTCGATGCCCTGGCGCTTGCCGAGCAGACGGGTGGTCGGGTGGCCGATGACGTTGATGTGCGGGTTCTCGCAGGCACGTACAATTCGCCGCGTCATCGCCTCCCGGCTGAGATTGAAGTGGGAGTGCACCGAGGCCACGCAGATGTCGAAACCTTGGAGGAACTCGCCGGGCCAGTCCACTTCCCCGTCCGGGCCGATGTTGAGTTCGGTGCCGTGCAGCAGCCGCATCCGACGGTACCGGCCGTCCAGTGACCGCACGTGTTCGCGCTGGGCAAGGATCTTCTCGTCGGTCATGCGCTGCATGTACAAGTCCGGTGCGTGGTCGGTGATCGCGTAGTACGTGTATCCCCGCTCGGCGGCCGCTACCACCATCTCCTCCAGCGGGGCGAGGCCGTCGGTGAGGTCGGTGTGGGTGTGCAGGTCGCCTTTGATGTCGCCCTCCGTCACCACCTCGGGCAGCTCGCCGCGCAGGCCGGCTTCGATCTCCCCTCGGTCCTCGCGCAGCGTGGGCGGGATCCAGGGCAGGCCGAGCCTGGCGTACACCTCGTCCTCGGAGCGGGAGGCGACCCGCTTTCCGCCCTCGGTTTCGAACAGTCCGTACTCGGAGAGCTTGAGCCCCAGGTGGACGGCGATCCTCCGGGTGCGGATGTTGTGCGCCTTCGAGCCGGTGAAGTACTGCAGGCCGGCGCCCCACGATTCCGGTCGCACCACGCGCAGGTCGACCTGGAAGCCCTTCGTGGTGCGGATCGAGGTCTTCTTCTGGCCGTGTGCGATGACCTCTGCGGTGGAAGGCAGTTCGGTGAGCGCGTCCATGAAGGGGGCAGACCGGTCGGCGGCGACAAGAATGTCGACGTCGCCGATGGTTTCTTTCATACGGCGCAGCGATCCGGCGTACGCGCAGTTTTCACAGCCGGTGATCCGGGAGAGTTCCGTGACGATGTCCTCGGCGGGCTCCACGGCGGTGCTCAGCAGGATCCGCTCTCCGGCCTGCTGCATGAGGGCAATACCGTGCAGGATGTTCTCCTCGGTCTTCTCCCCGAAGCCCTTCAAGTCGCGCAGCCTCTCCGCCTTGATGGCGTCGGCCAGCTCGCCCACCGAGGAGATGTGCAGACCCTCGTAGAGCGCCATCGCCTTCTTGGGGCCGAGGGTGGGGATGGTGATGAGCTGCCGTACCCCTGCAGGAATCTGGGCCCGCCTCTCCTGGACCACTGTGACTTTGCCGGTGCGGAAGTACTCGATGACCTTCTCAGCGATCGACCTGCCCACACCCGGGATCTCCTTCAGACCCTTGATGTCGAGGTGGGAGACATCGGCGGGGTAGCCCCCGATCGCGCGGGCGGCCTTTTCGTAGGCGCGCGCTTTGAAGGCGTCGCCTCCGGTGACGGCGATGAGGTCCGCGTACTCCTGAAGGAGTGCCTCGACCTCCTCGTTGGGCCGGACCATGTCTCACAGTCTAGTGCCGCGACAGGCAAACCTTGCCGGTCGCGGCACTGGGAACCGACCTGTGTGGCCATCGCACGGAAAACAGCGGACATGACCGAAGCGGCCTATCGACCCGAGGATCTCGTGCGGGCCGTTCGAGCGGCCGGCATCAGCGACGAGCGCCTGCTCCAGGCCGTACGAACGACGCCCCGAGCGGCATTCGTCCCTGCCGGCCACCAAGCGCACGCCTACCATGACGTGCCCATTTCGATCGGGCACGGGCAGGTGACCACGCAGCCCTCGCTCTCGGCCGTGATGATCGAGGGCCTTGATTTGAGCGTGGACGAGCACGTCCTCGAGATCGGTGCCGGGCTCGGCTTCCAGACCGCGCTACTGGCCCGATTGGCCACGGATGTCGTGAGCATCGAGAGGTGGCCGGACATCGCACATCAGGCACAACTCAACCTCGCCCGGCAGGGCATTCGGAATGTGCCGACGGTCGGTGACACCTGGACCGGACAGGGGCCGGTCGGTCACACCACAGCCCGGTGCCACCGGGTTCTCGTGGAGACGGAGGGTCCCTTTCCAGGTGGTGGGGGCTGGGAACCGCCCCCACCGTCATACCTGCCTCAGGCTTGAGCGATCTCGACATGGTGCGGCTTGGCCGCTTGCGCCTTGGGCACGGTGACGGTCAGTACCCCGTCGCACAGCGTCGCCGTGACCTCTTCGGCTTTGAGGTCCGTCCGCAGCACCGCCCGGTACTCGAAATGCCCGGTGCGCCGCGTGCTGTGGCGGAGGGCGCCCTCGCGCTCACATTCTTTGTACTCCCCTGTGATGCACAGTTCCCGGTCGCTGACCTCTACGTCGATGTCCTGACGCTCGATCCCGGGCAGCTCCGCCTCGACCACGTAGGCGTCGTCCGTCTCGTGCAGGTCGGCCAGCGGCGACCACGCCCCGGCGGAGGGCTCGGTGCCGACGGCTCCCAGGAAGCGGTTCATCTGCTCGAGGAGGTCATCGAACCCGGCGGCGGTCGGCTCGCCCCAGCCCAGAGAGGGGAACGGCCGTTCCATGAACCGACCGGACCTGCGGTGTACGACGGGAAGACTCATCGCGGTTCACCTCCGCAAAACGACGATTCCCTACACCTCAATGCTGCGCGCCTGCCTATCGCCTCGCGAATCGGGCAAGAACCGATGTATCGCACGAAGGCCACCGGATCGATCCGGTCCTGAGGCCGGAACATGGGCTGCCGCACTCGTTCGCCGATCCGCCGTCTTCCGCCACGCCCCACACCTCACCGGCCGCGAGCCCGTCGGCCTCAGGGCTCGGCTGCTGCGGAAAGGCTGAGAACCGAGGTGAGACCGCCTCGGCTCGAGCAACGGGCGCCGATGTTTGGGATTCAATGAAATCGTCGTTGACTCGAACGCGTCGGCCGAGCGGGCCGCCTGGATCGCGGCCGTCTGTCCGTAGGCCTGAAAGCGTCGGGAGCCCGCTCCGTCTCGCCCCCTCCTCCCATCTACCACATCCACCACTCCTTGCACACGGGCACGGAACCCTCGGGATCTTCCCATCACGGCGATTTCCAGCCGATTTACGACATGCATCAGGGCGAGACGGGCACGGAACCTGTCGGAACCAGCCGACGGCCAAGGGGCGGACTGTCGCCGCCGATCCGATCCGGTCACGATGTCAGGGCTTCGAGTGATCACGTCGACGCAGGACGACGGAGCCTCGATACGGAGACCGGAATCGGCCGGAAACTCTCCGTCTCTTCCGAGCCGAGGAGCGGGTATTCACTCTTCAACTGTCTCGCCCGTGGATGGTGCGCCGGCCAACCGGCCGCGACCCGGCGCCGACCCCGGTGCGACCGATGGACTCCGGTCGGACACCCGCTCGTGTACCCCCTTTTGCCTGCGCACCGAGATCTTCGACGACTGCGATTCCTGATGAGGGAGAGGTTATGGAGACTGCAATTACGCGAGCCGTGGTTCACGTGATCGCCGACATGCACCACAACTTCAGGGAGAACCTGACCATAGACGACATGGCCCAGGCAGCCGGATTCAGCAGGTTCCACTTCACCCGGGAGTTCACGAACCTGACAGGGGTCTCTCCCAGACGTTTCCTCAGAGCCATCCGCTTCGAGGAGGCGAAGCGGCTCCTCTCGGATTCCCGGCTCAACGTGGCGGAGATCAGCCACACCGTCGGGTACAGCAGCGTCGGGACGTTCAGCTCATGCTTCAAGTCCTGTACGGGCATCACCCCGTCCGCGTACCGGCGGCTCCGCTCGGCGGACCCCCTCACGGCAGCGGGCCCGCGCCGGGGCCGCGGCGCCCCGCCGTCACCGACGCCGCTTCACGGACACGTGCAAGCGCCCGCCACGGATCGGTCCGGTTTCGTCTTCGTGGGACTCTTCCCCGCCCCCTTTCCACAGGGGCACCCGGTGCGTTGCACGGTGCTGCCCCGCCCCGGGGCCTTCGTCCTCGACGATGTGCCGACGGGGAGCTGGCATGTGCTGGCACGCTCCGTGACGCAGGGGACCGGCGAAGGGCGTCAGGCCGGTCCCACACCGGTAGTCGGCGGCTTCGGGCCGATCACCGCGTCGGCAGGCCGCGCTCTGGAACCGGTCGTGATCCGCTTGCACCGGGCGAACCGGGCCGCCCTCCGTCTCTGCTCGATGACCGGCTGAGGGCGGCGCCCGGGCCGGTTCACGGCACGCCCCGCCCCGGCCTCCGCTTCACCGGGGCGGCACTCTCGGGCGCGGACCGTGCTCCCGGAACCGGCCGCGGAAGAACAGCAGAGCGTCCTCGGCCGTCCCCGGCGCCGTGGACCCGGCACCCACCACCGGCCGCCGATTCCAGCCGAGCACCGCACCGACGAGGATCGTGTGATCGCCGCCGTCGTACACACGCCACTTCTCGCATTCGAAGCGCGCCAACGCACCGTCGATCAGGGGGACCGAGGTGGTGACGCCGGGGGTCCAGCCGACCGCGTCGAACTGCGGCAGGCCCGCGGGGCGGGAATCGTCGGCGAAGCGCCGGGCCACGGCCTCCTGGGCGGCACTGAGCACCGACACCCCGAAGTGACGCGCGGGGCGGAGCGCCTGCCGCATGACGGCGTCGTTGTGGACGCAGACGAGCAGCAGCGGCGGGTCCATGGACACAGAGGTGAAGGAGTTCGCCGTCATGCCGCGCGGAAAGGTCCCGCCCACCGTCACCACAGTGACCCCGGTGGCGAACTCCGCGAGCGCGCGGCGCAACTCCTTCACGTCCGTGTCGCGGCGCACCGGCGACGGGAGGGCGGCCTCGCGCGGGCCGGTCATGCGCTCCACCCGGTCCGCGACAGGGCCGGTGAAGCGTACGCCTCCAGCGCCCGGACCAGGGATTCCGGCACGGGAGTCGGGACCGTGGCCGTGTTCGGGCCCCGCATGCACGCGACCCGCTGCCTGCCGCGGGCGACCAGCCGCTCGGGTCCCTCGGGGTCGAGTCGGACATAATCGAAGGTGAACTCCAACTGCGTCTGGCGGAGTTCGGTCAGCCGCATCCTGATGGACAGTTCGTCGAACGCGCTGATCTCGGCGAAGAACTCGCAGTCGACCTTCAGCGTGAACAGCTTGAGATCCCCGAGGACGTCGGCCAGCACCTCCGGGGCATGGGCCCTCAGGAACATCTCACGGCATCTCCCCTGCCAGCGAAGGTAGTTGACGTAGTAGACGTTTCCGACGAGGTTGGTCTCCTCGAAGCCGACGACATGCCGGTACTCGAAATGGTCTGCCATGGATACGGACCTCCCTTGCTGAGCGGTGCGCAGCCGACCGCGCGGGTGCGGCAGCACGCGTGGGCGGGGGGCGGCGGTCATGGGCGTGGCTCCGCCGCGACGAGGACCGCGATCACCACCGGGTCCGGCACGCCCTTGAGCCGGGTCGCCAGGGCCGCGACGCGCAGTCCGCCCGAGGCGAACACCGTCCAGTCCTCGACGGTGCGCGGTGTCAGGGAAAGCGGGGCGTGCGTGGTCAGGCCGGCCTTCTGCATGCATTCCAGGGCGGTCCACACGGCGGTGGCCGCGGTGTCGTAACTGTCCCCCGTCTCCTTGGCCGCCATCTCGGCCAGCGGCGCGTGATCGCCCAGAAGTCCCTCCCACTCGGCTGTCGGCCGGGCCACGACACGTTCGATGTCGCAGCCCACGGCGGCGGCGTCAGCCACCGCGCACAGCGTCCATCCGGCCGTGTGCGAGGCGGACACGACCAGGCCCCCGGGAAGCTCGGGCCGGCCGTCCGGCCGGTAGGTGACGACGGCGGGTGCGCCCAGAGCACGGCTCGCGGCCCGCGCCGTCATCGAACGCCGCCGCCCACCATCCGCTGACGCCTCGCCCGGCCCCTGTCCCGCGTCCGGTTCCACCGCGACGGCCGCCCGCCGCCCGGTCAGTTCCTCCACGGTTCGTTCCAGGTAGGACGCAAGCAGGGGCGCGGCCCACGGACCGCTCCGGACACCCTTGCGCACCGCCGTCAGGCGCAGCCCCTCCCACCGTTCCACGACTCGGCCGTCGGGGGCGTACGCGGCGATGTCGTACACGTACGTATCGCCCTCGCGCTCCCGCTCGACCGCGGAGTAGCGGACCTCCTTCGGCACTTCGGCGCCTGCGGCGAGCGGGTACAGCCGCTCGATGCCCGACGGCAGCAGGGTGGCATCCGGCACGCACACCTGGTTGCCGTGCATCAGCGCGTCCCGCATCCCCGGATCGGCCAGAAGCAGCCCGCCCGGGAGGTAGGACGCGAACCAGTCCGATGCCTCGGCCACCGACAGATCCGCGTCCACGTGCCGCGCCGAGACGCGGTGGAAGCGGCGCAGCCGCCGGAAGCGGTCGCCCTGGAAGAGCACATCACCGTAGAGGTCCGCCGCCGGGTCCAGCGGCACGTCCCCGAGGCCCGGCTCGCAGGGCGTGGGCGGCCCTTCGGGCACCGGTACGCCGGAGAAGACCAGCCGTGCCCGGAAATGCTCGGCGACGAACCCGGACTCCTCGGCGCGCAGGGCGACCTCCACCGTGTCCGGGCCCGTGACGGTGGCGGCGATCCGCACCCGGACCGTGCCGTCGGGGGGCACCACCACCGGTCGCAGGAACCGCACGTCCTCCAGGACCGGGACACCGCCCCACCCGGTGGCCGCAGCCGCCACCTGGCACATCGCTTCCATACCGATCACAGCGGGCAGCAGCAGGTCGCCGTCGAGGAGGTGGTCACCGAGGTAGGGGTCGGTGCCCACGTTCAGCTCGGTCTCCGTGACCAGCTCGACACCGTGGTAGCGGACCAGCGGGGCGGTGGTGAACCGGTGCAGGGGCAGCGGTGGCCGCTCCCGGCGCAGCGTGTCGGCCTCCCCCGTGCGGCCGGTGACCACGGCGACCGGCGGGGCGTCCGGATCGGCGATCAGGCGCAGCAGTACCTCCACGCCCTGTTCCGGGGAGATCGGGGTGATGCCCTCGCGGGCCAGGGACTCGACGACGGACAGCTTCTCGCCCATGCCGACACCGGACCACACCGACCACTCCACACAGCGCACGCGGCAGTGCGGCGACGCGTCGGCGAAGCGCTCGGCGAGATCGGCGAGCCACTCGTTGGCGGTGGCGTAGTGCGCCTCACCGCGCAGTCCGGTACGGCCGATCACGCTGCCGAAGCAGACCAGCAGTTTCAGGGTGCTCGTGTCGACCGCCGCGAGGACGGCGCACAGCCCGTCGACCTTGGGCGCGAGGGTGCGGTCGAAGTCAGCCATGGTCAGGTCGGCCAGTGCGGCCGGTTCGTTGCGGCCGGCGCCGTGCAGCACCGCTGTGACAGAACCGAGTTCGACGGTGAGCTCGGCGACCGCCGCGCGGACCCGCTCCGGGTCCGTGACGTCCGCGCGGGCGTACCGCACTCGGACGCCCCGGTCGGCCATCCGCCGCAGGTTCGCGGCAAGGTCCGTGTCCCGGGCGGGATCGGACCGGCCCACGATCGCCACCGCGGCCCCGCTCCGGGCGGCCACCGCGAGCGCGCACTCGGCGGTGATCCCCTTGCCGCCCCCGGTCACCAGGAGGACGTCGGAGGAGTCCAGCACCTCGTGGGCGCGCTCGCCGCGTACCGGCAGCGCACGCAGCACGGGCGTCCGGCGGGTCCCGGCCGCGTCGAAGCGCGCCTCCGTGAACCGTGTGGTCGCCGCCACCTCGGCGACGACCCGGTCGACGACATCGTCGCCGGCCGGGGTGTCCACGACGGTCGTCCGCAGATGAGGGGCCTCCAGATGCAGGGACTTGGCGAGACCGGCCGCGCCGAGTCCTTCCTGGACCAGGACGAACCGCCGGCCGGCGGCGCCGGCGAGGGCCCTGCGCGCACCGTCGAGCACCAGTGCCAGCCGGTCCCGAGGGCATCGCGGCGGAAGGCACACGAGGACGCCGGGCCCCACCCGGGCGCTCCGCAGCGCGCGCCGCAGCGCCTCGGCGAACGGGTGCGCGTCCTCCGCGAACAACTCCCATACGCCGTCCTCGGGTTCGGCCCGGACCGATGCCGGCGGCTCCTCGTCCAGGTCCACGGCGAAGGCCCGCACCCACGGGGCCGCGCCCAGCACGGCGGGCGTCGTGACCGCACCGCCGTCCGGGAGGGTGGCCGCCAACGACTCCAGGGCTTCGCCGAGTTCGGCCAGGGTGGCGGTGGCGAAGTTGGCCGGGGCATGTGCCGTGGCGAGACCGAGGCGGGTGGCCGCCTGGTTGACGATCTGTCCCACGGTGATGGAGCTCATGTGCAGGTCGTCCAGGAGACTGCAGTCGTCCCGCACCAAGTCCACGGGGAGTTCGGCCCGCTCCGCCACCAGCTCGCGCAGCACCTCCACGGCCGGCCGCGCGGCCTCCCGCCGCTCGCCGCTCTCCGGTTCACCGCCGCTCTCGGCCGTCCCGCCGTCGCCGGTCGCGCGCGGGCCCCCGCCGGCTGCCGGCTCGTCGCTCCCGGGCGACCGCACCGGTCGGCCCTGCCGGGCGGCCGACGGTCCCGGCGACGAAAGCGCCGACAGCCCGTCAGGGGCGACGTTCTCGCAGGGGCTCGCCAGGAAGTCGAACTCGGCGTCGAGATCCAGGGGCCGGGTGAGCCGGTCCGTGAACAGCCGCTCGTGCATCAGCGGGGCGCCGATCACGTACGCGGCCCCGACGACCCGGAGCAGACCGCGCAAGGATCCCTCGTCCGTGTCCAGCGCCACGGACGGCACGCCGGTCGCCCCGGTGGCGAGCGTGCTGAGCACCTGGCCCGGCCCGACTTCGACGAACAGGTCGACGTCCCGGGCCGCCGCCTCCACCGCCGGGGTGAAGAGCACCGGATCGGTGATCTGCCGGTGCAGCAGCTTGCACAGGTCGGTGTCCTCGGCCAGCTCCCGCCCGGTCACGGTGGACAGCACCCGGCCCCGCACGGGCCCGAACCGGGTGTCGGCCAGCCAGCCCCCGAACACGTCCGCGGCAGGTGCGACCAGCGGGGAGTGGAAGGCGTGGGACACGGCGAGCCGCGCACAGCCGACCCCCGCCCGAGCCGCCCGTTCCAGGAGAGCGACCACGGCGTCGTCCGGCCCGGCGACGACTGTCCGCTCGGGACCGTTGTACCCGGCGATGACCACGTCGAGGCCGTCCGTCAACACCCTTACCCGCTCGGGGTCCGCCGACAGGGACGCCATGGCGCCCGACTCGCCATGCACGGCCATGGCCGCGCCGCGCACCCGGGCCGCCTCCGACAGCCGCGCCTCGTCCAGGGCTCCCGCCCAGTGCAGAGCGGCGAGTTCACCCAGGCTGTGTCCGACCGACACCTCGGCCTCCACGCCGAGCCAGTCGAGGACACTCAGTCCGGCGGCGGCGGCGGTGACGATCCGTGGCTGAGCCACATCGGTCGCCACCGGGTCGCCGTCGGTGGGCAGCCCGGCCCGCTCGTAGACGTCGGCGGCCTGGGCGAAGCGCCGGCGGAGCGCGCCGCCGTCGGTACCCCGGCCGGACCCCTGGCCGGGGAAGAGGAAGCCGATGCGCCCGCCCTCGTCTCCCGCGCGTCCGACGAACGCCCGCTCGTCGATCGCGACCAGCGGGCCCACGTCTCGCTCCAGCACGTCGATCAGCTGCCGCAGCCGGCGTTCCGCATCGTCCGGGGAGGACACCACCACGGCGGCACGCCATGGCAGTTCCCGCAGGTCGCGCTGGAGCGTGTGGGCCAGGTCGGCGAGTTGGGCGTAGGAAAGCCGGGGCGCGAGGCCGGCCACCCGCGTCAGGCGATCCCGCAGCGCGGCTGGCGAGTCACCGTCCAGGAGCAGCAGTTCGCAGTCCTGGAGGGAGCCGGCCAGGGCGAGGTGGCGCCGGCTGGGCGCCCGGTGGCGCGGGGGCGCCTCCTTGTCGAGTACGACATGGGTGTTGATGCCGCCGAAGCCCATCGCGGTGACCCCGGTGCGCAGCGGCATGCCCCGCGGCCACGGCTCCGCGGTGCGCAGCGTGCGCAGCCTCGCTCCGGGGCCGCTGAGCGCTTCGTGCGGCTCGACGCAGCCGATGGTGGGGGGCAGCAGCCGTGTGTCCACCGCCATCGCGGCCTTGATCAGGCCGGCGACCCCGGCGGCGGCCTTGGTGTGCCCGATCATCGCCTTGACCGAGCCGATGGCGGCCGTCGGCGCGTCGGGGTCGGCCTCCGCGCGGGCCTCGGTGAGCGCGCCGAGTTCGTTGGCGTCGCCCACCGGGGTGCCGGTGCCGTGCCCCTCGAAGAACGGCACCGTGTCGATCCCGAACCCGGCCCGCTCGTAGGCCCGTGTCAGGGCCAGCCGGTAGCCGCCCGACTCGGGGCGGGTGATGCTCCCCTGTCCGTCCGAGGAGATGCCCCACCCCGCGATCGTCGCGTAGACGCGCAGGTCGGCCGCGCGGGCGTCCTCCTCGCGCATCAGCACGACCATGCCGCAGCCCTCACCGGGCCAGAATCCGTTGGAGCCGCGGTCGTACACGCGCATCTCCGACCGGGCCAGGGCTCCGGTCTTGGCGAAGCCGATGATCTCGAACGGGTCGATGGACAGGTCGACACCGCCGGCGACCGCGACATCGAGGTCTCCGCTGAGCAGTGAGCCTGCGGCGGTGGTGACCGAGAGCAGCGAGGAGGAGCACGCGCCGTCGACGCTGTAGCCGCCCCCGCCCAGCCCGAAGTGGTTGCAGATACGGCCGGCGATGGTGTTCGACAGGGCCCCGGCGAGCGAGTCCTCGTCGATCTCGGGGAACGGCTGCTTGTAGGACTTCTCGACGCCGTCGAGGAACGCGGCGAGCCGGTCGTCGTCCCAGCCCTGGCCGCGCAGCGCCGCCGCGAGCACCCGGCGTACGTACGGCCAGCGCAGTCGCATGCCGCCCGCCCGGGTGAACTCCCCGGTGAGGGTGTTGCCGACGACGACACCGGTACGGGCTCGCGGCAGTCCGCCGCCCTCGGGGAACCCCGCGTCGGCCAGTGCCCGAGCGGCGGTCTCCAGGGCGAGCCAGTGCGTGAGGTCGGTGGAACGGTAGGTGCTGCCGGAGACCCGGTGCGCGATGCGGTCGAAGGCATAGCCCTCCAGCACGGCGGCCGTACGGGCGTAGAACCGGTCGGGAGCGGCCGGGTCAGGGTCCCAGTAGTCGTCCAGGCGCATCCGTACGTCAGGGATCCGGCGAAAGGCACGCCGGCCGGCGACCGCGTTCTCCCACAGTTCGCGGGGGTTCGCGGCGTCCGGGAAGCGGCAGGCCATGCCGACGATCGCCACTCGGGTCATGCCGCCACCGGTTCCTTCCCGGTCGCGGAGGAAGCGCCTCGGGCCCCGGCGGCCGGTATCCGCGCCGGACTCGCCGCGGCCCCATCGGCGCGCAGGTGCACCAGCCAGAGGTAGCAGCCGCGGACCAGGCAGACCACGGCAGTGGCGAAGAACAGGCCGTACGCGATGCCCGCCGCGGTGAGGATTCCGTACGTGAGGGCGACCCCGCCGCCGAAGGCGACCTGGGCGGCGGGCCGTGACGGCGTGGTGCCGGGGTCCGTGACCATGTAGTTCGTGAACAGGACGAAGGCGACGCCGGTCATCATGCCCAGGGCCGGCGGGATCGCGGTGTCGAAGAGCACCCCCCGCACCACGGCCTGGAGCACGAAGACGACCAGCAACCCCCCGATCAGCCACATCCGTTCGGTGAGCTTCGCGTTGATCAGGGTGCCCGCGACGACGATCACCGCGGGAATGATCCAGTCGACCGGGCCGTCGACGTACTCCGTGAACTGGTACGGAGGAGCGATGCTGGCCCAGGGGAACAGCAGCAGCACCACCGCGATGCCGAAGTTCGACGGGTTCATGAAGTGGCGTTGCCTGCCCCGTACCGGTGCGCGCAGGACCCACTTGGTGGAGACCGCGACGACGACCGCGAAGACCATCACCCACAGCCGGTCGTTCACGTAGAGCAGCATGTTGACGGCGAGCGCGGTGATGTGGCTGGGGTAAAGGAACTCCAGGACCCCTTTCACCCCGCCCCCGGCGAAGCGTGGCCCGCGTCCCTCGACCCGGGCCCCGACGTACTCCAGGACCGTTTCGACGGCGTAGCCGACGGCGACCGCGACGAAGGGCCACAGCCAGGGCTGTTCGAATCCGAGCAGGGTGTAGCCGGCGATGTTGAGCACCGTGATCGAGATGGCGAACCGACGCAGCGCCGTGACGATCTTCGGGTCGTGCCGTCGGGGTGCGATGGGGGCCTCGGTCATCTCCGTCACCTCTCCTTGACGTCGGACGCAAGCTGCAGCGCGTGCCAGCCAGGGGCCAGCTTCAGGTCCTTCTCGTGGGTCTCGCCGGAGCGGTCCCGCCACCTCAGCCGTACCTGTACCGGCGTGTCGCCCTGCTCGCCCAGCCCGATGTGCACGTCGTGGCTGCGCTTGCCGGAGTGTCCGCCACCCCCGTCGACCCGGCTGATCCGCCGGGTGCCGTCGGCCAGGGTCACGGTCACCTGGGCGTCGACGACCGGTGATCCGGAGGGGTGGGTCAGCTTCAGGCCCAGGAAGTCGCCGGTGGCGGGGCCCTCGTTCAGGTAGAAGGCCGGCTCACCCCACTGCCGTGCCACTGCCAGGTCGAGCTTGCCGTCACCGTTGGCGTCCCCGACGGCCAGGCCGCGGGTGGGGATGGGCACGGCCATGCCGAGCCGGTCCGACAGATTCGCGTAACTCCCGTCCGGGGTCTTCGCGAAGAACCGCATCGTCTGGTCACCGGCCAGGTCGTCGCCCTTCCTGACGTGAGGCCACCAGCCGGGGTCGGCGACCAGCCCGTCGTTGGAGGTGGCCAGTTCCTGCAGCTGGGCCCACCGGTTGTGCCGGCCCTTGACGAAACCGGTGGCCTGGGTGATCTCAAGTTGGCTGTCGTTGTCGAAGTCGCCCATCTTCACGTCCCAGCCCCAGCCCGACCAGGCGAGACCGAGGGGAGCGCTGCGGTCCACGTACGGCGCTTCGCCCCGGCTCATCCGGGCGCGCACGTCGCCCAGGCCGTCGGCGGTGCTCAGGAACGCGAAGTTGCTCTCCTGCAGACCGAACGAGGTGGTGATGTTGGAGACGAACATGTCGAACAGGCCGTCCTGGTCGAGGTCCCCGAAGTCGATCCCCATGCCCTTGAAGGAACTGGCTCCGATGCGCTTGGACTTGGGCACCATCGGGTTGTGGGCGCCCTTCACCTCGGCGAACTTGATGTCGCCGGGCTTCGACCTGTTGTGCAGCATCCGTGAGGTCCCGAAGTCGTGGGCGACGTACAGCTCGGGCAACTGGTCGCCGTCCAGGTCCGTGGCGGCCGCGCCGAGCGTCCACCCGATGCGCATGTCACGGGGCATGACGTTCTCGGCCTGCACGAATCCGTCCTCGGTCCACCGCAGGATGTGGTCCTCGCCGCCGTTGAGGGCGTTGGACAGCGAGTCGTTCATGACCACGCCGCCTCGCACGGAGGGGTCGAGGACAGGGCCGTCCGGGAAGTAGTTGCCGATGAAGATGTCCTCGTGCCCGTCGCCGTCGAAGTCCGCGATGGTCACCGCGTTGCTGTTCCACCGAGGCCCCGTGTACCGCGCCTCCCCGACGTCGGCGGCCAGCTCGACGGGCTCGAAGGAGGCGGCGGTCATGGTGTCCTGACCGGACCGGGCCCGGAAGATGATCGGTGTGCGCCCCCAGTAGTAGACGAGCAGGTCGATGCGCCCGTCCTCGTTGAAGTCACCGGCGACACAGCCCATCGGGGCCATCGTGTCGTCCATGGGGAGCGGAGCGGGGTCGAGCGCGAACGGCGCGTAGCGGCCGCCTCGTTCGTCGGGTACGGGCGTCATGACGACCTGGTCGATCCGGGGGTCCGTGACGCACAGGTCGTTGGCGAGGCCGTCGCCGTCGACGTCGTTCATGGCGATTCCGGCGCCCACCGAGGAGATCCACGCCTCGATGTGCTGGTAGTCCTTGTTGACCCGGCGGATCTCCTGCTGGTCGAAACCGGCGGGCATGGGGATCGACTTCGGGGTGAACGCGAAGGAGTCCGCCAGCTCGGCCGTCTGCGCGGCGGACGGTGACGCCGGGCGCACCACCACGTAGGTGACCGCCATGAGCAGGACGGCGATGATTCCGGGAAGCTTCGGATAAAGCCAGGATCGCGCGGTGGTCACGGGGCTAACACCTTCCTTCGGAAACGAGTGCTCCGGCTATGCGTTGACGCCACGTCTCGTACGCCGGCATGTCCACGCAGTCGGGCGCGTCCGGCCGCAGTTCCCGGCAGACGCGTGCCGCACCCTGTGGATCCATGCCGCACAGCACCTCGGTGGCGAGTGCTGTGTGATGCACCGTCAGGCCGGCGCGCTCACGCGCCTCCGCGGCGAACGCCGAACCCTGCAGGAGCTGCGGCCGGTACTCCCCGGCGCCCTCCCGCAGACGCAGGAGCTCGTCCGCGTCGGCCCCGCCGGCATAGGTCGCGGCCAGGCCCACCCCGCCGAACAGGTCACCCCGTCGCGCCGACGGGAAGGCGCCGACCAGGGCCAGCACCGCGTCGACGTCGGTACCGCCGACGAACCACAGCGCCCGGCCGATCCCCTGGTCCACCGCGCGGTGCGCGTAGGAGGCCAGGTCCTGCGGCCACGCCGGCCTCCGGTCGCGGTACTGCCGGCGGACATAACGGTCGGTGTGGAAGTACGCCTGGTGGAAGCCGTATCCGTCGAGGACGAGCCACCTCAGGAGCGGGTCCGCGCTCGCCGTGTCCGGACGCAGCACCCGGGGCAGCCGCGCCATGGCCCAGCCGATCCCCACGTAGGCCATGTACGGGTGGGCGCCGCCGCGTCCGGCGAGGAGCCCCCTCAGGCGTTGCTCCTTACTGCCGGGCAACGCGTCCAGAACGGAGCAGGCCATGGCAGCACCCTCATAGGCAAATCCCCGGAACTCACTGGGAATCCGCTCCAGCCGGGACTCGGCGGCCTGCGGATCCGGTGCCTCGACGATCTGCCCGTATCCTTCGAGGAAGGTACGCCCGATGGTTTCGAGCAGTTCCTGGGCCGTTGCGTTCTTCTTGCGGAATCCGCGCACTTCCAGACTGGTACTGGAGAGCGCGGGGGTCAGTATTCGGCGCCGGAGCGCACGTAATCCAGCCGTCACCGTGCGGTATCCCCTCGTCGAGTGATTCGAGTTCGTACTGCAAAGTCATGCCGAATGTACCGGGCGCTTCCGGGCCGCTGTCTACTCGAAATGTGCGCTCCCCAATTCCCGTTCCGTGCACCGGGTCGCGGGAACGTGGTTTCGGCGCCGGGTCCGGGCACGAATGCGTCGTGCGCCGTCCGCTGCGGCCTCCCCCCTTCCGGTAGGGTTCCGACTGCTGGGAAGGTACGACGAAGGCGAGACCCGAAAATGAACAGTCCTGCGATTGTGTCGAGGGAAGAGTGGTTAGCGGCCCGGAAGGAACTGCTGGCACGGGAGAAACAGTTCGACCGGGAACGGGACGCGCTCAGCGCACAACGCCGGGCCCTGCCGATGGTCGAGATTACCGAGCCGTACGTCTTCGACGGCCCGAACGGCACGGCAACCCTCGTTGACCTGTTCGACGGCCGCCGTCAACTCATCGTCTATCACTTCATGCTGGCCCCCGACTGGGATGCCGGCTGCACCGGGTGCTCGCTCCTCGCCGACAACGTCGGTCACTTGGTGCATCTGCACGCGGCCCGGACATCTTTCGCCGTGGTCTCACGCGCGCCGCTCGCGAACATCACGAAATTCCGTGAACGCATGGGGTGGACCTTTCCATGGTTCTCCTCCCACGGCACGTCGTTCAACTACGACTTCCACGTCACCATGGATGAATTCGTGGCACCCGTCCTCTTCAACTTCCGTACGAAGGACGAACTACGGGAGGCCGGAATCGGCTCCTGGGCCCTGAGCGGCGAGCAACACGGCCTGAGTGTCTTCCTCCGCGAGGGCACGCGCGTTTTTCACACCTACTCGACGTACTCGCGTGGCACCGATCTCCTCAACGGCACCTTCAATTACCTGGACCTGACCCCCCTCGGGCGCCAGGAGGAGGCCGGGATCATGAACTGGGTCCGTCACCACGACGACTACGAGGACCGCGACGGCCGAAGCGGGGACGACGGCTGCGGCCACTGCGGCACCTGACACCGGCCGCGTCCGGGGGCCGTCGCGGACGCCCCACGCGTCCCCGACGGCCCCTGGTTCACGATCGGCCCTGACGCAGCCGGAGGAGCTGTCCGTTCGCCTCGCCGAGCGACGTCGTCCGGTTGGTCAGGTAGATGTCACCGTTCGGCGCGACGGTGACCCCGCCGGGGTGCTCCAGGCCCTCGCGGGCCAGGACCGTACGCTTCCCGTTGTGTTCGATGCGCACCAGCCGCCCGGTCCGGTCGGGCGAGTCGAAGCCCTGCTCGGCCAGTTCGAGCACCAGCATCCGCCCCTGACGGTCGAAGGCGAGATCGATGATGCCGGTGAACCCGCTCGTCACGACGGTCGGTTTCCACCCGGGCACGAGGCGCCAGATCCGGGCCTTCCCCATCTGAGTCGGCTCGCCGCTGTACTCACTGATGTAGAAGGTGCCGTCGGGCCCCCGCACGATGGCCGACGGCACGGACTCGGACGGGCTGCCGTCGATGATCTGGTCGGGCAGCAGGGCGAGCATGCGGACCGAACCGCTGTCGGACACCCACAGGATGTCGTTGCCGCCGGCCTCCGCCACCAGCGTCCCGCCCGGCACGCGTGTGATCCCGTACGCGTTGGCGTTGACGTCCGCGCGGTGCGGGTTGTACCGCTCCTCGAACGCGAGGAGGTCCCCGACCGGGCGGAGCCTGCCGTTGCGGTCGATGGTGCCGGTCTGCGCGAGACCCCGCGCCGCCGGGCCCAGACCCTTCCGCGTGGACATCTGCCCACCGAGGCCGAAGACCACCGAGATGCGCCCGTGGCTCGCGTCGATGTCGTGCAGTCCGAGCACACTGAACTCGTTGATCACCGACGGCAGCCCGGTGGCGATGCGTTCGGTCTTGCCGTTCCTCGGGGTGTACGAGGTGATGGCCCCGCTGGTGCCGAAGCAGGCGGGGTACCCTCCCACACCGGCCGCGCACGGCGCGGGTCCTCCCTTGCCGGCCTCGGTGACCAGGACGCGCCCGGCGTGGGCGTCCCAGGTGAGCCCGCGCGGGGTCACCAGGTTCTCCGCGACCACGTCGAGCCGCGTGTCCGCCGCGGCCTGCGAGGCGGCGGCGGTCATCAGTCCGCAGAGCATGGCGGTGGCGAGCGTGGCGGCATACAGTCGGCGCAGCATCAAAGCCCCCTGTGCGTCATCGTGGAATGGACCCGGTCGTGAGGCGGGCACTCCAGGTCTCCCGCCGGGTGGCGTCGGTCACGCCGCGTTCGGCGTAGTTGTCCGAGACGGCGATGTCGGTGAACCCGGCGCCGCGCAGCGCGTTCTCGACTTCGTCACGGGTGAAGCAGCGCTGCGGGTGTCGCTCGACCGACCTCCGGTACAGCTCCCCCTCGGGCACGAACAGCGACACCAGGTACTCGTACGAGGATGTGTCCGGTTCGTGCCGGGTATTCCATATGTAGGCGAAGTCACCGAAGTCCTCGCCGAACTCACCGAGTGCGGCGATGGCTTCGAAGCTCGGCCGGGTGCTCAGGTCGAACACGAGCAACCCGCCGGGCCGAAGCGTCCGGGCGAGCTGGTGCAGTGTGGTGGCGAGGGCACCGTCCCCCGCCAGGTAGTTCGCCCCGTCGAAGCAGATCAGGGCCGCGTCGAAGGGGCCCAGGGCAGAGATCCGTTCGTCGGGCAGGGCCAGGCACAGCAGCTCGGTTCCGGGGCTGGTGCGCGCGCGGGCGATGTCCAGCATCTGCTCGGACGCGTCGACCCCGGTGACCTGGTAGCCATGGTCCTGCAGGGTCCGTATCCCCATACCGGTGCCACAGCACACGTCGAGTACAGTCCGCACCGCGAATCCGGCCTCGTCGAATCGTTTCTCCGTGAAGGCAAGCCATTGGTCGTACGGGATTTTGTCCGCTGCCATCCACCGGTCGTAGACCCGGGCGAGCGCGCTGTACGGAGCCCTGTATCCGGCTTCTGCTGCGGGCCGGGGGCTCACTTGGTGTCCCACGGCCCGGACTGCGCCAGATACCGCCGGCCGGATACCTCGCCGGACGATACCTCCGCAAGCCACTTCCAGAACGGCAGGGTCACGTCCGGGGTGGGCACGCTCGACAGGTCGAAGTCGGGCTCGGCCTCGGCGTAGCCGCGTGTGCGCATCCCGCCCGGGTCGACGGAGGTGACTCCCACGCCGGTGTCGGCCAGCTCTGCCGCGATGATGCGCGACGCCTGGTCGAGCGCCGCCTTGCTGGCCCCGTAGATGCCCGCGCACGGGAAGACGTCCACGGCCGCCTCGCTGGACACGTTGACCACCAGCCCGTCGGTCTCCCGCAGCAGGGGCAGCGCGAGCTGCGCCAGCGCCACGGGGGCGATCACGTTGGTACGGAGCACCTTCTCGAACACGTCCACGGGGTGGTCCAGCAGCGGCCGGATGGGGCTGACCCCCATCTGGGAGGCGTTGTTCACCAGCCAGTCGAGGCGTCCGAGTGAGCTCGCTTCCGCGATCAGCCGCGCTCGGTGTGCGGCCTCGCCCACGTCCCCCGCCACCGCGCGGACGATGACGCCCCGGCCACTGAGCCGCTCGGCGACCGCCGTCAGGTCCGACTCGGTGCGTGCGGTGAGGACGAGGCGCCAGCCGACACCGCCGAGGAACTCGGCGATGGTCTCGCCGAGCCCCGTACTCGCGCCGGTGATCAGAGCGACACGCGATGGTCTGAGGGGGTTCGTCATGGAACATCAGCTCCTGTGTCGGCGGGAGGGTGCCCGCTCAGGTGGACAGACGGATTCCGTGTTCGACGTAACAGCGGACGAGTGTGAGGGCCTCGCCCCATCCGGGCGCGCAGTCCCCGAACCGGGCGAGCCCGTCCGCGGTCTGCGGCAGCCCGGTCTCCACCACCGTGAGCCACGTGCCGTCGGGGTGCCCGGCGGTGGTGAAGGTGACCAGCGAGGGCGGCGTGCCCCAGGTGAAGGCGAAGCGCTCGCCCGGTACGCACTCCGTGACCACCCCGTCATCGGTGACATCACCGCCGTCCTCGCTCCGCCGACGCCAGATCAGATGCACCGGGCTGCCCACGGACGGTTCGAAGGTCGAGCCGTCGGTGAACCACTTGTCCCAGCCCGTGCCGCTGGACAGGAGGCCGAACACGTCCTGGGGGGCCGCGCGGACCAGTGTGGAATGCAGGATGTCAGGGACCGGAACGGCGTCCCGGCCGCCGTTCGCGCCGGTGGTGCTCACGGCCGTGCTCTCTCCTCGGTCTGTACGCTCAGTCGGCGGCGGCCGCAGCGTAGACGGGCATCAGTTCCATCCAGCGCGCGTCGGAGTCCGCCACACCGGGCTTTCCGGTGAGATGTGCTTCCAGGTTGTCGGTGTACATGTGCCAGCCGGCCGCGTAGTCGACCGGGTCGGCCTCCGGTCCGAACCCCGTGTGTTCCAGGATCAGCCGGGTGCCGTCGTCGTCCGTGGGCGACAGGGTCAGGCGCAGCTCGGAGTCGGTCTCGCCGGTGTAGCGCCAGGTCACCCGGAGCCGCGCGGGCGGCTCCCAGGCGAGGACGCGGCAGACGATGGTGTCCCCGTGCTGGCCGCGTCCTTCGAGGACGTACTCCTCTCCGGGTCCCGGCACACCCTTGAGGATCGGGCCGAACCAGTGGGGCAGCCGGTCCGGTTCGGTCCAGGCCCGCCACACATCGGCGGGCGATGCCGGAATGACCCGGTCCAACCTGGCCGTGCGTGCCGTACGCGAGGCCGTTCCGAGGGCGCTGAGCGATCCGCTCATCATGAACTCCGCTTCTGTGCGAGGGCGGGGGCGGGGAGTGCGCGGGGCCGGGCGTGGTGGGGATGGGCGGTACGCGAGGAGGGGGGTGATCAGGGCTGGGCGGTGAGCGTGGTTCCCTCGGGCTCGGTCGGCTCCGCTGCCCGATCGGCCTCGGCGACCGGCCGGCCGAGGGCGAGCACGCCGATCCCGACGCCCGCGATCACGACGAGCACCATGGCGGTGTTCAGCGAGGTCGCGTCGGAGAGCCAGCCGTAGGCGGTCGGCGTCGCGATGAACGCGGCGTACGCGGGCACCATCATGGCCGCCGCGACGATGTTGACACGGCTGGGCGCCACCCGGGCCGAGGCACTGAGGCAGGTGGGCTGTACGCCGGCGATGGCGATGCCCATCAGCAGGAAGGCGAAGACGGACAGCCACAGGTGGGTGCCGGCCATCAGCAGCGCCCCGGAGAGCGCGGTCCCGACCGCGGAGATCAAGAAGGACCTGCGGATACCGAGCGCGGCCACCAGCCCGGCGTTGATCATCCGCCCGATCATCATCGTGAGGCTGAACAGGGCGAACGCCGCGCCACCGTAGACGATGGGGGCGTCGAGGAGTTGGTCGACGTAGATCACCGACCAGACCTGCACAATGCTCTCGACCGCGATAGCGAGCACGGTCATCACGAAGACCACACGGAACAGCGGGTTGCGCATCAGCTTCCGGATGCCGATGTCGTCCTCGGCCGCCGCTCCGCCCGGCGCCTCCTCGGGCTCGTCCTGACTCACCGGCGGGTACATGATCACGAACGAGGCGATGAGCGCGGGCATCATGACGGCGGCGAACAGCACGGCGACCCAGCGGTAGTCCATGCCCAGACTGATCAGCGCGCCCGCGCCGAGGGCGCTGATGACCGTGCCGCCGCTGTTGATCGCGTACATCATGTTCATCACTTCGCGGCCACTGCGGGCCTGGATCTCCATGAACACGCTGTTGGTGGCGGTGTCGACCAGCGCGGACCCGAGGCCGGCAAGGGCGAACGCCACCAGCAGGGCCACGAAGTTCTGGGTCACGGCCAGGATCACGAGGAGCCCGATGAGGGAGATCTGGCCGTAGATGCCGATGTAGCGGTGGTCGAGGTGGCGGTAGAGCCGCTTGGCCGAAAGCAGGGTCAGCAGGCCGACAACCGGCAACAGCAGATGCGCGGTGCCGAAGAACCCGTCACTCAGGTCCAAGGAGCGGATGACCTCCGCCCAGGCGACCGTCATGACCCCGATGGCAATGCCGAACATGAAGAACTGGGTACCGGACAGCCAGGTGACGGCCCGTAAGTTCCATGAGGGTTCAGCTGCCGCCGGCTCGTTCCCGCCCTGTAGTTCAGTCGTCACGCTGTCTCCTGGTGTGCCGGATGCCATTGCCTGTGCGGAGTCCGCCGGTACCGGGCGTACTCCTCGGTGTTCAACAGCTCGTACACCGTGCCGAATTCGGCGCGCAGAATTCGCGAGATGTCGACCGTTCGCACGAGCTTCTCGTAGAGCTCCGCCAACTCGGGGTCGGCGTCGACCTTCGGCATGACCTCGTCGTAGTGCGCACGGTCGTGGAAGTAGGTGAGTTCGGCGTAGAGCACCTCGTCCGGTGCCACGTCGACCCCGGAGGCGATATCCGAGCAGCCGTACTTGGCCGCCGGGTCGCTCATCTCCATCACGGTGCCGCCGATGGCTCCGTGCCGCCGGAACACCTCGACGGCGTCGTAGACGACGGTGCGGAATTCCTCTTCGCGTGACTTGAGTACCCGATGCAGGAACCAGATGAGGTACACGAGAATCCACCATCCCAGCGAGATTGAGCCCGAAAAAGGGCCTGCGAATCGAGCTGATCGCCTGGAGGCTATAGGATTGCGTAGTAACTTGGCAAGATCCACGCAGGGTGCCCCGCTGCGCGTACGACGACACAACCGCAACGGCCCGGCGCGTCGGATCGAAGCGGTGCCGCCGTGCGGCCCGGGACGGCGGTATCGCCGGGGCCGCCACCCCGGATCTGCGACTCGGCGCCGAGAGCGCCACGGAGCACCGAGTGTCCGGAACCCCCGGGCCGCCGGAATTCCTCCGAACCGCCATTACCAGCAGCTGAGATGGCGTGAAACGGACCCTGCCGGAAGCGACGGCGACGACAGCTGCCGACGCGGCCCCGGCGACGCCTCGCCCCACTCGCCCGACCCCACCACCACGCCCGCGCCGCTCTCCCGGCACCCGTCGGCCGGCCATCGAGCCCAGTCGGTCCCATCGCCCCGCCGCCCGCGCCACCCCTTCGATCCTCCGCGCGGAAGTGCGAATGTTACTATCAAGAAAGAGAGCAAAGGAGGCCGCGGTGAAGCGTGAGTACGGACAGTTCTGTGGCCTCGCGGTCGGCCTGGACGTCATCGGCGAGCGGTGGACGCTTCTCATCGTGCGGGAGCTGCTGATCGGCCCCGCCCGCTTCAAGAGCCTGCTGGAGAATCTTCCGGGGATCGGCCCCAACCTGCTCACCGACCGGCTGCGGATGCTCGGCGAGCACGGCTTGGTGGAGCAGACGTCCGTGGCCGACGACGGACGCGCCCGGCTCTACCGCCTCACCGAGGCCGGACAGGAGCTCCGGGAGTCCGTCCTCGCGCTCGCACGCTGGGGCCTGAAGTTCCTCAACAAGTCGAACACCACCGGAGCCACCCGCGCCGAGTGGGGCTTCCTCGCCGTGCAGGCGCTGATCATCGACGAAGCCATCCCCCAGGTGGACGAGACCTACGAGTTCAAGGTCAGTGACCAGACCTTCCAGATCCTGGTGCGCGACGGCCAAGTGTCCTTCGAGCGCGGCTCGGTGGCCGAACCCGCGCTGACCATCTCCTGCGACGCGGGCACGTTCGTCCGGGTGGGCGCGCGGATGCTGTCCCCGTTCCAGGCCATCGCCACCGGTGACGTCCGGGTCGAGGGCGATCCGGAGGCCGTGCTCCGCTGCTCCCTGATGCTCGGCCTGGACTGAGCGCGCGACTGGAACGGTGCACCCCCACGCGTCATGGGGGTGCACCGTCGTATCACCGGGTCAGCTCACTTCACTCGGCGGCCAGTTCGGCACCGTTCTCGACCACGTCGATCTTGCCGTCGGGACGACCGTGGCACTTGATCGAGTTGAGCGTGTAACGGCCCGCACCGCTGTAGTCACCGGACTTGCCGCGGAACGTTCCGTACAGCTTCGCGTTGGTCATCGGGCCCGCGATCGGGTCCGTCGGGTTCGACAGCTGCACGTCGCCGGCGCCGACGGTGCCACGGTCGAAGGTGCGGTCCAGGTTGACGGCGGCCCAGCCGTAGTACCGGCCGCGCACGCTCTGGACGAACGGCATGTCGGCGTCCCGCAGGCGCTGCGCGCGCGGACCGTCGCCGTGGATGGCCACCTCGCCCTTGTGCGCAAGCGAGGTGAGCGCGATACGGCCGAGCGACACGGGCACCTCGACCATCTCGCCCTTGCCGACGAAGCCGCTCGGGTAGAACGGCCGCAGCGTCTCGGAGAGGTAGTTGTGCTCCAGGTTGCGCCCGTCGTACTCAACGCTCAGCCCGCGGAACGGGAAGATCTCGTAGTGGTTCGAGCCGTCCGCGTTGAGGCCCTTCAGCTCCTTCTCGACGGTGAGGTCGGTCCGGATCGTCTCGACGTTGGTGCTCGCCAGCACGCGGCCGAGGATCGAGTCGAACCACAGCGGCGAGAGCACCGCGCGCACCGCACCGACGCCCGGCGTCATGATGACGACCCGGCCGCCGATGATGAGCGGCACCGTCTGGTCGAAGAACCCGGTCTCCTCGACCTCGGCCTCGTCGTAGAGACGCTGCGGCTTCGCACCCGTGATGTCACCCGTGAGCACGCGGGCCCAGTCGGCGACCTCGGGGTCGTCGTCCGTCGCGTACTTCTCGAACACGTTCAGGGCCTTCGGGCCGGCTGAACGCAGGGCCAGCCACAGCGCGCCCGAGCGGACCGAGCGGTCCGCCTCGGTGCCGATCACCTGGTCGATGAACGCCAGGCTCTCATCCGGGCTGCGGTCCGCGAGCTCCCACAGCGCGCGCTCGCGCTCCAAGGGGCTCTCGTGCCCTTCGGAGACCTCACGCAGCTCGCTGTCGCTACGGGTGTCGTACGGAAGGAACTTCTCGGTGATCGGCCGGGCGAAGTCCAGGTACTCCGCCGGGTCGTTGTAACGGCTCGCGGGCGGCGGCGTAAGGGCCACCAGGCCTTCCTGCAGCCTGGATTCGATCGATTGCGTCATGTTTCCTCCGCAGTTAGGTTGTGCACCCCATGCGAGGTAGTTATATAAAAACTAAGCGATATCGACCCTGTCAAGCGGGGCGCCTCCATGAAACCCTTACCGGAGACAGTGAATCTAGATCGTCTACTTAAGGAACATGTGGTCATATGGAACGAGCCAACCCCCCCGATCTGCCCGCCGTGACCACCACGGCCGCTCTCCTGCGCCTCGGCCGGATCCTGTCGACCGTCTCCGCGGGCACCGTCCGCCACCTGGCCCGACAGAGCTGGCAGCGCCTGAGGGGCCGACGGACCACCGCCGAGGAGTGGCCCGAGGAGCTCTCCCGGATCATCGAGCGGCTGGGCCCGGCGTTCATCAAGTTCGCGCAGATCGCGAGCACGCGCGAGGACGTCCTGCCGCCACGCGCCTGCGCCGCGCTCAAACGCCTCCACGACAGCGTCGAACCCATGCGGCCCCAGGACGTCCACCAGGCCCTGGTGGAGCATTTCGGGCCCGACTGGGCGGAGTTGCTGCCGGACCTGCGCACCGAACCCCTCGGCTCGGGGAGCATCGCCTGCGTATACCCGGCCCGTCTGCGTGACGGTCAGCAGGTGGCCGTCAAGCTCCGCCGCCCCCACCTCACCGACACGATCCGCCGCGACGTCGCCATCCTGCGCACGGTCTTCGCGCTCGCGGGTCGCCTGCCGGGCCTTCGCGGAGCCCCCCTGGCCGAGATGGCGCACGCCGTCGGCGCGAGCGTGCTCCTCCAGCTCGACCTCGACACCGAAGCGCGGAATCTCGCGCTCCTGCGCGATGACCTCTCCACCCTCGAATTCATCTCCGTACCCGCCCCCGTACCGGCACTGTGCGGAGAGTCCTGTGTCGTCATGGACTTCGTTCCCGGGGTACGCGGTCACGTCGGGGTCGCCGAACTGAGCCCGGAGCGCCGACGGGCACTCGCCGACCAGACGCTCCGAGCCGTCTTCGAGATGCTCTTCTGCACCGGCCTGGTCCACTGCGACCTGCACCCCGGAAACCTGCGCCTCACCCCCACCGGCTGCGTGGTCGTACTCGACGCCGGATTCGTCTACCGCGTCCCCGATGTCGTGCGGGAGAACCTGGCCCTGTTCTTCCTCAACCTCGGCTTCCGCAACGGCCCCCGATGCGCCGAAGCGGTCCTGGCCAGCGCGGAACAGGTCGACCGGCACAGCGACACCGCCGCCTTCACCGCGGACATGACCCGTCTCGTCGACCGCTTCGGCGGCACCACCGCCCGGGACTTCGACCTGCTCGAGTTCTCCACCGAACTGTTCGCCAGTCAGCGACGCAACGGCATCTACGCCTCGTCGGAGTTCGTGTTCCCGCTCCTCGCGCTCCTCATGGTGGAACAGACGGTCCGCCGCCTCGACCCCGACGTGGACTTCCAGGCCATCGCCCGCCCCATCGTCTTCCGCGCGGCGTCGGGCCGCCCCGCCGGCGAGCGCCGCCGCCGGCTGGAGACCGCGGGCTGAGCGGGAGCCGACGAGAATGCGCGGCCCCGGTCTCTGATGATCGTCGCCGTCCGGCATCCCGGGTGGCGACGATCATCAGTTACGGGAGTGGCGGCCCAGTGCCGGACCGGTGGGCGCCGCCCCCTCGACGGGGTGCGTCGGCGGCGTGAAGCCACCCGGTCGGGCGTCTCGACGCGCAACGCCGGCAGGTCGTGCCCGTCCAGCGACAGGGCGAAGCCCATGGCGGCAAGATCCAGCGCTTCGGGGAGGGCGGGGTGACGGTCGGGCGGGGGTACACCGAGGGCGGCACAGAGATCGAGCTCGTGCGAGAACGCGTCCAGCGGGAGGATGCGGCGGCGCAGCCAGTCCACGCGCGGCAGCACCCGCGGCAGTGCCCGCGGCGTCCCCTCGAGGCTCACACCCCCGCGGGAGTCCACTCCTGCTCGGGCTCCGGCGACGGGGCGGCGTAGCGCTCGGTCCGGACGAGCATCACGCACACAGCGGTGAACACCACCAGCAGGGTGATGCTGGCCGCGATCATGAACGGGGTGAACGGGACGAGCAGCACGGTGCTGACCAGTTCGGCAGCGATCAGAACGAAGAGAACGGCCCTGATGGTGAGCGGCGAGAGCCACGTGCAGATCCACGCCCCGAGCGGAGCACCCACCGCCACCACCGGAGCCGCCGCCGTCCAGTACCCCACGACCGGTCCGGTGAAGTCGCGGAGCACGAGGAGATGGGTGAGAAAGGCGGCGATGGACACCACCGTCATCATGATCACGGTCGTCGGGGTGGCGACCTTCTCGGAGACCCGGAAGAGCAGCACCAGCAGGAGGAACATCACGCAGTTCTCGCCCACCCCTGCCACACCGCTGAGCAGCCCGCCCGAGAAGCCCGCTGCCAGGACCAAGCCCTTCTCACGAGGGTGCCAGGCCGGGATCTTCGCATTGCGCCGGTAGCCGCGCTGCTTCAGCTGTACCGCCAGGGCGAGGGCCAGCGCCACCAGTAGCATCGTGAACAGCGCCCGTACGACCGGGAGCGGCACATTCGGGGCGATCAGCGTAGCGCTCAGCACGACTCCCACCACCCCGGAGGCCGAGCCGTAAAGTATGACCTTCTTCTCGACCGGAATCCGGCACAGCAGTATCGACAGTGAAGCGGCCGACATGCCGATCGACTGGATGGCAAAGGTGAAGATCCTGGCCTGATCCGGCGGAACGACCAGGACTTTGGTCATCACCGGAAAGGCGATCGCGCCCCCGCCTTCACTGGTCCCGCCGCCCACCAGGGAGCCGAAGACCATCGTCACCGCCACTCGCCAGTTCTCTGCGAGGACGTCGAAGTACTCCGCACCCCACACCAGCGCCCAGACCAGCCAGACCACCCCGGCCAGAGCCGCGTTGACCACCAGCACCCGACGCACCCTCAAGCGGCCAGTCACAACGATCTCCCCCTCGTTCGACCCTCGGTCATCAGGCGTCGCCGCATCGTAGAACGACGAGAACGCCGCCGACTGTGGAGTCCCGCGAATCAGCACCCTGGAAGAACGCCCCCGCTTTCGGGTTGAGTTCTACGACTGCCTCTACTCCCGCGCGGACGGGCTCTTCGAGCTCACCGATGCGATGCGTCCGGGCCACTGTCGTCGAGGCCGACGAACCCCAGGTCGGCGATCGTGCCGTCGGCCGTCCGCAGTTCGGCGGTGAGCCTGTCGTGACGGCAGGCGGCGATCTCCCACATCCGCCCGCCGGCCCGCGACTTCAGCCGGTGCCAACCATCCCGCTCTTGTGCCAACTGAAAAGCCTCGTCGCGCACCCGCTCAGCGTCGTACGCGCGGCATCCCCAGACCGATCCACGAGATGATTTCCCGCTGGATCTCATTGTTGCCGCCGCCGAAGGTGAAGATGACGGCGGACCGGTATCCGCGTTCGAGTTCGCCGTGCAGTACAGCGCCCGCCGATCCTTCCTTGAGCGGTCCCGCCGAGCCGACGACCTCCATCAGCCAGGCGTAGGCGTCGCGGCGTACCTCGGAGCCATAGACCTTGACGGCAGAGGCGTCCTGCGGGGTGAGGGTTCCGTTCTGGACAGCGGACACCATCTGCCAGTTGAGGAGCTTCATGGCGTCGAGCCTGGTGTGGGTGCGGGCCAGGAGGGCGCGGACCCAGCCGAGGTCGATGACGCGGCGGCCGTCGGTGAGCCGGGTGTCGGCCGCCCAGTGGTGGACGTTGTGGAGAGCGCGAATGGCCATGGTTCCGTGGGCGGCGAGGGTGACACGTTCATGGTTGAGCTGGTTGGTGATGAGCCGCCAGCCCTTGTTCTCGTCACCGACGCGGCGGGAGACGGGCACGCGGATGTTCTCGTAATAGCTGGCGGTGGTGTCGTGCGAGGCGAGAGTGTTGATGACGGTGCAGGAATAGCCGGGGTCGCTCGTCGGGACGAGGAGCATGGTGATGCCCTTGTGGGGCGGGGCGTCCGGGTCGGTGCGAACGGCGAGCCAGACCCAGTCGGCGGTGTCGCCGTTGGTCGTCCAGATCTTCTGCCCGTTGACGACATACTCGTCGCCGTCGCGCACGGCCCGGGTCTTGAGCGCGGCAAGGTCTGTGCCCGCCTCGGGTTCGCTGTATCCGATCGCGAAGTCGATCTCACCGGCGAGGATCTTCGGCAGGAAGTAGCCCTTCTGTTCGTCGGTGCCGAACTGCATGATCGTCGGGCCGACGGTGTTGAGGGCCATCAGCGGCAGTGGAACACCCGCCTGGGCGGCCTCGTCGAAGAAGATGAACTGTTCCATCGGGGACAGGCCGCGTCCGCCGTACTCCGTCGGCCAGCCGACGCCGAGCCAGCCGTCGGTACCCAGGCGCCGGATCGTCTCGCGGTAGAAGTTCTTCTGGGATGCGGGGTCGGCGTAGCGCGCGTAGGCGTTGTCGGGGACCAGTGCGGCGAAGTACGTACGCAGCTCGGCGCGCAACTGCTGCTGTTCAGGCGTGTATTCGAGGTGCACGGCCCCTCCAGGAGTCTCGCGGTCGCGTCGCCCGTGTGCGGCGGCGCACACAGTAGAACGTGTTGCAAGAATCCGGAAGGGGCAGGACGTCTCCGGCGGGCGTCAGCGCTTGACGGCGCGCAGAACGACGAACTTCGGGTCGCCCGCGACCGTGGTGCAGTTGCCGAAGATCCGGCGCAGCTGTGTGTGGTAGCCGAGGTGCCTGTTGCCGACGACCCACAGCTCGCCGCCCTGCCGCAGTGCGGCGCGCGCCCCGTGGAACATGTTGCGGGCCGTTGCGTCGGTGGTGGCCTGGTGGGAGTGGAACGGCGGGTTGTTGAGCACCAGGTCCACACTGGCGGGCGGCAGCTCTGCCAGCCCGTCACCGACGACGAAGCCGGCCTTCGCGCCGGGGCCGGTGTTGGCCCGGAAGGTCTCCTCGGCGGAGGCAACCGCCTGGTACGACTCGTCGATGAAGGTGACCATCGCTTCGGGGTTGGCGAGCGCGGCGGACAGCCCGACGACGCCGTTTCCGCAGCCGAGGTCGACGACCCTGTCGGGTCCGCTGCGCGCGGGAAGATGGCCGAGGAAGAAGCGGGTGCCGATGTCCAGGCGCTCGGCGCAGAAGATCCCCGCATGGTTGGTGACCGTCCGGCCGGAGACCGGTCCGACGCCCTCGGGCAGGTCGTAGCGGTAGGGCCAGGGGCTCGGCGTGCGGGTCAGGGCGGGGTCGGGGGTGCAGAAGATGAGCCGGGCCTTCTTGACCGCCAGGGAGGTACGGGTCGGGCCGATGATCCGCTCGAAGAGTTTGAGGGTGGAGGTGTGGATCTCCTTGACCATGCCGGTGCCGATGACGACGGTGCCCGGATGGACGGCCGGCGCGAGCCGGTGGAGCTGGTCCTCCAGGAGTGCGAGGCTCTTCGGGACACGTACCAGCAGGACGTCGATACGGTCCGGCGGCGTATCCCTGGCCGACAGAAGGCGTACAGCATCCGAGTCCACGCCGTTGCGATCCAGATTCGCCAGGGTCGCGCGCTGCGCCAGGTAGGAGTCGGTGATCTGTACGGGGCGGTGCCCGGCCAGCACCGTGCTCAGGGCGCCCCAGCGGTCGCCCACCACGACCACGGCACCCGACAGGTCGACCGGTTCCGGTTCGCCGGCCCCCTCCAGCCGCCGCAGCAGATACTCGTCGGCAGCGTCCCAGGCGCGGAACGGGTCGCGCCGGTCCTCGGGGAAGCGGGCGAGGTCGTACCCCGCCCCTGACGTCGTCAAACGGTTCATTGTGCACCCAGGCTAGCCGAGCCGCGGGGAGCCCCCGCACACTCCCCGTGTCGGCCGCCGGGCTACGGACTACGGCAGCGTCTTGTCGATCGCCGACCGGCCTTCCCGGGCGAGCCTGCGCTCCGCCCACTGAAGATTCTTCGGAGTCAGGTCCCGCCCGGAGGCGAGCACCAGGTCCTCTGCCGACGGATTGTCGCTCCCGCCGGTGTGCAAGAGGCTGTCGGGGGTCACTCCCCGAGCTGCAGATACGGATTCGGACTCGTCGCTCATGCCGCCTCCTCGTCCTTTTGGTCATTCTCGCCCCGCGCCCGGCACGCCGCATCCGATGCCTCCCCGATCCCGCCCTTCCCCCGCCCCTGCCCCATTTGCCGGTCGGCCTTACTTGACCTGCACATGATGGGTACACAGCGTTCACACCATGGTCACGGTGCGTGTGGAAGGCTCCCGCTGACCGCCCACCACACAACCGAAATGGCGCCGCCTTCACCTTGTGGCGGCTTCGTGGTGCCCGCAATTTCGGAGAGGACGCCCCACATGTCCCGTCGTCACCTTCATTATCGGCGCCCCCTGCTGGCGACCCTGGCCGCGTTCGCGGTACTCGCCGGCACCGCTGCCGCCGCACCGGCCGCCACACCCCAGGCTTCGCCGGTCGCCGCAACACCACTCGGGGCTCTCGACGACACGTACTACCAGGACGCCCTCGGCAAGTCCGGAGCCGCGCTCAAGAGCGCACTGCACACGATCATCAGCAGCCAGACCAAGATCTCCTACAGCCAGGTCTGGGACGCCCTCAAGAACACGGACCAGGACCCCGCCAACTCCTCGAATGTGATCCTCCTGTACTCCGGGCGCTCCGAGCCCAAGAGCAAAAGCGGCGGCTCGGTCGGTCAGTGGAACCGCGAGCACGTCTGGGCCAAGTCCCACGGCGACTTCGGCACCGCCACCGGCCCCGGCACCGACATCCACCACCTGCGCCCGGAGGATGTCACCGTCAACTCCATTCGCGGCAACAAGGACTTCGACAACGGCGGCAGCGCGGTCAGCGGCGCACCGGGCAGCTACACCGACAGCGACTCCTTCGAACCGCGCGACGCGGTCAAGGGCGATGTGGCCCGCATGATCCTCTACATGGCGGTGCGTTACGAGGGCGACGACGGCTTCGCCGACCTCGAACCCAATGACAGGGTGTCCAACGGCTCCGCACCGTACATCGGCCGCCTCTCGGTACTGAAGGCGTGGAGCCAGGAGGACCCGCCGGACAGCTTCGAGAAGCGGCGCAACGACGTCATATTCGACCGGTACCAGCACAACCGGAACCCGTTTATCGATCACCCGGAATGGGTCGAATCCATCTGGTAGTCGGGCGGGCCCCCACGGGCTCCGTCCCGTTTCAGTCGGCCGGCGCCAATGGGACGCAGTCGGCGAGTCGGCCCTCCCCGGCCCGGCCGTCAGCTGTGCTCGGCCTGGGCGATCCGTGGGAACGTCTTGACACCGGCCGCCTTGCGGCTGTTGGCGTGCTGACTGACGGTCCGGCCGGGCGGGACGTCCGCGAAGCCGAGCACCACGGAGTCCAGCACCTTCTCGGACGAGTCGACGAACTCCACCTTGACGGCATAGAAGGCGGCCTTGTCCGTGTGGTTGGTGACGCGGACGAGGGCGCTGCGGAACTGCTCGGACTTCGCGACCGGCAGCCCTGTCACCGAGACGTCCTTGACCGCATTGCCCCGTCCCTGGACGCCTTCGAGCTGCTTGGCGGCCTGCTGCCGGTTGCGCTCTGCAGCTGCGGAGGCCGAGGCCGCGAATTCCTGCTGGGTACGCGGACTGGCGCTCGCAGACCGTGTCATGGCCGGTTCCGGGGACACCGTACGAGTGGTCCTGGCCGTGCCCGGCGAGGAGGTGCCGGAGCTGCCGCAGGCGGCGGTACCGGCGATGATCATCGCGGCCAGCACAGCTGGGGTCAGGTTGCGGGCTGCGCGGCCGCCGAGGGCGTGTCGCAAGCGGGTGGTCGCCGTGGTCTGCACACTCTCCGCACCCTCGGCCGACTGGAACTTCCACACGCTGAGCGTGGACATCGCGCGAACCTCCTGAGACCGACAACGAAGAACTCGCCCATATTAGGATCAAAAGGTATGAATTGACTCGTTGAATTCACCCGCTTCACCGGGAGCGGATGCCAGCCGAAGCACCTGGGAGAGAAAGATGGATACGGACGCCCTGACCGCCGACCTGTTGCAGGAACTGCGTGCGGCCAAGCCCTATCCGGCCCTGTCCCTGACCATGCCGACGCACCGCCGGGCTCCGGACAACGCCCAGGACGCCGTTCGGCTGCGCAACCTGGTGGCCGAGGCCGTCAGCCGACTGGAAGCGGATCCCGCGGTCAGTCGCGAGGCCCGGACCACTCTCAAGCAGCAGCTGGACCGGGCGGTCACCGAGGTGGACCCTCGCCGGGCCCTGGATTCACTGGTCGTCCTCGTCACCGCCGACGAGCACCAGATCTGGCAGCTTCCCCGTACTGCACCCGCGCGGGTGGTGCTCAGCGACACCTACCTGACGCGCAACCTGGTCGCAGCGAAGGCCCAGGCCCAGCCGTTCTGGGTGCTGACCGTGTCGGCCGAGCACGCCGCCCTGTGGAGCGGCACCTCGGACGTCCTGCACGAGGAGCAGACCGGCGGGTTCCCGCTGACGGCTCCGAGGGAGGAGCCCAACCCGCAGCGCGAGGAGCAGATCGGCGACACCCCGAGCACCTTCAGCGACGAGGAGACGCGCAACTTCCTGCGCACCGTGGACGAGAAGCTGCGCGCGGCGCTGCCCACAGACCCTCGCCCGTTGTATCTGGTCGGCCTCGCCCCCGCGCTCGCCCTGCTGGACGAGGTCGGCGAGGGCGCCAAGTCGGCGGTGGGCCGGGTCACCAAGGGTGTACCGGCCGACATGACACACACCGACCTGCTCAAGGAGCTGCGGCCGGCGCTCGACGAGCGGCAGCGGCGGTTCGCGGCGGAGATCGACGGCAAACTGGACGAAGCGCGCGGCCGTCGCGCCTTCGCCGGCGGTCTCGACGAGGTGTGGGCCGCGGTACGGGAGGGCCGTGCCGGACTGGTCGCGGTGGAAGAGCACTTCCAGCAGACGGTACGGGTGACGGACGAGCACCTCCAGCCGGTGAGCGGTGAGGCCGCGGACCTCATGGACGGCGCGGTCCGCGAGGACATCGTGGACGAGCTCGTCGAGGCGGCGCTGGACAGCGGCACCGACGTGGTCTTCCTCGCGGACGACTCGCTCGCGGAACACGGACGGATCGCGGCGGCCCTGCGCTACTGACACCGCCTCGGCCCGTGCGGCCGCAGGCGCGCGGGCCCCGGGGGCCGCTGGGAGACTGAAAAGGGGCTCGATCGAACCCGGGGCAGGTCCAAGGGAGAAGAGGAGTGAGCGCACCATGCCACAAGGATCCGACGACAAACGGAAGCGGCAGTACGAACACATCAAGGAGAGCGCGCAGGAGCGCGGGGTCAGCGAGGAGCGTGCCGAGGAGATCGCGGCCCGTACGGTCAACAAGGAGCGCGCCCGCGCCGGCGAGTCGAAGACCGCGAGCCGTACCTCCATCGAGGACCTGTCGTCCTCGCGGCGCGGTGGTCTGCGCTCCCATAGCGGAGCCGAGGGGCCGACTCGCGACCAGCTCTACGAAGAGGCGAGGAAGAAGAACGTTCACGGACGGTCGCACATGACGAAGGCCCAGCTGGCACGGGCGCTCGGCCGCTGAGCCCACGTCAGAGGGACCGGGGCGGTGTACACCGCCCCGGTCGTTCTAAGGTGCGGCGCCGACGGGCTCGGGGCCGTACCAGACCGTGGTCGCGTTGCAGAATTCGCGGATGCCGTGCCCGGCGAGTTCACGTCCGTAGCCGGAGCGCTTCACGCCGCCGAAGGGCAGCGCGGGATGGGACGCCGTCATACCGTTGAAGAAGACACCACCCGCCTCCAGATCGCGCACACAACGACGGGCCTCGTCCGCGTCGCGGGTCCATACGTTGGAGCTGAGGCCGAAGGGGCTGTCGTTGGCGAGCGCCACGGCTTCGTCCAGCCCCTCCACGCGGTAGAGCGTGGCGACGGGGCCGAAGGTCTCCTCACGGTGGATGCGCATACCGGTCGTGATCCCGGTGAGGACGGTGGGGGCATAGAACCAGCCCCGCTCCAGCTCGGGGCCCAGGTCCTCGGGCCGGCCGCCTCCGCACAGCACGCTCGCGCCCTGCCGTACCGCGTCGTCCACCAGCTCCTCCAGGTCGGCGCGGCCCTGTTCGCTGGAGAGCGGTCCGACATCGGTGGATTCCTGCAGCGGGTCGCCGACCGTCAGATCGCGCATGCCCACGGTGAACCGCTCGGCGAACTCGTCGTACACCTGCGTGTGCACGATGAACCGTTTGGCGGCGATGCAGGACTGGCCGTTGTTCTGCACCCGGGCGGTCACGGCGGTACGGGCGGCCCTGGCGACGTCTGCCGACGGCATGACCAGATACGGGTCGCTGCCGCCCAGTTCCAGCACGGTGTGCTTCACCTCGTCGCCGGCGATCGACGCGACCGAGCGGCCGGCCGGCTCGCTGCCGGTGAGGGTGGCGGCGGCGACCCGGCGGTCGCGCAGGATCGACTCGACCGCTCCGGATCCCACGAGCAGCGTCTGGAAACATCCCGCCGGGTATCCGGCCCGGCGGAACAGGCCCTCCAGATACATCGCTGTCTGCGGGACGTTCGAAGCGTGCTTGAGCAGGCCGACGTTCCCGGCCATGAGCGCGGGGGCGGCAAACCGCACGACCTGCCAGAGCGGGAAGTTCCACGGCATCACGGCAAGGACGGCGCCCAGCGGGCGGTAGTGGACATAGGCCCTGGAGGCACCGGAGTCCTGCACATCGGCCTGCGGCGGATGCTCGTCCTCGAGGAGTTCCTCGGCGTGGGCCGCGTACCAGCGCATCGCCTTCACGCACTTGGCGGCTTCCGCTCGGGCCGCCTTGACGGGCTTGCCCATTTCAGTGGTCATGGTGCGCGCGATGTCCTGCACGTCCTCGTCCAGAAGACCGGCGGCCAGGTTCAGCAGGCGGGCCCGCTCGTCGAATCCGGTGGTGCGGTACTGCCGGAACGCGGTGTCGGCGGCGTCGAGCTTCTGCTCGATCTCCGCCTCTCCCAGTGCGTCGAACGTTCTGAGGGTCTCGCCGTTCGCGGGATTGACCGTCGCGATGGACATGAGCATGGCCTCCTTGCCTCGGTTCTTCGACCGTGCAGCGCCATGCGCCGTGCCGCAACGCGGGCCCTGCCGGGCAGACACCCTCCCGGCGCGGGCCGTGCGTGCAATGTGCGCGCCGTCCGCGCCGGAGAGTGAGGTGTTCTGCGGGCGCGGAAGCCGGCGGTACCGGTCCTGGTGGCCCGTCTCAGACGAGGGCGGGGTCCGATTCGGATGCCGCCGCGGTTTCGGGGGCGGGGTCCGGGACGACGACGGGCGTGCGGCGGAACTCGCCCCCACCGGGCAGCGGCGGCAGCGGCACCAGGTACCCGGTGCGCGGCTCCTTCGCGTACCGGGTGAACCAGACAACCTTGCCTTCCGCGGTACGGCAGGTGCCCCAACTGTCGCTCAGGGCCATGACCCTGCTGAGGCCTCCACCGCCGGTGCTGAGCAGCCGCGGCATCTCGGAGCCGTTGTCGGCGACGGAGACCGTGAGATGCCGCCCGGACCAACGGAGTTCGACGACACAGTTGTTGTCGTCACCGACATGCCGGTGCACATTGGTCAGCAGCTCCTCCACGCCCTGGCACACCGGCCGGATGTGAAGTTCGAGACTCCAATGGCGGAGGTGCGCGGCGATGATCCGCCGCAGTTGCGATACACGCTCTGCCGAAACCTGGAGTTCGACCAGATAGTGCCGGTCGAATTGAACGGTCATCGTCGAGGCTCCTCACAGCGAGGCCCACTGACTTCGCCCCGTTGAACCAACGACCCCCCGAATACGAAGAGTGAGCAGATGTCACTTCTGGGTCACTCAACAGAGTGACCCGGCGGAGCCGGTTGCGCAACACAAGGGCCGGCACCCCTGTCGCACGGTGGGGACCTACCCAGGTCACAGGAGGTACGGCAGCAATGTGTCGGGGGTGATGGGCAGGCTGCGCAGCCGGACGCCGGTGGCGTGCCGGACGGCATTGCCGACGGCCGCCGCGGCGCCGACGATGCCGATCTCACCGATGCCCTTGCTGCCCATCGGGTTGAGATGCGGGTCGTCCTCGTCGATCCAGTGCACCTCGATCTCCGGTACGTCGGCGCAGACCGGCACATGGTAGGAGGCGAGATCGCTCTCGGTGAAGTCGCCGAAGACGGGGTCCATGGTGCTGCCCTCGGTCAGCGCCATGCCGATTCCCATGGTCATGCCGCCGATGAACTGGGCACGTGCGGTACGGGGGTTGAGGATGTGCCCGGCGGCGAAGACACCGAGCATCCGGCGCACGCGCACTTCTCCGGTACGGGAGTCGACGGCGACCTCGGCGAATTGCGCACCGAACGCATGGCGTGCGTACGGGGACGGCCCGGAGGTCTCCTGCTCGGTGTCCGCGAAGACCGTCAGTCCCTCGGCGGGAAAGGGGCCGGTGCGCTCGCGGAGCTGCCGCAGGAGGGCGGTGGACGCCTTGTGTACGGACCAGCCCCAGGAGGCCGTGCCCGAGGAGCCACCGGCCAGCGGGGCGTCGGGCAGTTCGCTGCTGCCGATGTCGATCCGGACGTTCTCCACCGGGGTGTCCAGTACGGAGGCCGCGATCTGCGCGAGTACGGTGCGGGCACCGGTGCCGATGTCGGTGGCGTTGACCTGGATGAGGTACGAGCCGTCGGGTGCGGCGTGCGCCGAGGCCCTGGAGCCGGCGAGGTAGACAGGGTACGTGGAGGACGCGACACCCGTGCCCACCAGCAGCGGTCCCTCTTCGCGGATCGCCGGGCGCGGATCGCGGTCGTACCAGCCGACGCGTGCGGCACCCTCCTCCAGGCAGGCAGCGAGGCCGCGGCTGCTGAACGCGCGGCCCGAGTCGGGTTCGTCGGCCGGATCGTTGCGCAGGCGCAGTTCGACCGGGTCCATGCCGAGGGCCGAGGCGAGTTCGTCCATGGCGGATTCCAGCGCGTACATGCCCGGGGCTTCGCCCGGTGCACGCATCCAGGAGGGGCTCGGCACATCCAGGGCGGTCACGCGATGGGTGGTACGGCTGTGGGCGGACCCGTACATGATGCGGGTCGGTACGGCCGCCTGCTCCACGAACTCCTTGATGGTGGAGGTGTGGGTGATGACCTCGTGGGCGACCGAGGTGAGGGTACCGTCGAGTTCGGCACCGAGCCGGAGGCGCTGGACGGTGGGGGCGCGGTGGCCGGTCACGGCAGCCAACTGGCGTCGGGGCAGGGCGACCTTGACGGGGTGCCCGGTGTGGCGCGCGGCCATGGCGGCCAGGATGGCCTGCGGGCGTGGGGTGCCTTTGCAGCCGAAGCCTCCGCCGACGTGCTCGGAGACCACGGTGACCTGCCACGGCCGGAGTCCGAAGGCGGCGGCGAGGCTTTCGCGGACCTTGGTGGAGCCCTGGCTGGAGTCGTGGACGGCCAGTTGCCCGTCTTCCGTCCACTGCGCTGTGGAGGCGTGCGGCTCCATGGGGTGGTTGTGCAGCGCGCCGACGGTGTAAGTGGCGTCCACCTCCACGGGCGCCATGGCGAAGGCCCGGTCGACGTCGCCGCGTTCACGGACGGCGGGGTAGTTGCCGTTGACGACCTCCGGGGTGTAGAGGCCGGGGTGGTCCTCGGACAGGAGGACATCGTGCTCGGTGGTTTCGTACGCGATCCGCAGCGCCTCGGCCCCGGCACGGGCGTGGTCGAGCGTGTCGGCCACCACGAGCGCGATGTGCCAGCCCCGGTGCGGGACCCGGTCGTCCTGGAGGACGGCGAGGATCGGGTCGTCGGGCTGCTTCAGCCGCGGGGCGTTGTCGTGGCTGAGGACGGCGTGCACGCCCGGCTGGGCCAGCGCCTCGTCGGTGTGGACGGCACTGACGCGGCCGCGGGCGATCGTGGCGGGGACGGGCCAGCCGTACAGACAGCCCGGCGGGGTGTGCTCGGCTGCGTATCGGGCGGTGCCTGTGACCTTGTCCCGGCCCTCGCGGCGTGCGACGGGGGTGCCCAGCGGTGGAGGGGCCTGGCTCATGACGGGGTCCTCACGTCTGCGGGTCGGCGGATCTGCGGTTTGCTCAGCTGTCGGCGGCGAGTTCGGCCAGTGCGTCGACGGCCAGATTGCGGGCGAGGCCCACCTTGAACACGTTGTCGCGCAGCGCCCGGGCCGCGGCGAGTTCGCTGTCCACGGCCCGTGCGAAGGTCTCGTCGGTGGCCGGTCGGCCCCGGAGCGCGTCCTCTGCGGTATGTGCGCGCCAGGGCCGGTGGGCAAGGCCGCCGAAGGCCAGCGCCGCATGCTCGATCCGGCCGTCGCGAACGCTCAGTACCGCGGCGACGGACGCGAGGGCGAACGCGAACGAGGCACGGTCGCGGGCCTTGCGGTAGACGGACCCTGCGCCGTCCGGGCACGGCGGCAGGACCACTTCGGTGATGAGCTCGCCCGTCCGGATCTCGGTGTCCCGGTGGGGGGTGTCGCCCGGCAGCCGGTGGAATTCGCCTGCGGGTACGGTCCGTTCGCCGTCCGGCCCGTGCAGCTGGACGGTGGCATCGAGGGCCGACAGAGCCACGGCCATGTCGGACGGGTGTGTGGCGACGCAGTGCTCGGAGTGACCCAGTACGGCGAGATCGCGGTGGGCGCCTTCGAGGGCAGGGCAGCCGGTGCCGGGTTCCCGCTTGTTGCAGGGTTTGGAGGTGTCCTGGAAGTAGAGGCAACGGGTGCGCTGCAGCAGGTTCCCGCCGGTTGTGGCGGTGTTGCGGAGCTGCCCGGATGCGCCGGACAGCAGCGCCTGCGACAGGACGGGGTAGCGGGTGCGTACCGAGGGATGGGCGGCCAGGTCACTGTTGCGCACGGTCGCGCCGATGCGCAGTCCGCCGTCGTCGGTGTCGGCCACCCGGTCCAGGGGCAGTCGGCTGATGTCGATGAGCAGACCGGGGGTTTCCACACCGAGCTTCATCAGGTCGACAAGGTTGGTGCCGCCGCCGAGGAATGCGGCGCCGGGGTGGGCGGAACTCTCACGGACCGCTTCGGCGGTGGACCGGGCGCGGAGGTAGGCGAAGGGTTTCACAGCGCCACGTCCTCGATCGCCTCGACGATTCGGGGGTAGGCGCCGCAGCGGCACAGGTTGCCGCTCATCCGCTCTCGGATCTCGGGGGTGTCGAGCGGCGCCGGGGTGGACACCGGTGCGGTGCGTGCGGTGACGTGGGACGGGAAGCCGTCCGCCGCCTCGCCGAGCATGCCGACGGCCGAGCAGATCTGGCCAGGTGTGCAGTAGCCGCACTGCAGGGCGTCGCGGTCCAGGAAGGCTTCCTGGACGGGGTGGAGCCGGTCGCCGTCGGCAAGGCCCTCGACCGTGGTGATGCGGGCGCCGTCATGGGCTACGGCGAGCAGCAGGCAGCTGTTGGCGCGCCGCCCGTCGACGATGACGGTGCACGCCCCGCACTGTCCGTGGTCACAGCCCTTCTTCGCGCCGGTGAGGTCGAGGTGTTCGCGCAGCGCGTCCAGGACCGTGGTGCGGTGATCGAGCGTCAGGGTCTGCTCGGTTCCGTTGATGTGCAGTGTCAGGGTGGAACGGTCGCCGGTCGCTCCCGGCTGCTGCGCACCGTCGTCCCGCCCGCGAGAAGGATCCACTCGCTCGCACCTTTCAGAGGTCGGTTCGCAACCACCCAGAGGTGGCGTTTTATCCGCTTTCTATCAGATATGTAATGCCTTTCTGCTTCATTACTCCGCCGCTGGGCCGCGGCCTGTCGGCCTGTCGGCTCCCCCGGCCCTCCTGGCTCTCTCGGCTCTCTCGGCTCTCTCGGCTCTCCAGACGAAGGCGCACTTCTTCCTCCTGGTCTCCGGAGACCGTCCCCACGACCCGTACATCGAAGGCATGCGCCAGGCTCCGCCGCAGCCGTTCGACCGCCCAGTAGCCGCCCTGCACATCGACCTTCACGGGCGCGCCGATCACGACCGGTCCCGAGACCACCCTCTCCTCGGTGACGTCGACGGTCGCCACCCATGCGGTGGGGCGCTTCTCGGCAAGGTTCTGCGGCACGTCGACCGAGGCCCGGTCGGTGGTGAATGCCGCCCGCAGAACGTCGAAGACCATGCGTGCGTCGTCTTTCTCGCACCCAGTGATGACGACCGAGACCTCCTGGTCGTAGTGGCTTTCCTCCGTCTGCTTCCCGTTGACGCTGTTCACCGCGGCTCCTTCCGCTCGGCGTTGTGTCGTGCGTCCCCGAGCTGTCGCAAGGTATCCCCCGCCATGCCGAGCCGGCCCTCCTCGGCCCGGCACGGCGAGGCCCCCGCCCGCGGTGGCGAGCACCGCGGCGGTCCTCTCCAGGCTCGCCCCGCTGCTGGGCGACGGCGACACGAAGCCGTCCTCGGGTGGATGCCCCAGGCATCGGGGCAGCTCCCCGACAGCCCTCATGGGACCGAAACACTTTTGGATTCATATCCACTTAAAACATGAATTCATAGTCATTACCGAGTGATGCTCCTGCCTCGGGGTATTCGGGAGGCATGGACGTATCGAACGGAGACCTCAGTTCGCTGGCCCTCACCCTCGCCGCCGGGCGGGGCGCGACCGGGGCGGTGATGGGCATTGTCGGACTGGCGCTGGTGGGCATGCTGACCGGTGCCGTCTGGCTGGGCAAGCGGCGCCGGGCCCAGGAGTTGCCTCCGCCCCGGCCCGACGAGCAGCCACTGCGGCCGGACCACCGGAGCCATATCGAGCAACGCGATGTCCACGGTGACGACAGTTTCCCGGCCGACGGACGAGGCCTCTCCCCCTATGAGCTCGGTGACCACGGAAGCGAGACCATCCACCGCGACAGCGAAGAGCAGCGTGACCGGCCCCCCGGAGACCAGGAGAAGCAGCCGCCTCACTGAGCACTGCGTCGGGGCTCGCGGCGCCGCGTGTTGCGGGGGCGACCTCCCGCGGTGAGGCTGAAAGGGCTCCGGCGGCCGCCGTCACGCGCAGGCCGCAGAACCGATGAAGGCAGTAAGAACCATGACCGGAAGCCATCCTGGGGCGGCGTCGATGCCTGCGCCGCTCACCGGATCCGCAGCGCCCTGCTGGGTCAACCTCATGACCCGCGACCTGGAATCGGCGCAGGAGTTCTACGCCGCCGTGCTGGGCTGGACCTTCCGGCCGGGCAAGCTGGGGCAGGAGTTCTCCGTCGCACGCCACGGGGATGTGCCGGTCGCAGGCATTAGCGCGATGGCGACCGCCTACCGGGTGGCCGTGGCCTGGACCCCGTACTTCGCCGTCCCCGACGCCGACGCGGCGGCCTCACGCATCCGTGAGCGCAGCGGCACGGTCGCGGTGGGGCCGCTGGCGCTCGGGAAGGGGCGCGGGGCGCTGGCGGCGGACCTCGACGGTGCGGTGTTCGGCATCTGGGAGAGGACCGAGCCCGAGACCTCGCCCCCCGCGCCGGACGACCGCTCGCACGCCTGGCTGCGGCTGCACACCAGAAACGCCTTCGATGCGGCGATCTTCTACGGCGGGGTGCTCGACTGGGCGAGCGGGCGGCCCGGGTGCTGCGAGGTGTCGTACGAGAAGGACGAGGTCATCGTCGACTGCGACGGACGTCAGCTCGCCCGGATCAGCTCCGGTGCGGTGGAAGCGGCACCCGATCCGCTGGTCCGCCCGCACTGGCAGGTTCACTTCCCCGTCGCCGATGTGGCGGCCACGGTCGAGGCGGCACGGCAGCACGGCGGCAGTCTGGTCGAGCAGCGTCCGCTGGGGCAGGGCAGCGAGGCGACCCTGCTGGACCCGGACGGCGGGCTCTTCACGGTCACGGGCGTCCCGGGCCCCGTTGCGGGCGACACCGGCTGAACGGACCACCCCCGCACAGCGGTCACTTCTCGTGTTCGGGCGAGGGACGGGCCGGCACCCGGGCAGCCGGTCCGCCCGCTCCTCGGCGACTCGTGGCGGCCCGGGCCGCCGGGGAGGTGGGATGTCGAGTTCACCGTGAGCCTCCGTCCACATACGCCGAGTACGTCGCCTTCTCCTCCTCCCCCACCGGTGACCTGACGCCGGGCGCACCAGGCCTCGACGACCGGTTCGAACCCGCCTAGGCTCTTGAGTACGGCATCGCGCGTCGGTCACCGGCCGGGTGAGGCGTGGAGGTACCCGTGAGATGCCCGTTGGAGGCATTCCACAGTGTCAGTCGAGCTGAATCACACCATCATTCACGCCCGGGACAACCGAGAATCCGCCGAGTTCCTGGCGAACATACTGGGTCTGGAAGTCGGCGGGGCATGGGGCCCGTTCATACCGGTCGACACCGCGAACGGGGTCACCCTGGACTTCGCGACCACTCCCGAAGCATCGATCGCCAGGCAGCACTACGCCTTCCTCGTCTCGGAGGCGGAGTTCGACACGGCGTACGCCCGCATCAAGGATCTCGGGATCACGTACTACGCGGATCCGCATCAGAAGCATCCGGGCGAGATCAACCACAACCACGGCGGCCGAGGCATCTACTTCCTCGATCCCGCCGGTCACGCCATGGAGATCATCACGCGCCCGTACGAGGGCGGGACCTCATAACACGACGTCCGGCAAAGTGGGGTTCGGCCGGAATCCGTGCATGGGCTCTCCGGCCGGACACTTCCGTTTCGGATCAGGCGATCGGCAGCACCAGTTCGGGCCTGTCCCACATCACCGCGGGCGGGTTGGCCGCAAGGGTGCCGGTCCGCCGGGCACCCACGCTGCGGTAGAAGCCCTCGGCCGGCGGATGCGAGACGATGCGGACGCCGGTCAGGCCGGCGCGCCTCGCCTCGTCGCGCAGATGCCTGATGAGCAGCCGCCCGATGCCGAGCCCCTGAGCATCGTCGGCGACGAACATGAGGTCGAGTTCCGGCGGGGCGAGGATCAGCGAGTAGAAGCCGAGGAGCCGGTCGGTGCCGGGCTCGACGCCCGCGAAGACCTGGTGGGTCTCGATGTAGTCGGGCCCCACCCGGTATCCGGCGACCATGGCGGCGTAGGGCCCCTTGTAGGCGCGGGAGGTCCTGACCAGTCGGGTGAGCCGCTTCGCGTCCCGTGCGGTCGCCCGCCTGATCCGTACGGTCTCGCTGCGCTCCCCGCCGCCCGGACGCGTAATGCTCGATGTCATGCAGAGAGTATTACGCATCCGGCTGCGGGGCACCCACTTCCGGGTCCGCGGACTCCCGATCGTCAGGACGGTCCACGCGCCGCGCGCCACTCCTCGACGATGGCGTCGATGTCGAACGGCTTGACATTCAGCAGGGGTCCCGGCGGCGGTCGCCGGATGGCCGCCCGGATCTTCTCGTTGACCTCGGTCAGCATGCGACGCACCTCAGCCTCCGTCCGCGCCCCGGGCACGGCCTCGCGTACATCCTCCGCCTCTTTGCGCAGCGCAAGTGTCGGCGGGAGCACGGACACTCCCTCCCGCTGCATCTTCTGCTTGATCCACCACGTCTCGTCGTAGGGAGCTTCAAGGCCGTCGAGCGGCTTGCCGAATCCCGGCAGCTGCGAGAAGTCGCCGCGCTGCTCGGACTCGCGGATCTGCTTGTCGACCCATGATTCGAAGCTGACGCCCGCAGGCTTGCGTTCGGTCAACGTACGCCCCTCTCGGAAGATTCGTAATCCGGTCCTTCCACAGTACCGAGGGCCGCAGAAGCACCCGCTGTGCCCGCTTCGTCACGCCCTCAACGGGCATCGGTGCAGTGCCACTTCGGGCCGGGGTTTCGGCATTCGGCTCAGGCGGACACCACGAGCCCGCTGCGCAGCCGCTCCACCGCGGCCTCCGGAATCCTCAGGCCGTCGCGCACATACCCGTCGAGCCCGCCCCACCTCTCGTCCATGGCGTCCAGCGCCATGTCGAGGTAGCGGGGGCGGACCTCGGTGACCGCGGACGCAATCTCCGGGTCACCGCCCGCATCGAGGAAGCCCTGTACGTACGGGGCGTAGGCGACCCGTACGACCGGATTCACCGCGAGGAACTCGGCCCGCACCACATCCCGTGACGCACCGATCAGCATCAGCAGCAGCGCGGCGGCCCAGCCGGTACGGTCCTTGCCGGCCGTGCAGTGGAAGAGCACCGGGCGGGCCCTGTCGTCGGCGGCAGTCTCCACGAAGGCCCGGTATGCGGCGGCGGCACCCGGCGAAAGCACCATCTGCCGGTACGTCTCGGCGAACATCTCCTCGGCCTTTCCGCTCCCCAGCAACTGCTCCGCCGCCACCGGGTCGGCAAGCAACGTGCGCAGCCGGGCGGGTGCCACGCCCGGATTGTCGCCGAGCACATCGGCGACGAAGAGCCGCGCACCGGGCGGCAGCCGGTCGGGGGCCGACGCACGCTCGTCGGCGGTTCGCAGATCGACGACGGTACGGATGCCGAGCGCGGCCACCGCCATGTCCTGCACCGCGTCCAGCCCACTGAGGTGGCCGGAGCGCAGCACCGCGCCCGGCCGGACCCGATGGTCGGGACCCAGAGCGATGCCGCCCAGGTCGCGCAGATTGATGACGGTGGATGCCGGGACGGCCCTGGCGGTTTGCACGATGAACTTCCCCTTCTCCCGACACGTATCCGAATTGATTCGACCTGGCCGGATCAAACGTCGCACGCGTCCAGGAGATCGACAAATTGACGTGCTCCCTGGCCTAAAGTCCAGGGATTCCGGCCTGGGTCGTGTGACCCTTCCGGGGGCTTCCTGCTTCAACGCGCTGTGCCGGGACTT